>NZ_CP029642.1:3113658-3736390 GCF_003268655.1 Arthrobacter dokdonellae | reverse complement strand
GGAAGGGCAGCAGGTGGTGCTGGCACAGCGAGTGGAAGGGGATGTCCTTGACCAGGACCAGGCCGGCGTAGCCTTCATCGTTGGGGAACGTGGTCCAGTTGGTCTGGCGGGGCGTGAGCATTTCCGCGTAGGCGGCCGCGACACGCCGGGGCGTGTCCAGAAGATGGGGGTCGTTGACGTCGCGGCCCAGGGCGCGCAGGAAGGCGGCAATGGCAGCTTGTGCGGCCGGAAGGTCAATGGCCGCGGGGACGTCCAGCGCGGGGTCCTCAAAGGCGAGGAGCTCGGGGAGGGTGGCACTTGAGATCGACATGTGCTCTTCCTTTCTAAAGCTTGTATTCTTGACTTTAGAAGCGCAGACTCGAAGCGTCAAGTAAGAATGAAACAAAGCAACATCCTTTACCAGCGATATTGAAGGCAAGCAGTCATGAATCCAACCCAGCAGCAGGCGTCCCTGAGCGAGGCGGAGCGGCTCACTGCCGTGGCGTCCCTCGGCGATCCGGTCCGCAAGAGGCTGTTCGAGCTGCTGCGCGGGAGCCCGCACGCCCTGAGCCGGGACGACTGCGCGGAGGCGCTCGGGCTGCCCAGGAGCACCATCAGGGCGCAGCTGGACCGGCTCGCGGCGGACGGCCTGCTGCTGGTGGAATTCCGCAAGGTGGGGGACCGCACGGGACCCGGATCCGGACGGCCCACCAAGTTGTATACGGTGGCCGTGGGCGAGGTGGCGGCCTCCGTTCCCGCCCGGCACTATGACCTCGCCGCCGAACTGCTCGCCGCGGCCGTCCAGCGCTCCATCGACTCCTCGGTGGATGTTGGGGACGCCCTCGCCGAGGTGGCGTTCGACGCCGGAAAACGCCTGGGTGCCGACGCCGGCACCATCCACCAGCTGCTTGCCGACACCGGCTACGACCCACAGCCCGACGGCGCGGGCGGGACCATCATGGCCAACTGCCCGTTCCACAAGCTCTCCCAGGAACACACCGGCGTGGTGTGCCAGCTCAACGGCTCGCTGCTCAACGGCATCCTGGTGGGCTGCGGGGACGGGAACCACAGCATTGAGCCGGACGCCGAGCTGTCCCACTGCTGCGCCAGGATCGTGCCCGTCCGGTGACTGGGACCGGCGGGCGGGCGGCCCCGGTGGTCGAGCCGAGACCCGGACCCGGGTGAATGAGCCGTGCCCGGCACGTAGTCTGGGGCCATGGAGCTAGTGGGAAGCAGCCCGGGCCAGTGGATCGCCGACGCCTTGGCCCCCTATCACTCACGCGGACGAAGGGCGACGCTGGGATCCACCGTGGCAGGCACGGTTCCCGAGTGCTTCGAAGCCCATGCGCGAATTTTGCATCGCGTGGACAACTACCCGGGTGAGCCGCGGCGGTGGGCCGATGTGGCTGCGGCCAACGGCAAGGCGATCCACCCGGCGGTTCAGTTCGCGACAATTGCCGGGACGGGTGTCGGCGAAGGAGCAATGCTCGAGGGACGGTTGCTCGCCCCTCCCCGGGAGGGTGAACTTGACGGCGGCCAGCTGTGCACCCTGGCCGGAATCCTGTCCGGGCTCACAGGAACACCCGGGGAGGTCTTCCTGGCCGTCTGGAATGGCTGGGGCTGGCTCAACGGAGGCAGCAGCGTGAGTGTGTCACTCGTCGAAGGCAGCAGTCCAGGCGCGTCCTTCCCTGGCGGCGGCCAGGGGATTGACAGCGACAACCTTGCACTCCTGCAGCAGGCATGGGGGCAGGCCATGGAGCACGCCCGGTTGAGTCAAGCCCCGGCCCCGGCCGCTGCGGGCCAGACGCTCGACGTCGCCGGCGGATTCCGTGAGTATCTGGTGTTCCGCGGCACTGCCCACAACCTGGCCACGCCGCCATGGACGGCTGCCTACCCCGGCGCCGACTCCCAATCACCAAACCTGGCCTGGCCCGCCGACCACGCCTGGTGCGTGGCAACGGAGATCGACTTTGATTCCACCCTGGTGGGCGGGACGGCGGAGGCGATTTCCGCCGTCGTCAATTCACCGGAGCTGGAGGCGTTGGACGTCTCACCCGGCACCCGGCTGGACTGGAAGGCGGACACCATCAACCGGGCGGGAAGCCACTGACCGTGCCGCCCATCGGGCCAGACCACTGCAAATCGCAGTTTAAGCAATTCCAGCGGCCGCCGGGGCACGGCGGCCGCTGGAATTTGCTTGCCCGGGTCCTACAGGACGGCCTGGAGGGCGTCGGTGATGCCCTCGCCGTAGTAGCTGTTGTCACGCAGCGTGCCAACACAGCTGGAGCCGGCCGGCGTCGCGGACGGCATGCAGATGTGGTCCTCGGCCTGCTTTTGCAGTTGCGAGATCAGCTGCTTCGGCTTCCAGCCGGGGTGCTCGGACTTCATCAGGGCGAGCACGCCTGCCACGTGGGGCGAAGCCATGGACGTGCCGCTCAGCAGGCCGTAGCTGTTGTTGGGCAGCGTGGACAGGATCCGTGAACCGGGTGCTGCCACGTCAATCACGTTCAGGCCGCGGTTGGAGAAGGACGACAGCTTGCCGGCCTGGTCCGTGGAGGCCACGGTCACCACCCCGTCCAGCTCCGTGGGCATGTCCTTGCACCCGTTGTTGATCTGGCGCTCAATCCCGGTGGCGTCGTTCGGGCTGACGTTGTCGGTGGTCTTGTTGGCCAGGTCGTAGGAGGCGTTGCCGGCGGCTGCAGCGTGCACCACGCCCTTGTCCGTGGACCAGTTGACGGCGCGTTCGACGGCGGTGCGCACGGCCAGCTGGTCCGGCTGGTCGTCGCACCAGAACTGCACGGGGTCAATGTAGTAGCTGTTGTTCGTGACATCCATGCCCTTCATGCCGGCCCACATGAAGCCGCAGATGGCGTATTCGGGATAGATCGAACCGGCGTCGTTGACCACCTTGACGGAGGCCATGCGCACGTTGGGTGCCACGCCGACGATGCCCACGCCGTTGCGGGCGGCGCCAATGATGCCCGCCACGTGGGTGCCGTGGTAGGACGTGGTGGGGTTCCAGCCCGTCGGGGAGGTGTCCGGACGTCCGGCGTCGGTGCAGTTCACGGAGTTGGCCACGTCGATGTTGGCCTTGAGGTCGGGGTGGTTCGGGTCGATCCCGCTGTCCAGGACGCCGACCAGGACCTTACGTGACCCGTCGGTGAGCTGGTGGGCCTGGTCCGCCTTGATCTGGGTCAGGTTCCACTGCTCGGTTTCCCGGGGATCCAGGGCAACGCCGTCGAACGTGGCATCGCCATAAAGGAGGTCCGAGTTGGCCAGCTGCTTGCTGCGCAGCTGGGGCGCCTTCTGCCACGGCGTCGAAATGCCGTCCGGGGTGCCCTCGGCCACCGCGATGGTGCGGGTGGCGCCCACGGATTCCACGGAGGACTTTCCGTACTTGAGGACGTCCGCGCGGAAGCTGGCGCGCTCTGACTGGACAACGACGACGCCGATCTCCGGCCACTGCTGGACGGCGACGCCGCCGGCGGCTTCAATGGCCAGCACCACGTCCTTGGTCTTGTTGGCGTTGGCGGCCTTGGCATTGACCACGTAGCTCATGAGCTCGCCGTCGGCTGCGGGAAAGTTGATGGGCGTGGACTGCTGGCCGGGCGGCGCCGCCATGGCGCTGCCGCTGAGCAGGGTGGACGCGGCGACCGCAACCGCGCAAAAGGCGGCCGCCGTCGTTCGGCGGAATAATGCTGTCTTCATGGTTTTAATCCCCCAAAGGATTGGTGTGTGATGTCGAACACCTGCGATCCTGCCATCAGCGGCAGACCTTGACAACCTTGACAGATGGACGACCATGTTGACGTCGAATGTTTGCTCCGTAAAGGGGGCCGCCGGGCGGATGCCGTAGAATTGTCCGGTGCCCGTGTATCTAGACCACGCGGCGACCACGCCCATTTCGGCCCCGGCCCTCGCCGCACTTACCAACATCATCAGCCGCAGCGGCAACCCCTCCTCGCTGCACGGCGCGGGACGGCGCGCCCGCGCCACCGTCGAACAGTCGCGCGAAATCCTTGCCAAGGCCGCCGGCGCGCACCCCACCGAGGTCATCTTTACCTCGGGCGGCACCGAGGCGGACAACCTGGCCGTCAAGGGCCTGTTCTGGTCCCGCCGCGACGCCGATCCGCGCCGGACCCGCATCCTGGTCTCCGCCGTCGAACACGCCGCCGTGCAGGACACCGTGGAATGGCTGGCAACGAGTGAAGGTGCCGAGGCCGTCTGGCTGCCCGTCGATGAAACCGGGACCCTTGACCTGGAAGCCCTCAAAAGGGAACTGGACGACGGCGGGGCCGACTCCGTGGCGCTGGTCACCTGCATGTGGGCCAACAACGAGGTGGGCACCATCCAGCCCATCGCCGACGTCGTTGCGCTCGCAGCCCCCCACGGCATCCCCGTCCATTCCGACGCCGTGCAGGCCTTCGGCTCCGTGCCGCTGAACTTCAAGGCGTCAGGACTGGCGGCCATGTCCATCAGCGGGCACAAGATCGGCGGACCCGTGGGCGTCGGGGCGCTGCTGCTGGGCCGCGCCGTCACGCTGACCCCCGTCCAGCACGGCGGCGGGCAGGAGCGCAGCGTCCGCTCGGGCACCCTGGACACCGCCGGCATCGCGGCGTTTGCCGCCGCCGCGCAGGACGTCACCGAAAACTTGGCAGCGGAAAGCGCGCGGATCGCCGGGCTGCGGGACGCGATCATCGCGGCCGTCCGTTCGGCTGTGCCGGAGGCGGTGCTGCGCGGCACGGATCCCGCCGTCAACCCCTCCGGCAGGCTCCCCGGCAACGCGCACTTCACCTTCCCCGGCTGCGAGGGCGACTCCCTGCTGTTCCTGCTGGACATGGCCGGCATCGAGTCCTCCACCGGCTCCGCCTGCACGGCGGGCGTCCCGCGGCCCTCCCACGTCCTGCTGGCCATGGGCCTGGACGAGGACACGGCACGTGGCGCACAACGCTTCAGCCTCGGGCATACATCGACCCCGGCGGACGTTGACGCCTTTGTGGCCGCGCTGCCGCAGGCCCACGCACGCGCAAAACAGGCAGGCATGGCGGGGCATCAATCGTCGATCCAAACGGCGAGCACAATCCGGTGATCGAGCTTGTCGAGATCCAGCTTGTCGAAACCAAGCCGGTGGTTGAGCTTGTTCGCCGGTGGTCGAGCTTGTCGAGACCCAAGACCGGTCGGGATCCAAGAACTGTGAAAGGTACGTAATGCGAGTATTGGCCGCCATGAGTGGCGGGGTTGACTCCGCCGTCGCCGCCGCCCGCGCTGTCGAGGCCGGGCACGACGTCGTCGGCGTCCACCTGGCGCTCTCCCGGATGCCGGGCACCCTCCGCACGGGCAGCCGCGGCTGCTGCACCGTGGAGGACTCCAACGACGCCTGGCGCGCCTGCGACCTGCTCGGCATCCCGTACTACGTCTGGGACTTCTCCGAGCGGTTCAAGGAGGACGTGGTCCAGGACTTCATCGACGAATACGCCGCCGGCCGCACCCCCAACCCGTGCATGCGCTGCAACGAGCGCATCAAGTTCGCCGCGCTGCTGGAAAAGGCCATCGCGCTCGGCTTCGACGCCGTCTGCACCGGCCACTACGCCAAGGTCATCACGGACGCGGACGGCAACCCGGAGCTGCACCGCGCCGCCGACTGGGCCAAGGACCAGAGCTACGTGCTCGGCGTGCTGACGCATGAGCAGCTCAAGCACTCCATGTTCCCGCTGGCGGACACCCCGTCCAAGGCCGAGGTGCGCGCCGAGGCCGAGCGCCGCGGCCTGTCGGTGGCCAAGAAGCCGGACAGCCACGACATCTGCTTCATCTCCGACGGGGACACCGCCGGCTGGCTGGCCGAGAAGATCCAGATGACCCCGGGCGACATCGTCGACGAGACCGGCACCACGGTGGGCGGCCACGGCGGCGCCAACCAGTTCACGGTGGGCCAGCGCCGCGGCCTGAAGCTGGGCACCCCCGCCGCCGACGGCAAGCCGCGCTTTGTGCTGGAAATCCGGCCCAAGGAAAACAAGGTCGTGGTCGGCCCGCACGCGCTGCTGGCCATCGACGAGCTCAAGGGGATCAAGGTCTCCTGGGCCGGGCTGCCCATCGCCGAGGTGGCCACTGGCGGGGAGTTTGACTGCCACGCCCAGGTCCGCGCCCACGGCGACCCCGTGCCCGCCCATGCCCGTGTCACCGAGGTCATGGACGACGGCGTTTCCCGCCAGTCCCTGACCGTCACCCTGGGCGAGCCGCTGCGCGGCGTGGCACCCGGGCAGACCGTGGTCCTGTACCAGGGCACCCGCGTGCTGGGCCAGGCGACGATTGATTCGGCCCGCTCGCTGGCGCGCCCGGAGCTGCCGTAGGACCCGCATGACCCCAAGCTGGCGTAAGCTTCCGTAGAAGGTGACTTTGCTCACGGAAGGTAGCCGCCATGCCCCCGCATTTAATCCCGAACCCTCTGCAACTGCTCGAACGAGCGCTGGACCAGTGTGGGGAGGTGATTCAGGCAATCTCCGCCAGCCAGGCCGAATGGCCCACTCCATGTGCCGAATGGACGGTCCAGGACCTGCTGCATCACCTGGTGGTCCAGGACCTGCACAACTACACCGTCATGGCGCGGGGCAACAACATTGATCCACAGGCTGCCCATGCCACCGTGGGCGCGGACTGGTCCACCAGGTTTGCCGACGGCGCCGCGATGCTCATGCGCGCCTGGGCCGTGGCCGACCTCAGCAGCCAGGTGGCGCTGCCCGGCGGCGGTGAAGCTCCCCTGCGCAGCAGGGTCGGCCTGCAGATCGCCGAGTTCACCGTGCATTCCTGGGACCTGGCCAAGGCCACCGGCGTGCCCGTGATCCTTGACCCGGCGCTGGCTGACCAGTCCCTTGCCTGGTCGCAGCGCGTGATGAAGGCCGACTACCGCGGCCCGGACAAGCCCATCGGCCACGAGGTGCGCGTGCCGCTCAATGCGGACAACTATGCGCGCCTTGCCGGGTGGTTCGGGCGCAACCCGCTGTTTGCGCCCGGCCCCAAAGCGGCGTCCCTGAAATAACCTTCTGGTTGCAACTTTGCCGTGCATGCAAGGTCCACGGCATAAGTCTGGTAGAAAGTAAACATAAGGCACGTGGGCCAGGTCACACAACGTAGTGTGGCCTGTTTCATGAGCAGGCACTACAGAAAGTTTGCTGATGGCTAAGAATAAATTTGGACTGCGGTCGGTGGTCGCCGTCGCCGGCGTCTCCCTGCTGGCTTTGACAGCATGCACTGGCCCCGCCGGCGGGGGCGGCAGCACCCAGGGTGGCGGCGCCGCGGGCGGTCCGATCGTGGTGGGAACCACGGACAAGGTCACCTTCCTTGATCCGGCCGGGTCCTACGACAACGGGTCTTTCATGGTCATGAACCAGATCTACCCCTTCCTCCTTAACTCGTCTCCGGGCAGTGCCGACCCCAAGCCGGACATGGCCGTCTCGGCGTCGTTCACCTCGCCCACCGAATACACCGTCAAGCTCAAGCCGGGCATGAAGTGGGCCAACGGCACGGCGCTGGACTCCAAGGACGTGAAGTTCTCCTTCGACCGGATGCTGAAGATCAATGACGCCAACGGGCCCGCGACGCTCCTGGGAAACCTGGAAAGTGTGAGCGCCCCGGACGCCACCACCGTCGTGTTCAAGCTCAAGCTCGGCAACGACCAGACGTTCCCGCAGGTGCTGACCAGCCCGGCCGGGCCCATCGTGGACGACACGGTGTTCAGCCCCACCAAGGTCACCGACGACGACACCATCATCAAGGGCAAGTCCTTCGCCGGCCAGTACTCCATTGACACCTACAAGAAGAACGAGCTCATCGCGTTCAAGAAGAACCCCGACTACCAGGGCCTGCTGGGCCCCGCCAAGTCCGACGCGGTGACCCTGAAGTACTACGCCGACTCCACGAACATGAAGCTGGACGTGCAAAAGGGCAACATCGACGTCGCCTGGCGCAGCCTGACGGCCACCGACATCGACAGCCTGAAATCGGACAAGACGGTTCGGGTGGACATCGGACCCGGCGGGGAAATCCGCTACATTGTCTTCAACTTCGACACCATGCCGTTTGGCGCCAAGACCGCCACGCCGGACGCAGCCAAGGCACTCGCTGTCCGCCAGGCCATGGCGGACAGCATTGACCGCAAGGCCATTGCCGACCAGGTATACAAGGGCACGTACCTTCCCCTGTACTCGTTCGTTCCGCAGGGATTCACCGGCGCCATCGAGCCGCTGAAGAAGGACTACGGCGACGGCAACGGCGCACCGGATGTGGACAAGGCGAAGAAGGTCCTGTCGGACGCCGGCGTGACGGGTCCGGTCACCCTGGACCTGCAGTACAACCCGGACCACTACGGGTCCTCCTCAGGCGACGAGTACGCGGCCATCAAGTCCCAGCTGGAAGCCACCGGCCTGTTCAAGGTCAACCTGCAGTCCACCGAGTGGGTGTCCTACTCAAAGCAGCGCACCGCCAACGGCGGCGCCTATCCGCTGTACCAGCTCGGCTGGTTCCCGGACTACTCGGACGCGGACAACTACCTGACGCCGTTCTTCAGCCAGGACAACTTCCTGAAGAACCATTACAGCAACGACGCCATCCAAAAGTTGATCAGCGAGCAGCTGGTCACCAACGACAAGGCAAAGCGCACCTCGATCATCGAGCAGATCCAGACGGACGAGGCCAAGGACCTCTCCACGCTGCCGCTGCTGCAGGGAGCCCAGGTGGCCGTGTCCAACGTGAAGGTGAAGGGCACCAAGGACACCCTTGATGCGTCGTTCAAGTTCCGTTTGGGCGTTTTGTCAAAGTAGGTCCCCGGACTTATCGAACGTGAAGCAACGAGAAGGCGGGGCCTCCAACGGAAGCCCCGCCTTCTCGCACGGCACCACACCGCACCATACTTTTGCACGATAGAAACAGGCACACATGACCGCAATGATTGACCTGCCGGAGGCGGAACCCGCCTCGCAGGCACCCGAACGGAAAAGCAAGGCCGGAGGCAGCCTGGGCAAATATCTGCTCGTCCGCTTCTTCTTGATTTTCCCCACCATCCTCATCCTCGTCACCATGGTCTTCTTCCTGATGCGCCTGACCGGCGACCCCATCACGGCGGCCCTGGGCGGCAGGCTCGCACCGGACCAACTGGCACAGCGCATCCACGAGGCCGGCTACGACCGTCCCATTTTCATCCAGTACTTTGAATACCTGGGCCAGATTGCCACCGGCAACTTCGGCCGCACCATCTCGGACAACCTGGCCATCTCCGACATGCTCGCCACCTACGGCACGGCCACGCTGGAACTGGCCATTAACTCCCTGATCGTGGCGCTGGCCATCGGCATTCCGCTCGGCATGCTGGCCGCCTCCAAGCGGGACAAGTACCAGGACGCCATCCTGCGCGTCCTGGCCATCTCTTTTTACGCCACCCCGGTGTTCTTTGCCGGGCTGCTGCTCAAGCTCATCTTTTCCATCTGGCTGGGCTGGTTCCCGGTGGCGGGGCGTGCCGGGACCTCGACCGAAATCGCCATGGCCGAACTGCAGGCGCCCACCGGAATCTACTGGCTGGACGCGCTGCGCAGCGGCAACATGGACGCGTTCTGGGACATCGTCCAGCACTCCGTGCTCCCCGCCGTCGCACTCGGGCTCCTCACCGCCGGCATCTTCCTGCGCCTGGTGCGCACCAACGTGATCGGCACGCTCAGCAAGGACTACGTGGAGGCCGGCCGGTCCCGCGGCGTCAGCGAGTACCGCCTGCTCACCAAGCACGCCTACAAGCCGGCGCTGATCCCCATCATCACGGTCATGGGCCTGCAGATCGCCCTGCTCCTGGGCGGCGCGGTCCTGACCGAAACCACCTTCGAGTGGAAGGGGCTGGGCTTCCAGCTGGCCCACTACCTCACGGCCCGCGACTTCGTCGCCGTCCAGGGCATCGTGGCCCTGCTCGCCGTGATAGTGGCCGTCACCAACTTCATCGTGGACGTTGTTGCCGCGCTGATCGACCCGAGGGTGAGGTACTAGGCCATGGAAAACAAAAAGTCCCTGTTCAGCCGCCTGCCCGTCATTTCCCAGCTGAGGAAGAGCGTGGGGCTGCAGCGCGGCATGCTCATTGCCGGCATCGCACTGACGGCCGCCTTCCTCCTGACCGCGGCGCTTGCACCGTTGATCTCCCCCTACGGCGCAACCCAGCGCTTCAACGACACCCAGGCGCCGCCGTCGGCCGCCCACATCTGGGGCACGACGGCGGGGGGCTACGACGTGTTTTCCCGCACCATCTGGGGGACCCAGACCGCGGTCCTCGTGATTGTGGTGGCCGTGGCGCTGTCCATCTTCATCGGCGTGATCCTCGGCCTGCTCTCCGGCTACCTTGGCGGCTGGCTGGACAGGATCCTGGTGGTGGTGGCGGACGCCATCTACGCGTTCCCCACGCTGCTGCTGGCCATGGTCATGTCGATCGCCATCAGCAAGGGCCAGTCCAACCTGTGGTCGGGCGTCTTCTCCGCGGCGATCTCCATCACCGTCGTCTTCATCCCGCAGTACTTCCGCGTGATCCGGGCCGAGACCATCCGGCTGAAGGCCGAGCCGTTTGTGGAATCCGCCATTGTGGTGGGCGCCTCCAGCGCGCGCATCATGGCCCGGCACATCTACAAGAACGCCACCCGGACGCTGCCGCTGATCTTCACGCTCAACGCGTCCGAAGCCATCCTGACCCTGGCAGGGCTCGGATTCCTTGGCTTCGGCATCGAGCCGTCGTCCGCCGCGGAATGGGGCTACGACCTCAACCATGCCCAGACCGACGCCGCCTCCGGCATCTGGTGGACCGGCGTGTTCCCCGGCGCCGCGATTGTGCTGACGGTGCTGGGGCTGACACTGCTGGGAGAGTCCATGAACGACCTCAACGACCCGAGGCTTCGCGGGCGCAAGCGAGCCGGGAAGAAAAAGAACGGCCCTACCAAGAATGAGGAGCTGGTGGACGCATGAGCCGCCTTGACAAGCAGGCACCCGTCGAGGGGCACGGGCTGCGGCCCGTCCTGGACGTCGATGACCTCAAGGTTACCTTTGCCACGGACGCCGGGGACGTGTTTGCCGTCAAGGATGTCTCCTTCACGGTGGCACCCGGGGAGATCGTGGCCATTGTGGGCGAATCCGGCTCCGGCAAGACCGTCACGGCCAAGGCGATCCTGGGCCTGCTACCGGAGACGGCGCAGAGCAGCGGCGCCGTGGTGATCAGCGGCAACGACGTCATCAGCGTCAGCCCGCGCCAGCTGCGGCAGATCCGCGGCCGGGACGTGGCCATGGTGTTCCAGGAGCCCTCCACGGCGTTGAACCCCGTGTACACGGTGGGCTGGCAGATCGCCGAGGGCCTGCGCGCGCACCGCCCCGAGGGCAGGCGGGTGGGCCGCAAGGAAGCCCGCGGGCTGGCCATCGACGCGCTGCGCAAGGTGGGCATCCCCGAACCCGAAAAACGGGTGGACTACTACCCCCACCAGTTCTCCGGCGGGCAGAAGCAGCGCGTGGTCATTGCCGCCGCGCTGGCGCTGAACCCGGGGCTGATCGTGGCAGACGAGCCCACCACCGCCCTCGACGTCACCGTCCAGGCCGAAATCCTGGAACTGCTCCGGGAGCTGCGCGACCAGTTCGGCACCTCCATCGTGCTCATCACCCACAACATGGGCGTGGTGGCCGACCTGGCAGACCGCGTAGTGGTCATGTTTCAGGGCGACGTGGTGGAGGAGGCGCCCTCCCAGGTGCTCTTTGACGCGCCGCGGGAGGAGTACACGCAAAAGCTCCTGGCCGCCGTGCCGCACCTGGGCCGCAACTCCGCCTCGGAGGGCTTCACGGAGCGGGCGTTCCAGGACAAGGACGTGCTGGTCCGCGCCACGGACCTGGAAATCGAGTACCCGGGGCGCCTCGGCAGCCCGGCCTTCCGTGCCGTGGACAAGGTCTCGTTCACCATCAGCGCCGGCGAGGTGTTCGGCCTGGTGGGGGAGTCCGGCTCCGGCAAGACCACCATCGGCCGGGCCATCGCCGGGCTCAACCGGACCACGGGCGGTTCGCTGAAGGTGCTCGGCTACGAGATGCGCAACTACCGGGAGCGCACCTTCCGGCCGTACCGCAAGGACATCGGCTTCGTGTTCCAGGACCCGGCCGCGTCCTTCAACCCGCACCTGACCATCGGCGAGTGCGTGGCCGAGCCGCTGCTCATCCACACTGACCTCTCCGGCGGCGCGGTCACCAGGAAGGTGGAGGAACTGCTGGAATCAGTCCAGCTGCCGCGGACTTACGCCAGGCGCTTCCCGCACGAGCTTTCCGGCGGGCAGCGGCAGCGCGCGTCGCTCGCCAGGGGCCTGGCCCTGAAGCCGAAGCTGCTGATCGCGGACGAGCCGACGTCGGCCCTGGACGTGTCGGTCCAGGCCAAGGTGCTGGAGCTTTTCCGCGAGATCCAGCTCGAGATGGGCTTCGCCGCCCTGTTCATCAGCCACGACCTCGCCGTCGTGGACATCCTGGCTGAATGGGTTGGGGTGCTCTACAAGGGCAGGATGGTGGAGCAGGGGATCGGGAACCGGATCATGGGCAACCCGCAGGAGGACTACACCAAACGGCTCCTGGCCTCGCTGCCGGTGCCGAACCCCGCCGAGCAGGCAGAGCGGCGGGCCGCCCACCAGGCCCTGCTGGCCCAGCGGTAGGTTTTTGACGGCGCCATCTTGGGTGGTGCGCCGGCGTGGACACAGGTTTTGTCCGCCCGGTGCACCACCTAAACTGTTTTCATGACCGAACCGAGCCACGCGCACCACCTCTCCGTCGAAGATTTCGACCCGGCCGCCAGTTCCCTCACCGGCTCCGTGGATCCGGCCGTCATGGCCGAGCTGCTCTCCATCCGCTCCAGCATCGACAACTTCGACGCGACACTGGTGTACCTGCTGGCGGAACGGTTCAAGGCCACCCAGCGGGTGGGCATCCTCAAGGCCGCCCATCACCTTCCCCCGGCCGACCCCACCCGTGAGAAGGCCCAGATCCAGCGCCTGCGGGCCCTGGCCGAGTCCGCCCACCTGGACCCCGCGTTTGCCGAGAAATTCCTGAACTTCATCATCAGCGAGGTCATCCACCACCACCAGGCCATCTCGGAAAGCCACTCCGCCGTGGCCGCCACCGGCGTGGTCCCCGTGGTCAGCCAGGACGGCCAGGGCTTTGTGGGCGCCCCGGACGCTTTACGGCGGCCGGACGACGGGCAGACGCACGACGGCGGCGCGAACCTGTAGTGGGCACCGAGACGCGCCCGGTGGTCGATCCCCGGACGGTCCCCAACCTCGCAAGCTCGGCCGCGGACTCCTCGCGCCCGGGGCCCCATGTCGAGGCCCGGCGGAGCGAGGCCCAGGATTCCAGCTCCGAGGCCGTCACCGCCACCATGCTTGGGCCTTGGCCCGGCACCGACCCCGTCGAGGCCGCCAAGAATTCCCTCGGCCTGTTCACGCCGCCACACCTGCCCTCGCTGCCTGAGCTGCCTTCCCGCGGCATCGGCTCGGATGCCGTGGGACGCACCGCCGGGCTGCTCGTCGAACTGCCCGTGGACGTCCAGCCATACGGCTGGCGCTTCACGGACCGTCCAGGCGGCGATCACCGCCGCGCCGTCTCCGCCCTGTCCACCGACGTCAACGTGCTGGCCGATGTCGCCGGTGCGTCCGAGCGTGCACTTTCTGAATTGAAGGTGCAGGCGTGGGGGCCGGTCTCGCTGGCGGCCGCCATCCATCTGCACTATGGCGAACGCGCGCTGCGCGACTACGGTGCGCGCCGGGACGTGGCCCAGTCGCTGTCCGCCGGGTTGGCCCAGCATGCCGAGAGGCTGCGCGCCGCCGTGCCGGGCGCTGGACTGATCCTGCAGATCGACGAGCCCGAGGCGGCGCGTGCCCTGGCCGGCACCATCCCCACGGCTTCCGGGTACCGCACGCTGCGCTCCATCCCCGCGTCGGAGCTGCGCCAAACGTGGACGGCCTTCGTTGCCGCGGCGCGCGATGCCGGATTTGCCCAGATCGCCATCAACCTGGCCCGGCCGCACGTCGAGGCCGCCGAGAACAGGTCGGTCGAATCCGGGCCGGGTGGGACCAAATCCGCCGAATCCGATGCCTGGCGGAAGGCTTTGGAACTCGCCTTGGAATCCGGCATCGACGCGGTCGCCGTGCCGCTGGACCAGCTCGACACCGGCCACTGGGAGCAGCTGGCCGGAGCCATCGAGTCGGGCATGGGCCTGTGGGGCGGGACGGTGCCGGTGCGCCCGGACCAGGTGCCGCCGCCGTACTCGACGTTGCTGGAGCGGGTCTTGCGGCCGTGGCGCGGGCTGGGTCTGCCTGAGTCGTCCCTGACCGCGCTCCGCATCACCCCGGAGGATGGACTCGCAGGCGTTTCACCGGCGGAAGCTCGGGCCGTCGTCAACCGGACGCTAGAGGTGGCCGCAGCCCTGACAGACCTCCGCAACGCCTGACGCAGTCAGACGCTCCTGCAGATTCGGGGCGTTTTCCCTCGACGCTCCTGCAGATAGGGGGCGTTCTGACGGCACCCTCCTGCACTGCCGGTCCGAGCGTCGCCGGTTGCCGAGCGCTGTCAGGAACCGGGTGGCCGGGTGAAATCCCGGGGACGCTGGCGCGGCTTGGCTGTTATTGTCCCCCTCGCCCGATTCGGCGGTGCAGCTCCTGCAGGGCGCCGGCCGGTTTTGGATTCGGCGGTGCAGCTAATGCGCCCTTTCGGACCGGAAGGGCGCATTAGCTGCACCATCAATTCCACTCCCGGGATCCAGCCCCGATGAGCTGCACCACCAAATCGCCAGAGCTCAAACACCTACGCCACCGAATCCGGCGGCGTACGGATTGACTTACTGGGCCGGCCCCGGGAACTCGACCTGCTTGGGATCGGGAATGCACGGCCACCTGCGTGCACCCGCAGATGGTGCACGAGCGTCGGAAGGGAGGGCCCCGGATCTGCAGGAGCGTCAGATTTAGAGGCGGCCGCTGGCCTTCAGCCGGATGTACATGTCCGCCAGTTCGGGCGGGAGATCGTGCGGCGCGGCATCCACGACCTCGGCGCCGGACCGCTTAAGGACTGCCATGATGGCCGCGCGGCGGTTGAGCGCGTGTTCGGCGGCGGCGGCGCGGTACGCGAGGGTCGCCGTCGACCGTTCCAGCCGGGCCTCGTCGAGGGCAGGGTCACGGACGGAGGCGACCACCACCACATGCCTTTGGGCCAGCCGTGCCACCAGGGGGATCAGTCCTTCCTCGGCCGCGCCGGCATCGAGGGAGGTCACCAGCACCACCAGCGCCCGGTGCGCCGTCACGGCACGGACCTGGCCCGGCACGCCGGCGGAGTCCAGCTCGATCAGCTCCGGCTGCAGCGGCGCCAGTCCTTGGACCATGGCGCCGAGCATGTTGCCCTTGCCGGAGGAGGAAACGCGGGCACGGACGCGGCGGTCGTAGGCGATGAGGCTGACCCGGTCGCCGCCACGTTCGGCCAGCACCGCCAGCAGCAGCGACGCCTCGATGCCCGTGTCCAGCCGGGGTTCGTCCCCGATCCGCGCCGCCGACGTCCGCGACGTGTCCAGCACAATGACGACGCGGCGGTCCCGCTCCGGACGCCAAGTGCGCACCACCACGTCGCGGCGGCGTGCGGTGGCGCGCCAGTCGATGGATCGGACGTCGTCGCCGCGGACGTAGTCGCGCAGCGAGTCAAACTCGGTGCCGGCGCCGCGGATCTGCACGGCGGCCCGGCCGTCCAGCTCGCGCAGCCTGCGCAGCTTTGACGGCAGGTGCTTCTTGGCATGAAACGGCGGCAGCACCCGCAGCGTGCCCGGCGCCGCGATGGTCCTTTGCCGCGCGGCCATGCCCAGCGGCCCGAAGGAGCGGATGGTCACATGGTCCGTGCGCAGGTCGCCGCGCCGGACGGGGAGCAGGGAAACCCGGACGACGGCGCGTTCCCCGGCCGGGATGCGCAGCGCCTGCAATGCGTCGGCCGCCCCCGCGGACGGCTGCCAGCCGTCCCGCACCTGGCCGCGCAGCAGGCGGGGTGATTGGTTCGCCAACCGGAGCGCCGCCGTCGTTCCTTCGGAGAGGCGCACGCCGGTGGGAATCTCACGGCGGACCCCAATGCGGCGGGGGGAGGCAGCCAGCAGCAGGTCGACGGCCGCAACCACCAGCAGCACGGCCAGGGCAGCGGCCCAGGTGGCGGCACTGGGCGCGGCAATGACGGGCACCACCGCCAGCAGCGCCAGGAGGAAGAACCTGCCCGAAATGGCCATGTCTGGTGCCGGGCCTAGCGGGGGACCGGGACGGTGGCCAGGATGGAGAGCAGGATCCCGTCCGCCGAGACGCCGTCCATCTCCGCCTCCGGGCGCAGCGAGACGCGGTGGCGCAGGGCGGGCAGGGCGAGCGCCTTGACGTCGTCCGGGGTGACAAAGCCGCGGCCGCACAGCCAGGCGTACGCGCGGGCGCACTTGAGCAGGGCTGTGGCCCCGCGGGGCGAGACACCCAGCTGGAACGACGGCGCCGTGCGGGTGGCGCGGGCCAGGTCCACCACGTAGGCGAGCACCTCCGCGGCGACGCTGACCCGGGCGACGGATTCGCGGGCCCGGGCAAGGTCCGCGGCGCCGGCCACGGGGCGGACGCCGGCAGCGTGGAGGTCCTGCGGGTCGAAGCCGATGCTGTGCCGGCGGATCACCTCGATCTCCTCGTTGCGCGCCGGCAGGTCCATGGACAGCTTGAGCAGGAACCGGTCCAGCTGCGCTTCGGGCAGGGGATAGGTCCCCTCATACTCCACGGGGTTCTGGGTGGCTGCGACCAGGAAGGGTGCGGGAAGTTTCCGGGACACGCCGTCCACCGACACCTGGTGTTCCTCCATGGCCTCCAGCAGCGACGCCTGCGTCTTGGGCGGGGTGCGGTTGATTTCATCGGCCAGCAGGATGTTGGTGAAGACCGGGCCCTGGCGGAACGTGAATTCGGAGGTGCGGGCGTCGAACACGAGCGATCCGGTGACGTCCCCGGGCATGAGGTCCGGGGTGAACTGCACGCGCTTGGTATCCAGGCTGAGGGCCGCCGACAGCGCGCGCACCAGCAGGGTCTTCGCCACGCCCGGCACACCTTCGAGCAGGACGTGCCCGCCGGCCAGCAGGGCCACGAGCAGCCCGGTGACGGTGGCATCCTGGCCCACCACGGCCTTGGCCACTTCCGCACGCACCCGCAGGAGCGCCGGCTCGGGCGGTCCGGCATGGGGGGCCGGCTGCGTCTGCGCGGGTTGCGGTTGCTGTGTTCCGGGGTGTTCTGCCGTCATCGTGGGGCGACTTCTTCCTCTAGGGCAGCCATTTGTGCGGCCATGGCCAACATTTGTTTGTCGTTCAGGGGGATGTCCGTGATGAGGAGCGCTTCCAGGTCTTCCCGCGGACGACCGGTGTGGGCGGCCGCCGCGTCGACCACGGCGGATGGGGCGGCGCCCGTTCCGAGGCGCAGCCGCTGTGCAAGCCGCGTCAGGGTGGCACGTTGCAGGGTTTCGACGGCGGTGTCCTGAGCCTTCGCGTCCTGGTAGAGCCGCGCCCGTCCGGTCACGGTCTCCGACGCCTTAACTATGACGGGCAGCGGCTCGGTGACGAGCGGCCCGTGCCGGCGTCCGCGCCACAGCATTCCGATCAGGGCCACCAGCAGCAGCCAGGCCGACGCCGGGAAGATCCACCCCGGCGTCAGCTCCGCCAGGGTCGGCGCATGGCTCGCTGCGGGCACGTCCCGCAGCGACGCCGTGTACCAGATCAGGTGCGGACGGCTGCCCAGCAGGCGGAACGTGAGCGCCGCGTTGCCTTGGCTGGCCAGGCGCTCGTTGCTGACGACGCCGGGACTCCCCAGGACTGTCACGTCGCCGGCGCGGTTGACCGCCATGAACCCGGCGGTGCCCCCGCCGGGGGCGAAGCAGGTCGCCGCACCGCGGTACAGGAGCAGGGACGGACTGCCGGCGGCGCCGATCCCGTCCACCCCGCGGACGTCGATCCGGGCCGCCGCCACGACTTCGCGGTTGGCGCAGCCCGGACCGGCGGCCACGCCGGTGCTGGAGTCCGTGGCGGCGGCTGTTCCGGCGCTGGCGATGTCGGGGCTGAGGTTTTTCACGGTCAACGGACCCGGCGCCAGGGCAACCAGGGCCGCGGCGGCGTCCTTCGCCGACCCCGCCAGCCGTGCCGCCTGTGCGGGCTCCAACAGGGACAGCGGGTCGTAGACCAGCACCGTGCTGGCGCCGGGTCCGCCCGCCGCCAGCGCCCGCCGCGTGGCGTCGAGCGAATCGGTGGCCGTGACCTGCACGCCCTGCTCCCGAAGCACGCTGGCTGCCGCCTGGCCGCCGTTGGGCGCCGGGTTGGTGATGGACAAGGGGTCCGCGCTTTGCCCGCCGAGGAGGGACGCGGCCAAGCCGCCCACCGTCACGGCCGCGAGGGCGGCACCCACAACAATCCACAACCTGTTTTTCCGCCACCATGTGGCGGCGCGTTGCAGGGCCGTGCCTCCACCCGCACGGAACTCCCGGGCATCGGCCGTGTCCTGGCTGGCCATGTCCCGGCCGGCCGGGACGCTCACGGGGGCGCTCACGGTGCCGCCGCGCCGTCGACCCAGCCGCCGTCGACGATCTCAATGCTGCTGTCCGCAAAGGCCGGCTTCGCCGCCGCCACGGCCTTGTCCGTTGCTGCCAGCTGGTCGTACATGGCCCGGGTAGGCTCCGTGTGGCCATATCGGACGGTGTTGAACAGCCCGGCCGCCCGCTGGAGGGCCGGCCCGTGCCCTGGAAAGGCCCGCTGCAGCTCGCCCGCGACCTCGGCCGCGGTCCGTCCGGGCGCGGGCGAGGTCGCGCCGCGCTGCTCGCCGGAGCGCACGATTGCCCGAAACTGCTCCGTGACCGCTGTGGCCAGGTCCCCACGTTCGACGGCGGAACGGGCCAGGTCGCGGTGTTGGCCGGCACTGAGTGTGGCAGGGCCGTCAAAGACCTCCGCCCGCTGTGCAGCCCTGCGGTTGAGCCTGGGCCGGACCACCATGACGGCCGCTGCGACGGCCAGCACCACGACGCACAAGGCCACCAGCAGCCCCGTGTTGCCGCCCAGCGACCCCAGCCCGTGCAGAAAATCGGTGACGGCCTTCTTCAGCCAGGTGAGTAGTTGTGCGCCCAGGCCAGGCTTGGCGTCCTGGTAGGCCTTTTTGGCCAGTTCCTCCGCTGCCCACCGGCGCGCGTCGTCGGCCCCGGGGATGACGGGGACGTCAAGGGGCACGCCAGTGCCAGGGGTCAGGGTGGTCATGGGGCGCCGGGCACCTACTGGCCGGGGTGCTGGGACGGTGGGTACTGCTCCGGGGACCCGCCGGGCGGCTGCTGGCCGGGTGGGTTCTGGCCTGGGTAGGGGGCGGGTGGGTTCTGGCCTGGGTAGGGGGCGGGTGGGTTCTGGCCTGGGTAGGGGGCGGGTGGGTTCTGGGCAGGCGGATGGTGGGCGAACGGCGGGTAGGCCGTTGGGTATTGCTGCGCGTGGGAGGTTCCCGCGGCGGCCGGCACCGCCGCGCCGCGGCCGGGGATGCCGCCGTCGTCCGTCCCGGATTCGGATTCCTTGAGCAGGGTGACATCAAAGCCGTCGCGGCGCATCCGCAGGTCAACATAGATCAGCGCCATGACACCGGTCTGGAACGCGACGGTCACCGCGCCGACCAAGGCCCCGATGAGGGAAGAGAAGACGCTGGCGACGGCGGAGGTGCCCATCGCCTGGTCGGGGCTCGGCGACATGACCGGCAGCAGCAGGCCCAGCAGCAGGCCGACCGGGGTGGTGATGATGGCGCCGATGACGCCGGCAATGATGGCCGCAAGCGCCGCGATGCCGAAGGTGCGCCACCAGTTCTGCCCGGTCAGCTGCCAGGAGCGCTTGATTCCCGCAAAGACTCCGATGTTCTCCACCACCACCGACGCCGGGGCCAGCATGACCTTCACGCCCGTCCACACGCCGGCCGCCAAGAATGGCAGGCCCAGCAGGAACCCGATGCCAAGGGCGGCGAGTCCGGAACCGGAGCCCATGCTGTTGCTCGCAAAGAGCAGGCCGATGAGAATGCCGGCGTACACAGCGATGGCAAGAAATGTCGCCGCGGCGTAGACCAGCGCCAGCAGCAGCAGAGTTCCGATGCGCGGCTTGACGAGCCGCCACATCTGCCCGAAGTCCGTCTTGCGGTTCAAGGTTGCGCGCAGGACGGGGACCACCAGGGCGCCCTGCAGCACCATCTCCATGAGCGCGGAGATGAGCGAGACCGCCCCGACGCCGATGAACAGCTGAAGCATGGATCCGGCCAGGCTGTTGAGCTGGGCTTCCGTGGGAGCCGTTTGGGAGAGCGAGTCGCTGAAGATGTTCGAGGTCAGCCGGCCCATGGAGGAAAGGGTGACGGCGAGCGTGAGGACGGCGGTGATGAGTTGGAAGATCAGGGTCGAACCGAAGACGGCCTTGCCGTTGCGGCGGGCGGCCTGGAACGCGCCGTCGAGCACCTCACCGAGCCGCAGCGGGCGCAGCGGGATGACGCCCGGCTTGGGCGGGGCAATGTATTGGTTGTAGCCGTACTGGCTGTAGCCGTAAGGATTTTGGCCATATGGAGCGGCGCCTGGAGCGGCGCCAGGCTGCTGTGTGTACTGCCCCCACTGTGGCTGTCCGGAAGCCTGCCCGGGCGAGGGCTGGCCGGGAGGCTGCGGCGCATACTGCCCCCACTGTGGCTGCCCCCACTGTGGCTGCCCGGGCGCGGGCTGCCCCCATGGGGGCTGCCCCGGGGCCTGCCCGGACGTGGGCGGAACGGGGGAGCCCGCCGGTCCGTGGTCCGGATCGGCCGGCGGCTGCTGTGGTTCCTGCGTCATCATGCTCCAGTGTCTTGTTCCCCAGTCACAGTGGTCGCGACACCAATGGCCGATGCTCCGTTGACGGGCTCAACGCGCCGGTCCGGGAGCAGCCGGTCCTGATGCGGCTTCCAAGTTCAACCCTATCGGCAACCGCCGCATTTGCAGCGTGAACTGACGGGGAGAATCCGTGGCGGGGCAACCTGACCGCGCAGGGCCGTCCGGAACGGCACCGATAGCGCGCCAGTCCACCGCAAACCGGCCGCTCCCAGCCAGCCTGTGGCTTCTTCTGGCCCGCCTTGGAGGGTCGGAAAGCGACTTTCGGCCGTGGATAGGCAAATATAGAGCTATGAAGGCACGCATTTTAGTAGTAGACGACGACGAAGCACTGGCAGAGATGATCGGCATCGTCCTTCGCAATGACGGTTTTGACCCAGTCTTTTGTTTCGACGGCGCCAAGGCGTTGGAGACGTTCCGTTCCAACAAGCCGGATCTGGTCCTGCTGGACCTCATGCTGCCGGGGATGGACGGCATCGAAGTGTGCCGTCTCATCCGGGGCGAATCGGACGTGCCCATTGTCATGCTGACCGCAAAGTCCGACACCTCCGATGTGGTGCGCGGCCTGGAGTCGGGTGCCGATGACTACGTGGCGAAGCCGTTCAAGCCCGCAGAACTGGTGGCCCGGGTCCGTGCCCGCCTGCGGCCGGGGGACGTCAAGGCCCCGGAAACCCTCACCATCGGCGAGATCACCATCGACGTGGCCGGCCATGCGGTCCGACGCGCCGGCCAGCGCATCCTGCTGACGCCGCTGGAGTTTGACCTCCTGGTGGCGCTGGCCCGCAAGCCGTGGCAGGTCTTCACGCGCGAACTCCTCCTCGAGCAGGTGTGGGGCTACCGCCACGCCGCAGATACGCGACTGGTCAACGTCCACGTCCAGCGCCTGCGATCCAAGATTGAGCGGGATCCGGAGGCTCCCGAGGTGGTCCTGACCGTGCGCGGCGTAGGCTACAAGGCCGGGCAATAGCGGCTTCGGCGGCATGGGAATCAGCGGCGAATCAACAATGAGCAGGAACCATGGCGGGCCGGCGGGCCCCGTGAACACCAGTCCCGGCGTCCCACCCGCAGGGAAGTCCGACGCCGGTGCCCCCGTTGGGCGGAGCCTGCCGCCTTCCGCCGCCATGCCGGCGGATGGTGCCGGCGGCGCGGCTGGGGCCCGGCCGGCCGGCCGGGCCTGGTTCGCGGTACGCCGCGCCCTGGCCCGGGCCGGGATATACAGCTGGCGGGCACTCCAGGGAGGCCAGCGGGTCATCTCGCGCAGGTGGCGCACCTCGCTGCAGTTCCGCACCGTCCTGACCACGCTGGTCATTGCCTCCATCGCCGTCATAGGCGTCGGTGGCTACCTCGCCGGGCAGATCTCCAACGGCCTGTTCAAGGAGCGCCTGGCACAGGCACAGCTGGAATCCACGCGCGGGGCCACACAGGTCCAGGAAAGCTTTTCCGGTGCCAGCCTGAGTGACCAGCCGCGCGTGTCGACGTATGTCAAGGACGAGCTCAAACTGCTCGAGGTGGGCGGCGCGGATGACAACCGCAAGTACCTGATGGTCAAGGTCCCCAAGCAGGACAGCACGTTGGCCGTCAGTTCAGTGGACTCCGGCGGCGTCACCTCCGCCATCATCCCGGACGAACTCCGCAAGGCCGTGCAGGGGGACAAGACGGGGCAGTACTGGCAGTCGATCGAACTGCCCACGGGCTCATCCGGCATGCATCCGGCGGTCGTGATCGGCAGCCAGGTGGAATTGCTGAACACGAACTATGAGCTGTACATGATTTACGACCTCAACACCGCGCAACTGACCCTGAATTACATCCAGTCGGTGCTGTGGCTGGCCGGTGCCATCCTGCTGGTCTTGATTGGCGCCATCGCCTGGTACGTGACGCGGATGGTGGTCCAGCCGGTCAGCCAGGCCGCCGCGGTGTCGGAGAAGCTGGCAGCCGGCCGGCTGGAAGAACGCATTCCTGTGGAGGGCGAAGACGAAATGGCCCGCCTGGCCACCTCCTTCAACAAGATGGCCACGTCGCTTCAGGACCAGATCAACGCCCTCGCCGCGCTTTCAGAAATGCAGCAGCGCTTCGTCTCCGACGTCTCCCACGAGCTCCGCACTCCCTTAACAACTGTCCGCATGGCCGCCGAGGTCCTCTATGACGCCCGCGACGACTTTGACCCGATCAACAAGCGCTCCTCAGAACTCCTCTTTCACCAGGTTGAGCGCTTTGAACTTCTGCTGGCCGACCTGCTGGAGATTTCCCGGTTCGACGCCGGCGTGGCCGACCTTGACATTGAATCCCTGGACATCTTCTCAGTGATCCATTCAGTGATGGAGGCAGCCGCACCCGTGGCTGAGGCCAATAGCAGCGAGCTTTCGGTGGTCACCCGGCTGCGCAACCACAAGTGCATTGTGGAGATGGATGCCCGCCGCATCGACAGGATTCTGCGCAACCTGGTGCTTAACGCGCTGGAACACAGCGAGGGACGTCCGGTGAAGATCTTCGTCTCCGCAGATGAGAACGCCCTGGCCGTGGCCGTGCGGGATTACGGCATCGGCATGTCCCCGGATGCCCTGGAGCATGTCTTCGACCGCTTTTGGCGGGCGGACCCGGCGCGGGCACGCACCACCGGCGGCAGCGGCCTGGGCCTGTCGATTGCCATGGAAGACGCCAGGCTGCACGGTGGCTGGCTGGAGGCCTGGGGCGTCCCGGGGGATGGGGCCTGCTTCCGGCTGACCTTGCCGCGCAGGCGAGGCGGGGCGCTGGCGTACTCTCCAGTTCCCCTGCCGCCCGACGGCGGGGGAACCGCGGCGGCTTCCCACCTCAACACCGGACCCATCATGACCAACACCGGCTCTTTCGGCGTGGTGGGCGCACTGGGTACGATTAATCCCGCGAGTGCCGCAGCAGCCAGTGCTGCATCGGGGAACGGCGCCGCGACGAACGGGACGCCGTCAGGCGGCGGCGCGCCAAGGGCGGAATCATGAAAATCACAGTGCCAGGCATGAAGCCGGTGCCGGCGAAGCCGGCGTCCTCCGGGCAGGCGCGCCGCCCAGGCCGGCCACGGCGCAAGGGACTGCTGTCGCTGCTGGCGACGGCCGCCGTCGTACTTTTCGTGGCGGCCGGGTGCGCGGCGATACCCACCGACGGGCCGGTCGGCAAGAGCGACCCCCTGAGCCCGCGCACCAACTCCGTCAACGTCAACTACACGCAGTACAAGCCGGTGGCGGGGGCCTCCCCGGAGAGCATCATCCGCGGCTTTATCGACTCTGGGACCGGGATCGAAGACGACTTCCAGACCGCCAGGCAGTACCTGGCAGCCGGCCTGGCGCAGTCGTGGGCCGCGGACAAGCGGACCTTGGTGTACACCAATGCGTTTGCCGTCAAGCCGGGCAAGACCAAGGACTCCTACCTGGTCACGTTCGACACCGTCTCCTCCGTGGACTCGATGGGCGTCTTGACGCCGCTGCCGGCCGGCTCCACGGAAACCATCGAAATGGATTTGGTCCAGGTCAACGGTGAATGGCGCATTGCCAAGGTTCCCGACGGCCTGGTGCTCAGCCAGGACACCTTTGGCGTGCTCTTCAAGCCGGTCTCGCTGTATTTCTACGATGCAAGCTACACGTACGGGGTTCCGGACGTCAGGTGGCTGGCCGCGCGCTCCTCCGGGACGGCAACGGCGATTGTCCGCGCCATGCTGGACGGGCCCGCGCCGTACTTGAAGGGTGCGGTGGTCAGCGCTTTCCCGACTGGCATGGCGCTGGCGCGTGATTCCGTGTCGGTCAACAATGGCCTCGCCAAGGTCGGACTGACCTCCCAGCCGCTGCTGGAGTCCAGCGTGCGCCAACGCCAGCAAATGCATGCCCAGCTGCTCGTCACACTTCAGAAGACTCTCAACGACGTCACGGAAGTGCAGTTTCTGGCCGACGACCGCGAGGTGGACATGGGCGGATCCAGCGACGCCGTGCCCGCGATGGTCATTGACAACCCGGTCCCCCCGGTCCAGGTCGGCCTGTCCAAGAACGCGCTGGCGACGTACGACGGCAGCACGGTGGCCGCGGTGCCGGGCCTGGCCCCCATCGCCGATCTGGGGCCGAATGAGCCGGCCATTTCCTACAACGGGAAAGAGTTCGCCTTCCTCTCTGCGGACGGCAACCATGCGTTCACCGTCTCGGCGGGGCACGAGCCGGCCAACCTCCTGGCGGGCGTGGCCCTGACGGCGCCGTCGTTCGCCCCCAACGGCTGGCTGTGGTCCGCTGCGGGGGACGGCTCCGGAACAGTCCTGGCGGTCAACCCCAACTCAAAAGCCAAGGACCCGGCGCCGGTGGTGCTCAGCGTTCCGTGGCTGGTGGGCCAACAGGTCACCACGCTGCGCATTTCCCGGGACGGCACGCGCGCACTCGTGATCTCCAACGCGAACGGGGAAAGCCGGGTGTCCATCACCGGCATTTCCAGGTCCGGCGACGTCCCCAAGGAACTGACAGCACCGATCAACCTGGCCCACGAGGGAGCGCCGACCCTCGGCGTGTGGGCCGGCGAGACCAGCGTGGCCGCGATCGCACCCTCGGCCAAGTCCGACGTCGCCGTCCAGATCCTGGACCTGTCCCGGGCGCCCGCGAAGCTTGCTCCCATCAAGGGGATCACGTGGATCAGCGCCGGTGCCGGCGTGCGCAACGTGCATGCGCAAACGCCGACGGAAATGTACGCGCTGGTCGGCAGCAACTGGCAGGTCGCCACGAAGGGGCTGGGCCAGGCGTCCTTTGCCGGCTGATGGTCCGCCTGCGCCTGCGCCGTTGTCCGCCGGAGCGGTCGTCGGCCCTTCATGCGGTGCATGTGGTGGATGCGGTGGCCCCTCCACAGGGGGAGCCGGCGGGGACACGGTGCACATTGCCGCGGCGGCCGCTGGCGGCGTCGCAAGGCGCCGGGAATGCTGGTCCCATGGAACATTATCGCAGCGCCTCGCGACCCCCGGACGACGCCGTTCCGGCTGTCTTGCGGCCGCCTCCCAGCAGGCATGCGGCCCTTACCGCCGGCAACAGCGCCGCGGCCCGCGCCAATGGTTCGCCGACAGGCATGCACAGGGGCCGGCCGCGCCGTTGGTGGGCCCGTTCGGTGTTCTGGTGGGACGGCGCTTGGCGGGACTTCCTATATCTGGTGATGCCCGCCGAGTGCGTGTCGTGCGGCAGTGACGACTCAGCCCTGTGCGCTGACTGCTCCGCCGGGTTGCGTAGGCTGACGTGCCGACCCTTCCGCGCCGAGGGTACCGCCGACGCGTTGATGAGCGTCTTTGGGCACACGACGCTGCCCGTGGTGGCCGTGGGCGACTACCGCGATGTCCTGGCGTCTGCCATCCTCGCCTTCAAGAACCACGGCCGCACGGAGCTGGGTCCCCTGCTCGGCCGGGCGATGGCCCGGGGCATCGTCTCGCTGCCGGCCCTGTTGCCCGGGCTCGAGGGCAGGGAGCTGCTGCTGGTCCCGGTGCCCAGCACCGGCAGGGGCTGGCGCAGCCGCGGCTACGATCCCGTCGCGCTCCTGCTGCGCTGCCTGTCTGCGGAACGCAGACTGCCCCACGGCGTGTGCGTCGCACCGGTTCTCGCCGTCCGCGCCCGGCTGCCCTGGCGCCGGCGGCACCAAAAGGGACTGGGCCGGTCGGCCCGGCGCGCCAACGTCCGCAACAGCATGCGAATCCGGCGGCGGTGCCGCGGGATTCGCCCGGCAGGGCTTCTGGCCCGGGCCGCCGTCGTCGTGGTCGACGACGTGCTGACCACCGGCTCCACGGCCAGGGAGGCGGCCCGGACACTGGAGGCAGCGGGCGCCGTGGTGTGCGGCGCCCTGGTTCTCGCGGCGGCCCGCGCACCCGACCAGTCAGCCCCTGCAGCCCCGACTAAAAGACTCGCCAAAAATAGTTTTGGGCAAAAGATGAATAAAAGGTTTCGGTGAACTAACGTGAGTAAACGGGTACCTCTTGCGAGAGGAAACCACCCGTCGGCGGCCAGGTTCGGTACTTGGATTGCGAGCCGGCCGCCGTGTCACCGAAGATATTTGGAGGGCACCATGGAGTTCATGATCAGCGGTCGCAACTTGAGTGTGTCAGACCGTTTCCGCGAGTACGCCGGGGAAAAGCTCACGAAGATCGAGCAGCTGGCCAACAAGGTCCAGCGCGTCGATGTGAAGATTTCCAAGGAGACCAAGTCGCGTTCGGCCGAGTCTCCGCTGACGGTGGAATTGACTGTTTTGGGGCGCGGCCCGGTGATCCGCGCCGAGGCAGCTGCATCGGACAAGTTCGCGGCCTTTGACCTTGCGTACGGGAAGCTGCTGGAGCGGCTGCGCAGGGCCAAGGACAGGAAGAAGGTCCACCACGGCCGGCATGCACCAGTGGCCGTCAACGAGGCAACCGGGGCTCTGCCTCCCGTCAGCAGCGCGGAACCGATTTACGCGCAGACCACGCCGGACGCCGTGCAGGAGCGTTCGCCCTATGAAATCGAAAATGACATCCCTGCGGGTGATTCACCGGTGCTGATCCGCCGGAAGGTTTTCCCGGCAACATCGCTGACCGTCGATGATGCCGTCGACAGCATGGAACTGGTGGGACACGACTTCTACCTGTTCATCGATGCCGCCACCGGCATCCCGTCCGTGGTGTACCGCCGCAGCGGCTGGACCTACGGGGTCATCTCCCTGGATCCCAACGCGGACGAAGGAGCGGCCGCCGCGGAAATCTCCGCCTACCGCTCACCCGACGAACCCGCACGCGTGTAGCCGAGCGGCGTCCACCCGGCGACCCCGTCGGGAAAGCACCAGCAGTCAACCACGAGACCCGTCAACAGAGGAGCCAGGAAGCATGGGCGCACGCCTGAGCCTGCCACAGGCCCGGCGAATCGCACTCAACGCCCAGGGACTTGCCGGGGTCCGGCCCACCCAACCCGTGAACGCGCGGACGGTGGGCCGGACCTTTGCCCAACTACAGCTCGTTCAAATTGACTCCGTCAACGTCATCTCCCGCAGCCACTTCCTGCCGTTCTTCTCCCGGCTGGGGACGTACGACCGCGCCATACTTTCCACGCTTTCCGGCAGCGCCCCGCGAAAAATGATGGAGTACTGGGCCCACGAGGCCAGTTACATCAGGCCTGAGCACTTCCGTGACCTCACCTTGTGGCAAAACCGGAAATGGGTTGGGTCCTCTGGTCTCGATCCCCAGCTCCGTGCCGGCCTGGAAACGCAGATCCTGTCACTGCTGGCACGCAGCAGGCCCCTGACGGCCCGCGAGGTCAAGAGCAGGATTGGCCACGAGGAGGAAAGGAACCACGAAGGGTGGGGCTGGAACTGGAGCGCCGTCAAGCGGACCCTGGAAGGCCTTTTTGAGCGGGGGGTCGTGGGAGCCGCGTCACGCAACGACCAGTTCGAACGCCGGTACGCCCTGGTGGAGAAGGTCCTGCCCCCGTCCCTGCGCAACGGGTCCGGCGCGGGGGAAGGGGCAGTCCCCTCCGATGGTGACGCGGACCGGCGGGCCGCGATGGACAGGCTGATCGAGGCATCGGCGCGCACCCACGGGATCGGCACCCTGCGCTGTCTTGCCGACTACTTCCGCCTGCCCGCGGGCGCAGCGGCCGGCTCGGTGGACCGTCTGGTGGCGGACGGGACGCTTGAGGAAGTGGAGGTGGCCGGATGGGGTGCGCCAACCTACCTGCATGCCGCGGCGAAAATCCCGCGCAAGGCGCGCGGCCGCGCACTGCTCAGCCCCTTTGATTCGCTGGTCTTTGAACGGCGCCGACTGCTGGAACTGTTCAATTTCCACTACCGGCTGGAAATTTACACCCCGGCGCCAAAACGAAAATACGGCTACTACGTGCTGCCGTTCCTCTTGGGAGAGTCCTTGGCTGCCCGCGTCGACCTGAAGGCCGACCGGCAGGGGAGCAGGCTGCTGGTGCGCGGTGCCTTCGCCGAGCCTGATGCGCCGGCGGAAACGGCCCCGGAGCTGGCGGCCGAACTGGCGCTCATGGCACTGTGGCTGGGCCTGGACGACGTCGTCGTGGCGCCCCACGGCGACCTGGCCCAGCAACTCGGCGTGGCAGTGAAGCGCGGCTAAATGCCCCGCGAGGGGAAGGGGGCCGGCGCTGCCAGGAATTTCCATGCCGGGCATGGCAGACTGGCCCGAGGCTGTGCCCGTTCTCACGTAGACTGGTCACGCCACTTTTAGGCAGCCACAGATTGGGAGCAATTTCGTGCCATCACTTCTTGAGCGGGTCCTTCGCACCGGCGATCGCAAGACGCTCAAACGCCTCAACGTGCTTGCTGACGCCATTGATTTGCTGGAGGAGCCCTTCCAGACGTTCACGGATGCCGAGCTGCGCGAGGAAACGGACAAGCTGAAACTGCGCCACCAAGACGGAGAGTCGCTCGACGACCTTCTGCCAGAGGCGTTCGCAGCGGTCCGCGAGGCATCGTCCCGCACCCTGGGACTGCGGCACTTCCGCGTCCAGCTCATGGGTGGCGCAGCACTCCACCTGGGCAACATTGCCGAAATGAAGACCGGTGAAGGCAAGACCCTCGTGGCGACGGCCCCGGCCTTCCTCAACTCGCTGACCGGCAAGGGTGTCCACGTGGTCACCGTGAACGACTACCTGGCCGAATACCAGTCTGACCTCATGGGCCGCGTTTTCCGCTTCCTCGGCCAGAGCAGCGGCTGCATCATCTCCAACCAGGACCCTGCCGTGCGGCGCGCACAGTACGCCGCGGACATCACCTACGGCACCAACAACGAGTTTGGCTTTGACTACCTGCGAGACAATATGGCCTGGAGCAAGGATGAGCTGGTCCAGCGGGGCCACAATTATGCGATCGTGGACGAGGTCGACTCCATCCTCATTGACGAGGCCCGCACGCCGCTGATCATCTCCGGGCCTGCGTCCGGGGACGCCAACCGCTGGTACAGCGAGTTTGCCAAGGTGGTCCTGCGCCTGGACGTCGAGGACGACTACGAAGTCGACGAGAAGAAGCGCACCGTGGGCGTCCTGGAGAGCGGCATTGAAAAGGTCGAGGACTACCTGGGCATATCCAACCTCTACGAATCCGCAAACACGCCGCTGATCGGTTTCCTCAACAACGCCATCAAGGCCAAGGAACTGTTCAAGCGCGACAAGGACTACGTCATCATGGACGGCGAAGTCCTCATTGTCGACGAGCACACCGGCCGCATCCTTGCCGGCCGCCGCTACAACGAGGGCATGCACCAGGCCATCGAGGCAAAGGAAGGGGTTGAGATCAAGGCTGAAAACCAGACTTTGGCCACGGTTACCCTACAGAACTACTTCCGCCTCTACGACAAGCTCTCCGGCATGACCGGCACGGCCGAGACCGAGGCCGCCGAGTTTATGGGCACCTACTCCCTCGGCGTTGTCCCAATCCCCACGAACATGCCCATGAAGCGCGCGGACCAGCCGGATCTGGTGTACAAGAACGAGATCGTCAAGTTCGACGCCGTGGTGGAGGACATTGCCCAGCGGCACGAAACCGGGCAGCCGGTCCTGGTCGGCACCACCAGCGTGGAGAAGAGCGAATACCTCTCCAAGAAGCTGGCCGAAAGGGGTATCAAGCACGAAGTCCTGAACGCGAAGAACCACGCCCGTGAAGCCGCGATCGTGGCCCAGGCGGGGCGGCGCGGGGCCGTTACCGTCGCCACGAACATGGCCGGCCGCGGCACCGACATCATGCTCGGCGGAAACGCCGAGTTCAACGCCGTCGCCGCCCTGGCCGCGAAGGGCCTGGACCCGGAGGAAACCCCGGAGGAGTACGAGGCTGCCTGGCACGAGGCGTTCGAGGCCGCCAAGCTGGCTGTCAAGGATGAACACGAGGCCGTGCTGGAGGCCGGCGGACTGTACGTGCTGGGTACCGAGCGCCACGAGTCGCGCCGCATTGACAACCAGTTGCGCGGCCGTTCCGGACGCCAGGGCGATCCCGGGGAGTCGCGCTTCTACCTCTCGCTCACCGACGACCTGATGCGCCTGTTCAATTCCGGTGCGGCGGAGCGGCTCATGTCACGCTCCTCCATGCCGGACGACGTCGCACTGGAGTCCAAGCTGGTGTCCAAGGCCATCGCGTCGGCCCAGGGCCAGGTGGAGGGCCGCAACGCCGAACAGCGCAAGAACGTCCTGAAATACGATGACGTCCTGAACCGCCAGCGCGAGGCCATCTACGGGGACCGCCGTCGGATCCTGGAAGGGGACGACCTGCATGAAAAGGTCCAGTTCTTCCTGGAGGACACGGTCAATGAAATCATCGACGCAACCCTCAGCGGGGGGCATCCGGGAGACTGGGACTTCCACTCGCTGTGGGCCAACCTGCGTACCATCTACCCTGTCACCGTCACGGTGGACGAGATCGCCGAGGAAGCCGGCGGTGAGGGCCGCATCACCGCCGAGATGCTCAAGACCGAGCTGCTCTCCGACGCCCAGGTCGCCTACCGCGAACGCGAGGCCGCCCTGGGCTCGGAGACGATGCGCGAACTGGAGCGGCGCGTGGTGCTCTCCGTGGTGGGCCGCAAATGGCAGGAACACCTTTACGAGATGGACTACCTCAAGGAAGGCATTGGGCTGCGGGCCATGGCGCAACGCGATCCGCTCGTGGAATACCAGCGCGAAGGCTTCGAGATGTTCCAGTCCATGATGGCCGCCATCCGCGAGGAAAGCGTGGGCTTCCTGTTCAACCTGGAGGTCCAGGTTGAACATGCCCCCGAGACTGCGGTGGGCGTCGTAGCCGGGGCTCCGGCCGGATTGATGGAGCGGGTGGCCGGAGTGGACGCCGAGGTTGCGCATGCGGCCGGCGAGGCGGCGGAGCACGGCGCGGTGCGGATCATGGCACCCGGTCTCGAGGCCCCGGAACGCCCCGCCCAGCTCCAGTTCACGGCCCCGGACGCCCAGGGCGACGCCGAGACGCACGTGGAGCGGCGTTCCAGCGGCGACGGCCTGCCGCCGTCGGCCAAGCGTGCCGGCAACAAGAACGCAAAATCGGCCAAAAAGAAAAAGAAGCGCTAACCGATCTGCAGCGCCGTCACCTTCCAGGTGCCCCGCGTTTCCTCGAAGCGCATGGCGATGGCCCGGAACCTCGCCTTGTCGGCGACCACGACGGACGTCTCGTAGATTCCGGGGGCTATGGCGCTGCAGTGGGTCGAATGGACGATGGGCTGGTGGTGGAGGACGCTGACGTTCCCCCCGTGTCCCGTCTCGGAGCGGTGCCTGCTTTCCGCCTGACAGGCGGCGGCGTGCAGCCTGGCCCGCGTGGTCAGTGCGCTGAAGCATCTGGTGTCCAGCCAGCGTGAGAGCTGCTGGACGGAGCGCACACCGCTGAGGACCTCCAGGGCAGCCTGCGCGATGCGGCGCGACATCTCGGCCACGAGGGCACGCTCCGGTGCTCTGGGGTCCAGCACGGTGGCGCCGCCGTGCGCCGACGTGCCGCTGTGCAGATCGGCGCCACTCCTGTGCAGATCGGTGCGGCCCTGCGCAGCGGTTCCGCGGCCCGGACGCGGCGTCATTTTGACCACCGCTCCTTCCGTGCCCGAGCCACTGTCACGGCCAGTGCCCTGGAGGGCCGGGGCCGGACGTGCGACCAGCTTCGCGCTCGCCGGCGCGGTCTCCTCGATGGCCCTGATGTTCATCGTGTCTCCTTCGAACGTTCGTCGCTGTTCCTGTAAATCGATGTCCCGGTAAGACGGACCGCCGGCGCTGTGGCGCCGTGGCGGCGTGAGGGCCGTGGGACCAGCCCTAGCCGCCAGGGGCGTGCAGCACCTGCCCGGGCAGGATGATGTTGGGATCGCTGCCGATGACGCTGCGGTTGGCGCGGTACCACTCCGGCCATGCTTGGGCCACCTCCACATCGGTGGCATAGGGGCCAAGTGCGGCAGCAACGATGCTCCACAGGCTGTCGCCGCCGCGCACCACCACCTCGCCGTTGTCGGCACCCTTAGCGACCGCGTTCCGCGGCGGGCGTGACTGGCCACGGGCCAACGGGCCGGGGTCCACGGCAGGGGCCTGCGGGGTCCACGCGGGGTGGGCCCGCTGGGTCCCGGGCCGGGCCTTGGACTTGGCTGGGTCTGCGGCCTCGGCGGTGGATTCCGCCAAGCCGGGCGCTGCGGGATGGGCAGTCTTGACAATGAAGGGCGCCTCCGCCGCGGGGCCCGCGTGCCACGTCGGGTCGATGGGCCCCGGGCCGTCTGCCATCGCCGCCGGGGCCGCCATGAGGTTGAGTCCCAGCACCACCGCCGCCAGCCGCCGCATGAATGCCGGAGTCCAGGCGCCGGTCAGGGAGGCCAGACGGGGCCTGCCATGCAGCCGGGCCAGCCCGGAAATAAAGGCGCATGCCAGGGCGGCCAGCCACCACAGGGCGACGGCAAAGCCGATCCCCGCTGCGGCGGCACCCACCGCCTCCGCGAGATCCAGGGGTGCGGACGGGTGCGGTCCGCTGCTCCGGCGGCGCAGCACGGCGCCCCCGGTAAAGACCAGCGACGCACCGAGGAAGAGGATCGCGGCCGTCATGACGGCGTCCGCAGCAGCCTGTCTCTTCATGGTCCGGACTCCTCCTCGTTATGTTTTGACACTGTTTAGTGCAGTTTGATGACTGTGGAACTATTTTGAACCAATACGCGTCGTGTTGTCCAGCCCCGGCCAAAGTGCTGTGGACAACGTGACGTGCCAGGCGGGCACTGTGGGGTGGTTGACGATGTCCCGCGCGGAGCCTAACGTGGCGGAATGCGATGGGACGCACTGTTTGGGGACTTGGATGCGCAGTGGCATGCCGCCACACAGCAGGAACTCGAGCGCCACGTCAACGAGCTAGCCCGGGTGGAGGCGTCACAAGTGGGGCTGGCGGACGCTCTCCGGGGCTCGCTGGGACGTGACATTGCCGCTGTGTTGCGGGACGGCGTCGTCCATCATGGGACGCTGCAGCGGGTCGAGGCGCAGTGGATGCTCATGGACACGGGCGGCTTGTCGGTGGTGCTGCCGCTGGCGAAGCTCATGCAGGTGCGGGGGACGGGCGCTGCCAGGGTCGTCCCGCAGGGTAGGGTGCGCTACAGCCTGGCCTCTGCCTTGCGCATCTTGGCGCGCAACAGGACGGTGGTGATGCTGGGCCTGGAGTCTGCGCAGCCGGCCGGCGTGCGCGGGGTGCTGGACCAGGTGGGCGCGGACTTTGTGGTGGTCGCGCAGTTGGCCGACGGCGAGGCTAGGGCCCGCGACAACCGGCAGGGCAGCGTCATGGTCGCGTTGGACGCGGTGATGTCGGTGACGTCCTCACGTGAGAACGAGTTCTAGCCGGCGGACTCCGAGTGTTCGCGACCCGGGTGGCTGCCGGTTGCGAGCATGTCCCGGGCCGCGGCGTGCCGGTCATCGATGAACTTCTCGAACTTGGCGGCATCGACCCGCCACTGTCCGCGCCCGCCGATCTGGAAGGCTGGAAGTTCACCGCTGCGCACCAGCGAGTAGCATGCGGCGGCCGAGATCTGGAGTTCTTCGGCCACATCGGCCAGGGTCAGGAATCTAGGCATGCAACCATTATCACTCCCTTTGCAATCTTTTGTTCCGGTTATCCACCGTTTGTCCCCCCCTGACGACCGGCCAGCGCCGTTCGAATTGTCCACAGTTTTGGTGCGGGGTCTTTCACGGCAGGCCATTCAACGGTAGAAATGAAGGCAATGCGGTCCGCGCCTACGCGGCCGCTGCAGTCCACGCGGCCACTCCCCGTGTCTGGGGAGGCCCCGGCGTGGCGGGTCTCGCCAGGAGGAACCACGCGGATGGACGCACAAGGAAGGGCGCCACGACTGGCCAAGCCCTCATGGAAGGATCCGCGGTTTTTCGTGGGGATACTGCTGGTCCTGGCGTCGGTTGCCGGGGTGGTCGCCTTGGTGGGTGGGGCCGACAGGACCGTTCCCGCCTACGTGGCGAAGGACGCGCTGGTGGTTGGCCAGACCATCACCCGTGATTCATTTGACATCGTCCAGGTGCGGCTGGGCGATCTTGAGGCGAAGTACCTGGACCCAGGAAGGGCTCTGCCCGGGCACGCCGTGGCCGTGCGCATGGTGCCCAAGGGCGAACTGGTGCCGGCCAGCAGCATCGGTGGCACCGACGCGCTTGATCGCAAGACTGCGCCGGTGAGCGTCACCGAACCGCTGCCGAAGGAAGTTGTCGCCGGCTCGCATGTGGACGTCTGGGTTGCCCTGCCGGATGAACGCAACGGGTACCGGGAGCCGGTCCTCATGTTGCCCGGTGCCGAAGTGGCCGCGGTGAATGACGCCACCACCAGCTTGGGATCGGGCAAGAGCACCCAGTTGATGGTCCTGGTGACCGACGTCCAGATGCCCAAGTTCCTCGGGGCCGTCGCCAACAAGGCGAAGGTGTCGGTCGTGTGGAATCCAGGGGGACCGCGATGAGCCCGGTGACAGTGGTGGCGGTGGGGGACACCGCGGACAACGCCGTTGCGGCGCTGGAGAGCAGCCGCGGGCCAGTCGCGGTGGTCCGGCGCTGCCCCGAGCTGCCCGGGCTGCTGGCGGCCTGTCAAAGCGGACTGGCGCAGGTGGCCGTCGTGGCCGCGGGCACGGACGGGCTGACGGCGACCTTGGTCGACCGCCTGACCGCGGTCGGCGTCAGCGTTGTGGCCGTGGCAGCCACCCCGGCCGAGGCGGCACGGCTGCGCAGCATCGGTGCATGGCCCCTGAGTGGAATCGCGACTGCCGAGCAGCTCACCGAGTCCGTGCTGGCTGCGGTCAGAGCCCGCCGGCACCATCAGTCCGCATCCTTTGGGTTCCCGATGGCGGTGTCGCCTTCCGCTGGTTCCTTGTCGCCTGACGACGCCGGGCGGGAGGCGTCCGCCGTTCCGCAGCCCGGCGGCCAGGTGGCTCGAAACCACAGTTCCGCCGCCCGGAACCCCGGTTCCGCCGACGGGCGCACCGCAGACTGGGCTGCGGGCGACGGTGGCGCCCGGAATGACCTCGCCGGGCGTAAGGGCTCCGGCTCCAGCAGCCCCGGGCGGGCGCCTGGAGGGCGGGCGCCGGCGGCCGACGGGCAGGAGGGGTGGGCCGGCGTCGACCCCGTGCCTGTCCAAGGCGCGGCAATGGCAGCCAGTTCACCGGACACGGTCGGGACACCGGGCGCGGACGGGACGGCGGACGTGGGTGGGGCGCCGTCGGGCCAACTCCGGGACGGTCCACGTGCCGTCCACCGGACCGAACGCGGCGGCCCGGCCGGTGCCCCGTCTGGGAACGGCAAATCCGGGGGCGCCCCTGCCTCCGGCAGGAGTGGCCTTTCAAGGCTTGCAGCCCTGGTGGCAGCAGCCGTCCCGGGGCCGTCACTGCTTCGTCGACGGGGCACCCTGCCGGGAGGCGGCCGTGCCCGCACGAAGGCAGCCGGCGCCGGCGCTCCAACGCCGGAGCGCCGGCGGGGCAGCGCCCAGGCGGCCGCGGCAGGAAGCGCGGCCGCTGCCAGCGGACCCGCCGCTCCACGGATGTTTGCCGTGTGGGGACCGATCGGGTCGCCGGGACGCACGCTCGTCGCGGTCAACATGGCGGGCGAACTTGCCGCGCAGGGGCGCCGTGTCATGTTGGTTGACGCCGACAGCTATGGGGCCAGCGTTGCGGCCAGCCTTGGCCTACTGGACGAGTCGGCGTCCTTCGCGCAGGCGTGCCGGGTGGCGGACCAGGGCCTGCTGACTGTGGACGAACTGGCGCGCATCAGTTCCGAGGTGGTCTGTGCAGGCGGCACGTTTTCGCTCCTGACGGGCCTGACGCGCTCCGACAGGTGGCCGGAACTCCGTGCGGCCGCGGTGGAACGGGTGCTTGAGGCTGCGCTCTCCCTGGTGGACACCGTGGTGGTTGACTGCGGTTTCTGCCTGGAAACCGATGAGGAACTGAGCTATGACACCATGGCGCCGCGGCGCAACGCGGCAACCCTCGCCGCGCTGGCACAGGCGGACACCGTCTTCGCGGTGGGAAGTTCGGACGCCGTGGGCATCCCCCGGCTCATCCGGGCGCTGGCGGACCTGCCCGAGGCCTGCGCGGGGGCGGACATCAAGGTGGTGTTGAACAAGGTCCGGAAAAGGGCTGCAGGAGGCTCGCCCGTGAAGGCGGTGGAAGACGCCTGGCGGCGCTTCGGCCCGGTGCTGCCCATCAGCCATGTGCTTCCCTGGGAGCCCGACGTCCCGGCGCGGGCATTGCTGGAAGGCAGGCTGCTGCAGGAACTGGCGCCGGACTCGCCGCTGCGCCTGGCCATCCGAGACATGTGTTGTGCACTTGTCCAAGGGAATGCGAGAACTGCTGTATCAAGCGCCACAGCGAGGCCCGGGAATCCGGGCTAGGCTCGGGATGAGGCCGCAAAGAAGCGGTCTTTTACTCTTTGACGGAGGCGTTTATTTTATGTCGTCCAATTCCCCCACGACCGGGTCACTGCAGGATTCCGCCCAAGCGGTCTCCACTGACCAACAGTTCATCACCGACTACTACGTGCAGCTGTCCGACGAAGACACTGCCGAGTATGACGCCGCCATCCTCAATGCCCGGGCGCTGACCCACAGGGCACTGGCCGCGGAGCGGGCCTCCGGCACGGTCAAGGTGGAGGTCTTGGACGAGCGCGACGCCAGCGTGGTGTACATCGTGACGGACGACATGCCGTTCCTGGTCGACTCCGTCAGCGCAGAGCTGGTACACGAAAACCTGGCCATCCACCTGGTGACTCACCCCATGTTCGTGGTGTCCCGGGACAGGGGGACGCACGTCCTGGCCGCCATCCACAAAGTTCCCTCCCACGCCGGTGTTGCCAGCGGCGACACGTCCACCATGCCCAGCATTGCCCACCTGGTCGCTGACGGCGACAACACCTCGCACCTCGAATCATGGATTGCCGTCGAAATCGACAAGGTGGACGACGACGCCAAGGCGCGCCTCGTGGAGGGGCTCACCAAGGTCCTCGGAAATGTCCGTGCCGCTGTCGAGGACTGGCCGGCCATGCGTGACAAGGCCCTCAGCCGGGCCGAGGTGCTGGCCACGGAACTGGCCGGCGAACATATTTCCGACATCCGCGAGGCCGAGGATTTGCTGCATTGGATGGACGCCGGCAACTTCACGTTCCTGGGCTACCGCGAATACGACTTGGTCAAGCAGGACGGCGAGGACGTGTTGGTCAACCGCGAGGGCAGCGGTTTGGGCCTGCTGCGGGACGGTTCCAGCCACCCCACTGTCCAGCACCTGACCACCACCGGCCGGCGCAAGGCCCGGGAGAAGCGGGTCCTGGTCATCACCAAGGCGAACTCCCGCTCCACGGTGCACCGCGCCGCGTACCTTGACTACATCGGCATCAAGTCCTTTGACTCCCAAGGCAACGTCAACGGCGAGCAGCGCTTCATCGGACTCTTTGCCTCGTCCGTGTACACCGGCTCCGTCCGCAACATTCCCGTGGTGCGTGAAAAGGTCGACGCCGTGTTGCGCCACTTCGGCTTCCCTCCGGACTCGCACTCGGGCAAGGACCTGTTCGCCGTCCTGGAAACCTATCCGCGCGATGAACTGTTCCAGATTGAAACTGCACAACTGATTGAAACCGCCGAAGGCATCCTGCGGCTGCAAGAGCGCCGACGCACCAGGCTGTTCCTGCGCCCGGACATTTACGGGCGCTTCATGTCGGCGCTCATCTTCATCCCCCGCGACCGCTACACCACGGCCGTGCGCCGGCGCATTGAGGACGAGCTCACCCGGACCTTCGACGCCGTCTCCATCGACTTCGAGGCCAGGATGAGCGAGTCGGCACTGGCCCGGCTGTTCTTCCGCATCCGCCTGTCCAAGGACTTCCACGTCCCGGCCGATCTGCAGTCAGCCGAACTGGAACGGCGCCTGGTCATGGCCGCCCGCTCCTGGCCCGAGGGCATCGCCCAGGTGTTGCGCGAGACCCAGCCGCTGGAAGTGGCTGAACACCTGGCCGCCAAGTGGTCCGATGCCTTCCCCGCCAGCTACCGCGTGGACTTCGAGGTTGAGGACGCACTGGAGGACATCAGGCGCTTCGAAGACTTCGACAGCCAGTACAAGCAGGTGGCCGAAACCGGCGGGACACCGGAGGCGTGCGCGCCCGGGATGAACGTCTACCTGCCCGGCGGCGCCGTCGACGGCCGGCCGGGCGACGCACGCGTCAAGCTGTACATGGCCCACCCGCAGAGCCTGAGCCAAATCCTCCCCTTCTTCCACAACCTCGGCATCGAGGTCATCGATGAACGGCCCTTCGAAATTGAAACCTCCGACAGGCGTGACTTCTTCCTGTACGACCTCGGCCTGAAGTACCCGGCCGGCGTCGACCCGCTCGAAACCGCCGCGCTGCTCACCGGAGCCTTCGGTGCCGCCACGACGGGGGCCAGCGAATCGGACCTCTTTGACCGGCTGGTGCTGACCGAGGGCATGGAATGGCGGCAAATCGTCATCCTGCGCGCCTACGCCAAGTACCTGCGCCAAATGGGAAACACCAACTCCTTCGGCTTCATCGCCGACACCCTCCTTCACAACGTGGCCGTGACGCGGGCGCTCGTGGAGCTCTTTGAAACCCGATTCGACCCGCGGAGTGAGGACGCCACCCGCGCCGGGCGCGTTGCGGAGGTGCACGGCCGTCTGGACGCCGCCCTGGAAAGTGTCCCGACCCTGGACGCCGACAGGGTGCTGCGCACCATCGCCAACCTGATCGACGCCACGCTGCGCACCAACTATTACCGCGGCCGCGACTTCCTCAGCCTGAAGTTTGACCCCTCGCAGATCGCCGGGCTGCCGTTCCCGCGCCCCATGTTCGAAATCTGGGTCTACTCGCCCAGGGTCGAGGGCGTGCACCTGCGCTTTGGCAAGGTGGCCCGGGGCGGGCTGCGCTGGTCGGACCGCCGTGAGGACTTCCGCACCGAAGTCCTCGGCCTGGTCAAGGCCCAGACCGTCAAGAACGCCGTGATCGTCCCCACCGGCGCCAAGGGAGGCTTCTTCCCCAAGGCGCTGCCCAACCCCTCCGTTGACCGCGGGGCGTGGATCGCCGAAGGCCGGGAAAGCTACAAGACCTTTATTCGTGGACTGCTGGACGTCACCGACAACCTGGTGGCCACGGAGGGCGGCGAGGTGGTGGTCCCGCCGGAAAACGTGGTGCGCCACGACGCCGACGACACCTACCTGGTGGTGGCCGCGGACAAGGGCACCGCGTCCTTCTCCGACACCGCCAACGCCATCTCCGCGGAATACGGTTTCTGGCTCGGCGACGCGTTCGCCTCCGGCGGCTCGGTGGGCTATGACCACAAGGCCATGGGCATCACCGCCCGCGGCGCCTGGGAGTCCGTCAAGCGGCACTTCAGCGAGTTCGACGTCGACACCCAGACCGAGGAGTTCACGGCTGTTGGCATCGGGGACATGTCCGGGGACGTGTTCGGCAACGGCCTGCTGCGGACCCGCCACGTCAAGCTGGTGGCGGCGTTCGACCACCGCGACATCTTCCTGGATCCCCATCCCGAGCCCGGCATCGCCTATGACGAACGCCAGCGGCTGTACAACCTGCCACGCTCGTCCTGGCAGGACTACAACAAGGAGCTGATCAGTGAAGGCGGGGGGGTCTACTCCCGGACGTTGAAGTCGATCCCCATCACCGAGCAGGTCCGGACCGCGCTGGGCCTGCCGGACGGCACGGTCAAGCTCAGCCCGCCGGAACTGCTGCGCGCCGTCCTGCTGGCGCCCGCCGACCTGCTTTACAACGGCGGCATCGGCACGTACATCAAGGCCAGCACCGAGAGCAATGCGCAGGTGGGGGACAAGACCAACGACGCCATCCGCGTCGACGGCAAGGACCTGCGCGTGAAAGTCGTCGGTGAAGGCGGAAACCTGGGCATGACGCAGCACGGACGCGTCGAGGCTGCGCTGCACGGGGTCATCCTGAATACCGACGCCATCGACAACTCCGCCGGAGTGGATTGCTCGGACCACGAGGTGAACATCAAGATCTTTGTGGACCGCATGGTGGCCGCCGGAAAGATCGAGCCAAGCGAACGCACCGACTTTCTCATGTCCATGACGGACGAAATAGGGCATCTGGTCCTTGAGGACAACATTGACCAGAACGTGCTGCTGCTCAACGACCGCCAGCGCGTGGTCGAGTGGAGCCCCAGCTACGAACGGTTCATGGACTGGCTGGAGGAACACGGTGATCTGGACCGTGCCATCGAGGCCTTGCCCACCAACGATGAACTGCATGAGCGGCTGCAGGGCGGGCAGGGGCTGACATCCCCCGAGCTGGCGGTGTTGGCGGCCTATGCCAAGATGGAGCTGGCCACCGCGCTCTCCGCAAGCGACCTCGCCGACGATCCCTGGTTCAAGCGGACGCTGCGCCGCTACTTCCCCCGGGAAGTGGCCGCACGCTTTGACGCGGAACTCGATTCGCACCCGCTGCGCCGCGAAATCATTGCCACCGTTGTTGCCAACGACATGGTGAACCTGGGCGGGATCACCTTCGCCTTCCGGGCCATGGAGGAATCCTCGGCGGACGAGACCGCGATCGCGAAGGCGTTTGTGGCGCTGCACGAGATCTTCGACTTCCAGTCCATGACGACGGCCCTGCGCGAACTGCCGCCGTCGTTCCCCACGGACCAGTGGTGCACCGTGCAGCTCGACATGCGCCGCCTGCTGGACCGAGCCCTGCGCTGGCTGGTCAACGAACGCAGCGGCCAGCGCAGCATCGAGGAGGTCATCGGCCAGTTCAAGCCCGTGGTCGCCTCGGTGGGCGGGCGCCTTGCCGGCTTCGTGCAGGGGGTCGACGCCCTTCGTGTCCAGTCCTGGTACGACCGTGCCAAATCCTTCAACATGCCCGACGCACTGGGCCGGCAGTGGGCGGAACTCTTTGAGTCCTTCCCGCTGCTGGACGTCGCCAAGGTCAGCCGCGACATCGACGAACCCATCGATGATGTGGCACGCGTCTACTACGCGCTCTACAACAGGTACGGGGTGGATGAGCTGCTGGAACGCATCACGGCGCTGCCGCGCAACGACCGCTGGCAGGCGCTGGCACGTGCCGCCCTGCGCGACGACCTGTACGCGACCACCGCGGACATGACGCGGAACGTCATGCACAACACGGAGAAGGGCCTCTCCACCGAGGACCGCATTGCCGGCTGGGAGGCTCAGAACAAGGAGCAGCTGGCCAGGGCCACGAAGATGTTCGCGGAGGTCAACGAGCTCGAACAAGACGACATGGCCTCGTTGTCGGTAGCATTGAGGCTCTTGCGTTCAATCGTCCGGCGCTAGCCGAACCGGGCGGCGGCGGCTCCCCGGGGAGCCGCCGCCGCCCTCCACCTCATAAGGAGCCGCGCGTGGCCATCTTTGCCGACATGATCAGGGAAGGTGCTGATTTTGGGCCGGGGGATGCCGAATGGCTGCACCTGCTGGTGGGGGATTGGCAGCTGATCGCGGATCTGTCCTTTGCCGACCTGGCCCTGTGGTTCCCGGACCCGGACAAGGGCTACGTGGCCCTGGCGCACGTCCGACCGTCCACCAGCCACACCATGTTTCACTCCGACTTTGTGGGGGAGGGGATCAGCCAGGACCTGGAACCGCTGGTCCGGGCCGCGTGGCGCAGCCAAATCATTGAACGCTCCAGCGAAACCGGCATTTGGAACGCGGACCTCGCCATGCGCGTGGAAGCCATCCCCATGGTGCGCAACGGCCGCACGCTGGCCGTCATCACCACCCACATGGACCTGTCCAGTTCCCGCATGCCCTCGCGCCTCGAACTGACCTACCGTCAGTGCGCCTATGACCTTTTGAAGATGGGAACGTTGGGCCTGTGGCCGGACTTTGCCTCGCCCACCGGATCCCGGCGGGGCGCGCCCCGCGTGGGGGACGGCGTCCTGCGCCTGGACGTCGACGGCATCGTCCAGTACGCCAGCCCCAATGGCGTCTCCGCGTTCCGGCGCCTGGGCGACGGCGAATCGCTCGAGGGCCGCTCGCTGGCGGAAGTGACCACCGGACTGCTCAAGGACCGCCGCATGGTGGACGAAACGCTGCCCCTCGTGGTCACGGGCCGCATGCCATGGCGCACCGAAATTGAGTCACGCGGCGTGAGCCTGTCCCTGCGGGCCATCCCACTGCGGGATGCCACCGAGCGTTTCGGCGCCTTGGTGCTGTGCCGCGACGTGTCCGAGCTGCGCCGCCGCGAGCAGGAGCTTGTCACCAAGGACGCCACCATCCGGGAAATCCACCACCGGGTAAAGAACAACCTGCAGACCGTGGCGGCGCTGTTGCGCATGCAGTCCAGGCGCATGCACAGCGAAGAGGGCCGTCAGGGGCTGGAACAGGCCATGCGCCGGGTGTCCACCATTGCGCTGGTCCATGAAACGCTCTCGCAGGGCCTGGCCCAAAGCGTTGACTTTGACGAGCTGATCGACCGCCAGTTCCGGCTCTCCGCCGAGGTCGCCTCGCCCGCCCAAAAGGTCAGCACCGAGCGCGAGGGAGCCTTCGGCGAACTGCCCAGCGACTTTGCGACGCCCCTGGCCCTGGTCATCAACGAACTGGTCACCAATGCGGTGGAGCACGGTCTTCAGGACCGTGAGGGAACCGTGTCCCTGGCCGCCCGCCGATACAAGAACGACGCCGGGGACGACGCCCTTGCTGTCACGATCGCCGACGACGGAGTGGGCCTTCCCGAGGGACACATCAGCGAAGGGCTGGGCCTCCAGATTGTCCGCACCCTGGTCACCAGCGAGCTGGGCGGCACCATCGAATGGATCGCGCGCGAGCACGGAGGCACGGCCGTGCTGCTGGACATGGCACTGATCCGCCGCCACTGACGCCACTGACACGACGCCGCAGGTCCAGATTCGACGCTAGAAAACCGCGGTGAAGTTGTTCCAGCCGTGGCCTATCTGGGACGTGGCCTGCCAGCCGCCGTGTCCGTTGCCTGGGTACAGCCACAGGTTTCCTGCGCTGTCGCGCGCGATCACGTCGGCGGTGCTGTCGCCATTGAAGTCCCCGGGGCTGAGGATGGTGGTGAAGTTGTTCCAGCCGTGGCCTATCTGGGACGTGGCCTGCCAGCCGCCGTGTCCGTTGCCTGGGTACAGCCAGAGGTTTCCTGCGCTGTCGCGGGCGATCACGTCGGCGGTGCCGTCGCCATTGAAGTCCCCGGGGCTGAGGATGGTGGTGAAGTTGTTCCAGCCGTGGCCTATCTGGGACGTGGCCTGCCAGCCGCCGTGTCCGTTGCCTGGGTACAGCCACAGGTTTCCTGCGCTGTCGCGCGCGATCACGTCGGCGGTGCCGTCGCCATTGAAGTCCCCGGGGCTGAGGATGGTGGTGAAGTTGTTCCAGCCGTGGCCTATCTGGGACGTGGCCTGCCAGCCGCCGTGTCCGTTGCCTGGGTACAGCCAGAGGTTTCCTGCGCTGTCGCGCGCGATCACGTCGGCGGTGCCGTCGCCATTGAAGTCCCCGGGGCTGAGGAAGGTGGTGAAGTTGTTCCAGCCGTGGCCTATCTGGGACGTGGCCTGCCAGCCGCCGTGGCCGTTGCCTGGGTACAGCCAGAGGTTTCCTGCGCTGTCGCGGGCGATCACGTCGGCGGTGCCGTCGCCATTGAAGTCCGTCATATAGGGCGTGGCACCGGGACCAAAAGCCTCTGCCAGGGCACCCGACTTCAGCTCAAGGACCTTCAGTACCGCCGCGTTGACGGCTGAGTCGAAGCCGAGGTTCGTTTGGGCGAGGGCGAGCACCGACCGATACATGGTGGGAATATCCCCGGGATCGGCGCACAGCAGCATGGTACCGCCGGCGGTGAAGAAGTCGACGGCCCGCGTGCCCAGACTCCACGGACTCAGCTGCTTTGCGCTGCAGAGGTCATCGGAGACTATGACGCCGGTAAATCCCATATTGCCGCGAAGCATGGTCTTCATGATGGTTTGAGAAAAGGGGCCGATATGGCCTGGATCTATCCGGTCATAATAGGCGCTGGAGACCATGACTGCACGGACCCCCGCGGCAATGCCATCGCGGAACGGCTGCAGGTAGGCGTCGGTGCTCGTAGTGACGGTGTCATGGACATTGGCACTGGTGTCGGTATTAAGCGTCACCCGGCCCAGACCCGGAAAATGCTTGGCCGTGGGAACTATCGACGCCTGCCGGAGCCCATTGGCGAAGGCAACCCCGTGGCTGGAAACGGTCGCAGGCGTGTAACCATATTCCCTGTCGTAGTATCCGATCGGGGCATTTGACGGCGCGAACTGGGCGCTGGGAACCGTGTCAAGCACGGGAGCAAGATCCATGTTCAAGCCGGCGCTAACCAGCTGGTTTCCCCACGTTCGGGCGTCAGATTGAAGGGCCGACGGCGCCAGCCCCCCCTGGCTCAACGCCGTCGGAATGGTTGAGAAGCCCGGGCCGCTCAGGACCTGGACGTAGCCGCCTTCCTGGTCCGTCGCCACAAGCAGCTTGACGTTGCCCGTGGTGGTGCCCGATACGGTGGACGCCATGCGATTGACGACGGCGGCGGTGGCCGCGGTGCCCGCGGCGCTGCGCCCGGAAAGGTAAACATTGCCCACGTGGAAGTTGGACAGATCGGACATCGTGTTGGCATCGGCGCCGGTGGCAGTGGCGGCGACCAGGAAAAGCTGCCCGACGCGCTGGGCCATGCTCATCCGGGCCAGCTGTTGCGACGGGGTCAGTGCCGCCGACGTGGCCGCTTCCGGCACAGTGGACACCACCCCCGTGCCGACCAACACTGGGGACACTCCCAAGGCGGCGATCATTGACAACGCGGCCCCGCCGCCGGCCAAGGTTCTAAGGATCTTTTGCATAATTCACGCGGCTTCACGTAGCTGGTATCCCGTCCCCTACAAGAATAAGTCCGGAGCCGGTCGGCGCATATGGCCCGCGTGCTAATGTCTCGGCCACGATGCGCATGTCCCGGTCCACACGCATGCCGAGACCCGCCTCTCCTGGCCGAAGTTGGGACCCATCCCCGAGCCGAGCCACAAGCCCATTCCGGGCAGCCCATGCTACCCGCCGCCCCTCCCGCCGGAGCTTAAACAACTGACCCGCATTAGTCGTCGAAAAAACGACAAAATCGTCAATTTTTCGACCGCTATTGCGGGTCAGTTTATGGAACGGCGTGTTAGCTTGCGCGGCGGGCGCGGGCGGCGCGGCGCTTCATGGCCCGACGCTCGTCTTCGCTCAAGCCGCCCCAAACGCCGGCGTCCTGGCCGGATTCAATGGCCCACTTCAAACAGGTGTCGATGACCGGGCAACGACGGCACACGCTCTTGGCTTCCTCGATCTGCAACAGGGCCGGGCCGGTATTTCCCACCGGGAAAAACAATTCCGGGTCCTTGTCGAGGCAGGCTGCGCGACTACGCCAGTCCATGCTGATCACTCACTCCTTTAGAAGGTAAGGTTATTTGTGAAATATTTCACGTTAGGCCACATAAGAAAGGGGCCGCTGTCGGCCCCTTTAGGTCATTGAGTTAAGCGTGTCATGTTAACTCCATGTAAACAAGGGGTTGTGGTGCTTTTATTGGCACGGGACCGTGAGCGATGCGTCACACGAGGAGCCGCAGCCGGCGGCCGGACACGGGTTTTCGCCGACTATCTCCGGTAAGGTGCAGTTGTGTCAAGACCTCCAATGAACCCCGCGGAACAGCCGGATCCAAGGCGGCGGGACAACTCCCCGCCCGGTGGGCCCGGTGGGAGTGAAAATGAAGGTGCACCGCGCAGGCCGCTCGGAGTCTATGTAATCGCCAGTATCGTGGGGCTTCAGGCGCTCGCGCTCGCGGTGGCCGGTGTCGTCTTCACTTTCGCCGCCTTCAACCAGCCATCAATTTCCATCGCCGGCACAGTCTTCCTGATCGTGCTGGTTTTTGCACTCGCCGCGGGGCTGGCTGCCGTCTCCGTCAACGCGTTCAAGGGCTTCCGGTGGACCCGGTCGGCGGCATTCGTCTGGCAGCTGCTCATGGTGGCGATTGCCGTTCCCGCCCTGCTCAATGGTTCCACCTTGACGGGCCTGGTGATGGGGGTGCCGGCGATTGCCGTGATCTACTACCTGTTCACGCCCAGGGTGGTCGCCTACTCCTTGCGCGCAGGAGGGGGTCAACAGCTTCTGTAGCCGGTGACGTCAATTTCCGTTCCGCTGCCGGGGGAACTGGAACCACTCTGTTTGCCCGTGGTCGACGAGCACGGCACGGCCTCGAGGTTCCGATCCGGCCGTATCGAGACGCAGACCGAACAATTCCCCATCCTGCTGCCTGCGTGGGGTGAGGACGATGCCTTGTTCGGCATTGCGCAGGCCCCATTCCAGCGGGAGCCTTGCCAGGGAAGGCAGATGGTTGGGAACGGCCACCAGCGCTGAACTCCCGGCCGCCACCTGCCGCGATACGGCCTGCAGCTGGTCGGGCGCCAGCAACACGGCGTCGTCGACCCACAAAATTCGCTCCGGTGCGCCGTTGAGTTCCCGGACCGCAGCCATGAACGTGGACTTGCCGGAGCCTGGCCCACCGAGCACCGGCAGGACGATCCCTGGCGCAAGGCGCAACGTGACGGGCGTGCAGCAGTCCCCGCCAAGCCCCACCGTGATCGACGGCAGACCCTGCGTTCCAGGCGTCGAATGTCTTGCTGTGTCGGAGTCCGTGTTTGAACCCCTCAGCCCTTCTCCTGAGGCCTGCTTTGCGCCCGGCACCCGGTCGGCGTCGCCCATGGCGAGCCTGGCGTCCGCCAGGCTGAGAACATCCGGAAGGGCCCTCACGACCAGGGGCGGGGCGGCAGTGTCAGGCGCCCGCTGACGCAGTTTCGCCACGCGGTCTCCGTCCGCCTCGCCCAGTTGGGCCAGATGGGGATCGTCCGGCGCCCCCTGTGCCGCTGCGGCATTGACCGGGCCGAAGATGACCGCCCTGCCGGGCCGCGGGGCGAAGCGGGGCATGGTGGGCCACATCAGCCGGGACTCGGCAGTGGCTCCGAAGGGTAGGAACAGGCGGTTGGGAAGGGCCGCCATGAAGGGAGCTGTCAGCACTTCGCGGTCGCCGCCCAGGACCACGGCCACATTGGGGCGGCTGTGGCGCACCAGCGCGGTGACCGAGTCTTCTGCCCAGGGCCAGGGACTCGATCGGAAAGCGGCCACCCAGCGCCCCCAATCGCTGACAAACACCGCAAGGTGGGCTTCCGTCGAAGTGGCGCGCTCGGACAACCGCTGCAGCAGGCGTGCCGCGGTACGGAGGTCTGACGGCCCCACATAGCTGCCAACCCACGGGCTGCGCGAGAGGGCCTGCATCGACCTGTCCCCGTCCAGGACGTAGAAATATTGCGGCGGAGCGTCGGCCCTGCCGGCGTTGGCGGCCAGCAATTGGGCTGCGAGAAGCCCGACTCCGGACGACGACGCCGCGCGGGTGCCTATGCACGCCACGTGGGAATGCGTCGACGGCGACCACATCAGCGGCTCCAGCAATTGGCGTTCGGGCACATCCACCAGCCCCAGCAGCACGGCATCAGCGCCGGCGCCCCTTCCTGGCAGGATGGTTCCGGCGCCCGCCCGGTCGGCGGGGCCTCCCGCCGCTCCAGCGTGGTCTCCAGCCTCGCTGTCCGACACGAGCCGGACCTGCACGTAGCTCAGCTCAAGTCTGGCGGGAAGTTCCGGGGCCACGATGGCCGGCGCCGCCCTCCACCTGACACGAGGGGTGTCGACGTACGTCGGCGGCGTCTGACTGCCAGGTTGTGGCGGCTGGCTGCCAGATTGTGGCGGCGCCTGACTGTCCGCTGAATGGTCTTGCTGCGTGTCCACTGCCGACGCCGGCGGCCGTTGAGAGTGCGGCGTTGGAGCGGCCGTGCAGGCAGCGGGTGCAGTTGGACCGCACGGCTGGGCGAGCATCGTCCATGCGGCTGTGAGCAGGCCGGCAACGGCGTCAGTGTTGCTGTGCGCCATGGCACTGCCTTGTGGTTCGGGTCCGGCCGATGCAGGGCACCGGCCATCGCCGCTCTGCGGACCCGCTTCATCGCCGGGCAGGGCAAGCGTTGTGCGGTTGGCCTGCTGACGCAGGCGGTCGGCAGCCGGTTCCGCGACGGGAGGCACGTGGCCACGGGCTGCCGGAAGCCTCAGTGTGGCACTCTGGAATTCGGTGGGAGTGCCTCCGGCACGGCTGATAAAGGCCCGTCCCGGCGTGTCGACGCCGATGAATGCTGCAACGCCGGATCCGATGACGTCTTGGGAGTCGAAGGTGGTCTGAACGCGAAGGCACACCGAGGAAGTGACGTTGGCCCGGATGTCCGTGCTTACGGCGCCTTGCGGGCGTTGGGTTGCCATGACCAGGTGGATTCCCAGCGACCGGCCCACAGCCGCGATGCGCATGAGCTCGGTCATGGCGTCCGGATACTGGTCCACGAGCACCCGGAATTCGTCGATGATGATGACCAGGTGGGCCATGCGGGCGCCGCGTTCGACATCCACACTGGTTATGGTCCCCAAGGCGCCGGTCCCGGCACGGTAGGCGTCGGCGTCGGATGTCCCTGCGTGGTTCAACACGGCTTCACGCCGCCGGATCTCGCTACGCAGGGATGCCAAAGTGCGGTCCATTCCGCGGCCGTCGAGGTCAGTGATGAGGGCAGACGTATGCGGGAACTTCTGCAGGGGTCGCAGCCCGGCTCCGCCCTTGAAGTCAATGAGGATAAATTGCAGGTCCGCGGGGGAGTGGGTAAGCGCCAGGCTTCCCGCCAGCGTGCGCAGAAACTCCGATTTGCCTGAGCCTGTGGTGCCGCCCACCAGCAGGTGAGGGCCGTCGTCCGCGAAGCTGAAGTTTTCATGCCCTGTGACGGACCGCCCGACGGGAACCGGCTTGAGAGGACCAACTGCGTTGACTTTCCAGGCGTCCGCCACGAATTGCGGGTGGCTGGCTTCGGGTAGCGGGACACAGCAGGAGGCGAGAGGATCCTCCGCCAGTGCAGGCCTGCCTGAGCCCGCCCTGGCACGCGCGTATTGGTCGAAGATCGCAGCCGGCACCCCATCCGGGACAAAGGCCACGGCGCCAAACCGCGCGGAGGAACCGTTCCCCTGGCTGTGCAGGCGCACATCGGGGTCCCCGGCGCCTCCCTCGGCAATATGATGGGCGAAATGGATGGACGGGATCCCGGGGTACAGCCTCCGAATTTCGTCAGGATCCTCCTCGAAGGACACCAGCACGCAGTCCGGGGCCGCCGGGGCAGCACCCGTGCGCGTTGCAGGGGCGCCCGGTCCAGGGCCGGAGGCCTCATTTGCAGCGAAACCCGCATCAGTCGCCGTTCCCTGGATGGCCAAACCAGCCGCGGCGTGGCTGCAGGCCAGCACAGTCAGCGGTAGAAATCTCGCCGTCAGGGGAAGCTCGGCCACCGGACCCAACAGCACCACCGGCACGGCTGCAGCGTCCAACTGCATCAACACAAAGTGAAGCAGCACGCGCAACGGGCCCACGGCACCGGAAATCCGCACCGGAACCGGACCAAGTTCCACGGTGACGGGCAGCGCGCTCGACAGGGGGACCTTGAAACTGGGGCTGCCGGCCACCGGCTCAAGCGCCGCCCGCTGATCGGCCGTTCCCACACGGAGCGCGACGTGCCTGTCCGGGCGTCCTGATGCCTGCATGCCCGCAGTCCCCGGACCAGCATCCAGAGGCGGCTTTCCCCTGCGGCCTGGATCTCGAGGACCGGGTACCGGGCCGCCATGCTCCGGCGGACCCGGACCCGGGCCCAGCGCGGCCGCGACCAGCACATCGGCGCCCGGGAAAACCGCCAAGCGGCGGACCGCATCCTGCACGGACGCGGCCACCACCCCTGCGCGGAAAGCACGACGCTGTCCGAGGCCGCCCAACAGCGGCGGAATGACGGCCAGCGCGGCCATGGCGGCCATGGCCAGGAACATCCACGAACCGGTCAACCAGGCAAGCAGCACGCCCGCTGCCAAGGGGACCAGACCGGCCGCGAGTGACGCCCAGCGGCCGCGTGGAGGCCCGGCAGCGCCGGACAGCTTCACGGGAGCAAGCGCGGCCACGTCGAGGAGGCCGGAATAGTCCGCGCTGCCCCGCGCATCGTCGGAGTCCGGGGCGGAACCGCAACCGCGAGCTTCAGATCCCCCGCGCCCACTCCCGACGGCCGCAGGCAGCGCCAATGCCAGGACAAGCCCGGACATTCCGCAACGTATGAGGTCGCCTGCGTCGATCGTGGCCATTCCCTTCACCGGCACGGCGGCCACGAGGGGATTTTCCCGCCATCCGCGCAGGATGCTGAATCCAGTTGAGCCCGGCGCCGCCGACAGGGTCACGCCGCGCTCGCCGACGGCCAACGTTCCGTGGTGCCTGGAGAGGGTTGGATCGGCAATGGCAATGCGGCAGTGGCCGCGCCCGAGACTGTATGTGCCGCGATGCAGGGGGAACAGGAGGCCCGCGCCCGGACCGGAGTGAACTGCGAGCACCGCCGGCGCGCAGGGGCGTGGGGCCGCAGGCCTGTCCGGCGGTGGACCGGCCCTTCCATGCACGACGACGACCGCGCCGTCCGTGAGCGGCCGTCGTCCCGCGCTGAGGTTGCCGAGAGGCACGCCGGCCACCGTGAAGGCAGCATCCGGCCAGCGCGCGTGAAGGGCGTGCGCGACTGCCGCGCCTCCGCCATTGACCACGGGGGGACTCTCGGCAAGCGAACTGTCCGCACGTAATCTGTCGGCAGGCGACCGCTCCGGATCTGAACTGCCTGAACGCGAGCTGCCAAAAAACGAACCCTCCGGCAGCGAAACGCTCAGTTCAAGGGGCTCAAAGGGTCGCGCTCCCGGACCGGCCACAGCCGTGATTTCCAAACGCACCGCCACTCCCTTCCAAACATGCAGAAGGCTGCCAAACCTCCGTGTCCTTTGAGACTAGGCGGGCGGGACGTGCCCGGAAGGTCCGGCGTCGACCGTTGTCGACAAGGCCTCCGCCGACTCCGTATGTGGAGGAATGAAGTGGTCAAACGTGCCACGGGTCATAGGCTCCGCGGAGAGGCTTTGGATAACGTTCAGGTAACCTAGGACGGTAGGCGTGGCACTGCTGTGCCTGTAAACCGCCGCGCAAGGAACACAGGAGAGTTTGTGAACGCTGACCTAATCGTCGTCGGATCGGGTTTCTTCGGCCTGACCATTGCAGAACGTGCTGCCACGGAATTAGGCCTGAAGGTGGCCGTGCTGGACCGCCGCCACCACATCGGCGGCAACGCATACAGCGAGAAAGAGTCCCAGACAGGCATTGAGGTGCACCGCTACGGCGCACACCTCTTCCACACCTCCAACGAGCGCGTATGGGAGTATGTGAACCGCTTCACCAAGTTCACCAGCTACCAGCACAAGGTGTACACCGCCCATAACGGCGAGGTGTACCAGATGCCCATCAACCTCGGCACCATCAACCAGTTCTTCCGTTCCGCCATGGGCCCCGGCGAGGCGCGCGCGCTGATCCAGGAGCAGGCGGGCGAGCTGGCCGGTACCGATCCGGCCAACCTGAACGACAAGGGCATCCAGCTCATTGGCCGCCCCCTATACGAGGCGTTCATCAAGCACTACACCGGCAAGCAGTGGCAGACGGATCCCAAGGACCTGCCGGCGTCGATCATCTCGCGGCTGCCCGTGCGCTACAACTATGACAACCGCTACTTCAACGACACCCACGAGGGCCTGCCCGTGGACGGCTACACGGCGTGGATCGAGCGGATGGCGGACCACCCGAACATTGAAGTGGTGCTGAACACGGACTTCTTCGACGCCGGGGAATACGGCCGCAAGGCAGTCCTGGGCCAGATCCCGGTCATCTACACCGGCCCCGTGGACCGCTATTTCGACTATGCCGAGGGCGACCTCTCATGGCGCACCATCGACCTGGAGCAGGAAGTGCTGCCCATCGAGGACTTCCAGGGCTGCGCCGTCATGAACTACCCGGATGAAGAGCAGAAGTACACGCGCATCCACGAGTTCCGCCACTTCCACCCGGAGCGGGAGTACACCAAGGACGCCACGGTGATCATGCGCGAATTCTCGCGCTTTGCTCAGAAGGGCGACGAGCCCTACTACCCGGTCAACACCGCCGACGACCGGAAGAAGCTGCTGGCCTACCGGGACCTGGCCAACGGCGAGCAGGACGTGCTCTTTGGCGGCCGGCTGGGCACCTACAAATACCTCGACATGCACATGGCCATCGGGTCCGCCTTGAGCATGTTTGATAACAAGATCAAACCGCACTTCACCGGCGGGGCGAAGCTGCAAAGCGGAGGAGTTGACGCGTGAGCGTAGCAACCAGGACGGAAAAATTGGACGGGGCTTCCGACGCCCGCAGCTGGCGCACTCTCCAGCGGGTCATCATGCCCGGCGACGCGGACCAGGAAACGCTGCCGCTGTACCTCGACGCGGGGTCGTCAGTTGGCGCATTTGGCGACGCGCCGACTACTGTTCGCGGCGAACGCCAGGCCAAATCCGCCCGCACGGCCGACGGCGCCAATACGGCAAGCTTTGAAGATGTGGTTTCACGAACGGAATCGTCTGCGCGTCCGGGACAAAGGCTGTCCTTTTCCACCTATTTCAATGCCTTCCCCGCGAGCTACTGGCGCCGCTGGACTTCGCTGCGCGAAGTCCGACTTCGGGTGCTTACCGAGGGGCCGGGAACCGTTTCCGTGTACAAGTCGAACGCCCGTGGCTCACTCCAGCACGTAGAGACAGCTAGGGTGACAGGAGCCGCGGAAAGTACCTTTGACCTGACCCTGGCCCCCTTTGGCGATGGTGGCTGGTATTGGTTCGACGTTACGGCCGGCGTGGAGCCCGTTGCCGTACGCGGCGCGGAGTGGCTGACGGATAAGGAACCACGGGCCAACGGGACCATTACCGTTGAGATCACGACGCTGAACAAGACGGACTTCTGCATTAACAACCTGAGCATCCTTGGGGCCCACCCCGAGGCACTGAAGTCTGTCCAGGAAGTCGTGGTTGTCGACCAGGGTACCCGGAAGGTCGCGGACGCGGACGGCTTTGCGGACGCGGCCGCTGCGCTGGGCGGGAAGCTGCGCATCATCAACCAGGAAAACCTGGGGGGCTCCGGGGGCTTTGCCCGGGGCATGTACGAGGCCGTGAAGAACGGCAGCGACTATGTCCTGCTGCTCGACGACGACGTCGTGGTGGAGCCGGAGAGCATCACCCGACTTGCGGTCTTTGCCGACTACTGCAAAAAACCGACCCTGGTGGGCGGTCACATGTTCGACCTTCACGACCGCAATGTGCTCCACACTTTCGGCGAGGTGGTCAACCCCTACGTTATCGGGCCGGCCGAGCCCAACCCGGAGCAGGAAATGCGCCACAACTTCTCGCAGGAAACCCTGCGTGAGACGGCCTGGATGCACCGGCGTGTCGACGTGGACTACAACGGCTGGTGGATGTGCCTGATCCCGACCCGGGTGATCAGTGAAATTGGCCTGTCGTTGCCCGTGTTCATCAAGTGGGACGACGCCGAGTATGGCGTTCGAGCCAAGGCCGCCGGCTACCCTACGGTGTCCCTGCCGGGCGCCGCTGTCTGGCACGTTTCGTGGATCGACAAGGACGACATGGTTGGTTGGCAGTCCTACTTCCACACGCGTAACCGATTCATTTATGCGCTGCTCCACAGCCCCTATGAATACGGCGGAGGACTGGTGGAAAACTCGCTGAAACTGGACCTCAAGCACAACATTTCCATGCAGTATTACACCGTCCAAGGCCGCATCGACGCCCTGCGGGACCTGATGAAGGGACCCGATGGCCTCCACCCCATGCTGCCCACCCGCTTGCCGGAGATCCGGGCCATGGCGGCCGGGTACTCGGAGACGCAGTTCAAGGCCGACGTCGACGATTTCCCGAGTGTCGCGTTGGCCAAACTGCCGCGTAAGGGGAAGGGCTTTTCCGTCCCGACGCTCGTCAAGCTGGCCCCCTGGCTGGCCAAGAATGTGATCCGCCAGGTTGCCACCCCCGTAAGCGAGCAGCGTCAGCAGCATCCGGAAGTCGTTGTGGCGCATCAGGACAACAAATGGTGGCGTATGTCGCAGTTTGACAGCGCGATCGTCAGCAACGCGGAGGGAAGCGCCGCGTCCTGGTACAAACGCGACCCGAAACTGGTTCGCAAGCTCCTCATGGACAGTGTCAAGGTCCACGGCGAGGTGCTGCGTGAATGGCCGCGTCTGAAGCAGGAGTATCGTGATGCCCTCCCAGGCATAACGTCCTTTGAAGCGTGGGAGAAGACTTTCGCCGAACATAGCGAATTCAGTGAAGACTGATTTCTTGGACACGTCAAATGAGGAGCTGGTACGTCCCGGAACCGGTGGCGGCCTGGCAGACGTCTACCGTGAGCGCTTTCTGCTGAAGCTGCTGGTTCGCAAGGAACTCAAAGTCCGCTACCGGGGCTCGGTCCTCGGCATCATCTGGTCCTATGTCAAGCCGGGCGTGCAGTTCATCGTTTTTTACCTGGCGCTTGGCGTATTTCTGGGACTCGAACAGAGCCCCACCAATAAGTCCGGGCTGCCGAACTACGCCATCTACCTGTTTTCCGGCATCATCCTCATCAACTTCTTCACGGAAGCGTTGGGGAACGCTTCCAGGTCGATCGTCGGGAACGGCGGGTTGATCAAGAAGATCTACCTGCCGCGCCAGCTATTCCCGGTCGCCTCGGTGTGGGTTTCGGCGGTGCACTTCTTCCCACAGCTACTGATCCTGGTCGTGGCCTGCCTCTTCTCCAGTTGGCACCCATCGTTGATCCACGTGCTCGCGGCAGTAGCGGGTTTCATCATTGTCGCACTGCTGTCCACAGGGCTTGGCCTTTTGTTCGGCGCAGCCAACGTCTACTTCAGGGACTCGGAGAACTTCGTGGACATGTTGCTGATGATTGCCACGTGGGCGTCTCCCGTCATGTATTCCTGGACCATGGTCCAGCACAAACTTGGTGAAACGTGGTACGCCATCTACCAGGTCAACCCCATCACGATCGCGGTGGAGACCTTCCATTACGCCTTTTGGCTCCCGACGACCGATGGTTCCGCAGGCATTCCGCCACACCTCCTGTCCCTCTGGATTCCCGTCGGATTGCTGGTGTCCGCTGCCGTCCTGCTGTGGGGCCAGCTGACATTCCGCAGGCTTGAGGGCCGCTTTGCACAGGAGCTCTAACATGGCAACGGCAATCGAAGTCAAGGGCATTAGCAAGCAGTTTGTGCTACGCCACACCCGGTCCCTGAAGGAAGCATTCATTTGGCTGATTAAGGGCCGTAAGGGTGATCTGTCCGAGAAATTTCATGCACTCAAGGACGTAGATTTGGTGGTGGGACAGGGGGAGACAGTCGCGCTGCTTGGATTCAACGGTTCGGGCAAGTCGACCCTCTTGAAGCACATCTCGGGAGTCATGATTCCTGACAGCGGAACCGTGCGAACGCGCGGGAAAGTCGCAGGACTAATTGAGGTCGGGGCCGGATTCCACCATGACCTCTCCGGCCGCGATAACGTCTATCTCAATGGCGCCATCCTGGGTATGAGCGAACAGCAGATCGACGAAGCCTTTGAGTCGATCATTGAATTTGCCGAGATTGGCCAGTTCATCGACACCGAGGTGAAGTTCTACTCTTCGGGCATGTATCTGCGGCTGGCTTTTTCCGTTGCAGTCCACACGAATCCTGAAGTCTTCCTTGTCGACGAAATCCTCGCGGTGGGTGACGAGCCGTTTCAGCGTAAGTGCATCGCCAAGATCCAGGAACTGGCAGCCGAGGGTCGCACCCTCGTGGTGGTGAGCCACGACCTGGACCTGGTGTCGCGGATCTGCGATCGCGGCGTGGTCCTGGATCATGGCAACGTCACGTTCGACGGTGCGATTGACGACGCCGTCGCCAAGTTGCGCGGCCAGTGACCGGGAGACCTGCCGCAGCCAGGGCGTCTCTCCGTCCTGATATCCAGGGCCTGCGCACCTTGGCGGTGGGCCTGGTCATCCTCTATCACCTGTTTCCGCAGAGGGTGACAGGCGGATTCATCGGCGTCGACATATTCTTTGTCATCTCCGGATTCCTCATTGTCGGCTCGCTTGTTCACGGTGCCTCGCGCACCGGCACTGTCCCGCTCTTGTCTTTCTATGCCCGCAGAATCCGGCGCCTGCTGCCGGCGAGCACTGCGGTGCTCTTGGCGACCATGCTAGCCGCCATCGTGATCCTGCCACAGAGCCGATGGCAGGACGTGGCGAGAGATGTCGTGGCATCCGCCCTGCAGGTGCAAAATTGGAACCTGGCCTTCAGCGCCGGAAGCTACGAAGCCGCAGGTTCGCTGGTTTCTCCCGTCCAGCACTTTTGGTCCCTGGCCGTTGAAGAGCAGTTTTATCTGTTCATTCCGTTGCTGCTGATCGTGGCTGTGGCGTGCGGGCGGATCATGGGCAAGAGTGCCATTGCCGCTTCACTGGTTGTCCTGATACTGGTGTCGGCCGTCTCTTTGGGCTATTCCGCCATCTTTTCCGTGCAAAGTCACGACATCGCGTATTTCGCCACCACCACCCGCATCTGGGAACTCGGTGTCGGTGGCATCGCGGCACTCGTGCTGCCGCGAATAGGGGTGCCCGGTGTGCTGCGGATTGCAGGCGGATGGCTGGGATTTGCTGCAGTGGTCACGAGTGCGCTGGTGTTTCAAACGGCCATGGCATTTCCCGGATACGTTGCCGTCTTGCCTGTCCTGGGGACGGTGCTGATCATCGGGTCCGGGATGGGGCCAACCGCCGGAGCGACGACGCCCGGGGCCAGGCGCTGGGGCGTTGCTGCCTGCTTGGGCTTGCGGCCCGTGACCTACCTCGGAGATATCTCCTACTCTCTCTATCTTTGGCACTGGCCTGTGATCGTCTTCTACTTGGAAGTCAGGGGCCGCACACCCGGCCCGTTGGGTAGTGCGGGAATTGTTGTGCTCAGCCTGCTGCTGGCGTCGCTGTCCTACCACCAGATCGAGCAGCGGTTTCGTTTTGGGAAACCGGTCAGGCCGGCAGGCGGACGCAGGTACCGCCCTGTTGTCCGAAATCGCGCCGCCTATGGACTCGCGGCAGTGCTGGTGACGATGAGCGTCATGGGGGCCGCCGTGCCGTGGACCGTGGTTCAGGCCAAAACGGAGTCGCTCGCGGAAGCGACTCTCAGGCCCGCCTATCCTGGGGCCATGGCCTACGATCCCAAAGCGCCGGCACCGGTTCCGGCCGGCATGCCGATCATTCCGGATCCGGCGGTCGCGGCCAAAGACATCCCACTGACGGCCAGGACAGGATGCGCCCGTTACGATTCCCGGAAACTTGACGATACCAAGTGCGTTTATGGAACGCCCGACGCCTCCAAGACGGTGGTGCTCGTGGGGGACTCCCACGCCGGGCAGTACAGTGACGCACTCGCCGCGATCGGGGAAAGGCATGGCTGGACGTTGCGGACAATGGTCCGCAACGGCTGCCCGTTTGCAACCGTTCCTCCCATTACTGTCCACGGTGCGCTGACCGACTGCTCAACACAGAACGCCCGGTCTCTCGATAAGATCCTCGCCATGAAGCCCCAACTGGTCGTCATGTCAGCGATGATGCCATACGGCTACAGACAGGCCCTCGCCTGGAACTGGAAAAGCCAACCGGACCTAGTTGACGGCTACGTACACAATCTTGACGCGTTGCACCGGGCAGGGATCAAGGTCAGTATCATCAGGGACCTTCCCTACCCGGGGTTGTCGCTGCCTGACTGTGTTGCAAGCCATGGCGCATCCGCCAAATTGTGCCAAGTGGATGAAAGCGGCCCCAACAGCACCCCGGACCCGCTCGTTCAGGCGGCCGAGCGCGTCCCGGGAACGAAGGTCGTCGATCTGCGCGCATATTTTTGCCGCAATAAGTCGTGTGCGCCCGTGGTGGGAAATGTTCTTGTCTACCGCGACAACCACATGACGGCGACGTTTGTGAAAACACTTGAAATTCCGCTGCAGAAGGCGCTCGGTCTATGAGTGCGTCGGCTGTTGGCCACGTGGACACTTTCAGGCCGCACAAATCCTCGCCAGGGCTGCAAACGCCCAGGCGCGCGGGCTTCCGGCCGGACATCCAGGCGCTGCGGGCAGTCGCGGTGACCCTTGTGGTCCTGACACACCTGTGGCCCAACCGGCTCACCGGCGGCTACATCGGCGTCGACGTTTTCTTTGTCATCTCGGGCTTCCTGATCACCTCGCACCTGGCCAAGGAGATCTTTGGAACCGGCACCTTGTCCCTTGCCCGCTTTTATGCCCGGCGCATCAAGCGGCTCCTGCCGGCCGCATTCATCGTGCTTGGCGCGGGAACCTTGGCCGTGGCGATCTGGGTACCATACTCCGAGTGGCAGCCAACCGCACGCGAAGTGATGTCAAGCGCCTTATACGTTGAGAACTGGTCCCTGGCAGGACAGTCCATCGACTACTCGGCCATCAACAACCAGGCAACGATTGCCCAGCACTATTGGTCCCTGTCAGTGGAAGAACAGTTCTACTTCTTGTGGCCCCTGGTCCTCTTTGGCCTGTACCGCCTCGGCGCCCGTCTTGGCGCCCGGCGCAGGACCCTCCTGGCGGGAATGGCCCTGCTGTGCGTGGCGAGCCTGGTGTACTCGATCATTTTCACGGCGGACAATCCGAACCCAGCATACTTCGTCACCCCGGTGAGGGTGTGGGAGTTTGCGGCGGGCGGCATATTGGCCATTGCTGCCGCCAAGGCGGCCCTTCCCCGGGTGCTGGCGGATTTGCTTGCGGTGCTGGGTTGGCTCGCCATAGGCGCTTCGGCACTGTATTTCAGCCCGCAGACGGAGTTTCCCGGGTGGGCGGCACTCCTTCCCGTCCTGGGCGCAACCGCCGTCATCGCCAGCGGCACGGGCCGGACACGCGTTCCCTTCCACCCGCTGGTCGCCTGGAAACCGGTCCAGTTCGTCGGAGACGTCTCCTACTCGATCTACCTGTGGCACTGGCCGATGATCGTCGTCGCACCCTACATTCTCCTGACGCCGCTAAACTCCTGGGCAAAGATCTGCATCATTGCCCTCTGCGTCCCCCTGGCGTGGCTGACCAAGGTGTTCGTGGAGGACCGCGGCAAGTCGTGGAAGGTCCTGGGCAGGCGCCCGCGCACCACCTTCCTCAGCATGGGCGCGGGCCTTGCCATCCTGGCCGTGCTGGCCGTCGGGATAACATGGGGCGGCTCACTGCAGGAAAGCCGGGCGGAGGCCGTGCAGGCACAACAAATGGGCCGGCCCTGCCTTGGGCCGGCGGCCCTGCCTGCCCAAAAGGGTTGCGCGAATGCCCTCGGACCGGCCGCCGTCACCGTCATGGGTCCCGCCAACCGGTACTACGCATCGGCACCGGAATGCGCCGTCGACCCCACCAGAAAAGCGCCCGGCGTGAAGTCCGTCACCCTTTGCGATTTCTCGGGCGGAAGGAAGGACGCACCCACGGTCTGGCTGACGGGGGATTCCCACGCCGAACAGTGGAAGCCCGCCCTCCTGGTGTTGGCGAAGAAGGACCACTGGAAGCTGACGTATTCCCTCCTGGGCGGATGCCCCGTCGCCGACGTCAGCTTCTCCGGGTATCACGGAAAGGGCGATCCCGCAGCGAACGCTGCCTGCATGGCAGGGGCACGGTCCGTCGCCAACATGATCGCGGCCGACAAGCCGGACAAGGTCTTTTACTCCATCTTTTCCCGCAAGGAGATGGTCGACGACGGCTCCGGACTGAGTCAGGAAGCCCAGTACGACGCCGGCCTGCCGAAGTTTTGGGGGCGCTGGACCGCCGCTGGCAGCACCGTCTACGTCATGGCCGACCCGCCCCTGAACGGCTACGTCCGCGATCCGCGGTGCGTGGCGCTCAACCCCTCTCGGCCCCTCAACTGTGCCGTTCCAAGGACAACCGCCCAGCCCGCGGACCCCCTTGTCTCTGCGGTGCGGCTCATGAAGTCGTCGCGCGTGAAATTGATAGACCTGACCGATCATTTCTGTGATGCCAGCAGGTGCTACGCCGTGGTGGGCAACGTCGCCGTCTACTATGACGCCGACCACCTCAACGGCGAGTTTTCCAAGCTCATGGCACCGTACATTGAGCGTCAGCTCTAGCGGTGTGGGGGGCGCGGCGTGGCAGTGCCCGGCGTGGTTTGGCTCTCACCTGGACCGGACCGCAGCGAAAGGTCGATATTCTGATAACACAACGCGGCGGTGCCAGGATGCCAGGCACGATCCCGGAAACGAAAAGAAGAGGCTAGTAAAACGTGAAGATTGCTGTCATCGCACTCGGTAAGATCGGCCTGCCACTGGCTGTCCAGTTCGCCTCCAAGGGACACGACGTGGTGGGTGTGGACGTCAACCAGGCCGTGGTGGACCTGGTCAACGCCGGCACCGAACCGTTCCCCGGCGAGGCGCACCTGCAGGAAAAGCTCTCCGAGCTGGTTCCGGCCGGCAAACTCCGTGCGACGACGGACTACGCCCAGGCGGTCCCCGGCGCCGACGCCGTGGTCCTGGTGGTGCCGCTCTTCGTCGACTCGGACGCCAAGCCGGACTTTGGCTGGATGGACGCCGCAACGGCCGAGCTGGGCAAGCACCTGACCCCCGGCACCCTGGTGTCCTACGAGACCACGCTGCCCGTCGGCACCACCCGCACCCGCTGGAAGCCGGCCCTGGAAGAAGTCTCCGGCCTGGTGGAGGGCAAGGACTTCCACCTGGTGTTTTCCCCGGAGCGGGTGCTGACGGGGCGGGTCTTTGAGGACCTGCGCAAGTATCCCAAGCTGGTGGGCGGCCTGTCCGACGCCGGCGCCGCCAAGGCCGTCGAGTTTTACAAGTCCGTGCTGGACTTTGACGAGCGCCCGGACCTGAACCGCGCCAATGGCGTGTGGGACCTGGGCTCCGCCGAGGCCTCCGAGCTGGCCAAGCTGGCCGAAACCACCTACCGGGACGTCAACATCGGCCTGGCCAATCAATTCGCCCGCTTCGCCGCGAAGACCGGGATCGACATCTACCAGGTCATCGCGGCGTCCAACTCGCAGCCCTTCAGTCACATCCACCAGCCCGGAATCGCGGTCGGCGGCCACTGCATCCCCGTCTACCCGCGCCTGTACCTGTGGAACGATCCCGACGCCACCGTGGTCCGCGCCGCGCGTGCAGCCAATGCGGACATGCCCGACTACACGATTGGCCTGCTGGAAGGCGCCTACGGGAGCCTGGCCGGGGCACGCGTCGTCGTGCTGGGCGCGGCATACCGCGGCGGAGTCAAGGAAACGGCGTTCTCCGGCGTGTTCGACGCCGTCGAGGCCATCAGCACCCGCGGCGGCACCGCACTGGTCCACGACCCCATGTACACCGATGCCGAGCTGAACAAGCTGGGCTTCGACGCGTACCACCTCGGCGAGCCGGTGGACGCGGCCGTGGTGCAGGCCGACCACGCGGAGTACCGCGAGCTGGCGCCCGCGGACCTGCCGGGCGTGAAGGTCTTTATCGACGGCCGCCGGGTAAGCTCGGCGGAGAAGTGGGATGGCGTCACCTATCGCGTCATCGGCAAGGCCTAAGGCAACTGGCCGGCACCCCAACCGATCGCGATCAGGAGTACAAGCATGACTTACATAGCCCCCAGCGCCGACGTGGCCGAGCAGGCAGTCCTCGGCGAAGGCACGAAGATCTGGCATCTGGCCCAGGTGCGCGAGGACGCCGTCCTTGGAGCCAACTGCATTGTCGGCCGCGGCGCCTACGTCGGCACCGGCGTGCAGATCGGCGACAACACAAAGATCCAGAACTACGCGCTGGTCTATGAGCCGGCGGTCCTGGGCAAGGGTGTGTTCATCGGCCCCGCCGTGGTCCTCACCAATGACACCTACCCGCGGGCTGTCAGCCCGGACGGGTCCCTGAAGAGCGCCCACGACTGGACGCCCGTGGGGGTCACGATTGAGGACGGCGCCTCGGTGGGAGCACGGGCCGTGTGCATCGCGCCGCTGACCATTGGCCGGTGGGCGACCATCGCGGCCGGCTCCGTGGTCACCAAAGACGTTCCCGCGTTCGCCTTGATGGCGGGCGTTCCCGCCCGCCGCCTGGGGTGGGTCGGCAAGGCCGGCTTCCCCCTCAAGGAGGACGGCGGTTTCTGGGTCTGCCCGGAAACCGGGGCAAAATATAGTGAAGATGGAACTTCCCTGAAAGAGGCAGAGGACAACGCATGAGCCAGGACTTCATTCCCGCAGCAAAACCCATCATCGGAGCCGAGGAACGGGCAGCGGTCGACGCCGTCATGGCCACGGGCATGCTGGCACAGGGGAAGCAGGTGGCCGACTTTGAAACGGAGTTCTCCCAGGTGCTTCTGGACGGGCGTGCCAGCGTAGCCGTGAATTCCGGGACCTCCGGACTGCACCTGGGCCTGCTGGCCTCCGGCGTGGGGCCGGGCGACGAGGTCATTGTCCCGTCCTTCACCTTCGCCGCCACCGGCAACTCTGTGGCCCTGACAGGGGCCACGCCCGTTTTCGCCGACATCGAGCTGGAGCACTACGCGCTGGACGTGGACCACGTGGAATCGCTGATCACGGACAGGACCAAGGGCATCATGCCGGTGCACCTCTATGGACACCCCTTCGCCGCAGAGGCTTTCGCGGCGCTCTGCGACAAGCACGGGATCGACCTGTACGAGGACGCCGCCCAGGCCCACGGTGCGGCACTGAACGGCAGGAAGGTGGGCACCTTTGGGAAGTTCGGCATGTTCAGTCTGTACCCGACGAAGAACATGACGTCCGGCGAGGGCGGCATGGTCTCGACGTCGGACGCCGAGGTTGAGCGGAAGCTGCGCCTGCTGCGCAACCAGGGCATGGAAAAGCAGTATGAAAACGAACTGGTTGGCTTCAACAACCGCATGACGGACCTGCATGCGGCCATCGGCCGTGTCCAGCTGACCAAGGTGGAAGGCTGGACCAAGCAGCGCCAGGACAACGCCGCCTTCCTCAGTGCCAACCTCGAAGGGGTGGGAACCCCCAAGGTGGCCGAGGGCGCCGAACACGTCTACCACCAGTACACCATCCGGGTGCCGGAAGGCCGTGACGAACTGCACGATCGCCTGCGTTCCGAGTACAACATCGGCTCCGGCGTCTACTACCCCGTGCCCAACCACCGCCTGCCCTCCTTCAACCGCACCGAGGACCTGCCCAACACGGAGACTGCCGCGAAGGAAGTCCTTTCCCTGCCGGTCCACCCGTCGCTTTCGCAGGACGACCTCGAACGGATTGTCACCGCCGTGAACACGCTCGTCAAGGCAGGTGCCTAAAGCATGGCGAACCTGCGCGTAGGACTCATCGGCCTGGGCATGATGGGCCGCCACCACGCACGGGTCATCCGTGAAGTGGAAGGCGTGGACCTGGTGGCCGTGGCGGACGCCTTTGGCGACCCTCACGGCGTGGCCAAGAACCTGCCCGTGCTGCACAGCGTGGAGGAGCTCATCGCCGCCGGCCTGGACATGGCCGTGGCGGCCGTGCCCACCGGCATGCATGAGGAAGTGGGCCTGGCCCTCGCCGAGGCCGGCATCCACACCCTGGTGGAGAAGCCGATCGCCGCCAGCGTCCCCGCCGGCCGGCGACTCGTGGAGGCCTTCGCCGCGAAGGGACTGGTCGGGGCCGTCGGCCACATCGAGCGCTTCAACCCGGCCCTGCAGTCCCTGCGGAGGCGCATCGCCGACGGCGAGCTCGGCGAGGTCTACCAGATCGCCACTCGCCGGCAGGGACCTTTCCCGTCCCGGATCGCCGACGTCGGCGTCGTGAAGGACCTCGGCACGCACGACATCGACCTGACCGCCTGGCTCGCCCAGAGCCGCTTCGAAACGATCTTCGCCCAGACCACCACCCGCAGCGGACGCCCGCACGAGGACATGGTGGCCGCGACCGGCAAACTGGAGAACGGCATCATCACCAACCACCTGGTGAACTGGCTGTCCCCGATGAAGGAACGCCTGACCATTGTCACGGGTGAAAGAGGGGCGTTTGTGGCGGACACCGTCACCGCCGACCTCACGTTCTACGAAAACGGCACGATCGCCACCGAATGGGACTCCATGGCCGCGTTCCGCGGCGTGTCCGAAGGCAATGTGACCAGGCTGGCCATCGCCAAGCCCGAGCCGCTGCGTACCGAGCACGAGGCCTTCCGCGACGCCGTCCTGGGACTGCGCACCGACGTCGTGACCATGGCCGAGGGCCAGGACACCCTCGTGGTGGCCGAGGCCGTCCTGGAGTCGTCCCGCACAGGCGCCACCGTAAGGATCCCGTCTTAGTGGCCAAACAAAAACCGTTGAAGGTCGTCGTCGCCACCCGGCTCTATGCGCCGGAAGTGGGGGCGGCGGCCTTCCGCCTGAAGGCCCTCGTTGACGGACTCGTGGAGCAGGGCGCCGAGGTGGAGGTGATCACCACGCGTGCCCCGAAGGGCGCGGGCGTGTTCCGGCCCCCCTACAGACTCACCCGCTGGCCGGTGCTGCGCGATCCAGGCGGGAACGTCCGCGGCTATGTCCAGTACCTCAGTTTCGACATCCCGGCGTTCTTCCGGCTCCTGGCGGTGAAGGCGGACATGGTGGTCTCGGAACCGCCGCCCACTACCGGCCTGGTGGTGGCACTGTCCTCGCTGTTGCGCAGGCGTCCGTTCGTCTACTACGCAGCGGACGTGTGGACGGAGGCACTCTCCGCCATGGAGGTGCCGGAGACGGTTAAAAGCGTCATGGGCGCCCTGGAGGGCTTCGTGCTCCGCCGCGCGGCCAAGGTCATCGCCGTCTCCGAACCGGTGGCAGGGCAGGTGGCCCGATTCAACGTTCCTGCCGAACGCATCCACGTAGTCGGCAATGGCGTGGACAACGGCGTGTTTTCACCGGACGGCCCGGTGGCAGCTGTCGCGAAGCCGTATTTTATCTACACCGGCACCATGAGCGAGTGGCAGGGTGCGGGCATCTTCATCGAAGCCCTGCCGCTGGTCCGCGAGCGGTTCCCTGACGCTGAAGTCCGATTCTTTGGCCAGGGCACGGACGAGGCCAACCTGAAGGCGCTGGCGGCAGCGAAGGTCCCGGGAGCAGTGCACTTTGGTGGAGTCATTGCTCCGGCGGAGGTCGCCCCATGGATCCGCGGCGCGGCCGGCGCGCTGGTCAGCATCAAGCCCGGGCAGGGCTACGACTTTGCCAAGCCCACCAAGATCTACGCGGCTGCAGGGTGCGGAACGCCCGTGGTCTTCGCCGGCCAGGGCGACGGCGGCGCCATCGTGGCGGAAGGCGGGCTTGGCTCCGCGGCCCCCTACGAGGCGCAGGCAGTAGCGGAAGCCATGAGCGCAGTCCTTGCCGATTCGACCCTCGGCGGGATGCAATCGGCGGACGCCAGAGTCCAGTGGGTGGCGGACCATGCGTCGCTGGCGGCGTCCGGGCGCGTTGCCGCCGAAGCCGTGCGTACTGTTGTTCGCCGGCCGGCGGGCACGAAGGCGATCTAGCCGGGGACGGCGTGGCAAGCATCAGCTAGCCGGGCCGGCGTGGAAGTCCTGCAGGCGTACTCGGGTGCGAAGCTACTTTGCAAACGCCTCGAGCAGCGCGTCCACCGTCCGTTGGGCCGCGTGGCCGTCGCCGTAGGGCGCCGCATCAGTCGCGGCCGGGGCGGGGCGTTCCACGGCGCCGGCCAGTTGGGACAGATCGTCGTTGACCAGCACGTTCCAGCCCAACTCCACGGTTTCCACCCATTCGGTTTCGGGGCGGATGGTGGTGCAGGGGACGCGCAGCAGGAAGGCCTCCTTCTGCAGGCCGCCGGAATCGGTCACGACGCCGGCGCTGTTGGCCACGGCGTTGACCAGCTGCGGGTAGGCCAGGGGCTCATGGAGCACGATGGAACCGGCCGCAAGGTCGATCCCGTGCGATTCGGCCAGCGCCTTCAGCCGGGGGTGGGCCAGGAGCAGCACGGGCTTGCGCAGGGCGGCCAGCGACTCCACAATTACTTTCAGCCGCGCGGGGTCGTCCGTGTTGTCCGGGCGGTGGATGGTACAGACATAGTAGTTGCCCGCCGTGATGCCATCGGGCAGGGTCTGGCCCTGTGCGGCAAGCTGGTCGCGCACGGTGTACAGGACGTCGGTCATGACGTCGCCCACCATGCGCGACCGCTCCGCCAGGCCCTCGGTCGCTAGGTGTTCCATGCCCACCTGGGTGGGGGAGAGGAGCAGGTCCGAGGCGTGGTCGGTCAGCACCCGGTTGTGTTCCTCGGGCATGCGACGGTTGAAAGAGCGCAGGCCGGCTTCAAGGTGCGCCACGGGAATGTGGATCTTTACGGCGGCGAGGGCTGCAGCCAGCGTGGAGTTGGTGTCCCCGTAGACCAGCACCACGTCGGGCTCGGCTTCCTCGAAGACCTTTTCCAGCCCGGCAAGCATGGCGCCGGTCTGTTCGCCGTGCCTGCCCGAGCCCACACCCAGGTTGTAGTCCGGCGCCGGGATGCCCAGGTCCTGGAAAAAGACGTCGGACATGAGCTCGTCGTAGTGCTGTCCGGTGTGGACAATGACGTGTTCGGCCCGGCCCTCCATGGCCTTTGCGATCGGGGCAAGCTTGACAAACTGGGGGCGCGCGCCCACCACACTCAAAATTCGCATGGTTCAAGCCTAGCCGAGGGTGAAGACTCCCGATTTCGTGCGCCGGCGCTCCGCTACGTAGTGCCGCAGGACTGAATCGGCGCAGAACATGGCCAGCGGGTTGTCAGTTGCCAGTTCCCCCAGCCGGCCCGCCTGGGTATGACTGACGACGGCGGCACGCAACTGTGATTCGTCTCCCGCCTCGGCGGCGGCTCGCGAGAGGGCGGCATCGCGCCGTGAGAGTGCCGGCAGCGATCCGCCGGCCAGGTCGAGGAGTTGCATCCGGGCCTTGGTCCAGGCCGTCTGATCGGCGGCTGACCACACTGGTGAGCCATGGGATTCGGGCATGGACCCGCGCCGGACCAGGGCTCCGATGCCGTGGATCCGCAGCAGCTTCAGCGCGATCGCCCGGCGCTCGGCAAGGGTGGCCGTGCGGATCCAGGGTGACTGGACCAGGGCGTCCAGCCACTGGAATTCCTCGGCGAGGGGGCGAACGGCGCTGGTGACCCGGCTCGGACCGGAAGAATCCGTTTGGTGGTAGGCAGGTGCGGCATATGGATACACCACAAGGCCTCCCCGGAACCACAGCTTCAACGTTGCTTCGAGGTCCTCGCCGACCAAGACGCCTTCCGCGTAGCGGAATCCGCAGGCGAGCAGCGCATCCCGGCGCAGGAGTCCGTAGGGCACGCTGCGGTAGGCCAGTCCGTCTTTGACGGCGTCCAGCACCTCCGGCTTTGCCGGGCGGATCCGGGGGGAACGGAGAATGGTGCCTTCAGGCGTGCGCAGGGGAGCGACGACGGCCGCGGCGGCGTGGGTTTCGGCAGCCTTCCACCAGGCGGCCAGCGAACCTGCCTCCACGTAGTCGTCGGAGTCCAAAAAGCACAAGAAAGTGGCTGAACTCCGGTCAAGGGCCGCGTTGCGAGGCCCGGCGGGGGACTTGACGCCGTCCATGTGCCCAAGCCAGGTGACGGCGTCGTCCGTCGCCAAACCGGGGGGCAGGCCTTCCTTGATGGCCTCGACGGGGATGTTGTGGCAGACGACGGTGGCCCCAAGTTCCACGCCGAGGGCCGCGAGCCCGGCACGCTGGGCCAGGATGGACCGCAGGCCCCGTTCCAGTGGCCGTGCCGGATCATGCACCGGTATGACAACTTCAATGCTTTGGCTCATGGCCGCGCTCTCCTGTGCAGGCTTGGTTCCTTTGGTTCCGCGATAACCTTACTGGGTGGAGAACAATTCTCAGGATTCCGTGCTGGTCGACGTGGTGGTTGCCGTGCACACCCCGGACAGGCCCATCGAGCGCACCGTCGCGTCGCTCATGGCGTCCGGACTCCCGACGGGCCCGGAGGACGCACAGAGGCTGCGGGTCACCGTGGTGTGCCACAACACTGAAGTGGAGCCGATCCGAGCCCGTGTGGCGCCCGAACACCGGGACCTTGTCCGCTTCGTGCACTATGCGGACGGGATCAAGAGTCCGGCAGGCCCCTTCAACCACGGCATTTCCCTGGCCGCCGGCACCTGGGTGTCCATCATGGGCAGCGACGATTCACTCGAGCCGGGCGCCCTGGCGCGGTGGGTGGAGGCTGCCGATCGGGACGGCGCCGACGTCTTGATCGTTCCGATGGCCCATGCCGGCGGGGCAGCCATCCGGACGCCCGTGGTCCGCCGCAACAAGAGTTCCGCACTCGATCCGGTGGCCGACAGGCTCACGTACCGCACCGCACCGCTGGGACTAATGCGCCTTTCGCTGGTTCGTTCGTTGGGCCTGGACTTCCCCACGCGGTACGCCACGGGGGAGGACCAGTCCTTCTCCGCCCAACTCTGGTTCTCCGGGGCCAGTGTGAGCTACGGCCGCGGCCTGCCCCGCTACCTGGTGCACGACGACGCGGCGGTCCGGGTGACGGCAACGCCCCGCAGCGTCACGGAGGACCTGGCCTTTGCCACGGACCTGGTGCAATCGGACTGGTTTGCCGGCCTGGGTTGCGCGCAGCGGTCCGCCATCGTGACGAAGCTCATTCGCGTCCACCTGTTTGGACACGTGCTCCTGCGGGCCGACGCCGGAACGTGGGGTGCCGCCGACGCCGCCGCGATGGCCTTGGTGGCCCGCACCCTGTTGTTCGCCGCACCCACGGCGGCACGTCCGCTCTCCGTGGCGGACCGGTCACTGCTCGATGCGGTGGCGCGCCGGGAGGCCGACCCCGCCTTGATGAAGTCCATGGCCAATGCGCGACGCACCTTCACGAACCCGCGCACGTGGCTGCCGCGCGACCTGTCGCAGCTGCTGCACCCGGAAGCCCCCTTGCGATTTATGAGCGCCTCTGCACTAGTTTCCTAACGTCTTGTCCGCCTAGCCCATTCACCGCCGAACCCCTTCAAGGAACGCATGAAGATCCTGGTCATCGCCACCTGGTACCCGCATGATGAAAACCCCGCAGAGGCGCCGTTTAACGCCGAGCATGTCGAAGCCATCCGCGGCCAGGGCCATCAGGTGCGCGTGATCCACGTCCGGCTCGGGACCGCGCTGGCCATGCCCGGCACCGCCAACGGCGAGTGGGAAGGAGTCCCGGTACGCCGTGTCCTCTCGGACCCCAGACACCCTGCAAGCGTGTTGACCTGCGAACGCCTGCTGGCACGGGAAATGGCGTGGGCCGACGTGGTCCACACCATGGCATTTTCCGCCATCCTGCTCGCCCTGCCAGCATGGGGGGCCCGCACCGCGGCGGCCCGTGGACGTCCCTGGGTGCACACCGAGCACTGGAACGGCGTGGTCAACCCCGCCAGCGTTTCGCCTCTCTGGGAGAGGCTCGCCGGATTGCGCCACGTGCTGCGATTCCCCCACGTGGTGACGGGCGTGACGGGCCAGCTCGCCGCGGAAATGCAGCGCTTTGCCCGGCCGCATGCCGCGCGGGTGGTGCCCTGTGTGGTGAAGAGCCGCGGGCAGGTCGCGGCGTCCGAGTTCGGCACCCCGCTGCGCCTGGTCGCCGTGGGCGGGCTCATCGCCCGGAAGCGCCCCCTGGCCGCCATTGAAACCGTCGGCTGGCTGCGCGACCGCGGCACGGACGTGCACCTGACCTGGGTGGGGGACGGGCCCCAACGCGCCGAGTGCGACGCGTTGGTTTCAAAGCTGAACCTGGCGGACCGGGTCGTCTTGGCGGGTTCGGTGCGGCCGGCCAAGGTGACCGAGTACCTGTCTGCAGCGAACCTGTTTTTCCTTCCCACCGCGCAGGAGAACTTTTTTACGTCCGCGGCGGAAGCGCTCGCCGCCGGCCGGCCCGTGGTGGCGACGCGCGTGGGCGGCTTCAGTGACTACGCGGACATGTCCAACAGCAGGCTCGTCGAAGAGGTCACGCCGGAAGTCCTTGGGGGAGCTGTCCTGGAGGCCGCGGAGGCATTCCGAAACGTGCCTGCTGAGGACATCGCAGCACCCATCCGGTCCAGGTTCGCGCCCGCCGCCGTGGGCGCACTTCTCGACGAGGCATATGCGTCCGCCATTGCCCGGGCCTGAGGCCGCCCAAATTCTTGTATCTGGCAACTGCCGGTCATGGAATCCAACGCATGAAATCCAGGGACAACTAACGTGACAACTCTTCGCAGGCTGGTTTTGCTGGCAAACCAATATCCCTACTCACAGGGTGACCATGTGTTTGTGGGCAGCGAAATAGCTGCCCTGGCGGCCCGCTTTGATGAAATTGAAGTATTCAATTACACGCCTGGCGCCGCCGATACGATCGTTGAGATGCCACCCAATGTTGTCTATGGCGGGAATCTCTACGGGAGCTCCCGCACAGCCAAGATTAAGGCCTGTGGCTCCCCATCGTTGCTGGCCCGGTCACTCCAGATTACGATTCACGAACTGCGGGCCCGACGGCTCGCATGCCATGCCGGGCGATTCCTTTCGGCGGCCGCCGTGGGGATGACGCTGGCGCACGATCCCCGGCTTCGGCGCTCCTTGTTGAGGCCGAATGCCGAAACGAGCGTCTACAGCTTTTGGGGCATGGGGGCGGGACTGCTGGTCCCATGGTTGCCCCGTGAAATCAGGAGTGTCAGTCTGCGCCTGCACCGCTACGACCTCTACGAAGCAGAATCCGGCTACTTGCCGTTCCGTCCCTCCTTGTTTGAACGGGCCAACCGGATCCTGGCCATTTCAGAATCCGCCCGGCGCCACCTGCTCGACACTTACCCGGGGGAACGGTTGGACAGCAAGATATTTGTGAGCCGCCTCGGAACGGCGAAGCCCGTCGAAGCCGAGGGCCCCCTGATTGAAGGATCCGGGCGAACCATCGTCAGCTGTTCGAACCTCATCGCGGTCAAGCGTGTTGACCGAATTCTGGAGTCACTGGAACAGTTGCCACTCGATTCCCCTGTGACCTGGATCCACTTTGGTGGCGGGGTGTTGGAGGACGATTTGCGCCAACGGGCGGCCCGAATCGATCGGCCAGGACTTTCCATCGACATTCGCGGGGCGACTCCGCACCAGCAGATTATGGAGTTTTACCGGACACGGCGCATCGCGGCCTTCGTCAATGTCAGCGCGTCGGAAGGCCTGCCCGTCAGCATCATGGAAGCCATATCGTATGGCATTCCCGTGGTTGCGACGGATGTGGGCGGAACCGCTGAAATCGTCGGCGCAGGGCTCAAAACGGGGGAGCTGATTCGGGCGGCATTTAAAGGCCCGGAACTAACGGAGGCGTTGGAAAGGGTCCTCACCGCCGCACCGCAAACCTACGATCCGCGGGCCCTATGGGCGCGCGACTACGATGCGGCAGTCAACGCGAGGGCTGCCGCGGCGCTCGTTGCGGGGCGCTGAGCGGGACACGGACGACCGGGGCTTATCACTTTAGGCGGGGTTCAACGGCAGTTTCCAAGGAAGTCAATCCGGCCAACGCCGCTTGCTGGGCGAAATTGGGATTCGCTGCAACGACTTCATCAAAGGTCCCCCGGGACTCAATGGTGCCCTCGCTCATGTAAAGGACCTGGGCGCTGTCGCGGATGGTGGAGAGCCGGTGGGCGACTGAAATGACGGTCACGTCCCCCTGGAGTTCGTGGATGGCCGCGGCCACCGCGGCTTCCGTGGCCGTGTCCAAGGCGCTGGTGGCTTCGTCGAGCACCAGCACCAGGGGGTCCAGGTAGAGTGCCCTGGCCATGCCAAGGCGTTGGCGCTGGCCGCCTGAGAGGGACCCGCCTCGCTCGCCCACCCGGCCGTGGATGCCCCCGCGGCGTGCCTCGATGGTCTCCAGCAGCTGGGCGCGCTGCAACGAAACGCGCACGCGGTCCTCGTCGATGTCAGAGCCCCAGGATAATGCAACGTTTTGGGCCACCGTACCGTCAAAAATGGCGACTTCCTGGGGCACGTAGCCGACGCGCTTTCGCCAGGCGGCCAGCACGTCCTCCAGCGGCACGCCGTCGAGGGTCATGGAGCCGGCGGAAGGCACCAACAGGCCTAGGAAGATGTCTATCAGCGTTGATTTACCGGCTCCAGATTGTCCCACCACGCCCACCGAGGTGCCAAGGGGAATCCGCAGGCTGACATCTGTCACGGCGGGTCGGTTTGCCCCGGGGTAGGTGAATTCAACGTTGCGCAGCTCAAGAATTTTCGGTTCACTGCTGATGGGTGTTCTGCCCAGTTTTTCGGCATTTTTACGGAAATCTTCGGCATCCCGAATGTCGGCCATGACCAGTTCCGTATAGGGAAGCGTGGACTGGACCAGCGTCACCTGGGACTGGATGGTGGTCAGCGCTGGAACCATTTTGAACCCCGCGAGGGCGAAGATCGCCACTGACGTCATCGCTGCGCCAATCCCGCCGTTGAAGAATCCGACGGTCCCGATGAGCAGAAAGCCGCCGATCAGTGCCATGTCAATGACAAATTTCGGCACAGCCGCGAGAAAACGGATGTTGGAACGGGACCTTGCGGCCTTCTCTCGGCTCAGGTAGACAACGTCGCCTACTTCATCGGCCTTGTCCTGAAGCGTAATTTCCTTCAGCGCCGCGAGCATCTCCGAAACAAGCGTCGACATTCGCATGGCCGAATCGCGGTTGACGCGGCCGGCCTCGTATGACTTCTTTGACAGGTAGAGATACAGGAATGCGGCGATGAGGCCAAGATAGAGGACCGTGATGAGAGCTGTCTGCCACGAGGCGGCGACCAGAATGACCAGCACGGATGCGAACGTCAGGGCCTGGGACGGCAGAACCACAGCGGGAAACAGCACCCCGGCGATGGTGTTGGCAATGCCCACGTCGATCATGCGCACCAATTCCGTGGTCGACCGGTTTTGGCGGGACGTCCATGGTGCCCGGATGTAGCTTTGAAAGAGGACCGTCCCGATTTCCAATTCGTAGTCGGCAAACTTGCGGGTGGACACCCACTGGAGCCAGATGTTCAGGAACGACTTCAAGATCATCACCGCGGCCGAGCACACAAGCAGAACCAGCCCGATGTTGTCGGAGATGCTGCCGAGTACCGGCAGCTTCATGGGGTTGCCAGAACTTTGCGACTGCATGATCTGGTTCAACACGAGGGCAAATACACCCAGTGCGCCTGCGTCGACTAAGACCAGCACCGACGATGACGCTGCGAAAATATACAGGAATTTTCTCGCGTTGGCGGGCAGCAGCGGCAGCAATTGGCCAAGTGTGCGTCGCAAGTTTTTCAAGTTTTACTCCAGAACTGCAGTGGAAGAATCCATCCCATACTACGGGGGTTGCCTGGGGCACGCCTTGCAGGTGTGCCCCGGGACGCTGGCGGCGGCGGGTTCAATGCGAGAATGTATGGCATGAACAAGGAAATCCGTGTGACGCAACTCTTCGACTGCGCCGATGTTGGCAAAACCTTCGTCACGGAGGGACAGCGGCAGGGGAAGCCGTGGAAGATCATCCAGGGACCTTGGACGCGCGGCGGCACTAAAGCCGCCTACTACCGCTTCCTCCTGGAGCAGGCGTCGGCCTACCCACGGACACAGTTGTGGCACGTAAATATGGGCGGCAGGGCAAAATGGGCGCGTGGCAGGTTTGCCCGCCCGTACGCGCTGACCCTCCACGGCACCGACATCCGGGAAAACTATTGGCAAGAGCAGCACCACGCCGTCATCAAGGCCGATGTGGATGGTGCCGGGCATGTCTGGTATGCCACACCGGACAACCGGGAAAAGGCGGAACGCGCACGGGCTGATGCGGAGTACATGCCCATTCCCGTCGATATTGCCGAGCTCCCCACTTGGGCGCCGGCGGAAAGGCCCCGTGTGTTTTTCCCGTCACGCTGGGACGCGTCCAAGGGCGGCGATGCATGGGTCCAGACTGCCGCCGACGTGGTAGCTGCCCTGGCTGGAATGGAGGTTGACATCGTCGGCCTGGACTGGGGCGACCGGGCGCCGGAGGTCGCAGCCATGGGCGTGCAATTGCTTCCTAAGATGCCCAAGGCAGAATACTTGCGCGAAATGTCACACGCCCACGTTGCCGTGGGGCAAATCGCCGGCATATTAGCCACCAGCGAGTTGGAAGCGATGGGAATGGGCATCCCCACCATCTTTGCCGACCAGCATGCCGGCTACTCGGCCGACGTCGCGACGGTGTCCGTGGCCCGGACGGACGTAGGGGACGCGGTGCGCGAATCGCTCTCCGACCCGCCGGCGTTGTCGCGCAGGCTCGACAGCGTGACCTACATACGTGACAACCACGGACCCGCGGCGCTTCTGCCGCGGCTCGAAGCGGGCTACAGGAAGGTATTGGAGGCTGCAGGGTGAACCGGCCGCACCTTCTCTACATATCATTTGCATTTCCGCCGAGCTCTGCATCGTCGGTCTACCGGTGCACCGCGGTGGCCAACGGCTTCGCCGAAGCAGGCTGGGACGTCACCGTCCTGACGGTGGACGCCGGCATCTGGGCCGAAGTCACGGGAACGGACAACCGCCTGCTGGAGTCCGTTGACCCCCGGATCAAGGTGGTCCACGCATCCGACGGCGGTTCGGAGGAGCCCAACCGCCGTGACCTTCGGCGCTACTCGCGGCTTCGGATCGAGGCGCCCTATATCTGGAAGGAACTTTTTCGCCGCCGCAGCCGCAAAGGTTTCCCCGAGGACTTCCACGCATCCTGGTTTGCGCCCGCCAGCGAAGCATTGCACCGGATCCACAGGCAGCACCCGGTCAACCTTGTCATGGCGTCCGCAGCCCCTTACGTGTCGTACAAAATAGCCCGCGAACTGGCAGACGTCCCCTACGTTCTCGACTACCGGGACGCCTGGTCATTCAGCACGTTCACCGGCGCGGAGATCTTCGCCACCACATCGGAGCGCGGCCTGTTGGAACATGAATATTTGAAAGGGGCGCTGCAGACGTGGTACGTGAATGACCCCATTCGCGACGAATACGCCCGCAGGTACCCCGACACAAGCGGCACCATGCGAGTGGTGCCCAACGGCTTCGACCCGCAGCCGGGCCATGGTCGCCCCGCGGCCAACGCAACCCTGGAACCACGCATCGGCTACCTGGGCACGCTTCAGTACACCGCCGTTCCCCTGGCAGAGTTCCTGATGGGATGGGACGCCGCCTTTGGCCAGGGGGCTGCGCAGATAGCCCATGCAGTCTTCCGCGGGAAACTAAGCCCCACTGGGCTGGTTCCGGCAGATGTCCTGGAAATATTCAATTCGGGAATGCACCGCGGCCTCGCTTATGAAGGACCCATCTCCAAGCGGGACGTGGCCAGCTTTTACCGGAGCGTCGATGCGCTCCTCCTCATACTGCCGCCGGGCAAGTATGTGACCGGTGGGAAGACGGCAGAATACATCGCCACTGGGCTGCCGATTGTGTCCGTTCATGCAACCGACAGTGCTGCTTCAACGATGCTCCGGCACTACCCCCTCTGGTTTGAAGCCCAAGATTTGACCCCCGGGGGAATTTCCGCAGCCCTGCTGTCTTGCGCACAAGAACTTGCCGACCCGGATCCGGCAAAGTGGGCCGCAGCGTGGGAATTCGGACAGCAGTTTGAACGGTCAACCACCCTTCGCCCCGCGATCGCAGAACTGCGCGCAGAGCTTGACCGGCGCGCCGGACACGCCGCCCAGCCCTCGGATCGGAGCAAGCCGTGAAAGAACCCCTGCAACTCGCCATCCTCCTGGGCCGGGGCGAAAGGGCCGACATGGCCATTGATGAACTGTGGCGTCGAGCCCAGTCAGCCGTAGCCGAATACGGCATCCCCGTCCATTGCGTCGCGGGCTATGCCCAACTGCCCCAAACGAGTGAAACCGTCACCCACGCCTTCGTGGACGTCGTCGGGTTGGTGGTCCCGCCTCCGGGCCGGGTGGGCAACCTCGTCACTTCCGCTGCCACAAAGCCGGGCCCGCTGGGAGTCGTGGGGCGTCTTGCAAAGTACAACCTCACCTCCCGCCGCGTGGCCCGTGCCCTGAAGGCCGATCCACAATTGACGGACATTTTTTGCCACGCTGACGTCATCGTCTCGGCGGATCCGGAGGCCGACCGGGCAGTGTGGATGCTGCGCCGGCGCACGAGCGCCCGCCTCATGCACGGCCCTTTCGCCATGGCCAACGCACTCTCCGAACTTGCCAAGGATTGAACCCGCGCGAGGCAGGCAGGCCCTTCCCTGGCCGGGGCATATGGGATACTTGTGCGGTGAGTCGAACTTGGATAGTCATCCCCATGTATAACGAGGCGTCGGTTGTCGGCGGCGTCATCACGGGGCTGCGAAAGGTGTTCCCGTACGTCGTCTGCGTCGACGACGGCAGCACCGACGGCTCCCAGGAGGCGGCCCGCCGGGCGGGTGCCGTCGTGGTCCAGCACCCGGTCAACCTCGGTCAGGGCGCGTCCCTTCAGACGGGCATCGAGTACGCGCTGAACGATCCTGAGCTGGACTGCATCATCACCTTCGACGCCGACGGCCAGCACCGGGTGGTCGACGCCCAAGCCATGGCCGAGCGCATCAAGTCCGGCGAGGCAGAGATCGTACTGGGCTCCCGATTCTTGGACAAAAGAACCAAACTCTCGCCCGCGAAGCGCCTGGTGCTGCGCACCGCGGCCGTCCAATCCCGCCTGGCCACCGGCATGGACCTGACCGACGCCCACAACGGGCTCCGTGCGCTCAGCCCCAAGGTGGCGCGGGGCATCCACCTTACCCAGAACCGCATGGCGCACGCCTCGGAACTCGTCCACCAGATTGCCGAGATGAAGCCCAAATGGGTGGAGCAGCCGGTGGAAATCATCTACACCGATTATTCCAAGGGCAAGGGCCAGTCCCTCCTGAATTCGGTCAACATCCTCGCCGACCTTTTGTTTAGGTGACATTGTGCAAATAGTTGTTCAGATTGCTCTAGTCCTCGCTGTCGTCACAGTTTCCCTGGCACTCATGCGCGGCGGATCGAACGCACGGCACCTGGCCATCCGTCGAATCATGCTCATACTGTTCGCGTGCGTGGCCGGATTGTCGATCTTCTTCCCGGAGGTGCTGACCCACATCGCCCGGTTCTTCGGCATCGGCCGCGGCACGGACCTGGTCCTGTACGGTCTTATAGTCAGCTTTCTCGTTTACATGGCGACCACCTACCAGCGGTTCCGGCACATGGAAACCACCATGACCAAGTTGTCGCGCCGCGTGGCCCTGGATGAAGTCAACCGCCGGCAGTCGCCCGCCGCTGCGGCCCGCGCGATCGCGGCCGGGACTGCCCCGTCGGAATCTGGGTCGAACGGGACTGCCACCGGATGAGCCGGGCCCCGCACGCCGGCGCATCGGTGGTGACTGCACCAGGGGCGGAACGCGCCAGGATGCAACGCAACTACGGCCTGGACATATTGCGGATCCTGAGCATTTGCGGGGTGGTGGCCATTCACGTCTTCGGGCTGCGCGTGGGGGCGGAGCCGAAGGCTGGCCGCGGCTGGTGGGCCGCCGTTGCCATCGACATCGGCTTTATTTGGGTCGTTCCGGTTTTTGTCATGATCTCCGGCGCCCTCCTGCTCGGCTCCCGGCAGGTGCTCGAGGCCCCCGCCGCGTTTTACCGCAAGCGTGCCATGCGACTCGTGCCGGCACTGATCTTCTGGAACGCCGTCTATCTGGTGGGCGTGCGCACCTGGATGAGGCACGAACACCTGACCACCGCACGCATGCTCCAACTCATCTATGACAGCTCGGTTTTCACCCAGCTGTACTTTCTGTGGCTCATTCTGGGCCTGTACGCCATCGCGCCCCTGCTGGCCACGTTCATCAGAGCGAAGGAGGGGCATCGCGCGGTTCTCACGGCGGCGAGCCTGCTCGCCGTGACCGTCCTGGCATACATGGTGCCCGGCATTTTGGCGCATTTCGGGATTTCCCGCCCCATTCCCCTGAACGTCTTTACGTACTGGATGCCTTACGTGGGCTACTTTGCTGCGGGATATGCCTTGCGCAAGGTCCGGCTCAGGGGTCTGCCGCTTGCAGCCGCGGCCGTCGTGACTGCAGCGCTGGTGGTCTTTACCATTTGGCACTTCGGGCATCCGGGCGTTCTGGCCCTGGCAGACCAGTTGGTATCCACTTCCTATTTGGGCGTGGGAGTGGCGTTGACTGCGATAGGCGTGTTCGTCGTTGGACTGTCAGGGTCCGAGTTCATCAAGGTGCCCCGCCGGGTTGGGGCGCTGCTGGTTGCCCTCTCCAACGCCTCCTTTGGCGTGTTTCTGGTGCACCTGGTGATCTTCGAGACGATTCGGCTGAATGTGCCTGCCGTCCTGGAAGCGAGATCGTTCACCGCGATTGCGGGGGCGTATATGGTGACACTGGCCGCCAGCTTCGCCGTCTCGTGGCTGGCGTCAAAGGTGCCGCTGCTTCGGAGGGTGTTTTAGAGCCTGCCATAGCACGTTGGGTCGGGGCAGGGCCTGCGATCGACAATAATGGAGGATATGACTGAGCTTCCCTCCCTGCTGATCCTGACGTTCTCGCCCATCCGCTCGGACCCCCGGGTGCTCAAGCAGGTGGAACTGTTCAAGGACAAATACCGTGTGACCACGTGCGCCTATGGTGCGGCGCCCGACGGCGTGGCGGAGCATTTTGCGCTTCCCGAGGACTCGCGGGGATGGCCATCGGACAAGGTCGGGTTGATCACGCGGCAGTACGCGAAAGTTTATGACGGCCTTCCTGCCGTGCAGTCAGCCCGGGCCGTGCTGCCCAAGGGCCGGTTTGACGTCATCTTGGCCAACGACCTCAACACACTCCCGCTGGCTCTGGACTTGGAACCCAGGCTGGGTGTCCATGCCGACCTGCATGAGTTTGCGCCCAGGGAAAAGGAAGACAACCTCAAGTGGCGGATGTTCATTGCGCCGTTCATGCGGTGGCTGTGTTCGCGCTACCTTGCCGGGGCTTCCTCTGTGACCACGGTGTCCCAGGGTATCGCAGATGAGTACCTCACGGACTATGGAACGCCGACGGGGGTCGTCACCAATGCCGCCCCCTACGCCGAAGGAACGGTCAGGATGGTGGGGGCGACGGTGCGTCTTATTCACAGCGCCGCCGGCCAGCGCTACCGAAAGCTGGAGAATTTCATCGAGGCCATGAAGGACGCCCCGGAATGGCTGTCCCTCGACATGATAGTCATGCCCAATGAACCGGACTACGTGGCCGAGCTCAAGGCCCAGGCCGCCAGCGTCCCGTCCATCAGCTTCCGGGAACCCGTGCCGTACAAGCAGTTGGTCTCCACGCTGAGCGAATATGACGTCTCCGTGGTGTTCCTGCCGCCCACCAACTTCAACCTGAAGAATGCCCTGCCCAACAAGTTCTTCGAAGCCGTCCAGGCACGGATCGGCCTGATCGTGGGGCCTTCCCCCGCCATGGTGGGCCTGGTCGAGGAATACGGGCTCGGCGCCATCACGGAGGGCTTCTCGGCGGAGTCGCTGCGCAGGACGCTTTGGGCGCTGACACCGGAATCCATTAACACCTGGAAGCGGGCCGCCGATGCCGCTGCCCGGCCGCTTTCGGCCGAATCCCAGATTGCAGTGTGGGACGCGGCAATCGCGAAAATCGCCGGCAGCAGGCACACGGCGGCAAGCTGATTTGGCGCTACCCTTCCCGGCGGTTTCGCCAGGCACCGGGGGCCGGCGCGGCGGAGCAGCCCCGCCACGCCAACGGAGGCGGCCTTGGCCGGGCTAGCCGCCGATCGTCGTTCCTGTCACGGGCTGCTTCACCACGGTGGCCGCGCCCCAGACGCGGGGTGCGGCTATCGGGTAAAAGCGGACCGTACCGTCCGGGGAATGGGCCAGCACGCCGGTGTCACGCGGACCCGCGAAACCCGTGGCCCCGGAAAACTGGCGGAAGGCCGCCCATCCGGAACCAACCAGCGGACGGGTTTCTGCGATAAACGTGCCGTTGCCGTCTGACCTGTACAGGCGCATGGCTCCTACCTGATCAATGGCCAGCAGGTCCTGTCTGCCGTCGAGATCGAAATCGACCATGACAATGCGCAGCGGGCCCCAACCGCTCCCGATCTGGAGTCCGGTTGAAAGCGTGGCGCCGGACTGGTTGGGCCAGTGGAACAGCCTACCGGCGGCATCAATCCCCACGACCCCTGGATACCGCTGGCTCGAGACCCACTTGCCAACGGCAATTCGGATGGATCCCCATCCTGAGGACCCGACGGTGACGGGGGAGCCAAACCCCGGGCCCTTGGCGCCGGCATAGACCGACATTTTTCCGGAATTCCATTGGGCCAGAACGTCCGGGATGCCGTCCTGGTTCCAGTCGACGACATGAAGGCTCGTGAGACCCTTCCACCCCACGCCGATGGGGTATGGCGCGCGCAGCTGTCCTGTCCCGGTCGCCGCGGAGTTCCAAAGTATGCCCTGGGCGTCGGCGGAAACGACGTCGTTCACGCTCGTGATTGCTTGTTGCCCCGTCAACGCCTGGCTCCCCGCAATGGTGTTTCCTCCCCACCCGGCAGCGAGGGTCGATGCTGCGCCGAAGCGCGACTGGGAGGTGGGGTAGTACAGGACCGTACCGTCGGCCGTCCTGGCCAGCAGTCCCCTCGAGCCGCTCGAGGTGAAGCCGTTGGCGGGGCCGGCGCTGGTCATGTTGTTCCAGCCGGTCCCGATGGTGGGACGCGGTTCCGCAATGAGTTGCCCCTTGCCGTTGGATCGGTAGAGCACCAGGCGCCCGATATTGTCGATTGCGGCAATGTCGGCGTTGCCATCCCCGTCAAAGTCCGTCATGATCGGGTGCATGCGCGTCATGCCCTGGGCCACGGCAGTGCCGGCCGTAAGGGAGGTTCCGTTGGTAGTGGTGAAGGATGTGAGGGAACCGTCGGAGGCCTGGGCAACGATGGCGGGGTACTTCGCGCCGCGGACCCATTGGCCGACCGTGATGTCGTAGCCGGCCCAGCCGGACCCCGCCAACGTGAGCGGCGCGGTAAACCCGCCCGCGGCGGCGCCAGGATAGAGGGTCAGCTGGCCGTTGGTCCACTGGACGAGGAGATCCGCAACGCCGTCTGCGTTCCAGTCGGTGGCGTGCACAGACTTGACGCCTATGAACCCGGAACCAATCTGGGTGCGTTCGCCGAGTCTGGCGCCGGCTGCGGGGTAGCGCCACAATGCCCCGGCTGGGTCCGCCGCCACGACGTCCGAAGCCGCCTTGATGGAGGGAGCGGGCGCGACCACCGGCGGATTGCTCGGGACGGGCTTGCCTGCTGGCGGCTGGGGCGCTGGCGGTATGTTGTTGATGTTCTCGGCGCCGGCAATGAGATACGTTCCCCACCCGCTGCCAACTACCGAAGCACTCCCAAACGACGATTTGCCCGTTAGCGGAACATAGCTCAAGGCCCCTTGTGCCGTCCGCCGGATCAGGCCGGCGGACCCCGGTGACGCGAAGCCGCTGTAGACCGTGACGCTGGTGAACGCGTTCCAGCCGGTGGCCACGGTATTCCGAGCCTCGGCCGTGAACCCCCCAATGCCGTTCGACCGGTAAAGGCGAACAGCACCCGACGGGTCCTGGGCCAGCAAGTCCTGGTTTCCGTCCCCGTCGAAGTCGACCATGGTCAGGTTCAGCGAATTCCAGCCTTGTCCGATCTGCGTTCCGGCGTCGATTCCATTGCCGGACGAGTTTCTCCACAGTTTAAGGACGCCCGAGTCGGAGCGTGTCAGGATCTGTGGATACCGGGCAGCGTTGAGCCAATAGCCGATGGTGAGCTGGTTGGTGCCCCATCCGGACGCAACCAAGGTCACGGGGGCGGCGAAGCCGCCGGCCGGCTGCCCCTTGTAGAGGGACACGCTGCCGGAATTCCATTGCGCCACGACGTCAAGGGTGCCGTCGGCGTTCCAGTCAATCACATTGACGGAGCGCAGCCCCTTCCATCCCGAGCCGATCTGCTTCCGGATGCCGAGACTTCCAGAGCCGGTCGCAGGATAGTCCCAGAGGGCTCCGTTGGCATCAACAGCCACCACGTCCGCGGGCGACGGTATCGAAGGCTTGGGCATCGGGAGGGACGGCGACGGCGCCGGGCTGGGGGCGGGTCCGTCGGCTTTCGTGGCAAAGGTCGCCAGGCTCGCCTGGGTGCCGTTCCAGGTGTTGGAGTCGCCGGCAAAGGGGCCCGTTGAGCTGTACTGCCACACGCTGTAATTGCTCCAACCGCCCGGCATCCACGGATCAGAAGTGCCGTAGGCGGCTATGTGCAGGGGCTGGCCGGTAAACGCCGTTGAGTTGCCGGTGCAGTCCTGCCACCAGTAATAATTTGTGTAGATCATGGGCAGGCGTCCCGTTCGGGCTTGGACCTGCTTGGAAAAGGCGCTGATCCAGGCCACCATCTGCGTTTGGCTCAGCCCATAGCAACTGGCGCCGTAGGGGTTGTTTTCGATGTCCAGCAAGGGAGGCATCGTTTTGCCGTCGGCGCTCCATCCCCCCCCATTGCTGGTGAAGAAGTTGGCCTGGGTCGCGCCGTCGGACTGGTTGGGGATGGCGAAGTGGTAGCCGCCGCGCAGCATGCCAACTTTGGAGGCGCCCACGAAATGTGAGGAGAACGAGCTGTCGCGGAAGGAGGTCCCTTCGGTGGCCTTGATATACACGAAGCGGGCGCCGAGCCTCCATTGCGACGCCCAGTCGACGCTGCTCTGCGTGTGCCCGGTGTCCGAGGTCTGCCAGCCACTGACGTCCATTCCCAGCACGCCACCCGGTGTGGCTGCCGAGAGCGGCTGGGCAACAGATCCCGACATGGGCGCGGCGGTTTGCCGTCGCAGCTGTGGCCGTGGCTGTTGGCCCGCGCCCTGCTCGGCGAGGCCTATGCCCATGTAGGCGCCATATTTCGCCACTTCGGCGGCTGGCGGAGCGGACGTTGGGGATGGCGTCGTACCGGGCGCTGGCGTCGGATCAGCCGGGGGTGCCGGATCAGCAGAGGGTGTTCCCGCCGCCGTCGGCGGTGCGGTGGGGCCCGGCGTGGCGGCAACCGCCGTCGGGCTCGACACCACGCCAGACGGCGTTGCCGGCACGGCCGACGTCGATGTGGCAGTCGGAACCGCATCCCCGGGGGCGGCCGTGGCAGGAACCGACCCCATCGAAACGGCCAGGCAGGCGGCGAGCAGACCCGCGCCCGCGGCTCGTGCGGCGCCAAGCGATAATTCCCTTGCCGAAAAATGGGTCAGCCTGGACCGAGTCGAAATCATGGATGGGCTCCGGTGCGGTGTTGAAGTGGTTTGGCCATCAGGAGGCAAAACACAGGAAGGAACCCAAGCGTGCCCCCAGGCCTGCTTAGCATCCAGAGTACCCCGGTGGTGCTGAAGTGATCAATGTTTCTCAGGCGACGGATGTGGCAGTACTTACGATGCGTACCAGCAGTGCCCGGCAGCAGGGCACACTTCAATCCCTGCGCGTTCCGACTGGAATAAAACCTTAGAGGCGGTAGATGGCACGAAGCCGCGCTTGAAGGATCCTGCGGTCGCCCTTGGGGAGGCGGGCGCTGGCCTCGAGCACGCCGGTCGCAAAGTCCTGGATGTCGGGATCCGTGGGGTACGGCTGGTTGGAGCGGGGACGGTTGTAGAGGACGGTGGACGCCGAACCCTTGAACCCGATGGCGACCTCGGCCAGCGCTTGGAACGACTGCTCCAGAACCACGTCGTCGCTCTTGCGGTCCCATGGGCGGGAACGGCTGAGCTGGCTTGAATGGCGGCGGTAGAGAACGGTCGGCAGCGCGTCCAGTCGGCGCATGCGAAGGCCGAGCGTCGCCGCTCGAAGCCACATGTCATAGTCTTCGGCGTGTGTCTTTTGGTACCCGTTCAGGGACTCCAGGGCGGCGCGGGTGGCGTACATCGTGGGGTTGGCCAGGACATTGCCGAGCAGCAGGTGCAGGGGGACAGCGTCAACCGAAAGGCCACGCTCCAACTGCGGGCGGAACGGCAGGTTCCGCGCGCTGATCAACAGCATGGGCGAAAACACGATGTCCGCGCCTTGGAGGGCCCGGCGTTCGACGGAGAAGCGCCATGGCAGGCAGATGTCGTCGCCGTCCATGCGCGCAACATGTTCGCCGCTCGCATGCCCGAGCAACGCGGTTCCGGCGGCTGCAACGCCAACGGATTCGTCATTACGGAAAACCTTAAGGCGCTTGTCCCGCACACCGGCCAAATATTCACCGGTGCCGTCGGTGCTGCCATCGTCCATGACCAACAGCTCCGAGTCGCGCGGCATGGCAAACAACGTGCTCGCGATGGTGGACTTTAGATACGGCATGCCGTTCTTGACGGGGATCATCACGCTCAACTGCGCCACGGCCAACCTCGGAATTCTGTTGTTGTTTCATGGGAGGAACCGCGTCGGGAGACTGGAACCAGGGGTGAACCGACTCCGCGGATGCGGCCGTGTCCGATGCAACTTTAGTTGACGGGCATCAGCCGCCGCCAATTGGGCGGCGGCTCCAACGAGCCGATGTTGGAGCGGCTTCGGCAGCGCCCCGCGCCCTATAGGCTGGAGCGCATGAAAGTTTTGGTGACCGGCGGCGCCGGCTACATAGGTTCACACACTGTTCTCTGCCTGCTGGAAGCCGGGCACAGCGTCGTCGTCCTGGACAATCTGGCCAATTCCTCGGCGGAGTCGCTGCGCCGCGTGGAGGAATTGACGGGCAGACACCCGGATTTTGTCGAACTCGACCTCCTGGACGCCGACGGGGTTGACGGCCTGTTTGCGCGGGGCGCGTTTGACGCCGTGATCCACTTTGCCGGGCTCAAGGCCGTGGGGGAGTCCGTGGCCAAGCCGCTGATGTACTACCAAAACAACATCGCCGGCACCCTGAACCTGCTGGCGTCCATGGACAGGCACGGTGTGCGCACCATCGTGTTCAGTTCCTCCGCCACCGTGTACGGCGCCAGCGAGGAGGTTCCGCTCGTCGAGAAGATGCCGCTGGACGCCACGAACCCGTACGGACGCACCAAGGAACAGATTGAGGACATCCTCACGGACCTCGGTGCCGCCGACCCCACCTGGCACGTCGCACTGCTGCGCTATTTCAATCCGGTCGGCGCCCACGAGTCCGGCCGGATCGGCGAGGACCCCAGCGGCATTCCCAACAACCTGCTGCCGTTCGTGGCCCAGGTGGCGGTGGGGCGCCGCGAGAAGGTCATGGTGTTTGGCAACGACTACCCGACGCCGGACGGCACCGGCGTGCGCGACTACATCCACGTCATGGACCTGGCCGCCGGGCACCTGGCCGCGCTGGACTACCTGCCCGCCCATCCCGGGGTCTTCCGATGGAACCTGGGCACGGGCAACGGCTCGTCGGTCCTTGAGGTCATCCAGGCGTTTGGTGACGCCGCCGGCAAGCCGGTCCCTTTCGAGTTCGCGCCCCGCCGCCCTGGCGACGCCGCGGTGAGCTACGCGGATCCGTCAGCGGCGCTGGCGGACTTGGGCTGGTCAGCACACCGGAACCTCGCCCAGATGTGCCAGGACCACTGGCGCTGGCAGCGCGAGAACCCGCAGGGGTACGGGGCCTAGCCGAGGTCCAAGGCTGTCCAAGTGTTCAGCGTCCTGCTTGACAGGTCGCCACGTCCGGAACCGGCATGGCTTTTAGCAACCAACCACCTTATATAGCTTGGCCGCGCCTTGCCGGTCCACAAGTTTCAGTGTTGAAGAAGCCTTGATGTCGACAAAAGAAGGGTAGATCCTGGCTTCAGGAAACTGGAGCATGTAAAAGGATCCAAAATCGAGTACATATTGAATGTTCGCCGCTTTTGCTGCCTTGCAAGTTTTTGACCCTGGAACGGCATTCACAAGGCCTTTGGCCGCCACTGCCACCGGTGCTGACGGGCCAGGCGAGAGGTGGTATTGAGACACCTTCCGTCCCGAGACGGCATAGGCCAGCGAGCCACCGTTAAATGGGTCGACCCCAATCACTGCATCCGCCGGAACGTCCTTGTCGAGGCGCTGCATCAATTTGTATTCGTCCGTGGACACCACCCAGCCCGGGGTCCAAGACCAGGACTGCTTGATCTTGGCGCTGATGTAGTCCAGGCCTTTGTGGTTTGCCTGCATTGAGAGGGGCGTGAGGACTGAAGCGGCCACCACCAGGGCCAGGAGGCCGCCTGCCATTCGGAGGAGGGCTGCTGGACGCAGAAGCGTTTCCTGGACAGCGGGAGAAATCCTGGCCGCGAGCCAACGGGCGCCGGCGGCGAGGGCCGAGGCGACGCCGTCGACCCCCACTCCCGCCAGAACTATCGTGAACAGGGGGACAAGGGCCGCCAGGCGGTATGGGTCCTGGTACCAGCTGCCGACCAGAAACTGGCGGAGCGGGCCAGTCGGCAGGTAGGCCGCTATGACGTAGAGACCACCGGCGGCCGCCATCGCACCTACCATCCACCAGCCCCTCCGCTTGATCATGATGACCAGCAATCCAGCTGCAGCCATAAATGATGCCAGCCAGGTGAATCTGCCCCCCAGCAGACCGCCTGTGAACACATCCTTGACAGCATCATGCAAAGACCTGGACGGCTTCCAGGCGTCAAAGCCAAGAATGAGTGCCTTCCAGATAAGCAGGACGAGGACTATGGAGGCTGCGCCCCAGGCCAAGGTGATGACTGCCTGCCGGACGCGTCGGCGGGAATGAAGTCCGTCGACAAACTGGCGGAGCCAGCGGCCGGCGACAATCGGCACGGTCAACGCCAAGAGCGCACTGAAGCCGTTGGGTTGGGTGAGGAAAAGCGCTGCGATGCCCACTGGCAGCATCATTGACAGGGTGAACATGGTGGCGATCGGCTCCCGAAGCCGGCCAAACAAGCCTGCCACGACAAGAACCGCCAGGGGCAGAAGACTATATGAGAGCGTGTTGGGGAAAAGCGGCCCCCACTGAAGCAGTTGGTAGGGAAATATCCAGAATCCGGCGGACAGGACTCCGGCGACCAGCACAGGAAGGATGCGCGGGCCGAGGATGCCACGGACCAGGCAGATGCAGGCGAAGGGCCAGAGCAACGCGGCAACGGCCACTGTCAGCGCGTTTTCCGCGACCAAGACGTTGACTGATGCCAGCTGCGCCACCAGGGCGGCGAGTGAGTGCCACACCGAGGGATAAAGGGAAATGCCATGCCCGCCAGAGAGCATGTTGCCCAAATTGAGGGTCGACGCATTGCCCGTTTCGAGGATGTATCTGATGGCGTTCAGGTGGAAGACATTGTCGTAGACCTGCCCAAAGGAGTCTGGGCTCCCCATCGCTGGCAGCAGGCGGCCCATGACCAGCGTGGCTGCGACGGCCAGGGATGCGATCACGGCAATCCAGCCCAGAAATACCGGCCCTGAAGACCTACCGACTGGGGTGGCCCCGCCATGCACGAGCCTACGGATCCCCCATGCAGCCGCCGTGCAGATAACCGTGACTCCCGCGAGAAGCCAAAGCGACCACGGAATATGTGTCACTCCGCCAATAATGCCAGCAACGCCCACTAGGCCGCAGGAGCCCAGGGGAGCCAGTGCGGCCAGGGAAAATCCCCTTGCCCCCAGTCCGCGCGCCAAGAAGAGGCCCGGCAGGAAGAGCAGTACGGCGGCTGTGCCAATTGCCGGTACTGCCTGCCACCAAGTCATGCCACTGTCCGCCGATCGTTAGAAGTCCGCCCCGAGTCTAGCAAGCGAACGTGCCAATCAACGGCACCATGTGGCGGCTGGTCAATCGACGCCGAGCCGCCCCATGAGCCACTCCATGTTGTGGTAGACGCCATAGCGCCAGGCTGGCCAGGCGTGCCCCCCGGGTGCCTCTTGCAGCCGGACGTCCATGCCGGCGTGTTCCATGGCACGGAACACCTCGACCCCCTGCGGCCGGTAGAACGTGTCGCCGGCACCCACCGTCACCACGCCCGCAACGCCCTTGTAGCGGCGGCTCTTGAGAATATTGAGCGCGTTTTGCTTGGCGAAGTCGGCAGTGCTGCCACCAAAGTACTTCTTGACTAGATAGGCATGTCCTTGTGAAATGGTGGGCTCGGATTCGCCGGAACTGTCGATGAAGGTCGGATACACCTCGGGATGGTTGACGGCCAGCGTCATGGCACAGGTGCCGCCATACGAAAACCCGCCGATGGCCCATTGCCGGGGTGAATAGGTTCCGGCCCCGAAGGTCTTCTTGATCCAGTTCGGGACGTCGCGCGTGAGGTAGGTGGCCGCCTGGCCTGCCCTGCTGTTTAGGCACGCCGACGGGTAGTACGCGCCCGAATCGCCCGCGTCGGGCATCACCACAACAGGCGCAAGGCCGTTATGGGCGGCCGCATACTGGTCCATGAACGTCGCGATCCGCCCGCCGCGCAGCCAGTCACCCGTACCGCCCGGAACGCCGTGAATGAGCACCAAGACGGGGAGGTTCGCCTTTGGTGCGGCGAGATAGGCAGGTGGGAGATAGACGTAGCCATTAGCCGTTGCCAGGTGGGAGATGGTGCCGGGGATGTGGACGAAAACGACCTCGCCGTGGTCGGGCATGTTGGCGGGTGGCCGCCACGTGGCCGGGGTGGTGGGTCCGGTGCGCGCCGGCGGCGACATCCTGCCGTAGTCGGCCTCGAACTGGCCCAAGGTTTTTACGGTGGTCCCGGTGGCGGTGAAAAGGGAACCGAGGGTGGGGTAGTACTCAAAGTTCTGGTTCGCGAGGCCCGCTGCTGAAAGAAGGACGACGGCGGCAACCGGCGCCACCAGCAGCCGTGCCCAGAGGCGACGCAGGGTTACCAGTTTCGGCACGATCATCAAAACGGCGAACAGTGCCAGTCCAGCGTAGATGTACAGCCTGCGCGGCAGCGGCTCGCCCCACAGGTTCCAGACCTTCTCGGCCAGGTACCAAAAGATGACGGTCGCGGCGACTGAAATTACCAGGGCACCGGGCACCCAGCGGGTCAGGACGCGCCTGTTCCCCCAGACCAGCCACAGCAGCGCGAGCAGGCCGGCGGCGATGAGCGCGGCGGGCACGGCGCCGTTGATGATGGGCAATTGGAGGAGCGAATTCACTCGTTCAGAATAATGGCCGTTCCATGATGGCACTCTGGGAAAAGCCTGTGAGAACACGCCCGCCCGCGGCACCGCAGGTTGTCCACAGCTGATACTGCCTCTGGCGTGTTCTCCATTCTCCGGACTAAGCTCCACTGTCAAGGGGATAAGGGCCGCAACGGGGCGGAGACGCACGATGGATGCACTTGCTTTGGTTGAGGGTGAGGTTCGCGAACTCATCCGGCGGAAGGGCCTTGACCCCTTGCGGGAGGGCAGCGAGGTCCGGCACCTGGTGGAGGCCGCGGTCAACGACTACGGAGAGCGGTCCCTCGTCGGTGCCGTCCCGCCGCTGGCCCATGCCGGGGACGCCATGCAGCACGTATACGACGCCGTTGCCGGCTTTGGCGCCCTGCAGCCGTTCCTGGACGACCCCGACATCGAGGAAATCTGGCTCAACGCCCCGGATGAGGTCTTCGTGGCCCGCAACGGCGAATCCGAGCTGACCACCCTGGCGTTTACCGCACAGCAGGTGTGCGACCTGGTCGAGAGGATGCTGAAAAGTTCGGGCCGCCGCCTTGATCTGAGCAGTCCCTTTGTCGACGCCGCGCTTCCGGACGGCTCCCGGCTGCACGTGGTCATCCCCGACATCACCGCCAGCCATTGGGCCGTGAACATCCGCAAGTTCACTGCCCGCGCCAGCCGCCTGGAACACCTTGTCGAGTTGGGCTCGCTCACGCCGCAGGCCGCCCGCTTTCTCGGCGCCGCGGTCAGCAGCGGTTTGAACATTCTCGTTTCCGGGGCCACCCAGGCCGGCAAGACCACCCTGCTGAACTGCCTCGCGGCCGGCATCGGCTCCCGCGAACGGGTGGTGACGGTGGAAGAGATTTTTGAGTTGCGGCTGCCATTGCGCGACGTGGTGGGCCTGCAGTGCCGCCAGCCCAACCTAGAAGGCGCAGGTGAAATTCCGCTGCGCCGCCTCGTCAAGGAGGCCCTGCGGATGCGACCCGACCGGCTCATTGTGGGCGAGGTCCGGGAGGCCGAGAGCCTGGACATGCTCATCGCCCTGAACAGCGGCCTCCCTGGAATGGCCAGTGTCCATGCCAACTCGGCCCACGACGCCGTCGTCAAGATTTGCACGCTGCCCCTGCTGGCCGGGGAAAACATCAGCGCGGCCTTCGTGGTTCCCACCGTTGCTGCCTGCATAGACCTGGTGGTCCACTGCGTCAGGCTGCCCAACGGAAAACGCCGCGTGGGCCAGATCCTCTCGCTGGGCCGCCGCGTGGAAAACGGCGTCATCGAATCCGGGATGGCCTTTGACACCGTCGACGGCCGGCTCGCGCCATCCGCCTCCGCCATGCCGTCACCGGAAAAGTTTGCAGCCGCCGGCTACAGCGTCGCAGCGCTCATGGGGGAGCCCTGATGTCGGCACTCGTGGGGCTGTTGGCCGGGCTGGGCCTGTTCCTGGTGTGGACGTCCTGTTGGAGCATGCCCGAACAGCGGCCAAGGACGGCCCGGCCCGGCAGGCTTGAGGAACTGCTCCAGCAGGCAGGCGTGGCCCAGGTGACGCCGTCGTCGCTGCTCGCCAGCACGCTGGGGTTTGCCGTCCTGGCCGCGCTGCTGGTGTTTGTGCTGACCGGGGCCGCGCCCATCGCCCTGTGCCTGGGCCTGTTCGCGGGGTACGTCCCCTTTGCCCTGCTGCGCTGGCGGGCACGACGCCGTTCCTCCGTCCTGCGCGAACTCTGGCCCGACGTCGTGGACCACTTGAGGTCCGCCATCCGCGCCGGACTCTCCCTCCCGGAGGCGCTGATCCAGCTGGGAGTCAAGGGACCCGTGGAACTGCGCGGTGAATTTCTCAGCTTTGGGGCCGACTACCGGTCCACGGGCCACTTCGAGGCGGCGCTGGAAAAGCTCAAGGGGCGCCTGTCCGATCCCGTCGCGGACCGTATCATCGAAGCCCTTCGGCTGACCCGCGACGTCGGCGGCACCGACCTCGGGCGCTTGCTCGGCACATTGGCGGAATTCCTCCGGGACCATGCCCGCACCCGGAGCGAACTCGAGGCCCGCCAATCCTGGACCGTCAACGCTGCCCGACTGGCCGTGGCCGCACCGTGGATCGTGCTGATGCTCATGGCCACACGGCCCGAAGCCATCGCGGCCTACAACACCGCGGCAGGCTGGCTGGTGCTGGGCGGCGGGCTGCTGGTTTCGGTCGTGTGCTACCGGCTCATGCTGCGCATTGGGGCGCTGCCCAACGAACGGCGGGTGCTGCAGTGAACGGCCACGCCGCCGCCACCCTCGCCGCAGGACTCGTTCAGGGACTGGGGCTGTGGCTGATGTTTGTCCGCCTGCCGGCCATGCGACGTCCCACTTTTGCCGAACGCGTGGAGCCGCAGCTGCGCAGCGTCGCGAGCCGCTCCGGCCTGCTCGCGCAGGAGGAAACAGGTGCTCTCTTTGGTCCGCTCGGACGCATCTTCCGCCTGCTGGTCTCCGATGCGGTCACGCGGCTCGGAAGGGCCAACATCAGTGTCAAGGGACTCGCCTCGCGGCTGGAACGTGCGGGCCGGAGTGAATCCCCGCTGGAATTCCGGGCCATCCAACTGATGTGGACCGGCGCGGGCATGGTCGTCGGATTGGCGCTCTCCCTGATCCTGCTCTGGCACGGGCATGCCAACGTCATGGGCGGGCTGGCGCTCACGGGCGGCCTCATGCTGGGCGGCTACCTTGGCTGTGACTACCTCCTCGGCGTCCGGATCAAGCGCCGCCAGTCCCTCATCCTCGCCGAATTTCCTGCCCTGGCTGAACTTATGGCGCTGGCAGTGGGCGCCGGCGAGAGCGCAGGCAGTGCCCTGGACCGGGTGGCCCGGCAATCCCGCGGCGAGCTGTCCGGCGAATTCTCCAAGATCGTCGCCCAGACCAGGGCCGGCACACCGCTGGTGGAGGCGCTGGGAGAGTTCTCCGACCGTCTCGGCATCCCGGCGCTGGCCCGCTTCGTTGACGGGATAAGCGTTGCGGTCAACAGAGGCACGCCGCTGGCCGATGTCCTGCGTGCGCAGGCACAGGACGTACGCGACGTGGCCAAGCGGGAACTGATGGAGGCGGCCGGGCGCAAGGAAATCGCCATGATGGTGCCGCTCGTTTTCGGCGTGCTGCCGCTGACCGTCATCTTTGCCGTTTTCCCCGGCCTGGCCCTGCTGCAGTTTGGCTTCTGATGCCCGCTGACCCGCCGTCGCCGCACCCGCCGGATGTGATCCGCGTGGCGGAGCAGGTCAAACGCACCCGACAGAAAGGCGTAAGACACAAAGGCGCCCAGCGCGAAGGAACTCGGCAAGAACGTGCCCGCTGCGAACGTGCCCGCCGTGGAGAGGCCGACGGCAGCGCCGGCGTCCACGGACCCACCTTTGACCACCACACTCATCGCGAACACAGCACAGAGGGGAAACACCATGGAAAAGATCCATCCGCCGGCGGAACGCGCGCTGGCACTCCAGGCGGCAGGTCAGCAGCGGCTGGCGGCAGTTCAGCAGTGGCTGGCCGCGTGGCTGTCCGGCTGGCTGGCCGGACCGAAGCAGTTCCGGCTCCGCCCGGCCACCGGAAGGACGCGCGGGGACGTGCCCGGCTGGGTGCTCATCACCCTGATGTCGGCGGTGCTCGTGGCCGGGCTCCTCGCCATCGCCGGGCCCGCCCTGGCAAAGATGTTCAACGAGGCCATGGACCAGGTCCATCCCTGATCCCGGAGCAGCCCGCGCCCAGGGACGAGCGGCCCGCGCCGTGGCCGGAGCGGGCCGCCGGCAGGGACGAACGGGGCGCGGCGGTGGTCGACTTCGTGCTGGTCTCAGCCATTGTGACGGTCATGTTCCTGGCCCTGATCCAGCTGGCACTGGTGCTGCATGTGCGCAACACCGTGGCTGACGCGGCATCGTCGGCGGCCAGATACGGTGCGCTCGCCGACCGCACCGCGCAGGACGCACGGGACCGCGCCGAACTTCTCATCGGCTCCGCGCTGGGCAACGGATTCACCCGGGAGGTCTCCGCCACCGTGTCCTCCTCGAACGGGATCCCCCTTCTGACGGTTTCCGTCTCGGCACCGCTGCCGCTGCTGGGACTGTGGGGACCGGCGCGCAGCCTGGAAATGAGCGGCCATGCCGTCATTGACAGGTAGGCCGGCCGCGGAACTGCGCGCGGGCCCCGAGCAGGGCAGCGCCATTGTCGAGTTTGTGTTCCTGGCGGTGCTGCTGATGGTTCCGGTGGCGTACCTGATCCTGACTGTGGGAGCCCTGCAGGGCGGGGCCTACGCCGTCGAAGGAGCCGCCGAACAGGCCGCCAAGGTCTTTGTCATCCAGTCCGACGACGGCGCGGCGCGGCAGGCTGCGGAAACGGCCGTCTCGATGGCCGTCACCGACATGGGCTTCGATCCCGCCGACGCGTCGCTCGCCATCACCTGCGACGGCGGCTGCCAGACGCCGGGCACGATGGTACGTGCCCTCGTTACCCTGCGCGTGGACCTTCCGTTGGTGGGAGGACTGCCCGGCACCCGCCTGTCCGCCGCCCAGGTGCAGGCTTCCGCGGCGCAAAAGGTGGGCCGCTTCAAATGAGCCAGGCCAAGGACAGCCCGCGGCAGAACTGGCGGGACGGGCAGAACCGGCAGGAAGGGCACGTCATGGTGCTCATGATCGGATATGTCCTGATCGCGCTCCTTCTCATCACCGTGGTGGCCGCCGGATCCAGCCTCTACATCGGCCACAAAAGGCTCCTGTCCATGGCCGACGGCGCGGCGCTCGCCGCTGCTGACACCTTCACGCTCAGCGGCGGGTCCGTGGACACGGACCCCGGCACCCGGCTGACCGGCCAAGGCGTCAACGCCGCGGCCCGCGACTATCTGGCCGGCGTCGAGGTGCCCAGGGCGTTGTCCGGCGTGCAGATTGTCGGGGGCACGGGGACCGCCGACGGCCGCACCGCACAGGTGCAGCTGAGCGGCGTCGTGCATCCCGTGTTCATCAATTTCCTGGTCCCGGACGGGATCGTGCTGACCGTGACCGGAACCGCCCGGGCGCATCTGGTTCTCTGAAACCAGGCGCTCCCGCCGGAGGAGCCCCGGGCATGCCGTAGGCTTGAACATCATGGCTGAGATCGACTTTTCCGCAGAAATCAAGGCGCTGCGCGCCACCTACGTCTCCATCGAACAGGTGTCCGAGGTGGACAGGCTGCTGGAAGACATCGAGGATTTATCGGACCAGGCAGGTTCGCCCAACCTGTGGGACGATCCCGCCGCGGCCCAGAAGGTGACGTCCAGGCTCAGCCACGCCCAGTCCAAGCTGGAGAAGCTGCGCACCCTGGAAGCCCGGATCGACGATCTGGAAGTCCTGGTGGAGCTGGCCCGGGAAGAGAACGACGCCGACTCCCTCGCCGAGGCGGCCAAGGACCTTCCTGTGCTGCAAAAGTCGTTGAAGGATCTGGAGATCGTGACATTGCTGGCGGGGGAGTACGACGAACGCGAGGCCGTGGTGACCATCCGGTCCGGCGCCGGCGGCGTGGACGCCGCCGACTTCGCCGAGATGCTGCTGCGCATGTACCTGCGCTGGGCCGAACGCCACGGCTACCCCACCGCCGTTTTGGACACGTCCTACGCCGAGGAGGCCGGGCTGAAGTCCGCCACCTTCGAGGTCAAGGCGCCGTACGCGTTCGGCACGCTCAGCGTGGAGGCGGGCACGCACCGGCTGGTGCGCATCAGCCCGTTCGACAACCAGGGCCGGCGCCAGACGTCCTTTGCCGCCGTCGAGGTCATCCCGTTGATCGAGCAGACGGACAGCATCGAGATCCCGGACAATGAGATCCGCGTGGACGTCTTCCGCTCCTCGGGACCCGGCGGGCAATCGGTCAACACCACTGACTCCGCCGTCCGGCTCACCCACCTTCCCACCGGCACGGTGGTGTCCATGCAGAATGAAAAGTCGCAGATCCAGAACCGCGCAGCGGCCATGCGCGTGCTGCAGTCGCGGCTGCTCCTGCTCAAAAAGGCTGAGGAAGACGCCACCAAGAAGGCCATGGCCGGCGACGTCAAGGCATCCTGGGGTGACCAGATGCGCTCCTACGTCCTCAACCCGTACCAGATGGTCAAGGACCTGCGCACGGAGTACGAGGTTGGCAACACCTCCGCCGTCCTGGACGGCGAAATCGACGACTTCATCGACGCCGGGATCCGCTGGCGCGCTGACAACCGCAACGCCGAAAACCAGTAACGGGGCGCCCTCCGGGCCGCCTTTGACAGCTTTCCCGTCGCCCGACACACCGAGCCGGGAGCGCGGAAAGACGCGACGGGACGCCTATAGTCGATACGCCGGTGGTTTCTTTCCCCAAACCTAAGCCCAGGCACCGGCATGCCAGTACCGTTCGCTGGAAGGGCAACGAAAAGTCATGATTCGTTTTGAAAATGTGAGCATCGCTTACGACCGAAAGAGCAAACCCGCGCTCGACGACGTCTCGCTGGAGGTCAACCGCGGCGAGTTTGTGTTCCTGGTCGGTTCCTCCGGCTCGGGCAAGTCCACATTCCTGCGCCTGGTCCTGCGCGAGTACAAGACCGAACACGGCCAGGTGTATGTGGCAGGCCAAAATGTGGCCAACGTGCCCAGCTGGCGCGTGCCGAAGTTCCGCCGCGGCATCGGCATTGTGTTCCAGGACTTCCGCCTCATCAACACCAAGACCGTTTTTGCCAATGTCGCCTACGCCATGCAGGTGATCGGAAAGTCCCGCGCCGCCATCCGCACCGAGGTCCCGCGCGTGCTGGAACTGGTGGGCCTGGAAGGCAAGGAACGGCGCCTGCCCACCGAACTTTCCGGTGGCGAGCAGCAGCGCGTGGCCATTGCCCGCGCCATCGTGAACCAGCCGGGCATCCTGCTGGCCGACGAGCCCACGGGAAACCTCGACCCCACCACCAGTGCCGGGATCATGGAAATCCTGGACAAGATCAACCAAAATGGCACCACGGTGGTCATGGCCACCCACGACGACGACATCGTCAACTCCATGCGCAAGCGCGTCATTGAACTGCGCCACGGCCGGGTGGTCCGCGACGAGGCCCGTGCGCAGTACACCTCCATGATGCCGATCGTGGCCGCGGCCCAGCCGCGCACGCAGCCGGACGGCCCCACAGCGGCAGGCGGGCCGTCCGCCGTCGTGCCTTCCACGGACGACGCCGAGCCCCAGACCCGCCGCCAGCGCGCCGTGAGCGCCGCGACAGCCGCCCGCGCGGGGGATGAGTCCATGCCGCCCCGGCTCGAACGCAACAGGGGGCGCGTGTATCCGGCCGGAACGCCCGAGGACAACGCGCCGAAGGGAGGGCAGCCATGAGACTGGCCTTCATCATGAGCGAGTTGGGCAGCGGCCTGCGCCGCAACCTGACCATGGTCATCTCCGTCATCCTGGTGACCTTTGTTTCCCTCACGTTCGTTGGCGCGGCCGGCGTCCTGCAGCTGCAGATCGGCCAGCTCAAGGGCTTCTGGTACGACAAGGTGCAAGTCACCATCTACCTGTGCAACGACGTGCCCACGAACGCCAACTGCGTCTCCGGCCCCGTCACCGCAGACCAGAAGAAGACCATCCAGGCCATGCTGGACTCACCCGCCGTGAAGCCGTACGTGGAGAACTGGACGTTTGAAAGCCAGGCCGAGGCACTGGTCCATTTCAAGGAACAGTTCGCCAATTCGCCCATGTCGGATTCGGTCGAGGCCGGCAACCTGCCGTCGTCGTTCCGGATCAAGCTGACCGACCCGGAAAAGTACCAGATCATCAACGAGTCCTTCTCCGCCACACCGGGCGTGGACTCGGTGGTGGACCAGCGCAAGGTCCTTGAATCGCTGTTCTCGTGGATGAACATCGCCACGATTGTGGCCGTGGGCGTCGCCGTGCTGATGATTGTCTGTGCCGCCCTGCTGATAGCCACCACCATCCGGCTCTCCGCGCAGTCGCGGGCCAAGGAGATTGACATCATGCGGCTGGTGGGAGCGTCCAAGACGGTGATCCAGCTGCCCTTTGTGCTGGAGGGTGTCATCGCCGCAACGGTCGGGGCCCTGCTGGCCTCCGGGGCGGTGTGGGCGATCGTGGAATTCTTCCTCGGCGGCTACCTCGCCAGCGGCAACAGCGGCACCCCCATCATTTCCACCACGCAGGCCCTGGTGATCTACCCGGTCCTGATCCTGCTGGGCGTGGTGCTGGCCGGCGCCGCGTCGGCCGTTTCGCTGCGAAAAAACCTCAAAGTATGATTCACCCGGGAGGGATCCCATCACTGTCCCTCCCGGCCCGGGCCGCCAGGCGCACAACGCAAGGAGCAGTTTGAGCATGGACTCGATGTCACCCGGGGGAAGCGCGGCGGGCAGACCCTCCGTGCCCTTACGACGCCGGACGGCGCGCCAGGCTGCGACCGGGCGCCTGGGCGCCGCACTCGCTGCCGTGCTCATGGCAGGCTTGCTCGGCCTGGTTCCTGCCGCCCATGCGGACAATCTCGACGACCAGGCCGCCGCCCTCAAGCAGCAGGCCAACGACGCCGCCTCGGCCCTGGAGTTTGTCGACGCCGGCCTGGCGAAGTCGGCCGCCGACCTGGTCACTTACCAGGGCCAGCTGCCGGGAGCCCAGGCGGCGCTGGCCGATGCCCAGAACCGTGTGGGGGCGGCCACCGACCTCGTCAGCTCGCTGGCGGCGCGCATTGACCTGGCGCAGACCAGCAAGGACAAGATCACCGCCCAGATTGCCCTGGACTCCAAAAAGCAGGCGGAAGCTAAGAGCAAGATCGGCCAGATCGCCGCGCAGTCCTACAAGGCCGGGGGCATACCCGCCAATCTGGCATTGATCCTCGGGGCGGGGAACTCCGGCGACCTGGCCAATTCAATCGACCTCGCCGAGCAGGCCATGCGCGGCCAGAATGCCGTGTTGGCGCAGTTGACCACGCAGAAGGCCACCAACCAGAACGCGCAGGCCCGGCTGACCGCCGTCGAGGCTGAGATCAAGGACCTGAAGGTCCAGGCGGACGCGGCCCTCGTGGCCGAGCAGGCCGCCCGCGACCAGGCGGCGGCCAAGAAGGCCGCGGTGGACAAGTTGATCAGCGATTCCGCGGCCATCAACGCCAAGCTGGAAAAGCAGAAGCCGCAGATCCAGGCCAAGGTGGCGGCGCTGCAGAAGCAGCAGGACACCGTGGCCGCCCAGATTGCCGAACGGCAGCGCAAGGAACGTGAGGCGGCGGCCGCCGCCGCCAAGGCCGAGGCGGAGCGCATCGCCCGCGAAAAGGCTGCGCAGGCCAAGGCCGCGGGCGACACCAACTACGTGTCCCCGCCCTATGTTGCGCCCGCGCCCGGCAACCCATCGGCCTTCGGGCTGCAGCACCCCTTCGCCACCAACGTTCCCATCACCTCCGGCTTTGGCTGGCGCCAGACCCCGCCCGGAACCATCGACTTTTACGGCAAGGGCGGCTACGTCCACACCGGGATTGACTTCGGAGCCCCCTGCGGCACCCCCGTGTACGCCGCGGCGGCCGGCACCGTGGTCTTTGCCGGTTGGGACGTCTACGGCGGCGGCAACGGCGTGAAGATCTCCCACGGCGTCATCCAGGGGAACGCCCTGCTGACGGCGTACTACCACAACACCTCGGTGCAGGTGTCGACCGGGCAACATGTCGGCCGGGGCCAGCTGATCGCCATCTCCGGCGGCACCGGAAACTCCACCGGCTGCCACGCGCACTTCGAAACGTGGCTCAACGGCGTGGCCGTCGACCCGATGACACTGCTGTAGCCGCGCCCGTGCCGCACCTGTCACCTGCCGCCTGGCCGCCATCCTCCGCCTTGTGCGCCGTGCGCAGCGCCAACTGTTCGCGGCGCCGGAGTTGCTAGACTGAAGTGCGCACCGCACCGGCGGTGCGCGAAGATAAATTTCACCGTCCCACGGTGCAACCACCCGTGAAGGAGTCCGCAGTGCCTAAGGAAAGTGGCCTGAAAGTGGTGGCCACCAATCGCAAGGCCCGGCACGACTACCACATCATGGACACCTATGAGGCCGGGCTGGTCCTGATGGGCACCGAGGTGAAGTCGCTGCGTGAGGGCCGCGCGTCCCTTGTGGACGGTTTTGCCACGTTCTACAATGACGAACTCTGGCTGGAAGCCGTCTACATCCCCGAGTACCTCAACGGCAGCTGGACCAACCACACGGCCCGCCGCCGCCGCAAGCTCCTGCTGCACCGCGAGGAGCTGGAGAAGATCGCGCACAAGACCCGTGAATCCGGGTTCACCATTGTGCCGCTGCAGCTGTATTTCCTGGACAGCCGGGCCAAGGTGGAGATCGCCATTGCCCGCGGCAAGAAGGACTACGACAAACGCCAGTCCCTGCGCGAGAAGCAGGACAACCGTGAGGCGCTGCGCGTCATGCGCGAGAAGAACCGGGGCTAGCCGATGCCACCCTGGGGCGTGTTCCTTGGCACCTGGAGCCTGGACCTGTGGGCCCTGGCCCTGATCGCCGCCGCCGGGGGACTCTACGGCTGGGGGCTGGTGCGGGCGGCGGCGGCCGCCGGCGTGCGGTGGCCCGCGTGGCGTGCCGCGGCGTTCTATGTCCTCGGGCTCGGACTCTACGCCTTCGTCAACCTTGGCTTCCTCGGCACGTACTCGCCGCAGCTGCGGTGGGCCTTCTCCGTGCGCATCGCCATGATGCTGTTCGTTGTCCCGGCCGGCCTTGCACTGGGACTGCCCGTCAGCCTGGCACGACAGACCATGCGTCCGGGGCGCCTGCGGACCTTCCTCGCCGCCGCGGCACGGCGGCCCATGGATCTCTTCGCCAACAGCGCCGTGGCCCCCGTGGTGGGACTCGTTGTCCTCTCCATGATGCTCACGCCGCTGGCCGGCATCTCCCGACTGAGCCCCACGCTCGAAGGCCTGCTCACGCTCGCCATTCCGCTGCTGGGCCTGCTCATGGTGCTGCCGATGGTCGAGGAGAAGACCCGCGTCAGCACGGCCTTGATCATGTTGCAGTTCGTGTTTGCCTTCATCGAGCTGCTGGCCGACGCCGCGCCGGGCCTGGTCATGCGCCTGACGCCCAACATCCTGGACGGCGCCGGGGCCCTCACCGGACCCGTGCCCGGCTGGTTTCCGGACGCCTTGCGGGACCAGCAGCTCGGCGGCGACTTCCTGTGGTTCATCGCCGAAATCATGGACCTGCCCGTCATGATCCTGCTCTTTGTCCGGTTTTCCACGTCGGACAAGGGTGAGCGGAAGATCCTCGACGAGCTCACGGACGAACAAATGGATGACCTGAACGCCGCCCACCTGCACCTGAGGGACTGAAACCGTGGCGTGGAAGGCCCGCCACTGGTGGGGCATCGGCGCGGCCTCTGCCGTCCTGGCCCTGGTGGTTGTCCTGGCCCTCACCTTTTCCTCCCCTCCGCTGAAAACGCCGGCCGCCACCTCCGTCTCCACGGCGCCGACACCGGGCCCGGCTTCGGCCACCCGCACGTCATCCCCTGCCACGCCCAGCCGGCCGCGCGGCACCGCGACGCCCGGCACGACTCCCGCGGCACCGCCGCCCGGCAGCGCAACGCAGGCGCCGCCGTCGAACGCGCCAACGACGGACCTGGCGCGGCAAAAATTGGCGTCCATGACGCTCGGGCAGCGCGTGGGCCAGGCATTCATGGTGTCCTCGCCCGTGACTGGCGCCGATGCACAATCCGTGCACGTGCTGGCGGACCTGCATGTGGGCAATGTGTTCCTCAAGGGCCGCAGCACCGCCGGCGTCGACGCGATCGCGGCCGTGGTCGCCGACGCCGCGGGACATGCGCTCGAAAATGGCGTGCGGCCCTTCGTCGCAACGGACCAGGAAGGCGGCTTCGTGCAGATCATGCGCGGGCCCGGCTTTGACACCATGCCGCAGGCCATCGAACAAGGCCTGCTGGCCCCGGCCACCCTGCAGGCCGACGCAAAGCGCTGGGGACAGCAGCTGGCCACCGCGGGCGTCAACGTTAACCTGGCGCCCGTGCTGGACACCGTGCCCGGGGCCGCCTTTGCGCCGCGGAACGCACCCATCGGCGCCTTCGGCCGCGAATACGGGTACACGCCCGCAGCCGTCTCCAGCCACGGGCTGGCGTTCGCCCGCGGCATGCTGGCCGCCGGGGTGGAGCCGGCGGTCAAGCACTTTCCCGGGCTGGGGCGGGTCACCGGCAACACGGATGTGACGGCCGGGGTGACGGACAGCGTCACGGTCCGCAACGACCCCTACGTCGCCCCGTTCCGTGACGCCGTCAACGCCGGAGTGCCGTGGCTGATGGTCTCCAACGCGTATTACCCGAAAATTGACACCCAGGACCTGGGACCTTTTTCCCACGTCATCATCCAGGGCATGGTGCGCGGCGACCTCGGCTTCAAGGGCATCATCGTCAGCGACGACATCTGCGACGCCCGGCAGGTGGCGGCCGTGCCCGCGGCCCAGCGTGGCGTGGACTTCATCAACGCCGGCGGCACCATGGTCCTGTGCACCAACCAGTCCGTGGCGCCGACCATGTATCAGGGGATGGTGGCCGCCGCGCAAAGCAATCCCGCGTTCGCCCGCAGGATCGACGCAGCGGCGCTGCTGGTGCTCGAGGCCAAGGCGGCCAAGGGACTGATCGCGGGGTAGGGAATACTTGCGCCTGCCCATGCGCTATGATGAATAGTCCACGGCCGGCACGGCGTGGGTTTGAAAACACAATAGGGGATGATCGGTTTCGACGGTGTTTGTCGAGACAGGTGAAGCGGGTCGAGGATACAGGGTTATCTCGTAAACGATCTCTGTAAAACAATAAGTGCTGACTCAAATCGCACTGACTTCGCTCTTGCTGCCTAAGCAGTAAGACAGTCCGTCAGCCCGGGAATGCTCTCGTCCCGGATCCTGGCGTCATTTAGAGGGCCACTGCTCTAAGTTCTTGTTGCAGGAACTTAGGGGACTCTTATGCAACTGGGCCTGGCAGCTACTTGTTTGCGAGATAGCTGGGGCCGAGAAAAACCGACGCAAACTGCACCCGGAGAAGCCCTGATGAAGCAACATCGGACGGGAGTTCAATTCTCCCCATCTCCACATCCCTATGGGGGCCCGTTCCACGCCATCGCGGCGGGGGACGGGCCCTGTTGTTTTCCCGGGGTGCCTCCTGCGGCCTTGAGCAGGCCGCGGCCACTCTCAGGATGCCTTGCATGCCCGACGGCCCTGGCAAAAGCTGCATGGCCGCCTCCCGGCCGGTAGCATCGGTATCACCAGCATCTGTATCACCCCGATGTCGCGGCAGCCCCCACCCCGGGTTAAGGCTCCGTCACGGGCGGGAGGCGGGAGCGGCATGGAAACGTTCTTGGAAACGGACCGGCTTTTGCTGCGGCGGTTCAGGATGTCTGACGCCTGCCTGCTGGTGCAGCTCGACGGCGACCCCCGGGTCATGCGGTACATCACCGGCGGCCCCCCGGAGTTCTCGCGACAGGAGATCGAGGCGGACGTCCTCCCCGCCTACCTGGACTATTACCGCCGCAGTGCCCGGTATGGCTTCTGGGCAGCGATCGAGAAAGGGTCACGGGATTTCCTTGGATGGTTCCACTTCCGTCCCGCTCCCGGGGCAGAAGCTGATCGGCCGGAACTCGGGTACCGGATTCGCCACGCATCGTGGGGCCGCGGCTACGCAACCGAAGGCTCGCGCGCACTGATAGCCAAAGGGTTCGCCGAACTTGGCGTCGAGCGCGTGGAGGCGTCGACCATGGCGATAAATGCCGGTTCGCGGCGGGTCATGGAAAAGTCCGGCATGCGGCGCGTGCGGGCGTTTACCGCCGATTGGCCGGTCCGCATTCCCGGTGACGAGCACGGCGACGTCGAATACGCCATCACCCGGCAGGAGTGGGCGTCGGCACGGGACCTAGGCCTGCCCCCGGTGCAGACTTAATGCGTCCCAGGAGCCCTTCAACGCACTCGACCGCTTCGTCATGCGCCTCCGTGCACGGGGCGTGGTGCGCACGCGCAGCATTCACGGGAGTCCAAACGATGGACTTAAAAAGTTAAGTGGTGGCCGCAACACGTTCCGACCACCACTTACCCCCAAAGGAAATGTGTGGCAACCAGCAACTTTGGTGTTCACACAATCATTAGTATGCCAGACGCTAATGGAAAAGTGTACCTCGCGCCTTCATTGCCTCCGGGCGCCACGCAAATATGACACCCAGACCAGCGCCAGTCCGGCAGCCACCAGCAGGACGGAGCCGAAGGAAAGCAGGCCCATCACGGCCGCCTGATGCCACGGCGTCACCTGCACCACCAGGGTGAGGCAGACGAAGGTGAAGCCCAGGCACATGGACAGCGCCGCCGCGCGGTCCAGCGGGCGGCGCCGTGACAGCGCCGCCCGCCCCGTGGGCACCACCAGACATGCCGCGGCGTACCCGAGGTAAAGCCGGCCGATCCACATGTAGGCCGCCACCGACGGCTGGCCAAAGAACCCGGACAATCCAGGGCTCGACCCCCGCAGGTCTGAGGCGAAGTACGTGGCCAAAATGCCCGCCGAGCACGCGAGCAGCACCGCCAGGCCCACCGGCCCGCGGATAAGGGCCAGTGCCCTGGGGGAGCTGTAGGCGGCCGCCACCTTGGCCGCCAGCAGGAAGAAGGTCGCGAAGAGACTTAGGCGCAGCACCACGTTGGCAAAGTTCACGCCGCCAAGTGCGCCGTCGACCGGATCGTACAGGGCCGGAATGCTCAGCCCCACGGAAACCGTGACCATGGCGAAGGCCCAAAACAGGCTTTTGTTGCGGCCATGGGCCAAGGCTGGAAGCCGCCATAGGGTGCAGGCAAGACACACCACCAAGGCGGTCCATTGCAGGATTGCGGTCATCCGAGGTTCTCCCATATTGTCTGTGCGGCGGCCGAGTCCTGTTCCGTGCGCCGCAGGGTGCGGCCGAGGGCCTCGAGCCGTTCGGCGGTCAGCGCGACCAAGGCGCTGTTGGGCGTCCTGCCCAGGGCGTCTCTGCGTGAGTGGGGGAGCCAGCCGGCCTCATCGGGAGTCAGGAAGCCGGTGGCCACCAGGCCGTTGGCCAGGCCCACCCCGGCCAGCCCGGCGGCCCGGACGGCCAGTTCGGGCGTGAGCCGGTTGGCCGTGATTTGGGCGGACAGGTTTTGCGGGGCAATCCCGGCGTCCCGGGCCAGCCGCTTCCGCAGCTCGGAAGGGCCGGCGGCGTCGAGCCAGGCTCGCACGGACGCCCGGTGCGGGATGGGGGAGAGCGTGGTCGCCGCTGCCGGGGAACCGCTCTCCGCCGCAGCGCTCCTGTTCAGGATCTCCCGCAGCAGGTCCATGTCGGAGATTTGGCTCAGAAGTTCCGCATCCGTGGGCTGTGCAACACCTTCGGCCAGGTTCCGGTACGGGGCGAACATGGAGATGGATTCAACCACGGGCAGCCGCAAGGAGCGGCTGACCGCCGCGACGGTGGCCACGGTGACGCGCCCGCGCACCAGCTGTTGCGCGAGGGTGGAGCGCTTGATGCCGGCGGCACGGCACACGGCGGCGTGGCTGGTGCCTGGGGCCGAGATGTCCAGCCAATGCAAAAAGGCCTTCGCCGGAACAGTCACGGCCGGGGAGCTCCTTAACTCTGACCCTTGATGGAACGGGCTCAAGGGAGCGGGGGGAATCTGGGTTCTGCTAGGCGGAGTCGCTGGTGTCGGTGAAGCCGCGGAAGCGGCTGCCTACGCCGTCGAACTGGCTGCGGCGCCGGCCGGGGGCCGGGGCGGGCAGCTCCCCGTCGCCGTGGAAGTCACAGATCACGTAGCTGAACTCCGGCCACCACTTTTTGGGCCGGGCCAGTTCGTGGAAGTCGCACACGTAGCAGCGCAACTCCACCCAGACGGGCCGCTTCCCGGTGGAGTTCGCCCGGGACTGGGCCAGCCACGCGGGCGGGTTGGCATCAATTTCCGCCACGTCGCTGGCAGGCATGCGCGACGGGATGCCGTTGCGCGCAGCCATCTCCGGGGGGATGTTCAGCGCCTGTGCCACCTGCCTGCGGTTGAGGGAGGGATTTGCGGAATGAGAGTTGTGTGCCATGTTCCTCCAAGGATATGGCGTAGGTGCGGCGGACAGCGAGCCGGGAGCACCGGCGTCGTGCCTTATTCAGGGCGGACGGAAGCCGCGCATGACGTGACAAAACGCACAAATTCCCCGTTTTGGCACGTAAATTCCGTGGGAAATGGCACTTCGGCATGGAAATTGGGCCACCGTACCCTATGCTGTGGGAAAACATTGGGAATTTAACGGCACGTATCCTGCTTTGAGGGGCTAGGATGGGGCGCTGAAATACCCCGCCGAAACCACGAACACCAGGAGTTTGAAAACCGCATGGCAACGGACTACGACGCACCCCGCAACAAGGACGAAGACCACGAGACAGAGTCCCTCCAGGCTCTTCAGGTCCAGCGCGGCGGTGCCCAGACGGCGCACATTGACGTCGAGGACTCGGACACGGCCGAAGGCACGGACCTGCCGGGCGCGGACCTATCCAATGAAGAACTGATCATCCAGGTCATCCCGGCGCAGGAAGACGAGTTCACCTGTGCCTCCTGCTTCCTGGTCCGGCACCGCAGCCAGGTGGCGCGGGAAAAGAACGGGCTGCTGTACTGCAAGGACTGTGAAGGCTGATTTTGCGATGACTTTCTCCGCACGGGACCGTGTTCAGGACTTGCTGGACACCTTTGCCGTGCCCGGAGCCAATGCCGCGGAATTGTTCTGCGACAGGCATCCGGCGGACCGCACCGCCTTCACGGTGGTGGGGTCCGGGCTGGACAGCAGGGACGTGACCTACGGCGAACTGCGTGAGGAATCCACGCGATTCGCCGCCGCTCTAAGCACGCTTGGCGTGCGCCGTGGCGACCACGTGGCCACCCTGATGGGCAAATCGGCGGAACTGGTGGTCGCTCTGCTGGGACTGTGGCGCCTCGGAGCCGTGGACGTGCCGCTGTTCACTGCCTTCGCCCATGACGCCATCGCGTTACGCCTCCAGGCCACGGGCGCCCGGCTGGTCATTTGCGACGCCGACCAGCGCCGCAAGCTGGTCCCGCCGGATGGCGTGCCCAACGATGCCTCGCCCCTCGTGGTCGTGGCCCGTGGCGACGCCTTCGGCTACGACGTGGCGTTCTCCGAGATGGTGGCCGGCGCGGGCGCTTTTGCCGGCCTTTCCCCGGACGACGGCGGACCGGTCGCCGTGGGCGGGGACGGCACGTTGGTGCAGCTGTTTACCTCCGGAACAACGGGCACGCCCAAGGGCGTGCCGATCCCGCTGCGCGCGGTGGCCTCCTTTGTGGGCTACCAGGAATTCGGACTGGACGTGCGCCGGGACGATGTCTTCTGGAACATGGCCGACCCCGGCTGGGCCTACGGACTCTACTTTGCGCTGCTGGCCCCGCTCGCTTCCGGCGTCCGGACACTGTTGCTGTCCGCCGGCTTCAGCCCCGCGCTGACCTGGGCGGTCATGGAAAAATTCCAGGTATCCAACGTCGCCGCCGCCCCCACTGTGTACCGTGCGCTGCGGGCAGCGTCCGGGGCGGAACCTGGGCATGCGTTGCGCCGGGCCTCCAGTGCCGGGGAGCCGCTGACCCCGGATGTCATCGAGTGGGGCCGTGGCGCATTTGGCGTCGAGGTCCGTGACCAGTACGGCCAGACAGAGCATGGCATGGTGGCCGGCAACGCGTGGCATGACGCGCTGCGCCTGCCATTGCGGCCCGGCTCGATGGGCCCGTCCCTGCCGGGATGGAGCGTGGATGTCCTGTCCGATGCGGCTGACACGCCCGCGGCCGACGATGAATTGGGGCGCGTGGCCATCAACGTTGCGCGGAGTCCGTTCTTTTGGTTCACCTCCTATGTGGACGCGCCGGGGAAGACCGCCGAAAGGTTCACCGCCGACGGCGCCTGGTACCTCACGGGCGATGCCGGCCGCCGGGACGGCGACGGCTGCCTCTACTTCAGCTCCCGTGACGACGACGTCATCATCATGGCCGGCTACCGCATTGGGCCGTTCGACGTGGAGTCGGTCCTGGCCGCGCACCCGGCAGTTGCGGAAGCCGCCGTCGTGGGCGTGCCCGATGCGATCCGCGGCGAAGTGCTTGAGGCCTGTGTGGTCTTGAACAAGGGCGGTGGCCCCACCGAGGCCCTCACCACCGAACTGCAGCAGCTGGTGAAGGAAAAGTTCGCGGCGCATTCTTACCCCCGCCGCGTGCACTACCTGGCCGAACTGCCCAAGACCCCCAGCGGGAAGGTGCAGCGGTTCGTCCTGCGCCGCGACCTGGCCGCTGCGCCAACGAACGACTGAGCGGACAAGGAACCATGGGACGTCGCACGGCGGAAGCCGCCACCACCCGCTACTCGGACCTCCACGCCGCCGCTGCAGGGATCCTGCTGCCGGCGCTCGGGTTTGTCCTGGAAATCGCCATGGTGGCTTCCTTTCTCTACTGGGGCTTCCGCCAGCCCAGCCCCTGGAACCTGGTGCTCGGCATCGGCGTCCCGGCCGTGGTGGTGGTGCTGTGGGGCATCTTCATGGCACCGAAGGGCTCCCGCCGGCTCCCGTTGAACGTGGTGTCCGGGGTGTCCCTGGTGCTGTTCATGGTGGCCGGCGCGGCGCTTCTCGCCGCCGGCGCCACGGCCCTGGGCTGGGTGATGCTGGCCGTCAGTCTCCTGTGGTTCGCGGCGTCGCGGTGGTCGAGCCTGGCGCGGTAGCGCCGGGACCTTCGCGGTCAGCCGTCGGCGCCGGGCGGGTTCATGAGGGAGCCGCCGGCGGGTTCCTGGACGGTGCAGCCGGGGTGGGTGCCGACGGTGGCGAGCCACAGCGAAACCGCGGCCTCGTCGCCCAGGTCGAGCCGGCCGGCGTCGTCCGCGGCTGACGGGGCACCCGGGGAGGGGAGCAGCGTCACCTCCAGGGTGCCGCCGAAGGGGCGCCGGCCGACAATTTGAAGTTCGGTGTCGACGCCGATCCCGTGCTGTTCCAGGTAGCGGAGGAGTTCGGGGTCGTGGTCGCTGATGCGGCTGACGCGCCCGCGGTGCCCCGGGTCGAGCTCGTCGAGGCGGTGCGACGGCGGCATGGTGATGCGCCCGCCGGCGTCCGGGATCGGATCGCCGTGGGGGTCGCGGTTGGGGTGCCCCAGCTTCGCGGACATGCGCTCGATGAAGGTCTCCGAGACTGCGTGTTCAAGCAGCTCGGCTTCTTCGTGGACCTCGTCCCAGGTGTAGCCGAGCTCGCGGACCAGGTACGTCTCCAGGAGGCGGTGGCGGCGCACCATGCCGAGGGCGAGCCTGAGGCCGGCGGCGGTGAGCCGGATGGGGCTGTAGGGTTCGTGCTCCACCAGGTCCTGGTCTTTGAGCTTGCGGACCATCTCCGACACCGAGGAATTGGCCACGCCCAGCCTGGTGGCGAGCTGAGTCGAGGTGATGGGCTTGTCCTGCCACTCCGTGAAGGAGTAAATGACCTTGACATAGTCCTCGATGCTGGAGGATGTGGCGGTGGCTTTCACCTGCCCAGCCTACCGGCTACGCCGCCCCGGTGGCGGTCAGCCACAGCAGGAGAGCGTTCAGCGCCACGATCAGGACGGCGCTGGCCAGGGCGGCGAGCCGCAAGGGCAGCCGGTCCCGGTGTTCGCCCATGAGGTCCTTGTCGGCGGTCAGGCGCAGCAGCGGAATCAGGGCAAACGGTATGCCGAAGCTCAACACCACCTGGCTGACGATCAGCGCCCATGTGGGGTCCACGCCCACGGTCAGCAGGACGATGGCCGGAATCAGGCTGACCACCCGCCGTGCCAGCAACGGGATGCGGACGTGGAGGAGACCGTGCATGATGGCGGCGCCGGCGTATGCACCCACCGACGTGGAGGCCAGTCCCGACGCCAGCAGGCCGACGGCGAACACCACGCCGGTCACCGGGCCCAGGCTTGCGGCGATGGCCGCATGGGCGCCCTCGATGGTGTCGGTGCCGGACACCCCGCCCAGCGTGGAGGCGGCGAGGAGCAGCATGCCGATGTTCACGGCACCCGCCAGGAGCAGGGCGGCAACCACGTCCCATCGGGTGGCGCGGACAATGCGGCGCAGGGATTCCCGGGTGCGGCGGGCGCCGGTGTGCCGGTCCTTGGCCAGCTGGGAGTGCAGGTAGATGGCGTGCGGCATCACGGTGGCCCCGAGCATGCCGGCGGCCAGCAGGAGGCTGTGGCTGCCCTCGAATCTCGGTACCAGACCGGAGAGGACACCGGCCGGATCCGGCGGGCTGAGCACCAGCCCGGCGAGGAATCCGACGGTGATGACCAGCAGCAGGAGGATGATGATGGCCTCAAAGTGGCGCTGCCCGTGGCGGTTTTGCACGGCCAGCAGGGCCATGGACGCGACGCCCACGATGAGCCCGCCCACGGGAAGCGGCACATGGAAGAGCAGGTTCAGGGCGATGGCGCCGCCCACCACTTCCGCCAGGTCGGTGGCCATCGCCACGAGCTCCGCCTGCGCCCAGTACAGCCGCCGTCCGGACGTCCCGAACCGCCGTCCGAGCAGCTCCGGCAGCGATTTGCCGGTCACCACGCCGAGTTTGGCTGACTGGTACTGCACCAGCATGGCCATGAGGTTCGCGGCGACCAGCACCCAGACCAGCAGGTAGCCGTACGTCGCGCCGGACGTCAGGTTGGCAGCGACGTTGCCCGGGTCCACGTAGGCGATGGCCGCCACGAAGGCCGGGCCCAGAAGAAGGAGCCGCCCGCCGCGGCTGCGCTTCGGTGAACGTGTCCTGGTCGCGGGGGATTCGAGCAATGAGCTTTCCTTCGATCATCCTAAAGGTAAAATTTAGGTATACCGAAATAGTAGCCGGTGGGAATGGTGCTGTCGAGGTTTGCGCGACACAGGGCTTACGTGTGGACGCGCCATGTCTGGCAGTAGTAGGGGAGCGCGACGTCCTCGCCGGGGACGTGCCCCAGATGCTCAAACAAATACCAGCGCAGGTTGCCCAGCACCTTGGCGCGTGTGGGCCCGTCGGCCTGGAGGTAGTAGCTTCGCGACTTGACCAGCTCCAGCAGTTCCTCGGCAGTGACCACCTGCTCCCACCGGGTCTCATGGAGGCCGAGGTCATGGAGTTCGGCGCCCACGTGGGGGCGGAAATCGGGCTTGTGGACGTCGCCGGCGTGCATGATGCGCGACAGCCGGTGCACCCAGGGGATGCTGACGTCCAGCTGGTTCCACACCAGCCCGAGCACGCCTCCGGGCCGCAGGACGCGCGCCAGCTCCGTGCTCGCCGCGACCGGATCGCACCAGTGCCAGGCCTGGGCGGCCACCGCCAGATCCACGGAACCAGCCGCCAAACCCGTGCTTTCCGCAGTTCCCGGCAGCGTCTTGACCGCCGGGAGGTTCCGCTTCAGCTGTTCGAGCATGTCGGCCGAAGGGTCGACGGCGGTCACCCGCCATCCCCGCACGGCCAGCAGTTGCGTGTACTTCCCCGTCCCGGCTCCGACATCCAGGACGTCCCGGACGTCGAGGCCGGAGGAAAGCCAGTCCAGCGACTCCTCCGGGTAGCCGGGGCGCACCTTGTCGTAATGGGCCCCGCCCTCCTGAAAAGCGTCGGCCATCGCCACCCGCCGTGCGTCGTCAAAGACCGGTCCGCCCGCGCCTGACATCATGCTCCGTTCTGGTGGTGGATTCGCCGCTCCACTCTACCCCCGCCGCCCGCCATGGCGTCAGTCGGTGGAGCAGGGGGCCGCGCCGGCCGTGCCCGGGGTGTTGGGCGCCCATTCGGGGTAACCGCGGGAGTCGTTGGCGGGCACCCAGCGGCCCGCGTCCACCACGTAGTCCCAGCCGAGGCCCTCGTTGACCAGGGCTGCCACGCCGCTGACCAGGCGGTCGGCGTCCTCACGCCGCGAGCCCACGCCGAAGCTGGCACGCAGCGAGCCCGAGGCCAGACCCAGCCGGCGCAGCAGCGGATGCGCGCAGAACCTGCCGTCCCGCACGCCCACGCCGTGTTCGGCGGAGAGATAGGCGGCGGCCAGTCCGGCGTCGTACCCTTGCACGGAAAAGTTCACCACGCCGATGGTGCCGCAGCGGGGGTGGCTCGCGGAATCGGAAAACAGCTGGTGGACGGTGACGCCGGGCAGCGCTTCCAGCCCGGCCACCAGGCGGGCGCGCAGCTCCTGCTCATGCGCGTGCCACTCGTCGGGGTCCAGGGCGGCCAGGACCTGCGTGGCCTTGGCCAGCGTCGCCGCGCCAAGGACGTTGGGCGAGCCGGCCTCGTGGCGGGCCGGGCCCTTTGTCCAGCGCACGGATTCCAGCCGCACGTCCTTCACGGCGCCCCCGCCGGCCAGGTGCGGGCGGCCGTCGTCGAGCCAGTCCGGGCGCCCCACCAACACGCCGGCACCAAACGGAGCGTAAAGCTTGTGGCCGGAGAAGGCCACGTAGTCGATGCCGTCGCGGGCAATGTGGAGGCGCCGGTGCGGGGCCAGCTGGGCGGCGTCGACCACAATCCGGGCGCCGTGCCTGTGGGCCAGCGACGCCAGCTCGGCAATGGGCAGCACCTCGCCCGTGACATTGGAGGCGCCGGTGACGGCCAGCAGCACCACGTTGCCTGCGCGCAGCTGGGTCTCCACCCGGTGCAGGGTCGACGCGACGCTGTGCCCGGCCACCACCGACCGGTGGGGCAGCGCCTGCCACGGCAGCAGGTTGGCATGGTGTTCGATGTCCAGGTAGAGGACCTCCCCGTGTCCGTGGGACGTGCCGGCGGTGCGGCCGCGCTCCGCCAGCAGCGACTCCACGCAGCCGGCCAGCAGGTTCAGGGAGTCGGTGGTGTTGCGGGTAAAAACGACGGCGTCGTCCGTCCGGGCGCCCACAAAGTCCGCCACGGCGTGCCGGGCGTTTTCGTACAGGGAGGTACTGACCTGCGAGGCGAAGCCCGCCCCGCGGTGAACGCTGGCGTAGTACGGGAGCACCTCGGACAGGTGTGCGGCCACTTCCTCCACGGCCGGGGCGGACGCCGCATAGTCAAGGTTCACGTAGCGTGTGCTGCCGCCCTGGATCAGCGGGGCAGCGAGGTCGCGGCCCACCACGGGCAGCAGGGGCGTGTCGGAAAGGCGTGCTTTTTCGAGGATTGCAGAACTCATGGGAGGCTCCCTTGGGAAGGACCTGACGCTCCGGCGAAGCCGCAGGGAACGTCAAAAGTCCGCGCTTGCCAAGACCGCTCCGGCCCGGCCAGGTCGTCACCCGGGGCACCCCGCCGCGAAAGGAGGGTTGCCGGCCAGCAAACCGGGGTTTAGCGCTGGCACTCGTGACCTATGCCCAAAAGGCTAGCCCACCGCGGCGTCGTGCGCATTTGTTACGACACATGCCGCCTCCCTGAGGCCCGGCCCCAAGCGCGAGGGTGAGAATTAAGCGCGACGGCGGTGCCGCCGTCGCACTTAACGCGCCCGTGCTTCAACCCCGGCGGGGACCTGTCCCGCTTAGGAGAGGAGGTCGTCCCAGCCGGGATTCAGGCGGCGCAGGACCTCGGCGTGCAGGATGGAGTTGGTGGCCAGGGCGTTGCCGCCGAACGGGCCGTCCACGCCGTCCAGGGAGGTGAAGCGGCCGCCGGCTTCCGTGACGATCGGCACCAGGGCGGCCATGTCGTACAGGTTCAGCTCCGGTTCGCAGGCGATGTCCACTGAGCCCTCCGCGACGAGGCAGTACGACCAGAAGTCGCCGTAGGCGCGCGTACGCCAGACCTCGTCCGTCAGGGCCAGGAACTCGTCCCGGTTGCCGCGGTCCGCCCAGCCCGTCAGCGAGGAATAGGACAGTGAGGCGTCGGCAAGTTCCGAGACGTTGGAGACGCGGATGCGGGTGGCGGAGGCCAGCGACTTGCCTGTATAGGCGCCGGTGCCCTCGGCCGCCCACCAGCGCTTGCCCAGTGCCGGCGCGCTGACCACGCCCACCACGGGCCGGCCCTCGTCCACCAGCGCGATCAGCGTGGCCCAGACAGGCACGCCGCGGACAAAGTTCTTCGTCCCGTCAATGGGATCGATGATCCACCGGCGTGAGCCATGGCCGCTGCTGCCGAACTCCTCGCCCAGCACGGCATCGCGGGGGCGCACCCGGGACAACTGACTGCGGATCGATTCCTCTGCCGTCTTGTCCGCGTCCGTGACCGGCGTCAGGTCCGGCTTCGTCTCAATCTGCAGGTCAAGGGCCTTGAAGCGCGACATCGTCAGGGAGTCGACGGTGTCGGCCAAAACGTGTGCCAGGCGGAGGTCGTCGTTGTACGTCTGGGGTTGGACAGTCATGTCCCTCACCGTATCGGTAAATTGGCCGGATATGCGGGACCATGGGGTCCTCGTGCTGGCGGCGGTCGGCTGTGGGCCGGGAACGGGATTGATGGTGCGGGATTGATGGTGCAGGTAATGCGGGCTGTGGGCCGGGAACGGGATTGATAGTGCAGGTAATGCGGGCTGTGGGCCGGGAACGGGATTGATGGTGCAGGTAATGCGGGTTGCGGGACGCCCAGGTCGCAGGAGCTGCACCGCCGATTGGGCACAGCAGCCTGGGCCCGCAGAAGCTGCACCGCCGATTCCGATCCGATCGCCCGGGGATGCTGTCAGTCGTTGTTGCCGAGCTCCTTGGCCTCGGCGCGGCCTTCGGTGCGGCTGCTGGTGCCCAGCAGGCGCCGCAGGGACGCCAGCCGGGCCGGGCCCGCGCCGCCGGCATGGCCACCGGCAACCCACGGGTCCAAGCCGCAATTGACGGCCGAGGAGTCGTGTTTGCAACCGCGTTCGCAGTCGTCGGTGCCGGGTTGCAGGTCGGGGAACGCGTGCAGGATCCGGTTCGGGTCCACGTGGGCCAGGCCGAAGGAACGGATGCCGGGGGTGTCGATGATCCACGAGCCCGCCTCCCCGTCCTGCAGCCGCAACGCGAGGGCCGAGGACGAGGTGTGGCGGCCCCGCCCCGTGACCGCGTTGACGCCGCCGGTGGCCCGCTGGGAACCCGTGAGTGCGTTGACCATGGTGGACTTGCCGACGCCGGAGTGCCCCACCAGCACGCTGACCTTGCCGTCCAGGTGGTGGTGGAGTTGTTCGACGGCGCCGCCGGCCAGGAGGGCGGAGTCGCCGTCGTCGCTGCGTGCGTCGACGGCTGAGGCGGCGTCGGCCGCGCCCGGGGCGGCGGTGCGGCTGATGATTACTGTCATGTCCAGGTGCCGGTAGTTGGCCAGCAGCTCGGCGGGGTCCTTGATGTCCGCCTTGGTGATCAGGAGGATCGGCGCAATGCCGGAATCGTAGGCGGCCACCAGGGCGCGGTCGATGAAGCCGGTGCGCGGTTCCGGGTTGGCTGCCGCGACCACGATCACGAGCTGGTCGGCGTTGGCCACCACCACGCGTTCAACGGGGTCCGTGTCGTCGGCACTGCGCCGCAGCAGGGTGCGGCGTTCCTCTACCCGGACCAGGCGTGCCAAGGTGTCCGGCTTTCCGGAGGCGTCGCCCACCAGCGCCACGAAGTCGCCGGCCACGACGGGGGAGCGGCGCAGCTCCCGGGCGCGCGCGGCGACCACCACGCGTTCTGTGGGCAGGTCCTCGTCCACGATGGCGGTGTAGCGGCCGCGGTCCACCGTGGTGATGCGGCCAATGACGGCGTCTACGTGGGCGGGGCGGTCCTTGGTGCGTGGCCGGCTGCCTTTTTTGTTGGCGCGGACGCGGACATCGGTTTCGTCCCAGTTGCTGTAGTCCTTAGCCACGCCCGGGGATCCCCGCCGCCGCCGTCTGGGCGGCCATGTCCGCCCACATTTGCGGAAATGCCGGCATGGTCTTGGCCGTGGTGGCAATGTTTTCAACCTCGACGCCGGGCACGGCCAGTCCGATGATGGCGCCTGCCGTGGCCATGCGGTGGTCCTCGTAGCTGTGGAACAGCCCGCCGTGCAGCGGGGCGGGGTTGATGGCAAGCCCGTCCTCCGTTTCGACGGCGTCCCCGCCCAGTGCGTTGATCTCGGCCACCAGCGCGGCGAGGCGGTCGGTTTCGTGGCCGCGCAGGTGTGCGATCCCGCGGAGGCGGGACGGGCCGGTTGCCAGGGCACAAAGGGCCGCGACGGACGGTGCCAGCTCACTGGTGTCCGCGAGGTCCGCGCCGAGGATCTCGGGCCCGCCGGTCACCGTGAGCAGGCCGCCCTCCAACGTCACCGTGGCGCCGAGCTGTGGCAGGATCTGGCGCCACTTGTCGCCCACCTGGGTCGTGTCCAGCGGCCAGTCCGGGATGCGGACGGTGCCGCGCGTGGCCAGGGCCGCCGCCAGGAAGGGCCCGGCGTTTGAGAGGTCCTGTTCCAGCTGCACATCAAACGCCGCAATGGGACCCGGTTGCACCTTCCAGTGGTTGGGGACGGAATTGTCCACCGTGACGCCCAGGGAGCGCAGCACCTCAACCGTCATGGAAATGTGGTCGACGCTGGGCACCGAGCTCCCGCTGTGTTCCAGATGGAGCCCGCCCTCGAAGCGTGCTGCGACCAGCAGGATCGCGGAGATGAACTGTGAGGAACCGCCGGCGTCGACGGCCACATGGCCGCCGGAGACAGTTCCGGTGCCGTGGACCGTAAACGGCATGAAGCCGTCCCCGCCTCCCTCCACGCTGACGCCCAGGCCCCGGAGCGCAGCCAGCACCGGGGCCATCGGCCGCACGCGGGCGGCGGGATCGCCGTCGAACGTCACGGCCCCCCGGAGCAGCGCGGCCAGGGGCGGCACAAAGCGCATGACGGTCCCCGCCAGGCCGCAGTCGACCGCGGCGTCGGCGGCGTGGCCGGCGGGAATGGGAGTAACCACCAGATCCGGCACGGAACCGGCCCCGGGCACCTCGTCGATCCCGGCACCGAGGGCGCGCAGCGCATCAACCATGAGGTCCGAGTCGCGGGACTGCAGCGGCGCCCGCAGCCGGGACGGGCCCTCAGCGAGTGCGCCCAGGACCAGATATCTATTGGTCAGCGACTTGGAGGCCGGGATGGTGACTGTGGCGTCCAGGGGTGCTGCGGAAAACGGCGCGGGCCAAGGTTCGGTCATGGGGGGCTATTGTCCCGTCACGTCGTGGGCGAGCGCGCGGACGTTCTTGTCTGCCGCCTTCAGCTGCCTGCTGGTGGTCTTCCGGCCGGATTCAAACATTTTTTCGGCACGCCAGGCCAGGCCCGGCCGGCCGGCCGTATCCACGCTGGCCAGCAGGGCGCCGCCCAGGAGCCCGATGTTCTTGGCCAGCTGGCTGCGGCGGTGCGCCTTGGCCTCCTTGGTGTCGGAGCTGGCGCTGCGGTACTCCACAAAGGTGGTCAGTCCTGCGGTGAGGGTCAGCAGCAGTGCCGCAGCGCGGGAAAACTTGCCGGTGGCCAGCAGGACGCCGGCGCCCACCTGGGCCCCGGCGACGGCACGGGCGAGTGTTTTCTCGTTGGTGTCGACGGGCAGGGCGGCCGAGACGCGGCCCAGCACGGGGCCGAGCTGCTGGGCGGTCCTGTCCGCGTTCCGCAGGCTGTCAAGCCCGGACAGGATGAACGACGAGGCGAGCATGGGGCGGGCGAGTACGCGAACGATGGTCAAGGTGGCCTCCTGTTGTGTGCCGTATGCCCCGTCCCACGCTGCTGCCGCCGGACCGGGCGCTTTTGCTTCATCAAGTCTCGCACCTCGGCGCCAAGTTTGCGGAATATACTGCGCGGGGTCCGGGTTTGCATTGGTATGGCAGGGCGGTCCGTCCTAACAGATTTGGCGAAAGGCGGCAATGCAGACACTGACAGTAGACTCGTCTGTGATGAACATTTCCGAGCCTGAGCAAGCCCACAACACCGCTGCATGGCCCAGCACCGCCGGCACGGCGGAAAAGATTGCCGCGCCGGCGGGTAACATTGCGGCGCCGGCGGAAAACACCGACAAAGCCGGGGTGGATGTTGCCACCGAAACTGTGGAAGCCCGCCGCGCACGGTTTGAGCGGGACGCCATGCAGTATGTGGACCAGCTGTACTCGGCGGCCATGCGCATGGCCCGCAACCCCAGCGACGCCGAGGACCTGGTCCAGGAGGCGTACACGAAGGCTTTTTCCGCGTTCCACCAATACAAGCCCGGAACCAACCTCAAGGCCTGGCTGTACCGGATCCTGACCAACACGTACATCAACCTCTACCGCAAGCGCCAGCGTGAGCCGCTGCAGTCCAACGCGGACCAGATCGAGGACTGGCAGTTGGCGCGGGCGGAGTCGCACACCTCCCGCGGGCTGCGCTCCGCCGAGGCCGATGCGCTGGACCACCTGCCGGATTCGGACGTGAAAAGTGCGTTGCAGGCCATCCCGGAGGAGTTCCGTCTGGCGGTTTACTTTGCCGATGTCGAAGGCTTTGCGTACAAGGAAATATCAGAAATCATGAACACCCCCATCGGCACCGTGATGTCACGCCTGCACCGGGGGAGGAAGCTGTTGCGGGACATGCTTTCGGACTATGCAGTGGATCGCGGCTATCTCAAGGGAGCCGGGAATGAACTTAAGGAAACGGAGAAATAGCCATGGGCGACTGCCAGAGCCTGGGTGACTGCGACGACAAACGTATTGCCCGGATTTACGAATACCTCGACGGCGCGCTGTCGCGTGAGGACCTTGTGGAGATCAAGGACCACCTGGACGGGTGCACCGACTGCGCCCATGAGTACGACCTCGAGTGCGTGATCCGCTCCGTGGTGAAGCGCTCCTGCAAGGAGGCCGCTCCCGAGACCCTCAAGGCCGCCATCCTGGCCCGGCTCCACGAAGGCCATCCCGCCGAAGTCTAGGCCAGCGGACCTCTAGCCTTCCGGTCGCCGCATGCTGATGGTGCTGTACTGGCTTGCCGGACGGCCGGTCACCCGGCGATGAAGCGAACCCGCGATGAGGTGGGCCTGGACTTTTGCCATTTCCGCCTTTTCGCCGCTGAAGAGCTCGTCCACAGTGTTCGTCCACAGCTGCAGCCAACGGTTGAAGTGCTCCAGTCCGAGCGGCGCCTTGGCGTTGATGTTGAAGTGGATGGCCAGCGCGTTGCGGCTGTAGAGGCCGGCCTTGAAAAGCACCGTCTGCCAGAAGTCGGCCATGATGGGCATGTGCCGCGCCAGGTCCATGTGGACCACCTCGGTGAAGATGGGGCCGATCAGTTCATCGGCGAAGGCCCGGGTGTAAAAGGTCTCGACCAGGTGCAGGATGTCTTCGCGCCCCGTAATGTCAGCCCGCGCCACGCTTGGCGGTGCCGCGGGCGTGTAGGAGTTTAAGTTCGACGCCGTCCTTCCGGAGTTCACGTGTTGGCGCGCAGTCCGCGTGGTGTCCACGACGGCCTAGCCCGCCACGCCGAGGACAATGAGGATGCCGGCAACAGGCAGGGCAAGCACCTTCAGTCCTTCCGACGTTATGTAGGCGATGTGGGTGGAGGTGGCGACCTTCGCCTTGACGGCCGTTCCGCCGTCGTGCGTGAGGGCCGTCAGGGACAGCGCCCGGGTGCGCCTGGCCATGGCGGGGCGCAGGATGAGCATCTGCAGGGCCAGGGCCGCGATGGCCAGCACCAACAGCGTGCCTGTGGCGGCGCTGATGGCAGCCGGGGCCAGGAGCCAGGCCAGGATGACCAACCCGGCCAGGACGGCCTCGACCGAGTTGAGCGCCTTGAAGACGAGCCGGCCAATTCCGACGCCGAGGGCGTGGGTCATGCCGGGGGCCCGGAACTTCAGGGGTGTTTCAAGGAAGGAAATCGCGAGCACCATGCCGAACCAGGTGAACGGGAGCATGGTGAGCAGTACGACGGCGGGCATGGAACGGCTTTCTTGTCTTGATGTTCGGAGTGCGGATGGCTCTAGCGTATCAATAGACCCGGTTGTTTCCGTATTTAATGACCATAACGGCCGGCGTCCTGGTCTGCGTCGTGCTGAAAACCAGCCGTGCGCGCAACGGTTTCATGCGCATCGGCCAGGCCGCCCGTTGCGCACAACAGCGCATCCCGGGCGGGCAACGCAAGGGCCCGCCCCGCCAAGAAGGCGGGACGGGCCCTTGTTTGGGTCTGTCAAGACTTAGGTGTTGGGGCGCTTACCGTGGTTTGCGCCGCCATTCTTACGGTCCCGACGCTTGCGTGAACGCTTTGACATAGCTGCCTCCAATCTTTCACAATGATCCGAATGAGATCTGCCCTCTAGTCTCCCATAGGGGGCGGCGACGAACCTAACCGAACGGCCCGGGCGGCCGCGAAAGTATAAAAGTAGCCCGCAATAGTTGTCGAAAAATCGCGCTTTCGAGGCGTTTTTCGACATCTATTGCGGGCCAGTTGCGGCGGGGGGCGGAGGGTCAGGATGACTCGGGGAGGTCCAGCCATTGGTACCAGCCGCGGTGCAGCACCAGCCAGGCCATCAGCCCGTAGCCTGCCTGGCCCGGCGAACCGGCGTTCGCGGCGACGTCGTTGCGCCACTGCTCATGGTTCTGCAGGGGCGAGAACGTGTCCACGTAATGGTGCTTGCGGCGCGTGGTGACGTCGGCAAAGGCCGTGTTCAGCTCTGCCAGCTTGCGGTTCAGCGCCGGGTCCAGCGACGGGGGAGGACCCACCACGAACACCGGAATGTTCAGCTGCGTGGCGCCGTCGAGGATGTTGGCCAGGTTCAGCCGGCTGCGCGCCGTCGTCAGGCCAAACTCGATGTCCCGCCCGGACAGGCCGACGACCAGCCGGTTCTCGTGGAAGTCGTCAAAGCGCCGTCCGGCCTCCTGCAGCCAGCGACCGGCCAGGGCCTCCGTGCCCTCGTGCGGGGTGGCAAGCACAAACGGCTCCACCGAAACATTCTCCCGGGGTGTCCGGGCGAGGACGCGGCCCAGCCAACCCAGCGCCCGCGGATCGCCGACCCCTGCCACCAGCTCGTCGCCGATGGCCACAATTCGCAGCTCCCGCTTGTCCACGGTGCCCCTTTCGTTTTTCACATCAAATGAAGGATGCCCGGCCTGTCGGGCAGACCGGGCATCTTTCAACGCCTAGTTGCGTTCGAAGGCTTGCTTGAGCAGCAGTGTCTGCTCCACGGCGTGCATCTTCGCCGAACCGGTGGACGTTGCCGCCGAGGCCCGGCGGGAAACCAGGGCCAGCTTCTTCTCGAGCACGGGCGCCAGATTCAGCGCCATGAACGGCCAGGGACCCTGGTTGGCCGGCTCATCCTGTGCCCACACGACGTCCGCGTTCGGGTACTTGGCCAGTTCAGCCTTGATCTCCGTCTCGGGAAGCGGGTACAGCTGCTCCACGCGGACGATGGCCGTCTTCGTGTCGCCGGCCTTGTCACGGGCGGCAAGGAGGTCGTAGTACAGGCGGCCGGACACCAGCAGGACCCGGTCGACGGCGTTCGCGTCCAGTGTGGCGTGGTCGCCGATGACCGGGCGGAAGCCGCCGGCGGTGAAGTCCTTCACGGAGGACGCGGCGGCCTTCAGGCGCAGCAGCTGCTTGGGCGTAAAGATGACCAGCGGCTTGCGGGGGCGGCTGTAGGCCTGGCGGCGCAACAGGTGGAAATGCGACGCCGGCGTGGTCGGGTTGGCAACCACCATGTTCTGCTCGGCACACATCTGCAGGTAGCGCTCGATCCGGGCCGAGGAGTGGTCCGGGCCCTGCCCCTCGTAGCCGTGCGGCAGCATCAGCACCAGGGAGGAGCGCTGGCCCCATTTCTGCTCGGCGGAGGAGATGAACTCGTCCATGATGGTCTGGGCGCCGTTGGCAAAATCGCCGAACTGGGCTTCCCAGATGACCAGGGCGTCCGGGCGCTCCACCGAGTAACCGTATTCAAAGCCCATGGCCGCGTATTCACTCAGCAGGGAGTCATAGATCCACAGCTTGGCCTGGTCCTCGCTGAGGCCGGCAATCGGGGTCCAGACCTGGCCGTTGGAGCGGTCGTGGAACACGGCGTGGCGCTGCACAAAGGTGCCGCGCCGGGTGTCCTGGCCGGCCATGCGGATAGGCACGCCTTCAACGAGCAGCGAGCCAAACGCAGCGAGTTCGCCAAAGCCCCAGTCAATGCCGCCTTCGCGGGACATTGCCTCGCGCTTCTGCAGGAGCGACTTCAGCTTCTGGTGGACGGTGAAGCCCTCCGGAACCGCGGTGTGGATGGCACCGATGCGCGCCAGCATGTCCGCGCTGATCGCCGTGTTCTTGGGGTCGTTGACGCCGGCGTCGGCCTGCTGCGCCGTGGGGCGCTCCAGGTCGGACACCGCGTGGGAGTCCTTGGTGATGATCGGGATGGGCGAGGTCTGGGCCGCATGGGTCTCGGCAAAGACGCGCTCCAGGCGTTCCTGGTAGTCGCGGAGCAGCTGGGAGGCTTCGTCCTCGGTGATGTCGCCGCGGCCGATCAGGGCCTCGGTGTAGAGGCGGCGCACGGAACGCTTGGCCTCGATCAGGTTGTACATGAGCGGCTGCGTCATTGAGGGGTCGTCGCCCTCATTGTGGCCGCGGCGGCGGTAGCAGACCATGTCGATGACAACGTCCTTGCGGAAGCGCTGCTGGAACTGGTAGGCCAGCTCGGCCACGCGGACCACCGCTTCGGGGTCGTCGCCGTTGACGTGGAAGATGGGGGCCTGGATCATCTTGGCCACATCGGTGGAGTACACCGAGGAGCGCGAGGACGACGGCGCCGTGGTGAAGCCCACCTGGTTGTTCACCACCACGTGGATGGTGCCGCCGGTGCGGTAGCCGCGAAGCTGGGAGAGGTTCAGTGTTTCAGCCACCACGCCCTGGCCGGCAAACGCCGCGTCGCCGTGGACCATGATCGGCAGGACGGGGAAGTTCTCGCCCTGGTCCAGACGGTCCTGCTTGGCCCGGACAATGCCCTCAAGCACGGAGTCCACGGCCTCCAGGTGCGACGGGTTGGCCGCGAGGTAGACCTTGGTTTCGTTGCCGGCGTCGGAGGTGAACGTGCCCTCGGTGCCGAGGTGGTACTTCACGTCGCCGGACCCCTGCACGCTGCGGGAGTCCAGGGTGCCCTCAAACTCGCGGAACACCTGGGCATACGTCTTGCCGGCGATGTTGGTCAGCACGTTCAGCCGGCCGCGGTGGGCCATGCCGATGGCGACCTCGTCCAGGCCGTCGTCCGCCGCGTCGGAAATGATGGAGTCCAGCAGCGGAATCAGGGATTCGCCGCCCTCCAGGGAGAAGCGCTTCTGGCCGACGAACTTGGTCTGCAGGAACGTCTCAAACGCCTCGGCCGAGTTCAGCTTGGAGACGATGCGCAGTTGCTCTTCGCGGCTCGGCTTGGAGTAGGGGTGCTCCAGTTCGTCCTGGAACCACTTGCGCTGCTCGGGTTCCTGGATGTGCATGTATTCGATGCCCGTGGTGCGGCAGTAGGCATCGCGCAGCACTCCGAGGATGTCGCGCAGCAGCAGCTTGGGCTTGCCGCCGAAGCCGCCGGTGGGCCACTCGCGGTCCAGGTCCCACAGGGTCAGTCCATACGTGAGCACGTCCAGGTCGGGGTGCTTGCGCTGGCGGAATTCGAGCGGGTCGGTGTCCGCCATGAGGTGGCCGCGCACACGGTAGGAGTGGATCAGCTGCTGGATCCGGGCAACCTTGTTGATCTCGTCGGCCGGATCGACCTGCAGGTCAAGGCTCCAGCGGATGGGTTCGTAGGGGATGCGCAGGTCTTCAAAGATGTCGTCGTAGAAGTTCTCGGCACCGAGCAGCAGCTGGTGGATCTTCTTGAGGAACTCGCCGGAGCCGGCGCCCTGGATGACGCGGTGGTCGTAGGTGGACGTCAGGGTCAGGATCTTGGAGACGGCGTTCTGGGCGATGATCTTGGCGCTGGCGCCTTGGAACTCGGCCGGGTAGTCCAGGGAGCCGACGCCGATGATGGCGGCCTGGCCCTTGGAGAGGCGGGGCACGGAGTGCACGGTGCCGATGCCGCCGGGGTTGGTCAGCGAGACGGTGGTGCCGGCGTGGTCGTCGGCGGTGAGCTTGCCGGCGCGGGCGCGCTTGATCAGGTCCTCATAGGTGTGCCAGAACTCGGCAAAGCTGAGGGTCTCGGCCTTCTTGATGTTGGGCACCATGAGCAGGCGGGTGCCGTCCGGCTTGGGCATGTCGATGGCGATGCCGAAGTTCACGTGCGGGGGCTGGACGGCCACGGGCTTGCCGTCCACCACGTCGTAGTAGACGTTCATGGACGGGAACTGGCTCAGCGCCCGGATGACGGCGTAGCCGATCAGGTGGGTGAAGGAAACCTTGCCGCCGCGGGCACGGGCCAGGTTGGAGTTGATGACCGTGCGGTTGTCAATGAGCAGCTTGGCGGGGATGGCGCGCACGCTGGTGGCGGTGGGCACCTCCAGGCTGGTGATCATGTTCGTGGCGATGGCCTTGGCCGGTCCGCGCAGCACGGTGTTGACGGCCTCGTCCGGGACCGAGGTGTCCCGGGCCGTCTTGGGCAGCTGGGCCGGGATGGGCGTGACGCCGGTGCGCGCGGCATCCTTGGCCGGGGCCGGCGGACGCGGTGCGGACGGTGCCTTGGCCGGCGCGGCGGGAGGTGCCGCGGCCGCAGCGGCGGCATCCGGCGTCGTGCCCTGCGACGGTGCGGACGGTGCCTTGGCCGGCGCGGCGGGAGCCTGGACAGACGCTGCGGGCGCAGACGGCGGCTGAGCCGCGGGCACCACGGGGATCTGCGCCGTTATCGGGGTTGAATTCGCGGCCGTGTGGCGTCCGTTCGTGGCGGATTCCTCGGCGTCGAACGACTTAAAGAGCGGCCACCACTTCGTGTCCACAGAGTTCTTGTCCGCCTGGTACCGCTCGTAAAGCTCATCGACGAGCCACTCGTTTCCGCCAAATTCCTCGGGTAGACGGTGGATGGATTGCTCTGGCACGTGTATTACGCCTCTTCCATGAGTTTTGGTTGCCCGCTGTGCATAGGCCGCACGGAGCGGATGCGCCCGCCGGAGCGGGTTCACGCGGTGCACAAACCGCAGGACCTATTTGATCGATGGATGGGTTTGTTCAAAACCCTTGCCGCCTGTAAGTCTAGTGATCAAATCCGCGTGCAGGCCAATCTTGGCGGCGGCGCGTCCCTGCCTTGTGTGATTTTCGCGACGATTTGGCGGACGGCCCGTTTTTTAGATGGCTAGACTGCTCTCTGGCGGCCGGACCTCCTTCCGGCGCGCCCGTGTGCCTGATACGTTTCCTTCACTTTTGGGAGTGCCCGTGCGATTTCTCACCCAGCCCACCACCGACCTGACATATTCGGACGTATTCCTGGTCCCGTCGCGTTCCACGATCACCTCCCGGCTGGATGTGGACCTCTCCAGCGGCGACGGCACCGGCACCACCATTCCCCTGGTCGTCTCCAACATGACCGCCGTGTCCGGCAAGCGCATGGCGGAGACGGTGGCCCGCCGCGGCGGCATGGCCGTCCTGCCCCAGGACATACCGCTCGAGGTCCTGGGTGCCGTCACGAAGTGGGTGAAGATGCGCGACACCCTTTTTGAAACGCCCCTCCTCATGGCTCCCACGGACATCGTGGTGGACGCTGTGCACCTGCTGCCCAAGCGTGCGCACAACGCAGTGGTGGTGGTCGAGGACGGCGGCTTTGCCGGCGTGGTGCGCGGCGCCGACTGCGAGGGCGTCGACAGGTTCGCGTCGCTGGGCTCCGTGATGCGCAGCAATGTGCTCACGTTGGACGCGGCACCCTTCGACGACATCCGCGCCAGCGCCGACGCCGGGACGCTGTCCGCAGCCGAGGCCCGCGAGGCCACGGAAGCCGCCCTGCGCGACGCCTTCGCCATCCTTGACACGGCGGGGACGGACTTCGCGCCGGTGCTGCGCGCTGGCAGCGTGGTCGGGGCGTTGACCCGCACCGGGGCCCTGCGCTCCACGATTTACCAGCCCGCCGTCGACGCCGCCGGGCGGCTGCGGGTCGGGGTGGCGGTGGGCATCAACGGTGACGTGGCCGGGAAGGCCGCCGCACTCCTTGACTACGGCGTCGACGCGCTGGTGGTGGACACCGCCCACGGCCACCAGAACAGGATGCTGGACGCGCTGCGGGCCGTCCGCAGCCTCTTGCCGTCCGTGCCCGTGGCCGCCGGGAACGTGGTGAGCGCCGACGGCGTCCGCGACCTGGTCGAGGCCGGCGCCGACATCATCAAGGTGGGCGTGGGTCCCGGCGCCATGTGCACCACGCGCATGATGACGGCGGTGGGCCGTCCCCAGTTCTCCGCCGTGCTGGAATGTTCGGCGGCGGCGGCGGCGGTGGGCGCGCACGTGTGGGCCGACGGCGGGGTGCGCTATCCGCGCGACGTCGCACTGGCACTGGCCGCCGGCGCGAGCCAGGTGATGATCGGATCCTGGTTCGCCGGCACCTACGAGAGTCCGGGCGACCTGCAGGTGGACGCCGGGGGAAGACTTTACAAGGAAAGCTTCGGCATGGCTTCGGCACGGGCCGTGCAAAACCGGACCTCGGGCGACCGCGCCTTTGAGCGCGCCCGCAAAGGCCTGTTTGAGGAGGGTATCTCGACCTCCAAGATGTACCTGGACGCCGCGCGCCCGGGCGTGGAGGACCTGCTGGACATGATCACGGCAGGCCTGCGCAGCTCCTTCACCTACGCCGGCGCGGCCTCGCTGGCGGAATTCCGGGAACGTGCCGTGGCAGGAGTGCAGTCCGCCGCCGGTTACGAGGAAGGCCGCCCGCTGCCGCAAAGCTGGTAACTTCGGCCGGTGGCCGGTGGCCGGTGGCCGGTGGCGTGTGGCCGGGCCGGGGCCGGGGCCGGGGCCGGGGCCGGGGCCGGGGCCGGGGCCGGGGACCCGGCATTCCCTCGGCGGCTATCCGACTAACGGCCGCAGGCGGCCTTACCGGCTCCTTTACGCCGCCTACGGAAACACCAGGTCCGCCGCCGCAGAGGTCGAGGCCCGGCTGCGGCGCGGGCTTGAAGCCGAGCGTACGGATCTGGCGACACGGGAGGGCTCGCACACACAGAACGTACTGCTTTGGCGGCCTGATCCGCCCGGGGACCACCGCCGCCGTACTCTCGGGCCCAAGTGACGGTGTTTCAGACCGCCGCAGAACGTACTGCTTTGGCGGCCTGATCCGCCCGGGGACCACCGCCGCCGTACTCTCGGGCCCCTGCTCGGCGCTTCGGGCCGCGCCGCGGCTTCGGACAGTGCGGACCACCGCCGCACGTTTGCCTTTGTCTTCGCGAACGTAAAGGGCTTCGCCAAGGAGGCAGCCATCCGGATCAAGTGGTCCACCCCGATGGCCGCGGAAATCCCGTGGTACACCACCGAGGTATCCACGGTCTTTGTCTCGCTGAACCAGCCCAACCACCTCATCGCCGTGCCCATGGTCAAGACGGCCATCCACGCACATGCCGGAACGCGGGGGGCGATCCGGGCCACGGTGGAGAAGATCCAGGGCCTTTCCGAATTTCAGGGCACCTTCAACGAAAAGGTGTTCTGCGATTTCTTCGACACCCGGCTCTGACGTCACACACGGGCGTCAGGGCCTGGTCCGGGCGGCGTGATGCAGCCGCCAGGGCCAGGTTTTGGTATACAGGAGAGTATGGACATGCCCCTGCACCACACTGAAGGCCAGGCCGCGCCCCGCGCCGCCACCCGCGTCGTCGTCATGGGGGTCTCTGGATCCGGCAAGAGCACGATCGGGGCGCTGGTGGCCGACGCCATGGACATCCCGTTCCTGGACGGCGACTCCCTGCACCCGATGGCGAACATCCACAAGATGGCCGCCGGCACCCCGCTCAACGACGATGACCGCTGGCCATGGCTGGAAATTGTCGGGAACGAGCTCGCGGACACCACGGCTTCGGGGATCGTCATTGCCTGTTCGGCGCTCAAGCGCAGCTACCGCGACGTCATCCGCGGCAAGGCCCCGGACACCATCTTCCTGCATCTGGACGGTTCCCTGGAGGTGCTGAGCTCGCGGCTGGAGGGGCGCTCCGGGCACTTCATGCCGCCCGCGCTCCTGGAATCCCAGCTCGCCACCCTGGAACCATTGGGCGAGGACGAGCGCGGCGTCGTCATCGACGTCGCGGCCGGCATCAACGACCTCCTGGCCGAGACCGTCGCCGGCATCCGGCGCGTGGCCGGTCAGTAGCGCCATCGTGGACGCTGCCTGATGGACGCTGTTTGAATGGACGCTTCCTGATGGACGACGGCGGCAGCGGGTCGCACGCCAGCGAACAGTTGAGCGTGGGCCAGCTGGCGGAACGAAGCGGCGCCAGCGTGTCAGCACTGCATTTTTACGAGCGCCGCGGGCTGATCAGCAGCGGGCGCACGGCCGGCAACCAGCGCCGCTATTCCCGGGCCGTGCTGCGCCGCGTGGCCGTCATCCGGGCGGCCCAGCGTGCCGGCATCCCACTGGCCCTTGTGGCCGAGTCGTTTGCCGAATTGCCGGCCGGCGCCGTACCCACGCGGGATGACTGGCAGCGGATGTCCGAACACTGGCGCGGCGAACTGGACGTCCGCATCGCGGCCCTGCAGCAGTTGCGGGGCAGCCTGGGCGGATGCATTGGTTGCGGCTGCCTGTCGCTGGCCGAATGCGGCTTTGTGAACCCGGAGGACGAAGGCGCCTGCGGCGGCCCCGGCGCCCGCGCGTTCGATTCCGCCGCGCCGACCGGCGGCTGACGCGGGCGGGCCGTACCCCAGCGGATGCCGATATGGATATTTGAGGCCGATATAGCGGCCTCAAATATCCATATCGGCATCCTCGGCCACTCGGAGCTGGCAGACAGTCTACAATTTGACCTTAACTTGACCTCAACCTTTGTTGAGGTTTTAGGCTGGACCATGGCCCAGCCGCGTTGGCGGGAGCATTGCGAGAGGAGCACGGCATGACGGCCCAGCCGGACATCAGGACGGCCCCGGAAGCTGCAGGCCGGGGCATCCCCTCGGACGTGGCGGGGTTCAAGGCCGCGTTTGGCGGATATCCGGCAGGGGTTTCGGTCATCACCGCGGGCTCTGCCACCGGACCGGTAGGAATCACGGCGTCGTCGGTGGCTTCCGTTTCCGCCGAGCCGCCCATCCTCGCGTTCTCCCTGGCCCAGATGTCCGGCTCCGCGGCAGCGATTGCCGCCGCCGATTCCCTGGTGGTCCACCTGCTCACGGCCGGCGACCTCGGCCTGGCCAGGGCCTTTGCAGACCCCTCCACCAAGCGCTTCACCGGCTCAATGGACTGGACACTGTTGCCCAGCGGGGAGCCGTTGCTGCGGCACGCCGGCTACGCCCTGCGGTGCCGCGTCCTCAGCCGCACGCCCGCCGGCGGTTCACTGCTGGTGGCAGCCTCCGTGGTGGAGATCATCGCCCCGCCGGCCCCGGGTGATCCCATGGTCTACCACCGGCGGGCCTTTCACGGTCTCGGCGGCCACACCGTGCTGCCGGGAAGCTGAACCGTGCTGCCGGGAAGCTGAACCGTGCGCGGTGGAACACCCCCGGCCCGCAGCCGGGGGCCCGGCTGCGGGCCCGGTGCTCATGTAGACTGAAAAACCTATGGAAAGTAAATCTAGGGGCCGGCGCAACGGTCCGCGGGGAGTCCACCGACGACCCGCAGCGACCGTTGCACAAGCCGGCAAACCCCATGCAAGAGCCCGCCACGCCGCCACGCCCACGCCTTCCGGCCCGAGCGCCGGCACCAGTGCAGCTCCCGGCGCCGACCACCCTCCACCGGCGGCCGCCCCCCGCAGCGCATCCGCTGAAACGGCGGCCGCCCCCCGCAGCGCATCCGCTGAAACGGCGGGCTTCTGATGGAGTGGCTCCTCCTGGCGGCGGGCCTGCTGCTCATACTCGGCACGGGATTCTTCGTGGCCGTGGAATTTTCCCTGGTGGCGCTGGACCCCGCCACGGTCCAGCGCGCCGTCGACAACGGCGACACGGCAGCCGAACCGCTCCTGCGCTGCCTTAAGTCCCTTTCCACCCAGCTCTCCAGCTGCCAGCTGGGCATCACGCTGACCACCCTGCTGACGGGGTTCCTCATGGAACCGTCGCTGGGCGCCCTGCTGGACGTACCGCTGGCTGCCTTGGGCGTTCCCGAGGCGGTGTCGGCCCCCGCCGCCCTCGCCGCGGCCATGGTCATCGCCACGCTGCTGTCCATGCTCATCGGCGAACTCGTGCCGAAAAACATGGCCATCGCCAAGTCCATCGAGATTGGCAAGGCCGTGGCCAGGCCCCAGTTGGTGTTCACTGCCATCTTCAAGCCCGCGGTCCTGGTGCTCAACGGCGTGGCCAACAAGGTCCTGCACCTGTTCGGCATGGAGGCCAAGGAGGAAATCTCCGGAGCCAGGTCCCCGGCCGAGCTGGCCTCCCTGGTGCGCCGCTCCGCCGCCATGGGCACCCTGGATGAAGGCACCGCACGCTTTGTGGCCCGCACGCTCAGCTTTGGCGAGCGCACGGCAGCCGACGTCATGACCCCGCGAATGCGCGTGGAGACCATCGAGTCCGAACAGTCCGTGGCGGACATTATTGATGCCGCCCGGCGCACGGGCTTTTCCCGCTTCCCCGTCATCGGTGACTCCCCGGACAACATCCTGGGCGTCGTCCACCTGAAGAAGGCCGTTTCCATCCCTTTCCGCAAGCGTGCCGACATCGAGGCCGGGGCCATCATGACCGAGGTCCTGCGCGTGCCGGAAACCGTCCACCTGGACGCGCTGATCCTGGAACTGCGCGAAGGCAACCTGCAGATGGCTGTGGTCCAGGACGAATACGGCGGCACCGCCGGCGTCACCACCCTCGAAGACCTGGTTGAGGAGATCGTCGGGGAAGTTTCCGACGAACACGACCGCACCAAGCCCGGCATCCTGCAGGGCGCGGATGGCAACTGGTTCTTCCCCGGCCTCATGCGCCCGGACGAGGTTTCCGAACGCATCGGCCCGCTTCAGGTGCCTGACGAGGCCGGCTACGAAACCGTCGGCGGCTTCATGATGGCCGAGCTGGGCCGCATCGCCGTTGTGGGTGACTCCGTGCCCGTCGAGGGTGGCACGCTCGTGGTGGACCGGCTCGAACGACACCGCATCGACAGGATCTGCTTCATCCCGGCACCTGAGCGCGACACCGGGGAACGGCCCCCGGTTTCCGGTGCGGGTCCGGCGCGGGGTGGGGTCAAGTGAGCCCCTGGTCCGGAATTGCCTGGCTGGTGGTGCTGCTGCTGGGCAATGCCTTCTTCGTCGCGGCGGAATTTGCCATCATGTCCGCGCGCCGCAGCCAGATTGAGCCGCGTGCCGACGCCGGGTCCAAGCGCGCCAAGATCACGCTGGGGGCCATGGAAAACGTCTCGCTCATGCTGGCCTGTTCCCAGCTGGGCATCACGGTGTGCTCGCTGCTGATCTTGAACGTGGCCGAGCCGTCCATCCACCACCTGCTCTCCGTGCCGCTACATGCGCTGGGCGTGGCGGAAAGCATCTCCGCCCCCGTCGCGTTCGTGGTGGCGCTTCTGCTGGTGACCTTCCTGCATGTGACGTTCGGCGAGATGGTGCCCAAGAACATGAGCGTCTCGGCCGCGGACAAGGCGGCGCTGCTGCTGGCACCGCCGCTGGTGTTCATCGGCAAGGGCGTGCGCCCCGTGATCGTGGCCCTGAACTGGAGCGCGAACCACCTTGTGCGCCTGTTTCGGATTGAGCCGCAGGACGAGGTCTCCTCCTCCTTCACCCTGGAGGAGGTGCAGTCCATCGTGGCCGAATCCACGCGCAGCGGCCTGGTGGACGACCAGACGGGGCTGATCAACGGCGCACTGGAATTCTCCACGCAAAGGGCCGGGGACATCATGGTGCCGCTGGAGCAGGTGGTGACCCTGCCGGCGTCGGCCACCCCGGTGGACTTTGAGCACAAGGTGGGCAAGACGGGGTTCTCCCGGTTCGTCTTTGCCGACGAGGCCGGCACCCTCCTCGGGTACCTGCACCTCAAGGACGTGCTTCCCATTCCGGTGGCACGGTACGAGCTGCCGATCGGGGAGGGCCGCGCGCGCTCCCTGGTCAACCTGGCCGTGGACGAGGAGATCGAGGATGCGCTGGCGATCATGCAGCGCACCGGCTCCCACGTGGCCCGCGTCATTTCCCCGGAAAATAAGACGGTCGGCGTCCTGTTCCTCGAGGACGTCATTGAGCAGCTCGTCGGGGAGATCCGCGACGCCACCCAGACGCAGGTCCAGGAGCGCCGCCGGGGTTGACCCGGACAGTGCCGGCACATGGCGCCAGCGGCTGAGGCGGCCGACCAGGCTTGATGCGAATCATTCCTAATATGGGTTAGGCTAGGACTGGAGTTATTAGTAATTATTCTCATTAGCGTCTCCTAAAGGACCTTCGCATGCCATTTCGCCGCACGACCCTGACCCTTGGACTCGCCGTTGCCGCCACCTTGGCGCTGGGCGCCTGCGGGAGCGGTTCGAACGCCGCGACGGCCACCCAGGCCGGCGGCGGCAAAATTGACGTGGTGGCCTCCACCAACGTCTATGGCAGCATTGCCGAGGCCGTGGGAGGGGACGCCGTGGATGTGCATTCCATCATTGACCGTCCCGACGCCGACCCGCACTCCTACGAGGCCACGGCGCAGGACAAGCTGGCCGTCTCCAAGGCCGCCGTCGGCATTGAAAACGGCGGCGGCTACGACGACTTCTTCAGCCGGCTCGCCAGCGGCGTCCTGGACCCGGCCAAGGTGGTCAACGCCAGCGAGCTGTCCGGCCTGGACAAGGGGGCCGACTTCAACGAGCATGTCTGGTACTCGTTGCCGGCCGTGTCCACGCTGGCCGACGAGCTCGCCAGGCGCTTTGCCGCGCTGGAACCCGCCCATGCACGCACCTTTACGGCAAACGCCGCGGCATTCAAGGAAGGGCTGAACGGGCTGGAGGCCAAGCTGTCAGCAGTGAAGTCGGCGCATCCGGGCGCCACCGCCGCCATCACCGAACCCGTGCCGCTCTACCTGCTCGCGGAGGCCGGGCTTGTCAACAAGACCCCGGCCGCGTTCAGCACCGCCATTGAAAACGGCTCCGACGTCCCCACGGCGGTCCTTCACGATACAGTGGCACTCATGAGTTCCGGAACCGTGGACCTGCTCGCGTACAACGAGCAAACGGAGGGCCCGCAGACCCTGGAGGTCAAGAAGGCAGCCCAGACGGCCGGCGTCCCCGTAGTGGACTTCGCCGAAACCCTGCCGGCCGGGGACAGCTACCTGACCTGGATGGGCGCCAACACGGCCAACATCGCCCGGGCCCTGACGCATTCCAAGGCCACCGCCAAGTGAGCCCGGCCGTCCACACCCTCCCGCCCGTGGATCCCGCCGGGCAACCCGCCGTCAGCCTGCGCGGCGCCAGGCTCGCCTACGGAAACCGGGTGCTCTGGGACGGGCTGGACCTGGACGTTGCCCCGGGCGAATTCCTGGCCGTGCTGGGCGCCAACGGCAGCGGCAAGACCAGCTTCCTGAAGGTCCTGCTGGGCCTGGCCCCCCTGAGCGCCGGGACCCTGACAGTCGACGGCGAACCCGCCCGGCGGGGGCACCGCGGCATCGGCTACGTCCCCCAGCAAAAGCACTTTGCCCCGGACACGCCCCTGCGCGCCCGCGACCTGGTGGGACTGGGCGTGGACGGGCACAAATGGGGCATCCGGATCCGCGGGCGCTCCTACCGCCGCCGCGTTGACGAACTCCTGGCACAAGTGGGCGCAACGCCGTACGCCAGGATCCCCGTGGGCCTGCTGTCCGGCGGTGAACAGCAGCGGCTGCGCATTGCCCAGGCCCTGGCGCCCGACCCACGGGTCCTGCTGTGTGACGAACCGTTGCTGTCGCTGGACCTCCACCACCAAAAGGCAGTCAGCGCGCTGGTGGGGCGCCAGGCCAAGGCCAACGGGACCGCCGTCGTCTTTGTCACGCATGAGATCAACCCGATCCTCAAGCACGTGGACCGGGTGCTGTACCTGGCCGGGGGCCGCTTCACCATCGGCACCCCGGACGAGGTCATGACCACCACGGTGCTTTCGAAGTTGTACGGAACGCACGTTGAGGTGCTCCACAGCAACGGCCGGATCGTGGTGGTGGGCATGCCCCAGGCCGTTCTTGACGGGCACCCGGAAGTGCTGGCGGCGGACGCAGCCCTGGACGCACCCCTGGACGGAGCGCGGGACGGACTGGCGGCCGGGATGGGGGACGGCGCATGAGCTGGGCGGACTTCACCAGCGCGGTGTTCAACTTCACCGACTATGCCGAACTGCTGCCGCTGTTCCGCGACTCCCTGCTGGCCGGCGCCATCCTGGGCCTGGTGGGCGGTTTGATCGGCACCTTCGTCATGATGCGCGATCTCGCCTTCGCCGTCCACGGCATCGCCGAGCTGTCCTTTGCCGGCGCGTCGTTTGCCCTGCTGGTGGGCGCCGACGTCATCTTCGGCTCCCTGGTCGGCTCCGTGCTCGCGGCGCTGCTGCTCGGCGTGATGGGCGTGCGGGCGCGCGGGAGGAATTCGGTCATTGGCGTCATCATGCCCTTTGGGCTGGGCCTGGGCATCCTGTTCCTGTCGCTCTACCAGGGGCGGGCGGCCAACAAGTTCGGCCTGCTCACCGGTCAGATCGTCTCCGTGGACTCGACCCAGTTGTCCGCCCTGGCGGTGACGGCGCTGGTGGTCATTGCCGGGCTGGTGCTCATTTGGCGGCCGCTGACCTTTGCCAGTGCCGATCCGGACATTGCCGCCGCACGCGGCGTTCCGGTCCGGACGCTGTCGGTGGCGTTCATGTTCCTGTTGGGGATTTCGGTCGCGCTGTCCATCCAGGTGGTGGGTGCGCTGCTGGTGCTGGCCCTGCTCATCACCCCGGCCGCCGCGGCCCTGCAGGTGACGGCCGCGCCGCGAATGGTGGTGCTGCTCAGCGTCGCCTTTGCCATGCTTGCCACGGTGGGCGGGATCATGCTGGCGCTGGGCGGGCGCATCCCCATTTCGCCGTACGTGACCACGTTGTCGTTCGTGATCTACCTTGTATGCCGTGCGCTGGGCGCATTGCGGCGGCGGCGGGGCTGGACGGCGCGGGCCGCGGCGCCTCCTGCGCACGCCTAGGGCCCGCCGCTATGCGCACGCAGCCGTGCTTCCTGCGCGCCGCGGGCTGACGCGGCGCAGCTCCAGGGTCTAGCGTGGGTGCATGGACTGGTTGGGCGGCTGGTTTGGCACTGCGGACTTCGGGCTGGGGCGGCTTGTGCTCCAGCGCGGCGTCGCGGCCATCTTTGTCATTGCCTTTGTCTCAGGCGCCCTGCAGTTCCCGGCGCTGCTGGGCGAGCACGGCCTGCTGCCCGTGCCGCGTTACCTGGCCCGCGTGGTGCGCCTTCCCGGCCCCACGCTCTTTCGATGGCGGTACTCGGACCGGCTCCTGCGCGCCGTGGCGTGGACGGGCGCCGTGCTGGGACTCTCGGTGGTGGCGGGGCTTCCCCAGCGCGGGCCGGCCTGGGTGCCCCTGCTGGTGTTTGCGGCGATGTGGCTGCTGTACATGTCGATCGTCAACGTCGGACAGGTGTTTTACGGGTTCGGCTGGGAAATCCTGCTGCTGGAGGCCGGCTTTGTGACCGCCTTCCTGGGCTCTGACCAGACCACGACGCCGGCCATCACCTTGTTTGCCCTCCGCTGGCTGGTGTTCCGGCTGGAGTTTGGCGCCGGACTGATCAAGATGCGCGGCGACCCCGCGTGGCGTGACTTGACGGCGCTGTACTACCACCACGAGACCCAGCCCATGCCCAACCCGCTGAGCTGGTGGTTCCACCACCTGCCCAAGCCGCTGCACAAGGCCGAGGTGCTCGGCAACCACGTCGCGCAGCTGGTGGTGCCGTTTTTCCTGTTCGCCCCGCAGCCGGTGGCCACCGTGGCCGCCGTCGTCATCATCGCCACGCAGTGCTGGCTGGTGCTTTCAGGGAACTTTGCGTGGCTGAATGCCATCACCATCATCCTGGCCTTTTCCGCGGTGTCCACGCCGGCGCTGGCGGTCTTTCCGGCGGGTGCAGCGGGGGCCGGCACGGCGGAAGGGGTGCTGGGAATGCCGGCCTGGTTCGCCGTCGTCGTGCTGGCCATGGGGGTGCTGATGCTGGCGCTGAGCTGGTGGCCGCTGCGGAACCTGTTCTCCCGGAACCAGGTGATGAACGGCAGCTTCAACCGGTGGCGGCTGGCGAATGCCTACGGCGCGTTTGGTTCCATCACGCGCGAACGCTACGAGGTGGTGGTCGAGGGGACCGCCGGGGATCCCGAGACCGGGCCGTGGCTGGAGTACGGCTTCCGGGGCAAACCGGGGGATCCGGGCCGCATGCCACGCCAATTTGCGCCCTACCACCTGCGGCTCGACTGGCTCATGTGGTTCCTGGCGTTGGGTTCGCCGGGACTGAACTGGTTTGTGCCCTTCCTGAACAAGCTGCTGGACGCCGACCCGGCCACCTTGAAGCTGCTGCGCCGCGACCCGTTTGGCGGCGAGCGGCCGGCGTGGGTGCGGGCGCGCGTGTTCAGCTGCCGCTTCACCACCTGGCGCCAGCGCCGCGAGACGGGTGACTGGTGGGTGCGCGAGCCGCTGGGCGACTTTGTGCCGCCCATCAGCCGCAGCGGGTGAGCGTCGGGCCCCCGCCCGACGATGACGCGCCGTGCGCGTGTAGGGAGCTGCGCCAGTGGACAAGCTGCGCAGGCTTCGCAGAGCTGGCGTGCGCATAAGCTGCGTCGGGGCTCTTATGCGCCGAAGCCCTGGGCTGGCGTGTGCATAAGCTGCGGGGCCCCTACGTCAGGCGGCGGCGCACTCCGGGCACAGTCCGTATATTTCCACGGTGTGCTGGACCTGGGTGAAGCCGTTGTCCTTGGCGATCCGTGCGGCCCAGCTTTCCACCGCCGGAGCCTCCACCTCCACGGTCTTTCCGCAGTTGCGGCACAGCAGGTGGTGGTGGTGGCTGGTGGCCGAGCATCGCCGGTACACGGCCTCGCCCTCGCCGTTGCGCAGGGTGTCCACCAGGCCTTCCTCGGCCATGGACGCCAGGATCCGGTAGGTGGTGGCCAGCGACACCCGGACGTCCCGTTCGTGCAGGAGGCGGTGCAGTTCCTGGGTGCTGACGAAGTCCGCCAGGCCATCCAATGCGGCGCTGATGGCCAGGCGCTGCTTGGTGACGCGCTGCTCCTTGACCGGCACTTCCGACATGCGTCCAACCTGCTTTCACTGCTTTGCCGTCGCGTTCCATCCAGTTAAACAGCCTAGCGCACCGTGCAACTCCACACCGTGGCGTGCCGCCCGGTGCCGTCCGGAGCCGCCTTGGTGCGGTGTTGCGGCAGGCATAAGCTGGCACCATGTTGCTGACCAAATACACCCACGCCTGTGTCCGGATTGAAAAAGAAGGCCGCGTTGTGGTCCTCGACCCAGGCACGTTCTCCGAAACGGACCTGGCGCTCGCCGGAGCCGACGCCATCCTCATCACCCACGAGCACGCCGACCACATCGACCAGGATGCCGTCCTGGCCGCCCTTGCCGCCAACCCCGGCACGCCCGTCCACGCTCCGGCCGTGGTGGCGGACGCCCTGCGCGCCGCCGCGCCCCAGACGTCCGGTCAGGTCCACAGCGCCGCCGCCGGCGACACCTTCACCACCGCCGGCTTCACGATCCGCTGCTTTGGCGGACAGCACGCCCTGATCCACCCGTCGATCCCCGTGGTCGCCAACGTGGGCTTCCTGGTGGACGACGCCGTCTACCACCCGGGCGATTCCCTGATCGTTCCGCCCGGGGTCCAGGTGGACACGCTGCTGGTCCCGGTGCATGCGCCGTGGTCCAAGGTGGCCGAGGTGGTGGACTTTGTGGTGTCCGTGCGCGCGCCCAGGGCCTTCCAGATCCATGACGGGCTGCTCAATGAGACGGGCCTGGGCTTCACCGAGTCGCACATCGCCCGCGTCGGCGCAGAGCACGGCACTGACTTTAGGCACTTGGCGCCCGGGGAGTCGGTCGAGCTTTAGCCCCGCCAGCTTGGCACGCCGCCGGCCGCGCATGCCTAGCCCGCCCAGACTCCGGTCTCGAAAAACGCGCGGATGGAGTCCAGATGCGGCTCGGGGCCAAGCCCCTTGGCGGCCAGCCACGCCGCGTTGTTGTAGCTGCCGGCGTACCGTTCGCCGCCGTCGCACATGAGCGTGACGATGCTGCCCTGTTCCCCGGCCGCCACCATGTCCGCCACCAGCTGCCACACGCCCCACAGGTTGGTGCCGGTGGAGGGGCCGGCGTGCAGCCCGGTCAGCTCGGTGAAGTGCAGCATGGCGGCCACGGAGGCGGCGTCGGGCACCTGGACCATGGCGTCGATGACCCCGGGCACGAAGCTGGGCTCCACCCGCGGCCGGCCGATCCCCTCGATGCGGGACGACGTGCCCGTCACGACCGACAGGTCCCCGGACTGCCAGGCCGGGTAAAACGCCGATCCCTCGGGGTCCACCACGGCCAGCCGCGTCGAGTGTCCGTGATAGCGGATGTACCGGCCGATCGTGGCCGAGGTGCCGCCCGTCCCGGCGCCAACCACCACCCACGACGGCTCCGGGAAGCGTTCATGGGAGATCTGGCTGAAGATGGACTCGGCGATGTTGTTGTTGCCTCGCCAGTCCGTGGCCCGCTCGGCGTAGGTGAACTGGTCCATGTAGTGCCCGTTGCACTCGGCGGCCATGGCCGCCGCCGCCGAATAGACCTGGTCGGCCTTGTCCACAAAGCGGCAGCGACCGCCGAAACTCTCAATCAGGGCGATCTTTTCCGGGCTGGTGCCGCCGGTCATGACCGCCACAAAGTCCAGCCCCAGCAGCTGGGCAAAGTAGGCCTCGGAGACGGCCGTGCTGCCCGAACTGGCCTCCACCACGGTGGTGCCCTCGTGGATCCAACCGTTGACGAGCGCAAACAGGAAGAGGGAGCGGGCCAGGCGGTGCTTGAGGCTGCCGGTGCGGTGGCATGATTCGTCCTTCACATACAGGTCAACGCCCCACCGCGGCGGCAGCTCCACCTTGTACAGGTGCGTGTCCGCGCTGCGGTTGTTCTCCGCCTGGACCTTCCGCATCGCCTGGTGCGTCCAGGACCATCGCGCCGCTTGCTGTGTTGTCATGAAGCCAGCGTAGCGCGCCCGCGCTGCGGCGCTCCGGGCCCGGCCGGGGATAGATTTGAGGCAAACAACCATGCCACTGCAAGGGAGCAACACATGACCGTGTTGATTAGCGTTGCCGAACTACAGCAGCGCCTGCCCGCCGGCGCGAGAACCGTCCTGCTCGACGTCCGCTGGGTCCTGGGCGACCCGCACGGGCGCCGGCACTACCTTGCGGGCCACATTCCGGGCGCCGTCTTCGTGGACCTTGGCACGGAGCTCGCCGGCCACGGGGAACCGCGCGACGGCCGGCACCCGCTGCCCGCCGAGGCTGACTTCCAGGCTTCCGTGCGGCGCTGGGGCATCAACGCCGGGGACACCGTGGTGGCCTACGACGACGCCGGTGCCACCGCCGCTGCCCGCGCCTGGTGGCTGTTGGGCCACGCGGGCATCGACCACGTCTACCTGCTCGACGGCGGCCTGGCGGCCTGGCGCGCCGCCCACCTTGCGCTCGCCCAAGGGGAGGAACAGGCGGAGACGGGGGACGCCGTCGTACATTTCGGGGCGCGGGCCACGGTGGACACGGACGGCGCGGCGGACTGGACCGGCATCCTTCTGGACGCCCGGGCGGGGGAGCGGTACCGGGGCGAAACCGAGCCGGTGGACCCCCGGGCCGGGCACATTCCGGGTGCCGTGAGCGCGCCGACCGCGCAGAACCTGGCGGCGGATGCCACGTTCCTGCCGGCGGCGGAGCTGCGGGCGCGATTTGCGGCGCTGGGCGTGGCCGAGGGCGGCGAGGTCGCCGTGTACTGCGGATCCGGCGTGACTGCGGCCCACCAGATTGCGGCGCTGGAAATTGCCGGGTTCACGGCCGCGCTGTATCCGGGCTCGTGGTCCGCGTGGTCAAACCGGCCCGAACGTCCCGTGGCGACCGGTGCCGGGGGCGATAGGGTTGAACCATGACGCAAGCGAAAGCATATGCAGCCACGTCCGCCACGTCCGGGCTCAACGCGGGCACCATTGAACGCCGCGAGCCCGGTGCGCACGACGTGGAGATCGCCATCGATTTCTGCGGGCTCTGCCACTCGGACGTGCACACCATCCGCTCCGAATGGGGGGCAGCGAAGTACCCGCTGGTGCCCGGCCACGAAATTGTCGGAACCGTCACCCGGGCGGGCGCCGACGTGGTGGCCTTTTCCGTGGGAGACACGGTGGGCGTGGGCTGCATGGTCGACTCCTGCCGCGAATGCGACTCCTGCCTGGAAGGCTTCGAGCAGTACTGCGAAAACGGGAACACCGGCACCTACGGCGTGGCCGACAGCCGCAACGGCGGCGGCATCACCCAGGGCGGCTACTCGTCGTCGATCGTGGTGGACGAGAACTACGTGCTGAACGTGCCCGCGGGACTGGACCCGGCCGGCGTCGCACCGCTGCTGTGCGCGGGCATCACCACCTACTCGCCGCTGCGCTACCTGGACGTCCAGGACGGCGACGCGGTGGGGGTGGTGGGGCTCGGTGGCCTGGGCCACGTGGCCGTCAAGATCGCCAAGGCGCTCGGCACGTCCGTCACCGTGTTCACCACCTCCGCGGGCAAGTCGTCGGCAGCCCTGGAACTGGGGGCCGACGCCGTGGTGGTCTCCTCGGATCCGGCGCAGATGGCCGGCGCGAAGGGCACCTTGAATGCCATCATCGACACGGTTGCCGCCGTCCACGACCTCAACCCGTACCTGCGCACGCTGGCCCGCGACGGCGCCCTGATCCAGCTGGGCCTGCCGCCGGCGCAGATGCCGCCCGTGGAGCCCGGACTGCTGGTCCGCAAGCGGCTGGCCTACGGCGGATCCCTGATTGGCGGCATTGCCGAAACCCAGGAAATGCTTGACTTCTGCGCCGAACACGGCATTGTCTCCGACATTGAAATGGTCACGGCGGCCGGGCTGGACGAGGCGTATGACCGCATGGTGGCCGGCGACGTCAAGTACCGCTTTGTCCTGGACAACTCGACCCTTTAGGAGCGTATCTTGAGCACCCTGTTTACCAAGATCATCAATGGCGACATCCCCGGCCGTTTCATCTGGCAGGACGATGACTGCGTGTCCTTCCTGACCATCGGCCCGCTCACGGACGGGCACGCGCTGGTGGTGCCGCGCCTGGAAGTGGACAAGTGGACCGACGCCGCCCCTGAGCTGGTGGGTCGGCTGATGGCCGTGGCGCAGACCATCGGGCAGGCGCAGGTGGCGGCGTTTGGCGCGCCGCGGGCAGGATTGACGATCGCCGGCTTCGAGGTGGAGCACCTGCACGTCCACGTCTTCCCCGCCTACAGCCTGGAAAACTTCGATTTCGGCACGGTGGACAACCATCCGGACCCCGCTGCCCTCGATGCCAACGCCGAAAGGATCCGCGCCGCCCTGCGCACCGCCGGCCACGGGGCCTTCGTCCCGGAGTCGTGACGCTCCCGCAGCCGCGGGGGTTTGTGGAGCGGCGAAAACCGGGTGGGGATCATGGTGTTGGGAATCCGTGACGAACTGGTCAACGCCCTGGCCGCCGAAACGCCTGCGTGCGCCGCGGGCTACACGCTGGCGGCCGTTGACGGCGTGGACGGCAGCGGGAAGACCGTCTTCGCCACGGCATATGCGGCCGCCCTGGAAAAGCTCGGGCGCCGCGTGGTCCTCATCCACGCCGATGATTTCCTGAACCTTCGGGAAGTGCGCCACCGCCGCGGGCGCCACTCGCCGGAAGGGTTTTGGCTGGATACCTACGATTACGCGTCGCTGGCACGGCACGTCCTCGCTCCGTTCGGCCCGCAGGGCGACGGCGTCTACCGCGCCGCCGCGACCGACCACGGCCGAGACGTCCGGCTGGACGTGCGGCCGGTGCATGCGGCCCCCGGCACGGTGTGCATCGTGGAGGGCATGTTCCTGCACCGCCGCGAGCTGGCCCGGCGGTGGGACTACTCCGTATTCCTTGACGTGCCGTTCACCGAGTCGGCCCGCCGCATGGCCCTGCGCTACGGCACACCGGAAGACCCGGACGATCCGGGCATGCGCCGGTACGTCGGGGGGCAGCGGCTGTACTTCGCCGACGCCAGCCCCTGGATGCACGCCACGAGGGTGGTGGACAACGCGGACCCGCAGGCCCCCCGCCTCGTTCAGGCGCGCGCCAGGCGGGACCCGGGGCGCCGGCAGTAGACGCAGAAAATTCTTTGCAAACATATCTTTGCAAAGAATCCTTTGCGGTCTATTGTTGGTGGCATGGACAAGTCAGAAAAGATTGTTGACGACCTTGACACGCTCAAGGCGATCGCGAGTCCGCTGCGCATGAAGATACTGGGCATTCTTCGCGAGTCCGGTCCCGCAACGGCATCCGAGCTCGGCCGGCGTCTGGGGGAGTCCAGCGGCTCCACGTCGTACCACCTGCGCCAGCTGGAACGCTACGGCTTCGTCGGCGACGACGAACAGCACTCCCGGCGGGAAAGGCGGTGGAAGGCGCTGCACGCGCAGACGAACTTCCATGCGGAAAAGTTCCGCGACGACGAGGCCGGCCGGACCCTGATGGAGTCCGCCGTACGCTACAACGTGCAATACCTGCTGGGCAATGTGGAGGAGTACCTGCGCGGGGACTTTGCCTCGGAATGGCAGGGGACCTTTGGTGTGAATGACTACCTGCTCAGGATCACCGCCGAGGACGCAGCGGAACTGCTGGCCCGGATGGAGGAGCTCGTGGAGAGCTACCGGGGCCGCGAGTCCAGCGACCCGCGGGCCAAGCCTGTCGCCTGGCACCTGCTGGCCCTGCCGAAGAAGCCGTCATGACCCTCCGGCGTAAATTCTGGGTCCTGACCGGGCTGCGCTGGCTGCCGACCGGAATGCTCATTCCCATCTATGCCCTGCTGCCGCTCGAACGCGGCCTGAGCATCGCCGAACTCGGCGCCGTGGTGGCCGTCCAGGGGATGGTGGTGCTGTTCCTGGAACTGCCCACCGGCGGCTTCGCCGATTCGCTGGGCCGGAAGCCGCTGCTGGTTGCCTCGTCCGTGTTTGCGCTGGCCTCGTACGGTGTTTTCGCCTTCGCGCACAGCCTGGGCTGGTTCATGGCGGCGTCCGCGCTGGCCGGCGTGTTCCGTGCCCTGGACAGCGGGCCGCTGAACGCGTGGTACGTCGATGAAACCATCGCGGCCGGCGAGGGGGAGACGGTGGCCGCCGGCATTTCCGGGGCAGGGACGGTGATCGGGCTGGCCATCGCCAGCGGCGCCGTCCTCGGGGGCGGCCTGGTTGCCTGGCATCCCGTGGCCGCCTTTAACGCCTTGGGCACGCCGTACCTGGTGGCGGCGGCACTGACGCTGTTCCAGATCACGCTGACCGCTCTCCTCATGCACGAGGACCGCAGCGCCCGGGCGGGGAAGCTGCTCGCTTCCATCCGCCAAACGCCCCGGGGAATTCTGGACGGGGCCCGCATTGTCGCCGGAAACCGTGCGCTGCGGGCCCTGCTGGCGGTGGGGCTGTTCTTTGGATTCGGCATGGTCGGCTTTGAACAGTTCATGCCCATCCGGCTTTCGGAACTCCTCGGCAGCGCCGACCTGGCCGCGACAATGATGGGCCCGGTGTCCGCGGCTGCGTGGGGCATTTCCGCGGCGGGCGCCGCAGCCGTCCCCCTGCTGCTGCGCCGCTGGTCCATGCCTGCCGTGTCCATGGTCCTCCTGGCCTCCCAGGGGGCCATGGTCGTGGTCATGGGCCTGGTTGCCGGTCCGCTGGGCCTGATTGCGGCGTTCTTCGCCACGTACGCCGTGCACAGCGCCTTTGGGGCGGTCTACGAGACCCTGCTCCATGGCGAGGTCGACGCCGGACACCGGGCCACGGTCCTCTCCCTCGCCTCCATGGTGCTCCAGCCCGCCGGATCGCTCGGCGCCGTCGTCCTGGGCCTGCTGGCGACCGGCGTCTCCACCGGCGTTGCCCTGGTTGTGGCAGGGATCGTCCTGGCGCTGGCAGCCCCGCTGTTCCTCGTCAGGGGCAGGCCTTCCGCTGGCACTGGGCAGGCCGCGGAGCTGGTTGGCGGTCGCCTTGACACTGCGGGAGCGTCTGGTGGGCATGCCCCTGATCTGCAGGAGCGTCGGGTGGGAATGCCCCGGACCCGCGGGAGCGTCCGAACAGGGCGTCCGGGTCCGGCTGATCAGCCGGCCATCGCCTTTGACAGGGCCACGCGGATCCGCTTTTCGGAAACGGAATAGGCCGTCCCCAGCTCCACCGCGAACAGGCTTACGCGCAGTTCCTCGAGCATCCAGCGGACGTGCTCCAATCCCGCGGTGGACCGCTGGCCGGGCAGCAGGGCCGCCATGGCGTCGTCGTACTCGTCCTCCAGCCGCTGCACCGCGGCCATCGACTGCCCGTCCCGGGCCACGTTGGACGGCAGCTTCTCCAGCCGCCGCTCGATCGCGGCCAGGTAGCGCGGCAGCTGGCTGAGCTGGGCGTAGCCAGTCTTCGCCACGAAGCCGGGGTACACCAGCAGGTCCAGCTGCTGCCTGATGTCGTTCAGCGCGCTGATCAGCGGCAGGCTGTTGCTTGCCCCCAGCGCCTTGTCGATGCGCAGCTTGGAGGCAAGGACACGTTCGACGACGGCCGTCACCGTGAACACCGTGTCAATCAGTTCCGCCCGCACCGTGTCATACAGGGCGTTGAACTCCGCCTCGTTCCACGGCAGCGCGGCTGGCGTGAGCTTGTCGATGGTGGCGAGCGTGCAGTCGGCAATCAGGTCTGTCACCGATCCGTGCGGGTTCTGGCTGAAGGTCAGCTTCTCGGTATTGCTCAGGTGGTCCAGGATATACCGGTCCGGCGAGGGCACCCGCAGCGCCAGCAGGCGGATGACGCCCGCGCGCATGGCCGATTCCTGCGCATCCTGCCGCTGGAACACGCGGACCCCGGCCGTGGCGCCCTCGTCCACCAGCGCCGGGTAGCCCGTCACGGTGTGCCCGGACACGAGCCGTTTCACCTCGCGCGGCAGCGCTCCGACGCTCCAGCCGGTGAGCCCCGAGCGTTCCTGAATGCCGGAGGTCTCCGTGTCAGGGCCCGACGCCGGGTTCCCGGCACCCGACGGCGCCGCGCCTGCCACGGTGGTCCCGGCCCGGGCCCTGCCGGTCTTTGCGCCTGGGCCGCCCGGGCCGCCCGGGCCGCCCTTGGGTCCGCCCAACGGCGGACGCCCGGACTGCGCCGTCTTCGGCGTGGCCCCCAGCTGTTCGGCAATGGCCCGCCGCGTTGCCCCCGCCAGCTGCGACTGGAGCGCCGCAAGGTCCTGGCCCTCCTCCAGGATGCGGCCGTCCTTGTCCACCACGGAAAAGGTCATGCGCAGGTGGGACGGCACCGCGTCCCAGTTCCACGATCCCGGTGGAATGATGTGTCCCTTGATCCGGCGCAGGGCTAGTTCCAGCGACGGCTCCAGCGGGTCCACGCCAGGGTCAAAGTCTGCGGCCAGCGCTGCGGCGGCCTGCCTGCCCACGTCCGGTGCCGGGATGAAGTTCTTGCGTACGGCCTTGGGCAGGGACTTGATCAGGGCCGTCACCAGCTCGGCCCGCAGCCCGGGAATCTGCCACCTGAAGGGGGCCTCGTGCAGCTGGTTCAGGAACAGCAGCGGCACCTGCACGGTCACGCCGTCGGACGGGTCGGGGACGGAGCCGGGCGCGGTGGGGTGGAACTCGTAGGAGAGGGGCAGCTCAAATTCGCCCGCGGTCCAGGTCTTGGGGAAGGCGGCCTCGTCCAGCTCCGGCTCCTCGGCCATGACCACGTGCGTGTCAAAGTCCAGCAGGGCCGGATTCTCGTGGCGGGCATTCTTCCACCACTTGTCGAAGTGCCGCTCGGAGACGACGTCGGCGCCCACGCGCTCGTCGTAAAACTCAAAGAGGGACTCGTCGTCCACGCGCAGGTCGCGGCGGCGCATGCGGGTTTCCAGTTCCTCCACCTCGGCCAGCAGCGCCTTGTTGCGGTGGAAGAACTTGTGGTTCGTGTGCCAGTCGCCTTCCACCAGTGCGTGGCGGATGAACAGCTCGCGGCTGAGCTCGGGGTCGATCCGCCCGTAGTGGATGCGGCGGTCCGGCACAATCGGCACCCCGTAGAGGGTCACCTTTTCGTGCGCCATGACGGATCCCATTTTCTTGGACCAGTGCGGCTCGCTGTACGTGCGCTTCACCAGGTCCGGGGCCACCTGCTCGGCCCACAGGGGGTCGAACTTCGCCGCCACCCGCGCCCAAAGCCGGGACGTCTCCACGAGCTCGGCGGCCATGACCCAGTCCGGGGACTTCTTGAACAGCGCCGAGCCCGGGAACACCATGAACTTCGTGCCGCGAGCGCCGGCGTACTCGCGCCTTCGCTGGTCGTAGAGGCCGATGTGGCTCAGCAGCCCGGCCAGCAGGGACATGTGGATCGCGTCGTGGTTGGCCACCGGGTCAATGTCGTTGCCGGAGACCTTGATGTCCAGCGACTTGCCCATCTGCTTGAGCTGGGTGAACAGGTCCTGCCACTCGCGCACCCGCAGGTAGTTGATGAACTCGGCCTTGCACAGGCGCCGGAACGCGCTGGAGGACAGCTCGGCCTGCTTCTCCTTAATGTAGCGCCACAGGTTCAGGAAGCCGGTGAAGTCGGAATTCGCATCCACGAAGCGCTTGTGCTTTTCCGTGGCCAGCTGCTGCTTGTCCGTGGGGCGCTCGCGCGGGTCCTGGATGGTGAGCGCGGCCGCAAGCACCATGACCTCCGCGGCCACGCCGCGTTTGGCGGCCTCCACGATCATCCGGCCCAGCCGCGGGTCCACCGGCAGTTGGGAGAGTTGGCGCCCGACGCCGGTGATGCCGCCTTGGGCTGTTAGCGCGCCCAATTCGCGCAGGAGGGTGACGCCGTCGGCGATGGCGCGGGAGTCCGGCGGCTGCACGAACGGGAACTTCTCCACGTCCTTGGGCCCCTGGGCCACGCCCATGGCGGTCATTTGCAGGATGACGGCGGCCAGGTTGGTGCGCAGGATTTCCGGGTCGGTGAATTCGCTGCGGGCCGTGAAGTCCTCCTCCGAGTACAGGCGGATGCAGATGCCGTCGGACACGCGGCCGCAGCGGCCCGAGCGCTGGTTGGCCGAGGCCTGGGAGACGCGCTCGATGGGCAGGCGCTGGACCTTGGTCCGGTGCGAGTAGCGTGAGATGCGCGCCGTGCCGGGGTCGATCACGTACTTGATGCCGGGCACCGTCAGTGAGGTTTCGGCCACATTGGTGGCCAAGACGATCCGGCGGCGCGAGCCAGGCGTGAACACGGCGTGCTGCTCCGCCAGGGAGAGCCGCGCAAACAAGGGGAGGATTTCGGCGTCGCGCAGTCGCGGGTTAGACTTGATCCGGCCGCGCAGCGCCTCGGCGGCGTCCCGGATTTCGCGCTCGCCGGAGAAGAAGATGAGGATGTCCCCGGGCGCCTCGCGGGAGAGCTCGTCCACGGCGTCGCACACGGCGTCGAGCGGGTCCCGGTCCTCCTCGCTGTTGCCCCCGTCTTCCCGGTTCCCCCCGTGTCGGTTCCGGTCCGCGCCCGAGCCGATTTCGTCGTCGTCCTCCCCGGAAGCAGGGCCGCTCAAGGGGCGGTAGCGGATTTCCACGGGGAAGGTGCGCCCGGAGACTTCGATGATGGGCGCCGGTCCGTCCGGGGAGGCGAAGTGTTCGGCGAATCGCTCGGGGTCGATCGTGGCCGAGGTGATGATGACCTTCATGTCCGGGCGCTGGGGCAGGATCTGGCGCAGGTAGCCGAGGATGAAGTCGATGTTCAGGGAGCGCTCGTGGGCCTCGTCGATGATGATGACGGAGTATTTGCGCAGGAGCTTGTCGCGCTGGATTTCCGCGAGCAGGATGCCGTCGGTCATGAGCTTGATCTTGGTCGCCGGGCCCACGTGGCCGGTGAAGCGGACCTGGAAGCCCACTTCTTCGCCGACCTTGACGTCGAGTTCGCTGGCGATGCGCTCGGCCACCGTGCGCGCGGCGAGGCGGCGCGGCTGGGTGTGGCCGATCAGGCCCTTGTCCGCCAGCCCCAGTTCCACGCACATTTTGGGGATCTGGGTGGTCTTTCCGGAGCCTGTCTCGCCGGCGATGATGGTGACCTGGTTGGCGGCGATGGCGGCCATGAGGTCCTCGCGGCGCTCCGAGACGGGCAGCGCGGCGGGGTAGGAGATAGTCAAAGTCATGGTGCCGTCCAGTTTATGCCGTCATTGGTCTGCCGGCCCTTTTGCGGGGTGGGGCGCACGGGCGGCGGTCCGGGGCGCACGGGCGGCGGCCGGCCTGGGCGTGCGCGCCCCGGACCGGATGGTCAGCGCACCCCGGGCCGCCAGCACCAAAAGTACGACGCCGGCCACGGCCAGCAGCACTCCCAGCGCACCTGTGGCGATGCCTAAGGCGAGCAGCGGCTGGAGGTGGCCGCCGGCGTCGTGCCAGGCAACGTTGACCATGGCCTGCCCGGCCAATGCCGCGGTGCCGCCACAGTAGCCGAGCAGCGCGCCGGTGGCGAGCCGGAGCACCACGCGGGCGGATATTTCGCGCCAGCGCCGGTCCAGGGCCGCCATGCGGGGATCGGGCAGGGCGGGCGTGCCGGCAATGCGGCGCAGGGCCAGCAATGCCGTGCCCGCCAGAACCAGGGTGACGAGCATCAGCGGGACCCCGTAGTACCAGCCGGGGTACGGGGTGGCCGCGCTGCCGGAGGTGGCATCCGCGACGGCCAGCACGCGGTAGCGGCCCCGGCTGTCCGGGGACGAGGTCAGGCCCGTCGCCACCAGAAGGGCCACATGGGCAAGCAGCGCGGCCAGCGGCAGTGCCAGGGCTCGGGGTTTCAGGAGGGCCCGGTCCCTGGGGGCGTTGCGTGTGCCGGTCTGACGGCTGGCGGTCTGGCGGCTGCCGGCAGGGAGGGTCGAATACAGCAGCAATCCGCCGCTTGCAGACACTCCTGCCGTCAGTGCGAGGGGCAGCCCCACTTGCCCTGTCACCCCGATGGAAACGCGGAACAGAGCCGTGAACATGACTATGGCGAAGGCGATGCCGGCCACAGCCCGCAGCTGCGCCGCCAGCATGGCCCGGTCCTCGGCGGACTTGGGCGCCGCCGCCGGGCCGGCGGTGATGGCCCTCGGGGCCTTCCGGCGCCGGCGGTGATGGCCCTCGGGGCCTTCCGGCGGGAAAACCAGGCGGCGGTGGCTGAGACGGCCATGCCCGCAACCGCAAGGACGGCGAGCAGGACGATCAGTCGGGTCATGGGGAACCTTTCATGTGGTGTTCCATAGGTACACGGTGCGGATGCCTCGTGTCATCTCGAGTGGACGTGATGACTGCCGGGCCCGTCCCGGGACCGTCTTGGGCCGGGTGGCACCGGGGTCGAGCAGACGGTGTTCGTTGGCGCGTTCCTGGCGGCCGCCGTCGTCCGCGGGGGTCTGGGAAGATGGGTCCATGACAGCGGCTAACGCGGTGCTGGCACGTTTCCCGCTCGCAGACCAGCATTTCCGGCTTCGCAGGGCCGTCGAATCCGACGTCGGCCCCATCGTGGACTTGATGGCCCGGGACCAGCTGCGAGCCGCCGTCGATTCTGCCGCGCCCGAACGTCGGGCCCCGTGTCTGGCGGCCTTCCATGCCATTGACGCCGACCCGGCGCACTTGCTGTGCGTGGTTGATGACGACGCCGGTCAGTGGTGGCAACCATGCAGCTGACTCTCCTGCCGGGATGGGCCCGCGGCGGTGCCACCCGTCTGCAGGTAGAGGCCGTCCGGGTGGACGATCGCATGCGCGGCAATGGGCTCGGCTCCGCCATGATGGAATGGGCAGTTGCGGAGGCCCGGCGCCGCGGCGCGGCCCTGGTCCAACTTACCTCCAACCTGTCCAGGCACGACGCGCACCGATTTTACGAGCGGTTGGGCTTTGTGCACTCGCACGCGGGATTCAAGCTGGTCCTTTAGCGGACCCGTTTGCGCAGAGGTGCCTGCGGCGTGCAGCCGGCTTGGGTGTCTCGGGGTGACGGCCGGTCGGGTTTCTCGGTGACGGCTGGTCGGCACCTGTTGAGTCCTCGTCTTCAGCAGGCCGCCGAGTACGTGCTGCCGCCGTGGCTTGCGCCCAAGTGCCTTGCCACTTGAGTCCTCCACAGTAGGGTCCGGGCGGGTGGTTGTTGACTTTTGGCGCTGCCTGAAGCTTCCGGGCGGGTCCCTCGTCCTAGGCTTGAAGAAACCACGGAAGTTATTGGCTTCCGAACATTTTTTCTACTTACCGGATGACGGGCTGAACTGGACGGGCAGGGGGTGTGCCATGGCTGCACCGGAGTGGCAGGACGACGCCGGCGTTTCCCCTGACCCGTCTGAGGCCAGTGCGATTCTTGGCATGGTGCCAGACGTCAGTCCTGCTTTGGCACGCTCTGCTGGTGCGGCCGACGATGTGGCGGACGCAGCGCGGGCCTTGGTGGGGGTGTGTGGCGGGTTTTTCGACCCCGCCGTTCTCGCCCAGCTGGACGCAGCCCTGGCCCACGAGCTTGCCGCCCGGGCCAGGGAACGCGCAGTGGCCGCCGCGGACCTCTTCGAAAAGGGCTTGCGGGAAGGCCGTGCGGCCGCCTTCGTGGAGCGGGCGGCCGCACATGCCGGGGCCTGCAAGGCCGCGGCGACCAAGGCGGGGAGGCTCGCCGGTGAAGCCACCGCGGTGGTGAGCGCGTTCGGCGGCACCGTCACCGCCCAGGGTTTTGACCCGGCCGTGGTCGACGCAGTGTCCGGGGCCGCCCTGATTGACGTCATCGCAGGACTGGAGGAAGCCAAGAACGCGCTCGCAGCCGCACAAATCCAGGCCGAGGCGCTGTTCACCGCCCAGCAGCGCCTCAGCCAGGCCCGCGCGGGAGTCCCCAAGGACAAGCTCGGCAAGGGCGTCGGGCTCCAGATCGGGTTCGCCCGGCACGAATCCGGTTACCGCGGCCGCCAGCTCGCCGAACTCGCCGCCGTCCTCGTGCGCGAACTCCCGCACACCATGGATGCCGTCACCGCCGGGATTATTGGGGAGGACCGGGCCCGGATCGTTGCGACCGAGACAGTGTTCCTCACCGCCGACCACCGTGCCGAGGTCGACGCCCTCATAAGCGCCGACCACGACAAGCTGGCTGCCATGGGCTCGAAGGAACTTGCGGCGGCCGCCCGGGACGCCGCCTACCGGCTCGAACCTGAGGTGTTCACCAAACGCCGGGACAAGGCCGTTACCGAACGTCACGTTTCTCTGCGTCCGGCCGCGGACGGGATGACCCTGCTTAGCGCGCTCATTCCGCTCAAACACGGCGTCACGATCCTCAAAACCCTCACGCGGGCCGCCGACACCGCCACCGCCGCCGGAGACGAACGCGGCCGCGGCCAGCTCATGGCCGACGCCCTCATCCACCGCCTCACCCAACACATCCCCTGCGATGACGGCGCCGGCACTGTGGGCTACCACCGAGGCCCCGCGATACCGCACGCACCAGCCGAAACGGCCCCGACGCGACGTCCGGGCCTGTGTACGACCGTCACCGAACCCGACATCATGATCGAACTCGTCATGACCGACCGCGCGCTCTTCGAGGGCGCCAACGACCCGGCGATCATCGTCGGCCACGAGCCCATCCCGGCACCCGAAGCCCGGGCCATGGTCCTCGGCATTCAAGTCTCCGACCCGGTTCTGGATGCCCGACCAGACGGCTCCGGTGGGGGAAGTATGAGCGGACAGGAGGGTGGCGGTGATGGCGCGAGCACCGGACCCGACGAGGTGAACGCACCCAATGCGGGCAGGCGCGGCTTTTCGCCCCGAACGTGGCTGCGTCGGCTCTTCACCCACCCAGACAGCGGAGCCCTGCTCACCATGGACTCCCGCGCCCGCATCTTCCCCGACGGGATGAAAGAATTCCTGCGCCTGCAATACCAGCGCTGCGCCAACCCGTATTGTGGAGCCCCCATCCGCCACTACGACCACATCAAGTCGTGGGCCGCCGGCGGCCCCACCAGTACCACCAATGGCCAGGGCCTCTGCGCAGCTTGCAATCAGGCCAAGGAAGCCCCCGGCTGGCTGGCCGAGCCAGCCAACGGTCCGCCGCCCGGCGCCGAATCACCCGACGCCGAATCACCCGACGCGTCGCTGCCCCGGACCACGACCTCCACGCCCACAGGCCACCGCTACACCTCGGTCGCACCGCCCCTGCCCGGTCAAACACGCGGCAGGCGGCCCGGACGACGACGTTGAAACGGCCACGGAACGCGCTTGGCAGGTCCGCCGGCGAACCGTCCCAGCGCTCCAGCCGGTGCCCGCGTGTCCCTACCAACGCAAACGGCAAAGGTTCCTTTGAGTATTGAGGGCAAGGACCGCCGTCGTCGTCCAACGACGCCGGTCACGGCAGGCGGACCGCGCGCATCACCTCGTCATGGACGGTGGCCGGTCCACCGCCGTCTCCCGCGGATCGGCGCGCCCGGGATTCTGTCAGCAGGACGTCCCAGAGCACCGGGTCCAGTGCCGACGCCGCCTCTTCCGCCGTGTAGAAGACATCTGCTCGGCGCGGTCGGTGGGCGCCGGAGTCAATGTCCGACGGCGCGTGCCCCACCACCAGCAGCGTACCGCCGCGTGCCACGGCGGCGGCCAACCGGTCAAACAGTGGCTCACGGTCCGTCCGTGGCAGCTGCATGAACTGGGCCGACACCAGGTCAAAAGACCCGGCCGGGGGAACCCATGAGAGCAGGTCGTGGTGCTCCCATTCGATCGACCCGTCCGGGCCAAGCCCGGCTGCATGCCCGGCGGCCCGTGCCAGAGCCACCGAAGAAATGTCGACCGCGACCACCCGCCACCCGCGCTTGGCCAGCCAGATGGCGTCGGCACCTTCGCCGCAACCGACGTCGAGGGCAGTCCCTGGAGGCAGTGAGGAGACCTCGGCAACGAGCTGCGGGTTGGGTTTGCCGCTCCAAATGTTGCCTTGGTTGCCGTAGCGTTCATTCCAGAACGCCTCATCAAACTTTTGCGTCATGCCAGTGTTCCTTTTCATGCGGGCTCGAAAGCGTGGAGGGCTGGCGAGGCGTTGTCGCGGCAACTTGGCGCGGGGGCTTGGCGCCATGGTCGCGCAGGCTGGGGCGCCGTCGTTCCTGTCGTGGCAGGCGCGCTGCCGGAACTGCCCGCCGTTATTCCGCGGGCAGTTCCGGCAGGTCCTGGTGGGTGCTGACGGCCAGCCGGTTCCAGACGTTGATGGCGGAGATCGCCATGAGCAGGACGGGGACCTCTGCCTCGGCAAATGTGGCCTTGACCTGTGCCCACAGAGCATCGGTCACTCCGCCGTGGCTGATCAGTGTCACGGCTTCCGTCAGTGCAAGCGCCGCCTGCTCCCGGTCGGAATACAGCGCAGGTGCCTCGTGCCAGCCAGCAAGGACGTCCAATCGGCGGTTGTCGACGCCGGCGGCCCTGGCTTCGCGTCCGTGCATGTCCAGGCAGTAGGCGCAGCCGTTGAGCTGCGACGCCCGGATCTTGACCAGCGCCAGCAGGTCCTCGCCGAGCGTGCCGGAGTGGATGTACTTTTCCATCGCGAACATTGGCTGGTAAGCCTTGGGGTCGATTTCCTGGATGTTCAGGCGCTGCGTGGACATGTGGGGTGCTTCCTTACTGGACTGTTGTTTCATCCGATTCCGGCATTTGACGCCGTCCTTTCCAGCTTCCACCCGGCCCCGGCGTTCCGCAAGGCCGGGCGCTCCTTGGCGTCAGCGGCGGAACCGGCTGGCGCGATCAAAATCGTCAGGCGCAAAACCAGGGGACGCCTGTGCGTGGTGCCTCATGTCACGATGCTCGCGAAATGCTTCCCGCGTGCCGCAGCTAAAGTGCTCGCGTAATGGTTGCACCACTCCACGGGACGGGACCGGACATGCTGCGTGGTCAATTTGGGACTAGGCCTTGGCCGCGGCCTTCCGGATGGGTTGCTGTTGGATCTCGCTGATCCGGCGGGTCAGCCCGGCCAGGTCCAGGGTGGCGTAGAGGCGGTCCATGTACCGGCGTAGGGGTTCGAGCCTGATGCCGGTGCCCATGATCCTGTCGGCCGGGGACAATTTACCGCGGAGCTTGCCCGAAGGTGCTGGGAGACCGTCGGCATTGACATTGTTCCGGCAACCATCGCGGCGGCGAAAAGCCATTAACGGGCGGTGCTCGACGACGACCCCGCCCAGACGGACGGCCTGGGCCAGCCGATGAACCGGACGCCGCCGCGGTGGTGCGGGATGCGCCGAAACGACTGACGAAAGGACTGATGAAGGGACTGGTCGGCCTGGACAGCCGCCCCGACAAAGCAGGGGCGCACAGAAAAAAATCCGAGGCCCACAGCTGGCGCTTGCCTGCGTGTGGGACCTCGGACGGTGGGTGCCCTCGATAGGATTCGAACCTACGGCCTGTTGCTCCGGAGGCAACCGCTCTATCCCCTGAGCTACGAGGGCGCGGCAACCGTGGCTGCCGAAGGGAACGAGAAAGAGCTTAGCAGGTGCCGGACGTTCCGTGTAAAACCGTGTCGGAGAACTGTCCCCAGCCTCCCGCCGCAACAGCCTGCGCGAGACGCCAGACGTGTCCTGCACCTCCCGTCCAGCGACTGGAATGACCTGCGCTGCAGCGCGCCTGGCAGGTAACGTTGGGGCAATGGTGAATACATGGTGAGGAACGTTGCACGGCCGGTGTGGATATTTGCGGTCGGCATCATCCTTACCGCGTTGACGCTCCGCGGGGCCGTGACGGTCGTTCCGCCGTTGATTTCCACCATCAACCACGACCTCCCGCTGGGCACCGCCACCATCGGCATCCTCGGCATGCTCCCCACGGCAGCCTTTGGCCTGTTCGGTTTCCTGACCCCGTACGTGATCCGCTGGGCGTCGCTGGAACGGCTCATCGTGCTCTCGATACTGGCCGGGATTGTCGGCCAGGTCGTGCGCGTTTTCGCCCCCAACACCGCCATGTTCCTGGTCTTTTCCGTGGTCGCCTTCGGCGGGCTCGGCGCCGGCAACGTCCTCCTGCCGCCGCTGGTGAAGAAGCATTTCCCCACCAGGATCGGCTTGATGACGGCCCTCTACGTCACGTCCATTTCCCTCGGAACGGCTCTTCCCGCGCAAATTTCGGTGCCCTTGGCCGACGCCGCCGGCTGGCAGTTTTCCCTCTCCTCCTGGGCCGCAGTCAGTGTGGTCGCCGTCGTGCCATGGCTGCTGGCCGCTGTTTCACCGCGGTCGGCTTCCAACGGCTCAGCTTCCCGGGGCTCGGCTTCCCCAAGCACGACGCCGGCCCCCCGCATTGCGGCCGGCCCACCAGCCGCGCCGGCGGAACTGACCGTCCATTCCCGCAGATCGCCCGAGGCTGCCGCGCCGAAGATGAACCTGTGGCGTTCGCCCACGGCCTGGGGCCTGACGTTCATGTTCGGCTGCACATCGCTGAACACGTATGCGCTGTTTGCCTGGCTGCCGGAGATCCTCACGGAATCCGGGCTGGACCGCGCCCACGCCGGTTCCATGCTGGCGTTGTTTGCCGCACTCGGACTGCCGATGAGCCTGTGCATCCCGCTGGTCGCCGCCAGGATGCGCAATCCGTTCCCGGTGGTGCTGGTCATGCTCGCCTGCTTCGTCGCGGGTTACCTGGGCCTGCTGCTCGCCCCGGCGCACGGCACCTGGCTGTGGGTGTCGCTGGCCGGCCTGGGACCGGGTACCTTCCCGCTGGCCCTGCTGCTGATCAACCACCGCACGCGCACCCAGCTGGGCGCCGGCGCCCTGTCCGGCTTTGGCCAGGGCATGGGCTACGCCCTGGCCTGCATCGGCCCGCTGTTCTTCGGCCTGTTGCGCCAGTGGACCGGTTCGTGGACGGCGCCGTTCATGTTCCTCTTTGCCACGCTGCTGCTGCTGGGCGCGGGCGCCTACGTTATTTGCCGGCCCAAAATGTTGGAGGACGACTTCGCCAGGTGAGTTCCGGCGTCGAACTTCCCCTCAAGTACGACGTTTGACGTACGACGCCGGGCTGCCGGCCCGCGATGCCCGGCTGGACTCCTGCCTAGTTGGCCCGGGCCGCAAGGATGGGAGCCATGCTTTCGCGCATGTAGTCGGCCACGACACTCTGGGACACGGCCACGTCGAGGACGAAGAGGCCGTGGGCGCCGGCGTCGAGCCAGTCGCGGAGGCTGTCGATGTCCGCCAGGGAGCGCATCTTGGTGCCGCGTGCGCCAAACGCGCCGGCCAGCGCGGCGAAGTCCACCTCCTCGATCTGCATGGCAGTGTCATCCAGGCCGCGCACGGCATACTGGTGCAGCTCGGCGCCGTAGGCCGCGTCGTTGAACACCACCATGACGCCGCTGGAAATGCTGCGCACTGCGGTATCGAGGTCGGCCAGGCCCATGAGTGCCCCGCCGTCCCCTGAGACCAGGACCGTGAGCCGCTCCGGGCGGGCGGCGGCGGCGCCGACGGCGGACGGCAGTCCCAGCCCGATGGTCTGGAACGCCGTGCCCACCATCATCAGCGCCTGCGGGTCCGGGACGCCGAGGTACATGGGCGCCCAGCTGATGAAGTGCCCGCCGTCCTGGACGATGGTGCGCCGGGCCGGCAGCACCGAGTCCAGCAGCTGCGCCACGGCGCGTGGGTTGAGCCGGCCGTCCGGGGCGAACTCCTGCGCGGGCGGCTCCTTGAACAGGGTGCGGTCGGCAACTTCCGGGTAGCCGTCCCGCCAGCCCCGACCCACCAGGCCCCGCATCGTGTCCAGCAGCGCGGAGGCAAAGGCCGCGGCGTCCGCGTGCACGAATTCGGTGGCGGCCGGGGCTGCGGCATCGCGGCTGACGTCGACCTGGATGACGGTGGCGCCGTCGGCAAACAGGCTGCCGTAGCGCGTTTGGAAGGTGTTCAGCCCTGCTCCCGCCACCAGCACCACGTCGGCGCGGCGCATGATCTCCACAGCCGGCAGGGTGGCAAAACCGCCGGCGATGCCCAGGTCCCAGGGTGAGTCAAAAAGGTTTCGGGCCATGGCCGACGTCGCGAAGAAGGCTCCGAGCCCGTCGCCCAGCCGCCGCAGCGCGGGCCCTGCCGAAGCCTCGACGGCGCCGCGGCCGCCGATGACCAGGGGACGCTCGGCGCCCAAGAGCAGGCGGGCAATGCGGCGGGTGACGGCGTCGTCCGTTGTAAGCGGCGCCCGTACGGCAAGGGGCACGGCCGGCTGCTGCGGACCGGCCTCGGCGGCGGCGAGGTCGTAGGGGATGGCCAGCAGGACCGGGCGGCTGTCGCGCGCGGCCAGCTCCCACGCCCGCTGGGTGGCCGCTTCGGCCGATTCCCGGGTCACCGTAACGGTTTCAACGCCCAGGCCGGCCGCCACCATGTCCTGGTCAATGTCCCACGGCCGGGCACCTGTGGTGGGGACCCCGCCCACGACCAGCACCAGGGGAATGCTGGCCTTGGCGGCCTCGGCGAGCGCCGTCAGCGAGTTTGTGAAGCCGGCCCCGTACGTGACGGTGGCGACCGCCACCTTGCCTGAGGCACGGAAGTAGGCGTCGGCCATCGCGACCGTGCCGGCCTCGTGGCGGGCGCTGATGTAGCGCAGCCCGCGACGGGTCACGTTGCTGGTGAAAAAGGCGTTGCCGTTGCCCATCAGCCCAAACACGGTGTCGGCGTGCCGGGCGCAAACATCGGCAACGAGGTCGGAAACGGTGGGCTGCTCGGTCACGGGACACTCTTATCGCTTGGAGGGACGCTGCGGCGCGCAGCTGTAGCCAACTCTGGAGCGCCGCGGACCGCCACGCAAGTGTCGCCAAAATCACCGTTCACGCTGTACAGAATGAGACCTGTTTGCGTCACCAGACTGCACAATTTGTACAGCGTTGGCTTGTTTTCATGGCCCGCCGAAGGTGCGGCAGGCGGTCAGGAGTCGGCGGCCGCCTTCAGCAGTGGCAGGTTGCGGTTTTCGATGTGCGTTTCGAGTGCGATCACACTCGAGGTGCGGGCCACCCCCGGCGCCTGCGACAACGCGTCAAGGACCCGCTGGAGGTCCGTGGTGGACCGGCCCACGATCTTCACCAGCAGGTCGCTGGGACCTGACACGGTGTGCATTTCCAGGATCTCCGGGATCTGTCCGATCGCTTCAAAGACCACGCCGTGGCCGATGCCCTGCGCAATTTCGACGGAGCAAAACGCGACGACGGGAAAGCCCAGCGCCGCCGGGCTCAGCTGCGGGACTATCCCCGTGATGACGCCGCCGGCGTACAGCCTGTCCAACCGGCCCTGCACCGTGGCGCGGGCCACTTTGAGCCGGCGCGAGCATTCGAGCACGCCAACCCCCGGCTCATCGGTGAACATCTCAATGATGGCGGCGTCCAGCCGGTCAACTTTCATCCCTCCATTATGGCTGTCCCTTCCGGTGACGTTCGAGATAATGCCCGCGCCTTGCCACCATTCGAAGGCCCGGCCGCTTCGGCGGCTCGCAATCCCGAGGCCTGCTCGGCGGTGGGCCGCGGCCGCGGCTCCCTCAAGCGCGCGGGCCAATCTCTAGGTGTTTCTACCTCGGCGGGCGGGGGCGTGGTGATCTCGAATCTCGGCGGGCGGGGGCGTGGTTATCTCGAATCTCGGCGGGCGGGGGCGTGGTGATCTCGAATCTCGGCGGGCGGGGGCGTGGTCATCTCGAATCTCGGCGGGCGGCGGGCAACAATTTGGGCGGATTGGGGGAGCGTGGCGCCGGAACCGTAGACTGGGGCGGTGACTCCTGAAGAACTTTCCGCCGCCATTGCCACCTGCCTTAAAGAGGCCGCCGACGCCGGCGAACTGTCCGTTCCCGCAGAGGCCCTCCCGAAGGAACTGCGGGTGGAGCGGCCCAAGAGCCGCGAGCACGGCGACTGGGCCACCAACATCGCCCTGCAGCTGGCCAAGCCGGCCGGCCTGCCGCCGCGCAAGATCGCCGAGGTCCTGCAAGGGCGCCTGGCCGGAATCCCCGGCGTCGCCAAAGTGGATATCGCCGGCCCCGGCTTCCTGAACATCACTGTGGACGCTGCCGCTGCCGGCGGACTGGCGAAGGCCATCGTCGAGTCCGGCGAAGCGTACGGCATCAACCGGGGCATGGCGGGCACCCGGATCAACCTCGAGTTCGTCTCGGCCAACCCCACCGGCCCCATCCACCTCGGCGGCACGCGGTGGGCGGCGGTGGGCGACTCGCTGGCCCGCATCTTCCAGTCGCAAGGCGCCGACGTCACGCGCGAATACTACTTCAACGACCACGGCAACCAGATCGACCGCTTCGCCCGGTCCCTGCTGGCCAGCGCCAAGGGCGAGCCCGCGCCGGAGGACGGCTACGGCGGGGCGTACATCGAGGACATCGCCAACGCGGTCACGGCGAACACCCCGGACATACTCAGCAGGGAGGACCCGCAGGAGGAATTCCGGGCCCAGGGCGTGGCGCTGATGTTCGCCTCCATCCGCGAATCCCTGCACGAATTCGGCGTCGACTTTGACGTCTACTTCCACGAAAACTCGCTGTTCGAGGACGGCGCCGTCGAAAAGCTCCTGGAGCAGCTCAAGGCCTCCGGCAACCTGTACGCCAAGGACGGCGCCTGGTGGCTGAACTCCACCGACTACGGCGACGACAAGGACCGTGTGGTCATCAAGTCCGACGGCAACGCCGCGTACATCGCCGGCGACATCGCCTACTTCAAGAACAAGCGGGACCGCGGCTTTGACCTGTGCATTTACATGCTCGGCGCCGACCACCACGGCTACGTCGCGCGCCTGAAGGCCGCCGCGGCAGCGATGGGCGACGACGCCAACCGGGTCGAGGTGCTCATCGGCCAGATGGTGAACCTGGTCAAGGACGGCGTCCCGCTGCGCATGTCCAAGCGTGCCGGCACCGTGGTCACCATGGAGGACCTGGTGGAGATTGTGGGCACGGACGCCGCCCGCTACTCCCTGGCCCGCTTCTCCTCTGACTCCAACATCGACATCGACCTGGACGTGCTGACCAAGCGCTCCAACGAGAACCCGGTGTTCTATGTCCAGTACGCCCATGCCCGCACGCGCGCCGTGGGACGCAATGCTGCGGCCGCCGGCGTGGCGCGCACGGCTTTCGACGCCGCGGCCCTCGCCCATCCCACGGAGTCCGAACTCCTTGCGGTGCTGGGCCAGTACCCGGGCGTCCTGACGCAGGCCGCCGAATTCCGCGAGCCGCACCGCGTGGCCCGCCACCTGGAGGTCATCGCCGGCGCCTACCACCGCTGGTACGATGCCTGCCGTGTCACCCCCATGGGCGAGGAGGCCATCACGGACGTGAACCGCACGCGCCTGTGGCTCAACGACGCCGTGGGCCAGGTCCTGGCCAACGGGCTGTCCCTGCTGGGCGTTTCCGCGCCGGAACGGATGTAGCACGTGGCCGAGTCACACAGCGGCACGACCGACATTGCCGGAGCGGAGCTGGCCCCGGCGTGGCTGCCACCGGCGGGAGACCTCAACGAGCTGGTGCCCGCCATGTGGGCGGACGACGTCGAACGCGGCCCGGGCGGGTCCCTCACCATCAGCGGGGTGCCGGTGGGCGAGCTCAAGGAGCAGTTCGGGACGCCGCTCTTTGTCATGAGCGAGACCGACTTCAGGGCCCGCGCGCGCACCTTCAAGGACTCCTTTGACGAGGCCTTTGCCGACATCTGCGGCGGCGTGGACGTCTACTATGCCGGAAAGTCGTTCCTTTGCACCGAGGTGGCCCGCTGGGTGGATTCCGAGGGCCTGCGCCTGGACACCTGCTCCGGCGGCGAACTGGCCGTGGCCGTCCGCGCCGGGCTGGCCGGCGGCAAGCTGGGCCTGCACGGCAACAACAAGTCCGACGCCGAAATCAACCGGGCCCTTGATTTGGGGCTGGGCCGCATTGTGGTGGACAGCCTGCACGAGCTGCGCCGCGTGGCGGACCTGGCCGCCGCCCGCAACACGCGGGCCAATGTCATGCTGCGCGTGACCCCCGGCGTCCACGCCCACACGCACGAATCCATTGCCACGGCCCACGAGGACCAAAAGTTCGGGCTCTCCCTGGTGTCCCCGGAGGATTCGCTCCCCAGCGGCTCCACCGCCGAATTGTCCGCCGCCGAGGCTGCCGCCAAGCTGGCCGTCGAGTCGGAGAACATCAACTTCCTGGGCTTCCACGCCCACATCGGCTCGCAGATCTTTGAACCGGACGGCTTTGAAATTGCCGCCCGCCGGCTGCTGGCCTTAACGCACCGGATCCAGGAAAGTTACGGGGTCGTGCTGCCCGAGCTGGACCTCGGCGGCGGTTACGGCATCGCCTACACCGCGGTGGACACCCCGCGCCCGGCGGCCGAAATCGCCCGGGCGATGGCCGCCGTCGTACGGTCCACCTGCGCGGAGCTGGGCATGCGCGCGCCACGGATCTCCATTGAGCCCGGCCGCGCCATCGTGGGCCCCTCCACGTTCACGCTGTACGAGACCGGCACGCTGAAAACCGTGCAGGTCGAGGTGGCCGGACGGGACGGTGTGACGGCTCCGCGACGTTATGTGTCGGTGGACGGCGGCATGAGCGACAACGCCCGCCCGGTGCTTTATGACGCGGATTATTCCGCCGTCGTGGCCGGCCGCGCCTCGCAGGCGGCACCCGCGCTGTCCCGAGTGGTGGGCAAACATTGCGAGAGCGGCGACATTGTTGTTAGAGATGTATATCTGCCCAATGACGTGGCGGCCGGGGACTTGCTTGCAGTCCCCGGAACGGGCGCGTACTGCTGGGCACTGGCCAGCAACTACAACTACGTGCCCCGTCCGCCCGTTGTCGCCGTCAAGGACGGCGCCGCACGCATGATTGTGCGGGGCGAAACAGAAGACGATTTGCTGGCACGCGATTTAGGGGCCCAGAACCTTTGACAGAGCGCAACACCGTGGACACCGCACTGCCGGCGTCCGCCGAAACAAAAACCTTGAAGGTGGCGCTCCTCGGTGCCGGAAACGTGGGGGCCCAGGTGGCCCGCATCCTCCTTGAGGACGCCGATGCCCTGGCCGCGCGAACCGGCGCCCGGCTGGAGCTGACCGGCATCGCGGTGCGCAACATTGACGCGCCGCGCGACGTCGAACTGCCGCGCGGGCTGCTCACCACCGATGCCTCCGCCCTGGTGCGCGGGGCCGACGTCGTCATTGAGCTCATGGGCGGCCTGGAGCCGGCGCGCTCCCTGATCCTGGAGGCGATCGAGCACGGCGCCACCGTGGTCACCGGGAACAAGGCCCTGCTGGCCGTGGACGGCCCCAGCCTGTATGAGAAGGCCGACGCCGCCGGCGTCCAGCTGTCCTACGAGGCTGCCGTGGCCGGTGCCATCCCCATCCTGCGGCCCATCCGGGATTCGCTGGCCGGGGACAAGATCACCCGCGTCATGGGCATTGTCAACGGCACCACCAACTTCATCCTCGACCAGATGGACACCACCGGAGCGTCGTTTGAGGACGCGCTGGCAGAGGCCACCCGCCTGGGGTACGCGGAGGCTGATCCGACGGCGGACATCGAGGGCCACGACGCCGCCGCCAAGGGCGCCATCCTGGCGTCACTGTCCTTTCATACGCGCTTTGCGCTCGAGGACGTCCACTGCCAGGGCATCACGCAGGTCACGGCGGCGGACATCGCGGCGGCCAAGGACGCCGGCTTTGTCATCAAGCTGCTCGCCATCGCCGAGAAGCTGGACCTCCCCGCCCGCGCGGATTCGGAGGAAGCCCGGGCCGGCGGCGCGGGAGCGGCCTCGGGCGTGAGCGTGCGCGTCCACCCCACGCTGCTCCCGCGCGAGCACCCCCTGGCCGCCGTGCATGGGGCCTTCAACGCGGTGTTCATCGAGGCCGAGTCCGCCGGCCAGCTCATGTTCTACGGCCAGGGTGCCGGCGGCATCCCGACGGCGTCGGCCGTGCTGGGCGACGTGGTCTCCGCAGCCCGCCGCCTGGTGCTCGGGGGCCCCGGCCGCACCGAAACCACCACGGGCGTGCTGCCCGTGCTGGGCATCGAAAACGTCACCACGCAGTACTACATCGGGCTGGACGCGGCGGACCAGCCCGGCGTGCTGGCCAAGATTTCCGCGCTCTTTGCCGAGAACGGCGTCTCCATTGAGACCATGCGGCAGACGGTGCACCGGGAACGCGATGCCCACGACGGCGGCGCCCCCGGCTCGGCCGAGCTGCGGATCGTCACGCACCGCGCCAGCGAGGCTGCCCTGGCAGCAACCGTGCAGGCCATCAACGGCCTGGACATCATAAATTCCGTAACGAGTGTCTTGAGGGTGGAGGGAGTCTAATGGCTCACCAGTGGCGCGGGGTAGTCCGCGAATATGCAGAGCGCCTGCCGGTGACGGCGGAAACGAAGGTCATCACGCTGGGGGAGGGCGGCACGCCGCTGGTGTACGCCCAGCAGCTTTCGGCGCTGACCGGCTCCGAGGTGTACCTGAAGGTGGAGGGCATGAACCCCACCGGCTCCTTCAAGGACCGCGGCATGACCATGGCCATGACGGCGGCCGTTGCCGCCGGCGCCAAGGCGGTGGTGTGCGCCTCCACGGGCAACACCTCCGCCTCCGCGGCCGCCTACGCCAAGCAGGCCGGGCTGACCTGTGCCGTGCTGGTGCCCGAAGGCAAGATCTCCATGGGCAAGCTCTCCCAGGCCGTGGCCCACGGCGCCACGATCCTGCAGGTGGACGGCAACTTCGACAACTGCCTGGACGTGGCGCGCAAGCTCGCGGACTCCTACCCCGTGTTCCTGGTCAACTCCGTCAACCCCGCCCGCATCGAAGGCCAGAAGACGGGCGCCTTTGAAGTGGTCGACTCCCTCGGCGACGCCCCGGACTACCATGTGCTGCCCGTCGGCAACGCCGGCAACATCAGCGCCTATTGGAAGGGCTACAAGGAATACGCGGCCCCGTACGAGTCCGCCACGGCCGGAAGGCTTCCGGCCGTGTCCACGCACACGCCCATCATGTGGGGCTTCCAGGCCGCCGGCGCGGCGCCGTTTGTGGCCGGACACCCCATCACGGAGCCCGACACCATCGCCACGGCCATCCGCATCGGCAACCCGGCATCCTGGGACCTGGCCATCGCCGCCCGCGACGAATCCGGCGGTCTCATCGACTCCGTGACCGACGACGAGATCCTCGCGGCCCACCGCTGGCTCTCGGCCAAGGAAGGCGTGTTCGTCGAGCCCGCGTCCGCGGCGGGCGTCGCGGGCATCATCAAGAAGCACGCCGCCGGCGAGGTCCCCGCGGGCAAGACGATTGTCATCACCGTCACTGGCCACGGCCTGAAGGACCCCGACTGGGCACTGAAGAACGCGGACGGCAGCTTGGTGCAACCCACCCGTGTGGAGTTCGACGTCGTGACCGTCGCCAACGCCCTCGGCCTCGCCGACTAGCCCACCTTCCCGGCCCCTCCGAACACACCCGCATCCCATGACAGGCACCGCCATGACATCCCCGCCCACCGCCACCAAGGCACCCGCCCCCGGCTTTACCGCCACGGTGCGGGTGCCCGGCACGAGCGCCAACCTCGGCCCCGGCTTCGACTCCCTGGGCCTGGCAGTTTCCCTGTACGACACGCTGGCGGTGACGACCCTCGCGACGGACGCGCTGGAATTCGACCTGCACGGCGAGGGCGTGGAGGACCTGCCCCGCGATGCCTCGCATCTGGTGGTCAAGGCCATGGACCTGGCGTTTGCCCGCCTGGGCTACGGGCGCGGCGGCCTGCGCATTTCTGCCCAAAACGTGCTGCCGCACGGCCGCGGCCTCGGCTCGTCCGCCTCGGCCATCGTCGCCGCCATCGCGGCGGCCAATGCGTTGGTGGAAGCCGCCGACCGCAAGGACCGGCAGTGGGTGCTCCAGCTGGCCTCGGAAATGGAGGGACATCCAGACAACGTGGCCCCGGCGATTTTCGGCGCCGTCGCCATCTCGTGGCAGGAAGGCGGGGCCTACGCCACAACCCGGCTCACGCCGTCGGACGCCGTAATCCCGGTCGTGGCGATCCCCGGCTTTGAGGTCAGGACGGAGCTTGCCCGCGGACTGCTGCCGGCCACCGTGACCCACGCGGACGCCGCGGCAAACGCCGGCCGGGCGGCGCTGTTGATGCATGCGCTCAAGGATGCGCCGGAACTGCTGGCTGCCGGCACGCGCGACTATCTCCACCAGGACTACCGCGCGACCGCCATGCCCGAAAGCGCGGCACTTGTCGCCGCCCTCCGCGAAGGCGGGCATGCGGCCTTTATCTCGGGCGCCGGCCCCACCGTCATGGCACTGGCCAACGGCGACGTCGAAGCGGACGCCATAGTGGAGTTCATCGGCCGCCGCGGAGGTTCGGACAATAGTGCGGCATCCGACGGCGTGTCGTGGCGCGTGCTGAGGCTCGCGGTTGACCTTGAAGGTGCTAAAGTGGAAGTGCATCCGGGTTCATAAGCAGCCGTGATTGATGCCACCCTTTCACCACGCCGTCCCGTCTGGGCCGGCCGGTAGCGCGAATCAACAATTGGCAGCCGCCAAGTTTGTTCACGAATTGATTTTATTTATAGGTTGATTCAGGGGTGAATACACCAATTCCGCATTTCCACATTGATTGGGCGAGTGCGAGTTGGAACCTCAGCTGAAGTTCTTAGCCCCTGCCAGTGCGGCAGCGGCGGGACGGCTGACAATAATCATCGCGGCCCCGCTCAAAGGGGCTCGCTTTTCGAGGGGGAAGGATCCTTCGTGACAGAAACCATGACTTCAGCCGCCGGCACCCAGGCAGCTGAGTTGGACGACACCGCCACATCCGCAGGAACGGCCAAGCCGGCCGGACTGGCCGGATTGAAGCTGGCCCAGCTGCAGGCACTCGCCGGCCAGCTCGGCATTACCGGCGGGTCGCGGATGCGCAAGGGAGACCTTGTCGCCGCCATTTCGGCCCACCAGCGCGGTTCGTCCGTGGCCGACCGCCCGACGCGCGCCGCCAAGGACGTTCCCGCCAAGGCTGAGGCCCCCGCCAAGCGGGCACCCCGCGCCAAGGCCGGTGCCGAGGCAGCCGCACAGGAAGCGCCCGCCGAGTCCGCTCCGGAGGAGCGCCCGGCTCGCGGCCGGGGCCGCAGCCGCCGCGCCGCCAGCAGCGACGGCATTATCACCACGGGAAACTCCGGCGTCCAGGCCCCTGCCGCGGACGCCCCCGCCGCCGAGACTGCGGCTGCTGCCACCGCACCCGCCACCGGGTCCGGTTCCGAAGCCCCGGCTTCCGAGCAGGGCACCGGCGGCGAGTCGCGCCGCCAGCCACGCACCCGGAACCGCCGCGCTCAGGGTGGCGGCCGTGACGGCGCCTCCGATGCTGTCCTGCAGGCGCCGGCGGACACCTCCGCCCCGCAGGGGGATGCCGGCCAGGGTTCCAACGTTTCCACCGTTTCCACCGGCCAGGATGCCGGCGGCCGGGACACCAACGTCCGGGAAGCCGGCGGGCAGGTCTCGACGGGGCAGGGCGAGCAGTCCGACAAGGGCGAAAACGCCGACGGTTCTGAACGCCACGACCGGACCCGCCGCAACCAGCGCAACCAGCGCAACAACGACCGCGTCTCCGGGAACCAGCAGTCCGGCGGCCAGCAGTCCAGCGAGCGTTCCACGAGCGACCGCAATGACGAGGAAGACGGCTCGCGCAACAACCGGAACCGCCGCAACCGCCGCGACCGCGACTCCTCCGAGCGGAACGACCGCAGCGGCAACAACCGCAACGACCGCAACGACCGCAACGACCGCAACGACCGCTTCCGCGACCGCAACGAGCGCCGCCGGGGCCGCAACGCCGGCCCGGACTTCGACGACACCGAGGTCACCGAGGACGACGTCCTGCTGCCCGTGGCCGGCATTCTGGACATCCTGGACAACTACGCGTTTGTCCGGACCTCCGGCTACCTGCCTGGTTCCAACGACGTCTACGTTTCCCTCTCCCAGGTCAAGAAGCACAACCTGCGCAAGGGCGACGCCGTCGTCGGTGCCATCCGCGCACCCCGGGAAGGCGAGGACCGCAGCCAGGGCCAGAGTGCCCGCCAGAAGTTCAATGCACTGGTGCGCGTCACCAGCGTGAACGGCAAGAACCCGGACGAACTCAAGGACCGCGTTGAATTCGCCAAGCTGGTGCCGCTGTACCCGTCCGAGCGCCTGCGCCTGGAAACCGACCCCAAGAAGATCGGCCCCCGCGTCATTGACTTGGTGGCCCCGATCGGCAAGGGCCAGCGCGGCCTGATCGTCTCCCCGCCCAAGGCCGGAAAGACGCTCATCCTGCAGTCCATCGCGAATGCCATCACCACCAACAACCCTGAGGTCCACCTCATGATGGTGCTGGTGGACGAGCGTCCCGAAGAAGTCACCGACATGCAGCGCACGGTCAAGGGCGAGGTCATTGCCTCCACCTTCGACCGTCCCGCCGACGACCACACGCAGGTTGCCGAGCTGTCCATTGAGCGGGCCAAGCGCCTCGTTGAGATGGGCATGGATGTGGTGGTCCTCCTGGACTCCATGACCCGCCTGGGCCGTGCCTACAACAACTCCGCACCGTCGTCCGGACGCATCCTCTCCGGTGGTGTCGACTCCGCGGCCCTGTACCCGCCGAAGCGCTTCTTCGGTGCAGCCCGCAACATCGAAAACGGCGGCTCGCTGACCATCCTGGCGACGGCCCTGGTGGAAACCGGCTCCAAGGCCGACGAGGTCATCTTCGAGGAGTTCAAGGGCACCGGCAACATGGAGCTCCGCCTCTCCCGCCAGCTGGCCGACAAGCGCATCTTCCCGGCCGTGGACGTCAACGCGTCCGGCACGCGCCGCGAGGAAAACCTGCTCTCCGCTGAAGAGGTGAAGATCATGTGGCGCCTGCGCCGCGTCCTCTCCGGCCTGGAAATGCAGCAGTCGCTTGAACTGCTCACGTCCAAAATCCGTGAGACGCAGTCCAACGTCGAGTTCCTCATGCAGATCCAGAAGACCACCCTGGGTTCGAAGGCGGAGCACGACAAGTAGCTGCACACAAGGGGCGGGACCGCACATCACTGTGCGGGCCCGCCCCTTCGCGTTGCCACGGTGGCCGGGCGGCGGGCGGGCCCGGGGCTTGAGCCTGTCGCGGCCCGGACCGCCGCCGGCCCGGACAGCAAGAGTAATTAGACTTGACGTACGTCGAGAGAGGTTTTGAAATGTTTGAATCCATCCACGGGTTGCTTGATGAGCATGCTGAACTGCAGATGCGGCTCAGCGACCCCGCCGTGCATGCCGACCAGTCGCTGGCACGGAAACTGGGCCGCCGGTATGCGGAATTGAGCGGCGTGGTGGAGGGATACCACCAGGTCGAACAGCTCACCGACGATCTTGAGGCGGCCAGGGAAATGGCCTCCGAGGACCCGGACTTTGCCGCCGAGGTGCCGGTCCTGCAGGGCCAGCTGGCCGCGGCCCAGGAGAAGCTGCGCCGGCTTCTGATCCCGCGCGACCCCGACGACGCCCGGGATGTCATCCTTGAGGTGAAGGCCGGCGAAGGCGGCGACGAGGCAGCGTTGTTCGCGGCCGACCTGGTCCGGATGTACACCCGTTACGCCGAATCCCGGGGCTGGAAGACGGAAATCATCTCCGCCACGGAATCCGACCTGGGCGGCTACAAGGACATTTCCATCGCCGTCAAGGGCCGTTCGAACGATCCTGCCGAGGGCGTCTTTGCCCGGCTGAAGTTCGAGGGCGGCGTGCACCGCGTACAGCGCGTGCCGGCCACGGAATCCCAGGGACGCATCCACACCTCGGCCGCCGGCGTGCTGGTGCTCCCGGAGGTCGACGAGCCGGAGGAAGTCGACATCAACCCCAACGACTTGAAGATTGACGTCTACCGTTCCTCGGGCCCCGGCGGCCAGTCCGTGAACACGACCGACTCCGCCGTGCGCATCACGCACCTTCCCACCGGCATTGTGGTGGCCATGCAGAATGAGAAGTCGCAGCTGCAGAACCGCGAGGCCGGCATGCGCGTGCTCCGAGCACGCATCCTGGCCCACCAGCAGGCAATCATCGACGCCGAAAACTCCGCTGTGCGCAAGTCGCAGATCCGCACCATGGACCGGTCCGAGCGCATCCGCACGTACAACTACCCGGAAAACCGGATCGCCGACCACCGCACCGGTTACAAGGCCTACAACCTCGATGCCGTCATGAACGGCGATCTTGAGCCCGTGGTGCACTCTGCCATCGAGATGGACGAGCAGTCACGCCTGGACGCCCTGGGTGACTGATCCCCATTCGCCGGCCGAAGAAATCGCTGGCGCGATTTCCCCGGAACCTGGCGAACGTGGGCCCAGCCATTCGCCGGCCGAAGAAATCGCTGGCGCGATTTCCCCGGAACCTGGCGAACGTGGGCCCAGCCATTCGCCGGCCGAAGAAATCGCTGGCGCGATTTCCCCGGAACCTGGCGAACGTGGGCCCAGCCATTCGCCGGCCGAAGAAATCGCTGGCGCGATTTCCCCGGAACCTGGCGAACGTGGGCCCAGCCATTCGCCGGCCGGGATGTTGCTTGCCGACGCCGTGAAGCGTGCGACGGCGGTCCTTGCGGCGGCGGGCGTTCCCTCGCCATTGGTGGACGCGCAGCTCCTTGCCGCCCACCTGCTCGGCGTGGGCCGCGGCGAACTGGCCGCGCTTTTATTTGGCACAACTGTGGCACCGGAGGGCTACGACGCGTTCGTGGCCCGGCGGGCCGCCCGCGAACCGCTGCAGCACATCACCGGGACGGCCTATTTCCGTCACCTGGAACTGGCGGTGGGCGAGGGCGTGTTTGTGCCGCGGCCGGAGACGGAATCGGTGGTGCAGCTGGCCATCGACGTCTTAACGCAGATGTGCCAGGAACGCGGCCCGGACGGCACGCTGACCGCCGTCGACCTTGGCACAGGTTCCGGAGCCATGGCCGCCTCACTGGCCGGTGAGGTCCCCGGCTGCCGGGTGTACGCCGTCGAACTGAGCGACGATGCCTACCCGTGGGCGGCGAAGAATTTGGCCGGGACAGGTGTCACACTGGTCCATGGCGACCTGCGGGACGCCTTTGCGGAGCTGGACGGCGCCGCGGATGTGGTGGTGTCCAATCCGCCCTACATCCCGGCCGGAGCCATTCCGCGGGACCCCGAAGTGCAGCTTCACGATCCGCACATGGCGCTGTACGGCGGGGGAGAGGACGGCATGGAGATGCCGTCGGCGGCGGCTTCCGCGGCTGCCCGCCTGCTGCGTCCGGGCGGATATTTTGTCATGGAGCACGCCGAGGTGCAGGCGGGGCAGATGGCGGAACTGTTGCGGGGCAGCGGCGACTGGGAGGACGTCGCAACGCACCTGGACCTCACCGGCCGCGACCGCGCCACGAGCGGCCGCCGCCGCTGACGGCCGTGCCATGTGCGGCCGTTTCGCCGGTGTGTTCAAGATCCGGGGTTTCCTGATGAAAGAATGGTCAACGTGAGTACCACTTCCTATAACTGCACGAACGACGAACAGCGTACCGAGGGCCTGGCCCATGCCCAAAAGGCCATCGCTGCCAAGCAGGTCATTGTGATGCCTACGGACACGGTCTATGGCATCGCGGCCGACGCGTTCTCGCCACAGGCCGTCGCCACGCTGCTCGCCGCCAAGGGGCGCGGGCGGAGCATGCCGCCGCCCGTGCTGATCCCGCGCATCGGCACCATGGAGGGCCTGGCCACCGACATCCCGGACGATGCCCGCAAGCTGGCCGAGAAATATTGGCCGGGGCCGTTGACGATCATCTTCCACGCCCAGCCGTCCCTGACCTGGGACTTGGGTGACACCGTCGGGACAGTGGCGCTGCGCGTGCCTGACGAGCAATTGGCGCTTGACCTGTTGACGCTGACCGGCCCGCTGGCGGTCTCCAGCGCCAACCGCACCGGCCAGCCGGCTGCGCAAACGGCCCAGGAGGCACGCGAACAGCTGGCCGAATCGGTCGAGGTTTATCTCGAGGCCGGGTTCCGACCGCTCGAGGGCACCGAAGGCGTGCCGTCCACGATCGTCGACGCCACCGGGCTGCGGCTGCGCGTCGTCCGCGAGGGAGCCATTTCGCTCGAACAGATCCAGCGCATGGTCCCGAGCGCCCTGGGCAGCGAAGCGGAACCGGAGATGTGGCAGCCGGTGGTCGAGGAGGCCGTCGAGGCCGCGCCGGAGGTCGAGCCTGTCGAGGCTGCGCCGGAGGTCGAGCCTGTCGAGGCTGCGCCGGAGGTCGAGCCTGTCGAGGCTGCGCCGGAGGTCGAGCCTGTCGAGGCTGCGCCGGAGGTCGAGCCTGTCGAGGCTGCGCCGGAGGTCGAGCCCGTCGAGGCCCCTGAGGCCGGGACCGGGTCGGGATTTCGACAGGCTCAATCACCGGAGCTGGACGCCAAATAGTCTGAGTTTTCGCCCAGCGTACAGGTGAGGCGAGCTGCGATACCGGCAGGGCGCCTCAACTGTGCACTGGGTGCCGACCGCCCCCGGCCAGGTCGCCAGATCTGTACTGTCGATCGAAAAGTACGTGTTTCCCAGCGCTTAGGCGTCCAGCTTCGCCATCGGCTGCCACTGCCTGTCCGCCAGTATTGGCCGGGACGCGCGCCAGCCGGCCCAAAGCCTGCCGACGCCATGTAGGGTGCGCTCGACGGCCACCAGGCGCACCAGTTCCTTGGCTGCGGTCAGCGCCGTGCCCAGCGCAAAGCCCGCGCGGTGGAAGCGGCCGTTGGCCCGCAGGTACTGTGCCACCAGTCCGCGGTTGCGCATGACATAGAAGCGGCTCAGGTTTGAGGAGTCGTTCAGGTGGCGGATGCGCAGGTCGACGCTGCGCTGCTCACGGGCCTTGTGCAGCACAAATTCGTTGACGTACATCACCGGCCGCTCCAGTGAAATCAGCCAGCCGTAGATGGCGTCGTCCCAGGTGATGAAGAACCGCGGATCCGGCAGCCCCACCGATGCCACCGCGTCCCGGTGGACAAGCATTCCCTCAAAACAGCCCACGTTAGTGGAAAATTCGTTGGTGTGGGCAAAAACGTTCCCGCGCACCGGCAGGTGGAGGCCCAGAAAATTGCTGAAGTTGTGCTGCCAAAAGAATGGCTGGCCCGCGGCGTCGTAGCGGCGCCCGACCAGGGCGTCGTACCTCTCCATCCACGGTCCAAAGGCGCCGATCGCCCCGGGAACGGCAATGACGTCGTCGTCCATCAGCCACATCCACTGGGCGCCTTCGGCCAGTGCGCGCTCCACCCCTGCGGAAAATCCGCCCGCGCCGCCCACATTCGTGCCCAGGGCATGGTGGTGGAGTGCAACGGGGGTGGGGAGCGCGGCAAGGCGGTCCCGGGCGGCGGCTATGACCTCCGCCGTGGTGTCGGTGCTGGCGTTGTCCACCACCACCAGGGCGTCGGGGGCCGGATCGAGCGCGGCCACGGACTCCAGCAGGTTGGCGAGGAAATCCGCCCGGTTGAACGTGGTGATCACAATGAAGAAGCGGTCACGGCGTCCCACGGCTAAAACTTCTGGTCCTTCAACGGCCCAAACTTGGCCCCGCGCAGCCCGGCCCCATAGGCCCCGGCCCATTTCGCCAGGCCCCTGACGTCACCGCGGCCCAGGAAATACAGCGGATATCCCACGGCGTCGGCCACAAAGGACTTCAGCCGTAGGTGCCGGCGCGTGAGGTAGCCGCGGTTGCGGAAGTAGTAAAAGCGCTTGAAAGGCGTCTCCGGGACCAGCACGTGGAAGCGGTCGCCCATGATTTCGTGCACCTCGCCCCAGCCCGCGGGGTGGGTCAGCGCCACGGTGGTGACGGTGCCAAACTTGATGCCGGCCCGGCGCAGGCGCAGCATGAAGTCTACTTCGTCGCCGCGGATGAACAGGCGCAGGTCCGGCAGGCCCACCTTGAAAAACACGTCGGCCCGGATCAGTGCGCCGTTGAAGAACTGGCCCACGTTTTCAATCAGGCCCAGCGGCGCCACCACGGAGCGCTCATGGGTCAGGTGGCCGTCCAGGCGGAAGGGGAACGACAGCTTGGCGGGATCGCCCGGCGCCACGATCAGCGGAACCACCACGTCCAGCCCACGGCTTTCTGCTGCTTCGAGCAGGGTCGCCAGACACGTGGGATCCTCCGGGTGCGCGTCGTCGTCCATGATCCACACCCACTCCGCGCCGGACGCCAGGGCGCTGAGGATGGCAAAGGAGAACCCGCCGGCCCCGCCCAGATTGGCCTCGGAGCGCAGGTAGGTGACGGTGACGGGCGCTTCCGCCGCGATGTGGTCCACCGGCTGCGTGCCCGAATCCACCAGTGAAATGGACCGGGGTGCATGGGTCTGCCGTGAGAGGGCCCCCAGCAACGTGCGTACGTCCCCTGGCCGGTCAAAGGTGACGGCAGCCACGGCTACGGAATTTTGCAAGTCCTTGGATCCTCTCGGCCGGGTCAGGGGCACGCGGCGCGGGTTGGCGGTGGGTCATCGCCTGAAGCGATTACTATCTTTAACAGCTACCACTTTAGTACAGCCCGCATCGAATGGGCTGTAGAGCAATTTCAGACGCAAAAGCGTACCGGTAAATTACGGGCAGAAAACGGACTACGAATCACGTTGAATACGACGAGCGACACAGCACCAGGGAAATCCGGAGCCACGCCCCCCGAAGGCGATGCCAAGCCACGGCTGTGGCTGTGGTCGCAGGCGATCCTGGATTCCCTGTCGTGGGCCGCGGCCCTGCTGCTCGCCGTGCTGCTGCGATACGAGCTCGACGTCAGGCTGATCAACCCCGGCGGCCTGGTGCTGCTCATCGTCGTGGCGGTGGCCACGCAGCTTATTGCCGGCTGGTCGCTCTCGCTCTACCGTGGCCGCTACACCTTTGGCAGCATCCACGAGGCCCGGGTGCTGGTGGCCACCACGTTGATCGTGGCCACCGTAGCCGCCGTCTTCCTGTTCCTCACCGTGCAGGAAATCCACATTGCCCGGTCCGTCAGCGCCATTGCGTTTCCTTTTGCCGCCCTGATCATGGCGGCGGTCCGCTATGCCAAGCGACTTTACGTCGAGGGCAAGCCCACCTTTGGCGAGGAAGCCCAGAAGACCCTGATCTACGGGGCAGGCTTCCTCGGCAACTCGCTCGTGACCCGCATGGTCCAGGACCGGGAATCGCCCTACGTGCCCGTGGGCCTGATCGACGACGACACCGCCAAAAAGCACCTGCGCCTGAGCTCGGTCGGGGTGCTGGGCCGCGGCGACGAACTGCCCGAGATCATCAAGCGCACCAAATCCACCGTGGTGGTGCTGGCCATGGCCCACATCGACTCGGAGCGCATCCGGGAGATCTCCGATTCCGTCTCCGGGCTGGGCGTGAAGGTGCTGGTCCTTCCGCCGCTGCAGGAAATGCTGACCGCCAATACCAACCGCGACAACACGGGCGGGCTCACCGACTTCCGCGAAATCGACGTCGAGGACCTGATCGGCCGCCGCCCGGTGGACATCCAAGTTGACCAGATCGCCGGCTACGTCACGGGCAAGCGGGTCCTGGTGACCGGCGCCGGCGGCTCGATCGGCTCCGAACTGTGCCGCCAGCTGCACGGCTTCAACCCGGCCGAGCTCATCATGCTGGACCGCGATGAAACCGGCCTGCAGCACACGCAGCTGTCCATTTTTGGCCACGGCCTGCTCAATGACAATTCCACGGTGCTGGCGGACATCCGCGACGCCGATGCCCTCGAGGAGATCTTTGCCAAGCGGCGCCCCGAGGTGGTGTTCCACGCCGCCGCCCTCAAGCACGCGCCGCTGCTGCAGATGTATCCGAAGGAAGGCTGGCAGACCAACGTCCTTGGCAGCCTCAACGTGCTGGCCGCGGCGCGCAGCGTCGACGTGGAAACGTTCGTCAACGTCTCCACGGACAAGGCTGCCAGCCCCACCACGGCACTGGGGCACTCCAAGCGGGCGGCGGAAAAGCTGACGTCATGGATGGCGGGGGAGACCGGCAAGCGCTACGTCTCCGTCCGTTTCGGCAACGTGATCGGCAGCCGCGGCTCCATGCTGCCGCTGTTCACAGACCAGATCAACAAGGGCGGCCCGGTCACGGTCACGCATCCCGATGTCACGCGCTTCTTCATGACCATCCCCGAGGCCTGCCAGCTGGTCATCCAGGCCGGTGCCATTGGACACGGCGGTGACGTGCTCATCCTGGACATGGGCGAGCCCGTGCGCATCATGGACGTGGCCCGGCGCATGATCGCCATGTCCGGGAAGAAGATCGACATCAAGATCACCGGCCTGCGCCCTTCCGAGAAGCTCCACGAGCAGCTCACCGGCGACGACGAGGTCAACAACCCCGACGGCCACCCCAAGATCTCCCACACCCACGCGCGCCCGCTGGCGCCCGCCGACCTCGACCTGGAGCTGTGGCTGAAACGCTGCCATGAAGAGGCAGGCGACGCCGCGCCCAGCATTGACGAGTCCGACGGCGACGTCGCGGCAGGTGCCTGATGGGTACCTGGACTGCCTCGGCCGCCGTGGCCGCCGTCGCCCTGATTCTCGCCGTGGGCCTGCCCGCGGTGGTCCGCCCGCTCCTGGTCCGGGCCGGCGTGCTGGACGTGCCCAACGCCCGCAGCTCACACCAGAGCCCCACCATCCGTGGCATGGGAATTACGACGGCGGTCGCCCTGCCTGCCGCCCTGGCCGTGGCCGCCTTCCTGCCCCTGGGAAGCGGCGCCGGCCAGGCCCGCGCAACGCTCGTTGTCATCCTGTCGGCCTGCCTCTGTGCGGCCGCCATCGGCTGGGTGGAGGACATCCGCGGGCTGGCCATCGGCCTGCGCGCCGGACTGCAGCTGGTGGTGGGTGCCCTGGCCACTGCGGCCGTGGCCATCATAGACCCCGGGGCCCAGCAGATGTGGTGGATTCCGGCGGGCGCCGTCGCCGTCGCCGCCTATGTGAACGTCACGAACTTCATGGACGGCATGGACGGCATCTCCGGAACCCACGGGCTGCTCGTGGGCGGCTTCTACGCCTTTGGCGGCGCCGCCACCGGCCACCAGTGGCTGGTCTACGCCGGAGTGGCGATCGCCGCGGCCTTTGCCGGGTTCCTGCCCTGGAACCTCGCGCGGAACAAGGTCTTCATGGGGGACGTGGGAAGCTACCTGCTCGGCGCCGCCATTTCCGTCACCGCGATGGCAGCCTTCCTGGCCCATGTGCCCGTGGAATACATTTTCTCGCCCGTGCTGATCTACCTCGTGGACACGTTCGTGACGTTTCTGCGCCGGCTGCTGGCAGGCGAGCGGTGGTACGCCTCGCACCGCCAGCACGTGTATCAGCGCCTGAACATCGTCGGGCTCAGCCACCTGCAGTCCACGGGAGTGGTCTGCGCGGCGACCGTGGTGGTCGGTGTGCTCGGCATTGTCGCCGCCCAGGGCGACAGCCTTGTCCAGGTGACTGCCACGGCCGTATGTGTGCTGGTGGTGCTGCTGTACCTGCGCACGCCCACCTTGTTCCAACGGCACTTTCGCCGCAAGGCCGCGGCTCGGGCGCGTTAGCGGCACGGGCCAGAAAGCGGCTCGCGCCGGACAGGGGCAGGCCCAGGGCGGGTCGGCCGCTCGTTCTATCTCGTGTAGAATTGTTTCTGGCGAATTCCGCCCTTGCGTTTCATTGGCTTTCGTGCGAAAAAAGCCTTTTGTGAAGAGAGTTTCTATGAAGGATAAGAGAGCCCCCCACGGCGCAGTTCGGGGACCCGTCCAGACGGCCGGCCCCTCTGCGACCCCGTGGCTCAACATCCTCAACAAATGCCTGCTGGTCGCAGCGGCCGCTACGGTGGCACTTGCCGTCGCCGCACTGGCCGTGACCGGCTGGTCCGGCGTCGGCAGTGTGGTTTTCGGTTCCGTGGTGGTGGTGGCCTTCTTCGGCCTCAGCCTCCTGGTGGGACACATCTACGGCCGGAAGAACCCATCCGGGGCCATCGGCGTCTTCATGGTGACCTACCTGGTGAAGGTGGTGGGCTTCGCCGTCATCCTCTTCACCCTGGGCGCCCCCACATGGCTGAACGGGCCATGGTTCGCCGCGGCCGGCGTCGTGGTGGTTTTGCTATGGCAGGCGACGGAAGTGGTCACGTTCAGCCGCCAGCGCCTGCAACTTTACAACGACCCCGTCGACCCGCCGTCCGAAACGGATCCGTCATGAGTGGTGGGGGTCCCGCGGACAAGTATTCGGCGGCGTCCGGCAGGCCCGACAGGCCCGACGGCAACGGCGGATACAACTCCGGGATGATCGTCTTTAGCTACATTATTGGCGGAATTGTCGTCTGGAGTTTGATAGGCTGGGTTCTGGATATTTTGCTCGGAACACACTGGATAGTTCTGGCCGGGGCATTCGCAGGTCTCACCGGCGGTTTCTACTTGTCCTTTGCACGTCGCTTCGGAATAACACGGTCCAAGCGTGCGGATGAACGGCCATCCGCGCCCGACGGCAATGGGACTGAGCATCCGTGACACCACACCTTTTCAATAACGTTGGGGGCATCGGGGCGTTTTCCGCCCCAGTTCCCGAAAACCAGCCCAATTATGGACTCTGCAGAGAGGAAACGCGTTGATCGCGCTTACGCTCCCCGCCCAAGATGGTGGAAGCTTCACCCCGCCCAGCGTCACCAGCCATCTGGCCCCGTTTTTCACCATCGGCGGTTTTGAATTCACCAAGCAGATGGCGCTGGTGCTGCTTTCCGTCGTGATCATCGCCTGGTTCTTCGTAGCGGCCGCCCGAAAGGGCCAGCTGGTTCCGGGCAGGCTGCAGTTTGCCGGCGAAATGGCATATGGATTTGTGCGCAACTCCGTTGGCAAGGACGTCATCGGGGCCAAGGACTTCAAGAAATACGTGCCGCTGCTGTTCTCGTTGTTCTTCTTCATCCTGCTGAACAACCTCTACGGCACCATCCCGTGGATCCAGCTCCCCAGCTTCTCGCATGTGACCGGCGCCTATTTCCTGGCACTGCTGGTCTATGTGATCTGGATCGGCGTGGGCCTGAAGGAAAACGGCCTGCGGTACTTCAAGCTGGCAGTGGTGCCCTCCGGCGTGCCGTGGTACATCCTGCCGCTCGTGGTGCCGATCGAGATCATCTCGAACTTCGTCGTCCGCCCCATGACGCACAGCCTCCGTCTCTTCGCCACGATGCTGGCCGGCCACCTGATCGTCCTGATCGCGGGCTCCGGCATCGAGTTCCTGATCGCCCAGGAAAGCTGGCTGCTGAAGGGAACCTCAATCCTGGTACTGGCCGGAGCAACGGCCATGTACATGCTCGAAGCGTTGATCATGGTCCTGCAGGCCTACGTCTTTGTCCTGCTGACCGCAATCTACATTGAAGGCGCTGTCCACGCGGACAGCCACTGACCGCACCAAAAGAATTCCCCGCGGGGGATAACTTGAACCAAACAACCTGCCTACGGGCATCTTGAAAGGAAACACAATGACGGGAAATATCAACGGCTCGCTGAACCTCATCGGTTACGGTCTGTCCGCGATTGGTGGAGCCATCGGCGTCGGCCTGGTCTTCGCCGCCTACATCAACGGCGTTGCACGCCAGCCGGAGGCCCAGCGTGTTCTCCAGCCCCTCGCGTTCCTGGGCCTGGCCCTGACCGAAGCCCTCGCCATCCTTGGCCTCGTGTTTGCGTTCGTTCTCAAGTAAAGAGAACTGCGATCCTTCAACATACGAGTAGAAAAGGACGGGTGAAATATGAATAACCTCATGGTTTTAGCCTCCGCCAACGCGGCGGATGCTGCGCCCAGCCCTCTGTCCGTCAACTGGTCTGAATTGCTGGTTGTGGCTGTCGGCTTCGCCATTCTCATGTTCATCGTGGTCAAGTTCGTTGTCCCGATGTTTGAGAAGACCTATGCGGACCGCACCGAAGCCATTGAAGGCGGAATTGCGAAGGCCGAGAAGGCGCAGGCGGAAGCCTCCGCTGCACTCGACGAGTACAAGCAGCAGCTGGTCGACGCCCGTACGGAGGCAAACCGCATCCGTGAGGAAGCCCGCGCCGAAGGTGCCCAGATCCTGGCGGACCTGAAGGAAAAGGCTGCCTCCGAGTCTGCCCGCATCACGGAACAGGCACAGACGGCGATCGCCGCCGAGCGGCAGGCCGCTGTTGTCTCGCTCCGCTCCGAGGTCGGCTCGCTGGCCACTACGCTGGCAGGACGCATTGTGGGCGAGTCACTCGACGACGACGCCCGTGCCAGCCGCGTGGTCGACCGCTTCCTGGCTGACCTGGAAAAGCAGAGCGAAGGTGCAACGAAGTAATGGCAGGCGTATCGAGCGAATCGCTGAGCACAGCATTGGGCCAGCTGGAACCGACGCTTCCGACGGCGTCGCTGTCCTTGGCCCAGGAACTTTTTTCCATCCTGGCGATTCTGGACAGCTCGGCCGGCCTGCGCCGGTCGCTCACTGACCCGTCCCGCACGGGTGCTGAAAAGTCGGCGCTGGTCACCGCACTGCTCAAGGGCAAGGTCTCCGCCGAGGCGGAGACGATCGTTGGGCGCCTGGCTGCAGCGCGCTGGAGCGATGCACGTGACCTCGGCGATGCACTCGAGACCTTGGCCGCAACTGTGGTCATTGCCGTTGCAGAAAATCGGAGCTCGTCCGTCAGCTCCGGCCACTCCGTTTCCGGCCTGAGTGCCCTGACAACGTTGGAGAACGAGCTGTTCTCCTTCAACCAGGCCGTTGAATCCAGCCACGAGGTGCAGCACGCCTTGGTGGAGCAGCAGGCAAGCGAGTCTGCAAAGGCGGACCTGGCCCTGAAATTGGTTCCCGGCGCGAGCCAGGAATCCCAGGTGCTGATCCGCCAGGCAGTGGTCAACCCGCGCGGCCTGAAGGCCGTCAAGCTCATTGAACGGTTCGCCAACTTGGCGGCGGCACGCCAGCAGCGCTGGATAGCCAACGTCACCGTGAGCCGTCCGATGGACACCGCGCAGCTGGACCGGCTGCAGCGCGGACTCAACTCCCTTTACGGCCGTGAGCTGAACGTCAACGTCCGCGTTGACCCGGCACTCATCGGCGGGGTTCGCGTCCAGGTTGGTGACGAGGTAGTGGATGCCTCCGTCATGGCCCGCTTGGGCGAACTGCGCCGCCAGCTGGCTGGATAGCCGCAGGCACAAATAGTAAGAAACCAAACCGCCCGCCCACCAGGACGGGAATGGTGCGAAAGCTAGGTCACCGCAGACTTGCGGTGATCGCGAAATAGGAGAGCAGGGACTGCAGATGGCCGAATTGACCATCAACGCCGACGACGTCCGTATTGCGTTGAATGACTTCGCGGCGTCCTACGAACCGGGCAACGCCGAACGCGTTGAGGTTGGCCGGGTTACCACGGCCGGCGATGGCATTGCCCGTGTGGAGGGACTTCCCTCCGTCATGGCCAACGAGCTGCTTCGCTTCGAAGACGGCACGCTGGGCCTGGCCCAGAACCTCGACGTCCGCGAGATCGGTGTCATCGTCCTCGGCGACTTCACCGGCATTGAAGAAGGCCAGGAAGTCCACCGCACCGGTGAAATCCTGTCCGTCCCTGTGGGCGACGCCTTCCTGGGCCGCGTGGTCGACCCCCTGGGCGCACCCATCGACGACCTGGGCGAGATCGTGGCCGAGACCACCCGCGCCCTGGAACTCCAGGCGCCCGGCGTGACCGAGCGCAAGAGCGTCCACGAGCCCATGCAGACCGGCCTGAAGGCCATCGACGCAATGATCCCGATCGGCCGTGGCCAGCGTCAGCTGATCATCGGTGACCGCCAGACGGGCAAGACCGCCCTGGCCGTTGACACGATCATCAACCAGAAGGCCAACTGGGCCACCAACGACACGAACAAGCAGGTCCGCTGCGTGTACGTTGCCATCGGCCAGAAGGCGTCGACCATCGCCGCCGTCCGCCAGACACTGGAAGACCACGGCGCACTTGAGTACACCACCATCGTGGCGTCCCCGGCCTCCGACCCCGCAGGCTTCAAGTACTTGGCCCCGTACGCCGGTTCGGCCATCGGCCAGCACTGGATGTACCAGGGCAAGCACGTGCTGGTGGTCTTTGACGACCTGTCCAAGCAGGCGGAAGCCTACCGTGCCGTGTCCCTGCTGCTGCGGCGCCCGCCGGGACGCGAGGCCTACCCGGGTGACGTGTTCTACCTGCACTCCCGCCTGCTGGAGCGTTGTGCCAAGCTCTCTGACGAGCTCGGTGCCGGGTCGATGACCGGCCTGCCGATCATCGAAACCAAGGCGAACGACGTCTCCGCCTACATCCCGACCAACGTGATATCCATCACCGATGGCCAGATCTTCCTGCAGTCTGACCTCTTCAACGCCAACCAGCGCCCCGCCGTGGATGTCGGTGTATCGGTCTCCCGCGTCGGCGGTGCTGCACAGGTGAAGTCGATGAAGAAGGTTTCCGGTACGTTGAAGCTGGAACTGGCCCAGTACCGCGACATGCAGGCATTTGCCATGTTTGCCTCGGACCTGGACGCCGCCTCCAAGCAGCAGCTGACCCGCGGTGCGCGCCTGATGGAACTGCTCAAGCAGGGCCAGTACGCACCGTTCCCGGTGGAAGACCAGGTCGTCTCCATCTGGGCCGGCACCAACGGCTATCTGGATGATATCCCGGTCCACGACGTCACGCGGTTCGAGAAGGAATTCCTGGAGCACCTGCGCCACACCACGTCCATCCTGACCACGCTCGCCCAGACCAATGTCATGGCCGACGAGACCGTCGATGCGCTCAAGACAGCCATCACGGACTTCAAGGCCGGCTTCTTCGGTGCCGGCGGCGACCAGCTGGTCGGTGCCGGACACGAGGAGCACGACGCCCTGGCCGGTTCCGACGTCGACCAAGAGAAGATCGTCAAGCAGAAGCGCTGACTTTACGTCTGTTGGTCCTGGCGGGGCACCTTCCCCGCCAGGCCAACCGGGAATTTAGGAAAGGAAAAGTATGGGAGCCCAGATCCGGGTCTACCGCCAGAAGATTGCATCGACGACCTCGATGCGCAAGATCTTCAAGGCGATGGAACTGATCGCCACCTCGCGCATTGGTAAGGCGCGCACCCGTGTGGCGGCGTCCTTGCCCTACTCGAACGCCATTACCCGTGCCGTTTCTGCCGTGGCATCGCAGAGTGTCATCGACCACCCGTTGGTGACCACACCGGAGCAGGTCCGCCGGGCAGCCGTGGTCATTGTTGCCTCCGACCGAGGCCTTGCGGGTTCCTACTCCGCCAGCGTCCTCAAGCAGGCCGAACAGCTCGCCGGGCTGCTCGGTTCGGAAGGCAAGGAAGTTTCCTACTTCCTGGTCGGCCGCAAGGCACAGGCGTACTTCGATTTCCGTGACCGCAGCTATGCGCGTGTTTGGACCGGAGGCACGGATGCCCCCGAGTTTGGCACCGCCAGGGAAATTGCCCAGGCAGTCCTTGAGGCGTTTGGCACGGACTACGAAAAGGGCGGCGTGGATGAAATCCACATCGTGTCCACCCGCTTCCAGTCGATGGTCGTGCAGGTGCCGCAGGTTGTCAGGCTTCTGCCGCTTGAAGTGGTTGAAGAGCAGGCGACGAGCGAGTCCGATCTCCTTCCGCTGTACGAATTCGAGCCCGAACCGGCACAGGTGCTTGACACACTGCTTCCGCGGTACATCGAATCACGTATCTTCAACGCACTCCTCCAGGCCGCCGCAAGTGAACTTGCGGCACGCCAACGGGCCATGAAGTCCGCGGGGGACAACGCCACGGACTTGATCAAGAAGTACACGCGACTGCGCAACACGGCCCGCCAGGCCGAGATCACCCAGGAACTGTCCGAGATCGTGGCCGGCGCCGACGCGCTGAGCGCGTCCTAGGCCACAGCCAAGGCGCCGGCCCCGGCCGGCACCGTTCCTGACACCGATAGACTTAACCCCACGCCATCTACTGATTGAAGTGAGAGAGATGACTGCCACTACTACAGAGCAGGTAGCCGCCAAGGCTGGTGCCGTTGGACGCATTGCCCGCGTCATTGGCCCCGTCGTTGACGTAGAATTCCCCGCGGGCTCCATCCCCGGCATCTACAACGCGCTCGAAGCCGAGCTCACGCTCGCCGGCGAGACGCGCACCATTACGTTTGAAACCGCGTTGCACCTCGGTGACAACCTGGTCCGTGCCATCTCCCTGCAGGCCACCGACGGACTTGTCCGCGGCACGTCAGTGCGGGACACCGGCGCCCCGATCTCCGTCCCTGTTGGCGACGGCGTCAAGGGGCACATCTTCAACGTTCTGGGCCAGCCCCTGGACATTGAAGAGTCGGAGCTGACCACCACGGAACGCTGGCCGATCCACCGCAAGGCCCCCGCCTTCGCCACCCTCGAGGGCTCCACGCAAATGCTCGAGACCGGCATCAAGGTCATCGACCTTCTCACCCCTTACATCCAGGGTGGAAAGATCGGCCTGTTCGGCGGCGCCGGCGTTGGCAAGACCGTGCTGATCCAGGAAATGATCACCCGCGTTGCCCGCAACTTCGGCGGCACCTCCGTGTTCGCCGGTGTTGGCGAGCGCACCCGTGAAGGCAACGACCTCTGGGTTGAAATGGAAGAAGCCGGTGTCCTGAAGGACACTGCCTTGGTGTTCGGCCAGATGGACGAGCCGCCGGGAACGCGCCTTCGCGTAGCACTGTCCGCGCTGACCATGGCGGAGTACTTCCGCGATGTCCAGAACCAGGACGTGCTGCTCTTCATCGACAACATCTTCCGCTTCACCCAGGCCGGTTCCGAAGTTTCCACGCTGCTGGGCCGCATGCCCTCCGCCGTGGGCTACCAGCCCAACCTTGCCGACGAGATGGGCCTCCTGCAGGAGCGCATCACCTCGACCAAGGGCCACTCGATCACGTCCATGCAGGCCATCTACGTCCCTGCTGACGACTACACCGACCCGGCCCCGGCAACGACGTTCGCCCACCTGGATGCCACCACCGAGCTGTCCCGTGAAATTGCCTCCCGTGGCCTGTACCCGGCCGTCGATCCGCTGTCGTCCACGTCGCGCATCCTCGACCCGCAGTACATCGGCCAGGCGCACTATGACACCGCAGTGCGCGTGAAGCAGATCCTGCAGAAGAACAAGGAACTCCAGGACATCATCGCCATCCTTGGTGTTGACGAGCTCTCCGAAGAGGACAAGATCGTGGTGGCACGCGCCCGCCGCATCCAGCAGTTCCTCTCGCAGAACACCTACACCGCCAAGCAGTTCACCGGCGTCGAAGGCTCCACGGTTTCCATCAAGGACACCATTGAGGGCTTCACGGCGATCTGCGACGGGGACGTCGACCACATTGCCGAGCAGGCGTTCTTCAACGTCGGTGACATGACCGACGTCGAACGCCAGTGGGCCAGCATCCAGGCGTCCACCGGATCGACCAAGTAACCATGGCCGAACTGGAAGTTGAAATCGTCGCGGCGGACCACCACGTGTGGGCCGGCGCGGCGAAGATGGTCAAGGCGCGCACGTCCGACGGCGAGATCGGCATCCTTCCGGGCCATTCGCCCCTGCTGGCAATTTTGGCAGAGGGCGAGCTGGCCATTGAGCCCGTCAACGGCGCCCGCCTGGCGGTATCCGTGGACGGCGGCTTCTTCTCGGTTGACAAGGACCGGGTGGTGATCGTTGCAGACAACGCGCAGTTGCAAGACGGCGCGGCGTCAGACGCAGGGATCCGATAGCAAGCAATTGATGAACGAACCCGGCATCCCGTTCATCGTCCTGGCAGCGATATTCCTGCTGGTCGTTATTACACTGTGCCTGTTTGGGGTGCGCCGCTTTCAACTGCGGCGCGCCCTGGGCACGGTGGACGCCTCCATCTGCGTCAGCGGGAACCGCTGGCAGATGGGGGTTTGCCGTTATCAGGAGTCGGACCTTGAGTGGTTCCGGCTCCTTTCGTTAAGCCCGCTTCCGCACCGGAAGATGGTGCGCAGCTCGATCGAGTTGGTGGGCCGCCGCCAGCCCACCGAGGCCGAACGGACCCGGGTGCCGCCCGACGTCGTCATTGTCAAGCTGTCCTACAAGGGCGAGGAAGTGCTGCTGGCGATGAAGTTCGGCGCCTACGCCGGGTTGTCCTCGTGGCTTGAAGCCGGGCCCGTGGTGGGCATCGGAACGTGGAGATAAGCTTCAGCACACTCCCAGCATTTGACGCTAACATCACCATTGTTGCCCGAACGAATAGGCGGGACTGGCGGAAGAGGGCAAGCGGTGCATGTTTCGGCGTGGTTTTACGGGTTGAGCCTGGCTTCGGGGTTCCTTCCCGCGGCGGCCCTGGGGCTGGGCGCGGCGGCACTGACGTTCCTCCTGATCCGGCGTTCCCGCCGCTGGTGGGTGTTCTGCGCGTCAGCCGGGGCGGCCTCGGCGGCCTTGGCCATGCTGGCCGGCTGGGCCGTCATCCACGTCTGGTACTGGTGGCCTGAGGACCTTCCCCCCACCGTCATTGCCTGCGTCGGCTTCGGCATTTGGGGACTTGTCCTGGGACTGGCGACGGCGTTCCTTGGCTTGGGCGGCCTCCTTCGCCGCGGCTCCGCGCGGGGGCAGCGGCGCCACGGGGTGCGCCCGGGGACGGGGCGCACTAGTGTCCCCCGGGCGATGCTCGCGGTGGCCGCCGCCGTCGTCGTCGTGGCCGTCAGCGCGCTGCAGGTCAATGTCTATTTTGGCGAATACCCGACGGTCGGCAGCCTCATCCACGGTGACCCGGCCCTAGCCCAGGGCATTCCGCACTTCCTGCAAAAGAAGGCCACGGACCGTTTCCGGCTCCTGCCCGTCAAGGACGGTTGGGTCGCGCCGAAGCGGATGCCGGGCGCCGGCGAATTCCGCCAGGTCAGCATCCCCGGCAAGGTGTCGGGCTTCCACGCGAGGCCTGCCGTGGTGTACCTCCCGCCGGCCTACTTCACCCCGCACCCCCCGGTCCTGCCGGTGGTGGTGCTGGTCACCGGCCAGCCCGGATCCCCGCAAAACTGGCTCGTGTCCGGCCACCTCGGCCAGACCATGGCGGCCTACGCCAAGGCCCACCACGGTTTGGCGCCGGTGGTGGTCATGCCGGATGCCAACGGCAGCCAGGAAGCCAACACCATGTGCATGAACTCCGCGCTGGGCCGGGTGGACACCTACATGGCCGTCGACGTGCCGCGGTGGATCACCGGGACCCTTAACGTGGACATCAACCACGAACACTGGGCAGTGGCAGGGTTCTCCTATGGCGGGACCTGCGCCATGCAGATGGTCACCCGGCACCCGAACGTTTACAGGACCTTTGCGTCCATCTCCGCCGAAGAGGAGCCTGCGCTGACGGCCAGCCGCACAGTGACCATCCAACGTGCCTTTCACGGCAATGCGGCCGCATTTGACGCCGTGCTGCCGATGACCCTGCTGGCGCGGCGCAGCTACCCGGACATTCACGGGTGGTTTGCCTCGGGCGCCCAGGACGCTGTCTACACGCACAATGCGAAGATGCTGGAGGCCGCCGGCCGCAAGGCAGGCATGAAAGTGGTGCGCACCACGTTTCCGGGCGGCCACTCCTGGATCATGGTGACAGAGGCCCTGCCGTCAGCCTTCAGCTTCATGGGTGCCCGGCTGGGCCTGCAATGACCTCAGCGCTCACGGACTGGGTGCGGCGCACGCCGTTCACCCTGGCCGTCATGGTGGTGACCGTGGTGGTGATGTTTGCCACGCGGGACTTCCGGCACCCGCTCCCGCGAGGTGCGGCGGGATCGGCCGGGCTGCAGTCAACGGACCTGGTTACCGGTCAATGGTGGTCCTTTGCCACGACCGTGTTTCTGACGCCCGGCGTGCTGGGACTCCTGGCCGCCCTTGCCGTGCTGGCAGGTGTCCTGGGGCTGGCGGAGATAACAGTCGGCACGGCGCGGACGGCCGCATTGTTCGTCTCCTGCCAGCTGGCCGCGGCCGTGGTGTTCACCGGTGTCGTGCAGTTCGGTGGGGCTCTCGGCGTCGAGTGGCTGGCCGGAATGCGCGAGGCGACGCTCATGGGGCCGTTCGCGGCGGCGGCCGGGACTTTGATGGCCGCCAGCCGGCTGGTCAGCGTGATGTGGCGGCGCCGGATGCGCTCCCTCACGCTGGCCATTGCCCTGATGCTCACCCTCTATGTGGGGCATGCCCAAAACCTGTTCATCCTGATCGGCGCGGTGGTTGGACTGCTGCTGGGCGCCGCCGTCTTCCCGGCGCGGGTCCCGTCCTACGTGGCACGCCCCACCAGCCGTGAAACTCGGACCATCCTCGCCATCGTGGTGGCCGTCTTTGCCGTGGGGCCCCTGATGGCCGCCATTGCCCACATCCCGGTCGGGCCGCTGTCCGGGCTGCGGAACCTGGTGGTCAACCCCGTGCCCAGCATCGGCCAGCTGCAGGCGGCCTGCCCTCCGCTGGAGGAGGCCTGCCGGGGGCTGGGCCGCGGCATGGGCCTGTGGGGTCCCGGCGGGCACCTTCTGGCGCTGGCGCCGATGCTGCTGCTCCTGGCATGTGCCGAGGGGTTGCGCCGGGGCAACCGGCTGGCGCTTTGGATGGCCGTCTACCTGCATTTGGTGATCGGCGTCATGAGCGGCTTCTACCTTCAGGTGTTTGCCGGCTTCGGGCTGCCGCTGCTGCGCGGGCGGCGCGTCCTGAGCATCAATGGCTCCATGTGGGAGATCCTTCCGGTGGTATTGGTGCCGTTTGTCATTGCCGCCGTGCTGGTCTCGCGGCGCCGCCATTTCCACATCGACCCCAACCCCGTGCTGCGGCGGAGGGCGATTGTGCTGCTGCCGCTGATGCTGGGCGTCTTTGTGGTGCTGTATTCGGCGGCCTGGTACGCCGAGGGCAACGAATACGGGGAGTACGGGGTCATCGGGCTGCTTGCCAGCCTGCCGCGCGTGCTGCTGCCCTATCCTTTCCCGTTTAGCTACGGGGCCGCGGTTTATCCGCACGGGTTCTTTACGACGCTGCTGTTCAGCATGGGCGGGGCCGTGCTGTGGACTGCCAGCGTGGTTTTGGTGCTGGGATTGTTCCTGAGCCGGCGCGTGACTTCCGGTCCTGCCGGCGCCGGCAGGGCTGCCGCGGCGGCACTGGTGCGCCGGGGCGGGGACTCGTTGTCCTGGATGGCCCTGTGGCCCGGAAACGAGTACTGGTTCACCCCCTCCGGGACGGCGGGGGTCGCCTATCAAGTGCACTTTGGCGTGGCGGTGACGGTGGGCGGGCCCCTGGGGGAGCCGGACGACCATGCGGCCGCCGTCGACGGCTTCATCGACTATTGCGCCGAGCAGTCCTTGACGCCGTGCTTTTATTCGCTCACGAATGAATGCTGGGAAACGTTGCGGCGCCGCGGCTTCCGCCGTGCCGCGGTGGCCACTGAAACCCTGCTGGACGTCCGCGTCATGGAATTCAAGGGCAAGGAATGGCAAAACGTGCGCACGGCCCTGAACAAGGCTGCCAAGCTTCAGGTGACCGCCACATGGCACAGGTACTCCACGCTGAGCAACGGGCTGCGGACCCAAATCCATGAAATTTCCGAGGACTGGGTGTCCGGCCAGGCGCTGCCGGAACTGGGTTTCACGCTGGGCGGGGTGGAGGAGCTCAAGGACGACAACGTCCAGATCTGCCTGGCCGTCGACGCCACCGGCCGCGTCCACGGCGTCACCAGCTGGCTGCCGGTCTTCGCGCACGGCGAGGTGGTCAGTTGGACGCTGGACTTCATGCGCCGCAATGACGATGCCTTCAAGGGCGTGATGGAGTTCCTGATCGCGGAGGCCGTGCTGCACTTCCGTGACCAGGTGGAATACATCTCCCTGTCCGGTTCACCCCTTTCCATCAGCGCGCCGGAGGTTCCGGCGGCCGCGGCCGTCCGCGAGGCCGGATCCTCCCGCGAGGGCGGGGGGGCGCAGGGCGGCGCGGCGGTGCGCGGTGCCGCGGACGGTGCGGCTTATGGTGGGCCGCTGGACGGTGCCAAAGCCGCGGACGGTGCGGCGCGGGAAGACGGGGCCGCGCTGGACGCTGCGGGAGCCGCGGGCGGGGCCGCGCGGGAACGCGGGGCGGCGGCGGGCGGCCCAGCGGAAGCGGAAGCGGCGTTCGTGCATCCCCTGGTGGCGCTGGAAGGGACGTCCATGGAGAGGATTCTGGCGCTGCTGGCCCGCACGCTGGAGCCGGTGTACGGCTTCGCGTCTCTGGCAAACTTCAAGAAGCGCTTCCAGCCGCGGCACCGCACGCTCTACATGGCCTATCAGGATCCGCTGTCCCTGCCGGCCATCGGCCGGGCCGTGGGGGAGGCCTACATGCCCAATGTGTCGGTCCGCGGGCTGGCCCGGCTGCTGCGGAGGACGTAGGGGCCGATGACGGCGTGCGGGACCCGTGGAGGGTCCAGCGGATCGGAAAGCGCCCATGGAGCGCCCGGGCGGGCCCTTCGATCGTGCGGCACGTGGGGCGGGCATGGAAAGGGCCCCGGCAACCTTGCCGGGGCCCTTTCGACGCAGCGGGCTGCTACAGCGTGTTCACGCCGGTGGCTTGCGGCCCCTTGGTGCCTTGTCCGATTTCAAATTCGACGCGTGCATTTTCTTCGAGCGTTTTGAATCCGCCGCCTTGGATTTCCGAATAGTGGACGAACACGTCCCCTTCGGCATTGTCCGGGGTGATAAAGCCGAAGCCCTTTTCAGCGTTGAACCACTTGACGGTTCCCTGTGCCATTGTTTCTCCTCATAAATGAATTGCTCCATGCAAGACAGCACTTAGCATGGCATGCATCACAATTGAGGTCAACGGAATGCGGCATTCATGACCCGAAAAGTAATTAGTTGAGCCACACGCCGGCCCGCATGACGCGCTGCAGTTCCAGGCCGCCGTCCACCACCAGTGCATCGGCGCGCAGGCCCCGGCGCAGCGATCCGACCTCATCCGTCAGTCCCAGCACCTCGGCTGGGACCGCCGTGGCCGAGCGCAGCGCGTCGGTGAGCTTGACGCCGGCGGCCACCGTGCGCCGCACTACGTCGAGGAGGGTTGCCGTGCCCCCGGCAATCGATCCGGTGGTGTCCAGGGTGGCCACGCCGTCCGTCACCGTGACGGGCGACGGACCGAGCGTGTACTGCCCGTCCGCCAGGCCGGCGGCCGCCATGGAGTCGGTGACCAGCAGGATGTTGGGGGCGCCCACCAGCGCGAACACCATGCTGACAGTTTCCGGGTCCAGGTGGGTGTTGTCGGCCACGAGCTCGACGGCGGCGTCGCCCGCCTTGGCCGCCTTCAGGCAGGCGGCCACGGGGCCGGGCGACCGGTGATGCATGGGAGGCATCCCGTTGAAAAGGTGGGTGACAGTGGGACGTCCGGAAACGCCGTCGAACCCGGCGGAATCAAGGCCCTCCCGGGCCTGGGCCAGGGACTCGGCGGCCGTGGCGGTGTCGCAGTCGGTGTGGCCCACCGACGGGGTGACGCCATAGGAAGTCAGGAGGTCCACCAGGTCGGCCGCGCCGGGCAGCTCCGGGGCGTAGGTCATGGTCGCGATGGCGCCCAAGCCAGCCTCGATCAGCGCGGCCGCCAGCTCCAGATCCGGGTCGAGCAGGAACTCGGGGTTCTGGGCGCCGCAGCGGGCGTGGGAGAGGAAAGGACCCTCCAAGTGGATGCCTGCCAGCAGCCCTTCGGCGGTCATTTTGGCGTAAACGCCGATCCCCTTCAGGAGGTCCGCCGGTGCCGCGGTGACCATGCTGGCCAGAAGGGTGGTGGTTCCGGCGCGGTGGAGGAACTCCACGGCCGTGCGGGCCGAGGCCTCGTCGCCGCTGGGAAAGTCGCCGCCGTTGCCGCCGTGGTTGTGGAGGTCCACCAGGCCGGGGATGATGCGGTGGCCTGCCGGGAGTGTGATGATGTTGGCCGGGTCCAGCGACCCAAAGCCGGGTTCGTCAAAGTGGTCGGCGCGCCCGGCATAGGCGATGCGTTCCCCGTCAACCGCGAGCAGCCCGTGCTCCACGAGGCCGCGGTCGGTGACGACGGGGCCGTAGATCAAGGTCTTTGCGGGCTCGGGGGCTGCGGTGTCTTGGCTCATGCGTTCCAGTCTATCCAGCCGCGCATTTGCCGGGCACCGTACGTCAGACAATGTCAGGAGGGGTCCAAAGAGTGGCGCGGAAAGGCGGCGCTGAGGAGCGGCGTTTAAAACAGCCTCGAGGCGCTGTCGTCCACGCCGCGCATTGCGTCGTAGTCCAGGGTGAGGCACTCAATGCCCCGGTCGGCGGCGAGGACGCGGGCCTGCGGCTTGATCTGCTGCGCGGCGAAGATGCCGCGCACGGGAGCCAGCAGGGGGTCCCGGTTGAGCAGTTCCAGGTAGCGGGTCAGCTGCTCGACCCCGTCGATGTCCCCGCGGCGCTTGAGCTCAATGGCCACGGCCGCGCCGTCGGCGTCCCGGGCCAGGATGTCCACCGGCCCGATCGCCGTGAAGTATTCCCGCCGGACCAGGGTGAATCCGCTGCCCAGCAGCTCGATCTGGTCCGCCAGAAGCCGCTGCAGGTCCGCCTCCACCCCGTCCTTGATCAGGCCGGGATCGGTGCCGAGGTGATGGTTGGACTCGTGGATGTGCTCGTAGATGTTAATGATGAGCTTGTCGTCCTGCTTGGTGGACTGCACCACCCACTGCTCCACCACGCCCTCCTCCAGCGCGGAGTCCGCGGCCGCCACGGTGCGCAGGGTGGCAGGCGGGCTCATCCAGTTCAGGGGCTTGTAGGAGCCGCCGTCGGAGTGGACCAGCACGGAGCCGTCGGCCTTGACCAGCAGCAGCCGCACGGCCAGGGGAAGATGGGCTTTGAGGCGTCCGACGTAGTCGACGGAGCACTTGGCAATCACTAAACGCACGCCCTCCACAATAGCCGCATCCGTGTGGGGCGGCCTCCCGGGCGCCTGCCGGTGGCGGCCAAACCGGCCGCCCGGGCGCCTGCCGGTTTGGCCGCCACCGGGACTGGTGCGGCACAATGGTGGCATGCCCCGTTCAAACCATCCGCGCCGCCGTCGTCCGTCCTTTTCAGGCGGAACGGCGGGCGGCAGGGACGGTGCAGGCGGCGGGGAGGACGGCCTGGACCGGGCCCGGCTGGGCATCCCGGAGCGGGAATCGGCCCCGGACGGGGAATGGGCCGTGCGCACCATCACGGCGCGGAACGCACAAAAGGTGTACACCTGCCCGGGCTGCAACCACCCTGTCCAGCCCGGCGTGGCCCACCTGGTGGTGTGGCAGGAGGACGCCCTGTTCGGCTCCGAGGCTGGCCTGCGGGAACGCCGCCACTGGCACACCAACTGCTGGCGCGGGCGCAGCTACCGCTACAGATAAGCTGGTGGGCATGGCAATCGACCCGGCAACCCTTGAATTTTCCGATCCTGGCGTCCGTTTTACGGTCCGCGCCGCCACCGTGCTGCCCGCCCTGCGCGAGAACATTGAGCTGACGACGGCGGACGGGCTGACTTTGGTGGGCGAGCTGGCGCTTCCGGCCGACGGCGTGGTCCGGGCCACGCTCATCACCCTCCACCCGCTGCCCACCCACGGCGGCTTCATGGATTCGCACGTGTACAGGAAGGCGTCTTACCGCCTGCCCGCGCTGGCGGGAATTGCCGTGCTGCGGTTCAACACGCGCGGCACTTCCTCGCCGCGGGGCACCAGCGGCGGGGCCTTCGACGACGGCGTGGGGGAGCGCCTTGACCTTGAGGCGGCCGTCCGGTTCGCCGTGGAGCGCGGGCTGCCGAACCGGTGGCTGGTGGGCTGGTCCTTCGGCACGGAGCTGGTGCTTAAGTACGGGGCACTGGAGCCGACGGCTTCCCAATTGGAGGGTGCCGTGCTGCTCTCGCCGCCGCTGCACCGTGCCGGCGACGTCGACCTCGCCGCATGGGCCGCGGACGGCAAGCCGCTGGCCGTGCTGGTGCCGGAGTTTGACGACTATCTTCGGCCGGAGGCCGCCCGCGAACGCTTTTCGCTGGTCCCTCAGGCACGGCTGGTGTCCGTTTCCGGGGCGAAGCACCTGTGGGTCGGAGAGAAATACGTCATGCGGGCCCTGAGCGAGATCGCCTCGACGGTGTTGGGGCAGCCGGTCCGGCTGCCCGACGAGTGGCAGGGCCCGGTGGCCGCCGCGCCCGTGGCATAGCCGCCGCGCCTCCCGGTCGTGCCGGCCGACGGCCCGACCGTTGCACCGCCTCCCCGGTGGGCGAGACCGCCGAGACCCGGGACGGCGGGACGGAGATGTGTGGCTGGTATATCGGGATTCACCCTCCGTTGCGACCCCAGTGGGCCGTGCAAATCGCCGAGAGTACAGCTCTGGTGGCCCGGGGCCGCCCGACAGGGGCGCCGAGAGTACAGCTCTGGTGGCCCGGCGGCCGCCCCACCCGCCGTTGCTGTGCTTTCGGCGCGGGGCGGGCATGGACGCCTCGCCAGACCTGTACGTTCGGTCCCTCAGGACGCTACATCTTGTCCTGGCGCGCAATGAACACTTCCTTGACCAGCAGCATCACGGCCGCGGCGGTCGGAATGGCGATGAGCGCGCCGAGAACGCCGAGCAGGCTGCCGCCGGCAATGACGGAAATGACGGCAATGGCGCCCGGGACGGCTACGGCCTTCTGCATGATGCGGGGGGAGATGAAGTAGGCCTCAAACTGCAGGTAGGCAAAGTGGCAGATGGCGTAGATGATGGCCGTCTGCCACCCCAGTGTCAGGCTGACGGCCGTGACCACCACGGCCGCCAGCATGCCGCCCACCAGCGGGATGAAGGCAAGGAGGGCCACCACAAAGGCCAGCAGAACACTGAACGGCACGTGCAGGATGCTCATCACGATGAACGCAAAGGCGGCATTGAGGATCGCCACACAGGCCTGGCCGATCACGTAGTTGCCCACGCCGCGGGTGATTTCCTCGCTCAGCTCTTCCACGCGCGCGCGCCGGGATCGCGGCGCCAGGCGATAGCCCCACTTCTTGATGGACGGCATCGACGCCAGGAAGTACAGGCTCAGGACCAGCACAATCAACGTGCCGAACAGGCCGTTCGCGATGGTGGTGCCCACCCCCACCACGCCGCCGAACACGCCCCCGACCGTCTGGGCGTTTTGGAAGAATTTGGCCACCTGTTGGTTGATGGTGTCCACCACGTGGTACTGCACGTCCAGCTGATGGAACAGGTCGGAGCTGAGGAAGTCGTTGATCCAACCGGGCGCCTTCTGGACAAGCTGCGTGGTCTGGTCGACGATCGTGGGGATGAGGGTGGCGAAGAAGATGGCCACTGCGCCCAACAGGACCACAAGGGTCAGCACAATGCCCAGCGGCCGCGGCACCTTCCGTGTCTCCAGCCACCGCACGACGGGGTCCAGGCCGAGCGCGATGAACAGGGCCGTGACTATCCACAGCAGCAGCTGGGACGTGTTCGCCACGATGTAATTCAGGAAAATGGCGATGCCGACGCCAACGGTGCCCATGAAACCGAAATAGATCGGGTGGCGGAACATGCCGCCGGACGCCGGAATGTTGCCAGCAGGTGTTGCGACGGCATCCTCGAGCGATTCGGACGGCAAAGCGAAGCGCACGCGAGGCTGGGCGCCCGGCAGCGGCTGGCGGACCTTTTGCGCCAGCCAGGAGCGCCACCCCGCCGCGGTCTGCCGCCCCGCAGGGAAGGTCGACGCCGGACGTGGCGCGGCTGCCCCGCCATGCCCTCCCGCCGGGGTTTCGTCCGCAGCCGTTGGCGGCCCGGTTTGTCCCGACCCTTCACTTTCAGACGCGGCCGCGCCGGGCGCCGGGGGCGGCACCCGGGTGCCGGGCACGTGGGGTCCGGCGCCGGCGTGGTCCTTTGTTTCCGGGTTGTGGTCCGCGGGATCCGGCTCGGGTGCGTCAGTGTCACGGGTAGAACTCAAGGAAGGCTGCCTTAATGTTCGGGAGCGGGAGACCTGCCCACACCCCAGTTGTTCATGGTGAGTCGACATTATCAGCGGAGCCCGCCCGCCAGCGCTCATTTCGGGCTTGCCCAGAGGCCGCGCCCGGACGTTCCGGGTCCGGACCGCACCGCTTTCCCGGGTGAGAGTTTCCTCGCAAAACGGGGCCAAAGGTAACGTTTCGGTTACCCTTGAAGGATCGACCAAAGTAGTTTTCCGCCGATGATAGGTATGTTGTTGCGTTCCAAGATTGCAATTGTCCTGGCCATTTTGGGCCTGGTGGTCCTCGGGCTGGGGATTGGCCAGCGCACCATCTGGCTTCCGCCCGCCACCGTCACAGCTGGCGTCCAGGGCAGTGTCACGCCGTCTCCCTTGACAGTCATTGGGCCCGACGTACTAAAGGCCAAGGATGGAAACTTCACCATGACCATCAAGGCCAAGGGACCCATCCAGCTTGCCGTTGCGCAGCAGCGTGACATCACCGGCTGGGTGGGCGATGCCGCGCACACCGACATTACGGGCGTGAACAGTGACTTCACCGCCCTGACCGCCAAGAGCATTGCCGGTGCGGCGAAGGTACCCAACCCTGCAGGCTCGGACATGTGGGTCAGCGAGGAAAAGGGCACGGGCGAACTCAGCTACACGTGGCAGGCCCCCGGCCATGGCGACTGGGCGCTTCTGGTGTCCTCGGACGGCACGGCGCCTGCCCCCACCGACATTACGCTGACCACTGACAACGCCGCGGGAACCCCGTGGGCTGTTCCGTTGATGGTCATCGGCTCGGCACTGCTGGCACTCGCCGCGCTGCTGCTCTTCATTGCACCGCGCAAGCCCCAGGCGGCCGTGGCCGGCCGTCGCGCCGCGGGTCGGGCGCCTTCGGATCCCGCCATGGGAGCGGTGGAAGTGGAAAAGCTCGTGGCCGACAGGGAAAGGGCGGCCCGGGACCGAATTCCCAAACCGGCCACGATCGCGGATGCGCGCCGCGCCGCACGCAGGACCGAGGCCGCGGCGGTGGCCCGCACAGGTGGTGCAGCTTCAGGTGGTGTGGGTGCGGGCATTGCCGGTGGCCACGGCAACGGGCCGGACCACGCCTCAGCCCTTCCCGGGACGCTGGGTTCCAGCGGGCCCGGCGCGGCTGAAACCTCGGCGATGCCGGTTCCCGGTACGGGCGCAGACGCAGACGCAGCCACTGGGGCGGGCATGGGCTCAGACGCAGACACAGATGCAGGCGGGGGCGCGCGCTCCTCGGAGGATGTGCCAGGCTCCGGCAGGACCGAGGACGGCCAGGACTTGGGTCAGGTCGCGGGTACGGAGGCCGCCGGGCGCCAGGGCAGTGGCAATGACACGACGGCGTCGAAAGGCTCCGCCAGCACCTTGGGCAACGACGCAGGGGCCGCGGGTATCTCCAGCGCCGCCGGCATCTCCGGTGCCGCGGGCACCGCGGGCGCAAAAAACTCCACCGGCACCGATACCGGCACCGCGGGCACTGCTGGCACCGATGCTGGCGCCTCCGGCACCTCCGACGCCGGCAAGTGGCATGTCGGCAGGGACGACCCCTCAGGGCAGGGTGACTCTGCAAAGCGCGGAGGCGAATCCGGGAGCGGCCGCGAGAGCGATGGCGACGGTGGCGGCTCCGGTACGTCCGGTGAGGGCTCCGGTACGTCCGTTGGCGGGCAGTCGCCGGCCGTTGCCGGGGAAACCCCGGGGGGCAAAGGCAGGATGAAACCCAAGCGCTCTTTCAAGAGGGGTGCCAAAAACAAGCCGGCAGAGGGGAAGAGCGACCGTACCGTCAGGCCCCCCGCCGACGCTTGGGCCCGGCTCGTCCGCGGCGTGCCGCGGAAGGCCCGTTGGGCGGCCGCCCTCGTGGCGGTCCTGGTCGCGGGGACGATGGGGCCGGCCGTGGCCGCAGACCCCACGACGCCGGCTTCCGGTCCCACGGCGTCGTCCACGCCGAGCCCGTCCGCGGGCAGCACCGCCGGAGCAACTGCTGCGCCCACTGCGGGCCTGCCGGTGCTTCTGGACAGCCAGGTGCAAAAGATTGCAGCGGCCGTTTCCACGGTGGTCGCCTCGGGCGACAACGCCAAAAACGCCAAGGAGCTTGAGCCACGGGTAGCCGGCTTGGCATTGCAAATTCGCGCGGCAAACTACAAGATCCGCTCCAAGGTCTCCAAGCAGGCGGCGGTGGACCCGGTCAACAGCACCAAGCTGCTCGCCCGGGTGGTCACCACCGACTCCACGTGGCCGCGCTCGGCCATGATCGTCACGCAGGGAGAAGGCAACGCCCTTCCCCAGCTGCTGACGCTCGTCCAGGCCAGCGCCCGCGAGAACTACAAGCTCATCAATGCCACCCCGCTGCTGCCGGGCCAGACGTTCCCCACGGTCGACAAGGAAGGCGCTGCGAGCGTTCCGCTGAATTCCGCCACGGGGCTCCAGATGAGCCCGAAGGACGCGATCGCGGCCTTGAGTGACAGGCTGACCAAGGCCGACAGCAAGTGGAAGTCGACGTTCAAGGACAGCGTGTATATCCCCAGCGTCCTCAACACGCAGGCCCAGGTGCTCAAGGAGGCCAAGGACGCCACGTACGTGTTCAGCCACACGCCGGACATGAAGACGGCCCTGGCCATGCGCACCGCCGATGGCGGCGCCATGGTGGTGGCCGGCTACACCTTCGGCATCGACGCCACGTCGAAGGCTGAGGCAACCTTGACCATCGGCGCCGACGCCGCCGTGTTCGCGGGCGGGACGGAAACCACCAAGGGCTTCGTGCTCAGCTACGCCGAACCGATAGTCATGTATATCCCGCCGGCCTCGGCCAAAGGCCAGATCAGCATCGTCTCGGCCAACCGCAACTTGATCGGGGCGAAGTTCAAGTAGCCGGCCCCCACCGTCAGTTTCGCCCGCGGCGTGATTCCCCAACGCGGCGGGCACGGCACAGTTAGAGTGAATCCATGAGCCAAAACAGTTCCATGCCCGCCGTCCCGCCGTCCGGACCCAACCTGCGCGGCGCCGTCGACCTTTCAGCATTAAAGAGCCGTGCCACGGCACCGGCGGCCGCTGCCGGTGGCGGATCGCCCTACGCCGTGGACGTCAACGAGCAAAGTTTCCAGGAGTTCGTGGGCCTGTCCCAGAAGGTGCCCGTGGTGGTTTCGCTGGGTTCTGGCCGCTCCAATCAATCGGCCGTCCTCAACGGCGTGCTCGAAAAGCTCATGAACGATTACGCCGGCAGGATTGCCCTGGGCCGTGTCGATGCCGACACGAGTCCGGGGATCGCGCAGGCATTCGGCGTCGCCGCCATTCCCACCGTGGTGGCACTGGTCAACGGCCAGCCCGTGCCCCTTTTTGAGGGTGACCTGCCGGAAGAGCAGATCAAGTCCTTCCTCGACGAACTTCTCAAGGTGGCCGCCACCAACGGGGTCACCGGAAACCTCGGCGGCGCCCCGGACACTGCGGCGGCCGAGGCGCCCCCGCTGCCGCCCCTGCACCAGGCCGCCTTTGACGCCATCGAAGCCGGCGACTTTGCCACCGCGCAGGCCTCCTACGAAAAGGCCCTCGCCGAGAAGCCGAACGACGTCGATGCAAAGGTCGGGCTGGCACAGGTCCACCTCATGCGCCGGACAGCCGAGCTGGATTCGACACAGGCCGCAGCCGTGCGCACGCGTGCCGCCGGGGACCCGGACGATGCCGAGGCCCAGCTGGCGGTGGCCGACCTGGATGTCACGGGCGGCCATGTCGAGGATGCCTTCGCCCGGCTGGTGAAGTTCATCTCCCTGCACTTTGGTCCCGAACGGGAAACAGCCCGGCTGCGCCTGCTGGAACTGTACGAGGTTGTCGGCACCTCCGACCCCCGCGTCTCGGCGTCACGACAGGCTCTGGCCCGCGCCCTGTTCTAGCGGCAGCACGGCGGGGTTCGAGCGCCTTTCCCAGCGGGTCCCGGCGGCCGCTCCCGCCTGCAGCAGCCCGGCGGAAGTCATCCTTTCGGATGGTGAACTCCCTCCCGGCGGATTGTTAGGGTGGCGCTATGACTGAGAACTCGCCACCAATGACCGGGCCGCCGGCGGCCGGGCTGCGGCCCCCGGCCCTGGCCATCCGGGGCCTCGCCAAACGTTTCGTCCCAAAGATCGCCGTCAACTCCATCAATCTGGACGTTCCCGCGGGCTCGTTTTACGGTCTGGTCGGGCCCAACGGTGCAGGCAAGACCACCTCCCTGTCCATGGCCACCGGCCTCCTGCGCCCGGACGCCGGCAGCGTGTGGGTCGACGGCGTCGACGTTTGGGGGAGTCCGCTGGAGGCGAAGCGGCTCATGGGCCTGCTGCCGGACGGCGTCCGGCGTCTTGGGCGCGGTGCTGGTGGGCCTGGTGGCGCTGGGAACCCAGGGCCCCGAGGCGGTCGGCACGGTCATCGTCCCTGGGCTGGCTGGTCATCCCGGTAGTGGCCTCCGGGCTGGACATGACTTTGGATCCGGCCCGGTTCACCACCTATGCGATTCCCCTGAAGTCGCTGCTGGTCGGGCTGGCATTGTCCAGCTTCATCGGCATTCCGGGGGCCATCACCCTGCTGGCGCGCGTCGGCACGGCCGCGGCCTGGTGGCTGCATCCGCTGGCGGCGGTGGCAGCCGTCCTGTGCGGCGCGCTTGCGGCCCTGACCTGCATCGCCGCATCCCGTGCCATGACCGCAGCCAGCGCAAGCTTGGCCTCCTCCCGGCGGTTCAGGGACCTCAGCGGCGTGATCCTGCTGGTCCCGCTGTTGTTTGTGGGTCCCATCATCACGGGCGTCACGGCCGGCGTCCGGGACCTCCAGGACTACCTGCCCTCGCTCGCCGCCGCCCTGTCCTGGACGCCGCTTGGCGCCATTTGGGCCGTGCCCGCAGACGTGGCCCGCGGCCACTGGGGACCGGCCGGCGCCAAGCTGGTCATCGCCGTGGCCGCCCTTGCGGCCCTGGCCTGGATCTGGAAGGCCTGCCTGTCCAAGGCCCTGGTCACGCCGCCTACTCGGGTGGCTCCAGCCGCAGCGCCGGAAACATGGGTTTCTTCAGGATCCTTCCGGCAACCCCGACGGGCGCCGTGGCCGCGCGTAGCATGACGTACTGGCTTCGGGACCCGCGCTACAGCGCCGGATTGATCATCGCCCCGCTCCTGCCCCTGGTGCTCGTCTTTGCCGGCTCCCAGGCCATGGGCATTGGCGCGCTGGGCACCACCCTCGGGCTGGGAGGAGTGCTGGCCGCCTTCCTGGTGGTGTGGAGCATCTCCTCCGACATCTCCTACGACAACACCGCCCTCGCGCTCCACCTTGCCTCTGGCGTAGCCGGCGCGGCCGATCGAGCCGGCCGCGCCCTTGCCGCCGGCAGCCTGGCCCTGCTGCTCGGCGTCGTGTACGCCGTGGTTGGCAGCGGCATCTCCGGGGCGTGGGATCTCCTCCCGGCCGTCCTGGGACTCACCGTCGGGGTGGTCGGCAGTGCGCTGGGACTGGCAAGCGTCTTTTCGGCCCGATTCACCATCAATGCACCGCTCCCGGGGGACAGCCCGCTGAAGTCCAAGGCCGGTAACAACCTCTCCACGAGGCTGGTTCAATTGGCGGGATTTGCCGGCGCCGGGCCCCTGATCGTACCGGAAATTGTGCTGTCCACCATGGCGATGGCCACGAACCAGCCGGTGTTTGGCTGGATATCGCTGACCGCTGGCCTCGTCCTGGGCTCCGGATTCCTGCTCGCCGGTGTCCGCCTGGGCGCGTGGCTTTTCGACAGCCGGGCGCCGGAACTGTTGCTGGCCGTTTCGGCAGACCGCTGACACTCGATAGGGTTGGGTTCAGCGAACAGTTTTGTCCGGCAATGACGCCCTGTCCGTCCTGCGCCACAGCGGAGGACGGACGGGGCGTCCCTGCTGGGCAAAGGTGCATCCCCCACCCACCCCCGCAGCACCGGCACGCCATCTGCCGTGAAAGGATCGTGTTTCATGGAGGTCATCATCCTCCCCAGCAGCAAGGAAGTCGGCGCGCTCGCCGCAGACGCCATCGAGGCCCTGGTCCACGAACTGCCCCATGCCGTCCTTGGCCTGGCCACGGGATCCTCCCCGCTGCCCATCTACGACGAACTGGCCCGCCGCCACGACGAAGCCGGCCTGAGCTTCACCCGTGCCCAGGGCTTTGCCCTGGACGAATACGTGGGGCTGCCCGCGGGCCATCCTGAGTCGTACCGCGAGGTCATCCGGCGGGAGTTCACCAACCGCGTCGACATTGCGCCGGAAAACGTGCACGGGCCGGACGGCAGCGCCGCGGACATCGCCGCGGCCTGCCTCGCCTACGAGCAAGCCATCAAGGCAGCCGGCGGGGTGGACCTGCAGATCCTCGGCGTCGGGACCAACGGGCACATTGGCTTCAACGAGCCGGGGTCCTCGCTGGCCTCCCGCACGCGCATCAAGACGCTCGCGGACCAGACGCGCCAGGACAATGCCCGCTTCTTTGACAACATCGACCAGGTTCCCCACCACGTGGTGACCCAAGGCCTGGGCACCATCATGGATGCCCGCCACGTTGTCCTGGTGGCCTGCGGCGCCGGCAAGGCGCAGGCCGTCCGCGACTTCGTTGAGGGCCCTGTTTCCGCCGCCTGCCCGGCGTCCGTGCTGCAGTTCCACCCGCACGCCACCATCCTCGTGGACGAGGCGGCAGCCGCCAAGCTGGCCCGCGCCGCGTCCTATCGCCATGCTTACGACAACAAGCCCGCCTGGCAGGGGCTTTAGTCCAGAAAGGCCAGTTCCGCGAGTCGCGTGCCTGGAGCGGTTGGATGGGCCCACAACCGCGAGGGACCCGCTGCGGGGGCGCGGGCCCGGGTGAGTCGGGCGGGCGGAGAGGCTAGAATGGTTTCCATGAGCTTGCCACCAGATCCCTTCGAAAACGATCCCATGCACAGCCCCGGCCACACCGGCGGGTCAACGGCTGTCATTGAACGCGAGGAACTGCGCCAGCAGGTCGAGCCCGGCGACAGCGAACGGTTCTCGCACTACGTGCGCAAGGAAAAGATCATGGAATCTGCCATGTCCGGCGAGCCCGTGGTGGCGCTCTGCGGCAAGGTGTGGACGCCGGGCCGCGACCCCCACAAGTTCCCTGTCTGCCCTGAATGCAAGGCCATCTACGAGGGCATGAACCCCTCCGGCGGCAAGGGCAAGGGCCCGAAGAATCCCAAGCAGTAAACGCAGCAACGGCAGTTTCAAGGGTGCGGTTCCGTGCCGTTATTTGGCGTGCCCGGAAGACGGCGGCGCCCAGGGAAGAAGTGATTTGATGGCGGGGAATTCGTGACGGAAACATTGTTTGGTGGCCCGTCGCTGCCTCCCGCCTACCCGGAGCGGGCGGCCTGGGGCACGGCCCAAAAGCTGCGCGCCTGGCAGACCGAGGCGATGGAAAAATACTTCGCCGAAGCGCCCCGGGACTTTTTGGCCGTGGCCACGCCGGGTGCCGGCAAGACCACCTTCGCCCTGCACGTCGCCACCGAGCTGATCGCGCGCGGCACCATCAACAGGGTCACGATCGTCACGCCCACCGACCACCTTAAGCGCCAGTGGGCGGACGCGGCGGCACGGGTCGGCATCTCGATCGACCCGAATTTCAAGAATGCGGACGGGCGCCACGGCAGGGGCTTCATCGGCGTCGCCGTCACGTACGCTCAGGTGGCCAGCAAGCCGCTGCTCCACCGGGCCAAGACGGAAGCGGCCCGCACCCTGGTCATCATGGACGAGATCCACCACGGCGGAGACGCGCTGTCCTGGGGCGACGGCATCCGGGAGGCCTTTGACCCGGCGGCCCGCCGCCTGGCGCTGACCGGCACACCGTTCCGCTCCGACACGGCCGCCATCCCGTTTGTGGAATATGCGGAGGACCGCGACGGCATCCGCCGCTCCAAGGCCGACTACACGTACGGCTACGGCGAGGCCCTGAAGGACCACGTGGTCCGCCCCGTAATGTTCATGGCCTACTCCGGCCAGATGCGCTGGCGCACCAGCGCGGGCGAGGAAATGGCCGCGACCCTGGGCGCGCCGGTGACAAAGGACATCACCTCGCAGGCCTGGCGCACCGCGCTGAACCCGGCCGGAGAATGGATTCCGGCCGTCCTGGCGGCCGCGGACAAGCGCCTCACCGAGGTCCGCCGTGCCGTGCCCGACGCCGGGGGCCTGGTCATCGCCACGGACCATGACGACGCGCGGGCCTACGCCGGGCAGCTGAAGAAGATCACGGGGGAGTCGCCCACGGTGATCCTCTCCGACGATGCCAAGGCCTCGGACAAGATCGATTCGTTTTCCGCCAGTGAAAAGCGCTGGATGGTGGCTGTGCGCATGGTGTCCGAGGGCGTGGACGTGCCGCGCCTTGCCGTGGGCGTGTATGCCACCTCCACCGCGACGCCGCTGTTCTTCGCGCAGGCAATCGGCCGCTTCGTGCGCGCCCGGAAGCGGGGGGAGACGGCGTCGGTGTTCCTGCCGTCGGTGCCGAACCTGATGGAACTGGCCAACCAGCTGGAACTGGAGCGCGACCACGCCCTGGACCGGCCGGACAAGGACCCGGACGGCTTCATTGATGATTCCGAGATGGAGGAGGCCAACCGCGAGGAGAAGGCCTCCGACACGCTGGAGAAATTCAAGTTTGAGGCCCTGGAGTCCCAGGCGTCCTTCGACAAGGTGTTGTTCGACGGCGGCGAATTCGGCGCGGGTGGCGAGATCGGCTCGGACGACGAGCTTGACTTCCTCGGCATCCCCGGACTGCTCGACGCCGACCAGGTGGGGGTGCTGCTGCGCCAGCGCCAGGCCGATCAGCAGACGCGCCGCCGCGGCAGGGCCTCCGCGGCCCCGGAACCTGAGGCTCCCGCCGTGGTGGACCACCGCATGCTGATGGACTTGCGCCACGAACTGGCTAAAAACGTCTCTGCCTGGAGTGCCCGCTCCGGCATGCCGCACGGCATGGTGCACAGCGAGCTGCGGCGGATCTGCGGCGGTCCCGCCGTCGCGCAGGCCAACGAGCCGCAGCTGCAGCAGCGCCTGAAAAAGCTTCAGGACTGGTTCCTCGGCCGCAAATAGCAGCCGGTGGTCGAGCAGCGAGCTCTGGTGTCCGGTGGTCGAGCAGCGAGCTCTGCGAGCGCGTCGAGACCTAGGAGCGTCGGGTCCTATGGCTCACCTGTCCTTCGGCAGCATGGCAATTCGGGCCTGTTATCCACAATTATGATTTTGGCCCCGAAGATGCGCCGTCCGGCGACGACAATGTGTCCATGCCACATGGGGATTTGGAACGCCGTCTTGCCCGACACAACGCTGGCGAGGGGGCGGCGTACACACGGCGCCGGAGGCCCGTTGCCCTTGTCTGGGCACAGGAACATGAGCGGGTCGCCTCAGCCTTTGCGTTGGAAAAGCAGATACAAGGCTGGAGCCGGGCCAAGAGAGAGGCCCTCATCGAGGCACGGTTGAAGGCCCTGCCGGGCCTATCCGAGGCCAAGTCTCGGCAGATGGGTCCATGACTGCTTCGGCTTGAAGGACTAGGTCTCGACGCGCTCGCGGGGCTCGCTGCTCGACCACCGGGTCTCGGCCACCGGCGCTATTTGACCTCCACGCCCGCGTCCGCGAGTTCGTCGAGGGCTTCTTCGCTGGCGTCGTCGTCCACGCCGGCGACGTAGTCGCGCAGCACGGTCGTGTTGTAGCCGGCGTTGACGGCGTCCAGGGCGGTGGCACGGACGCAGAAGTCCGTGGCAATGCCCACCACCACCACGTCGTCCACGTCGTTCTCGCGCAGCCAGTCGTCGAGACTCACGGCCGCCGTCGTGTCGTCCGGGTCGGCGTCCTCGTGGGCCTCCCGCTCACCGACCATGACCTCGTCCTCCGGGGCCAGCAGGCCGTCAAAGCCGGAATAGGCGGCGTCGTACTTGCCCTTGCGGAAGTAGGCGTCAATGTCCTCGGTGTCGAGGTTGCGGTGGAGCGCGGCACCCCGGGAGCCGGCAACGCAGTGCACGGGCCAGCTGGTGGCGAAGTCCGGGGTCTCGGAGAAGTGGCTGCCCGGGTCGATGTGCCAGTCCTGCGTGGCCACGATGAAGTCATAGCCGGGTGTCTCGGAGATGAGCTCGCTGATCTCGGAGGCCAGGGCGGCCCCGCCCTCCACGGCGAGGGAGCCGCCTTCGCAGAAATCGTTCTGCACGTCCACAATGATGAGTGCCTTGGCCATGCGTCTCTCCTTTAGTTCCGTACGGTTGACGGCTGGATGTATTCGGTCGGGATGACGGGGTCCCCGCGCTGCAGCCGGCGGGCCGCACCGGGCAGTTCCGCCATGGAGGCGGCGTGGCGCTCGGTGGCCCGGCGCACACCCTCCGGTCCGGTCCACCCCGGCGCCAGCACGCCGTCGTGCATGAACTCCTGGACCAGAGGGCGGTCGTTGCCGTCGTTCTCCGGCATGGTGCCGATGCCCACCACCTCGGCAGTGGCCAGCCCGCGGTCGTTCAGGCGGCGCAGGGCGAACTTCTTCCCGCCCACGCTGGCCTTGTTCTTCGCCGTCTTGGCCACCGGGACGAACTCGCCGGCATTGCCTTCGCGGGAGACCAGCTTGTAGACCATGGAGGCGGTGGGCGCCCCGGAGCCGGTGACGAGGGAGGTCCCCACGCCGTAGGAATCCACGGGTGCCGCGGCCAGTGCGGCGATGGCAAACTCGTCAAGGTCGGAGGTGACGGTGATCCGGGTGTTGACGTTGCCCAGCGAATCCAGCAAGGCGCGGACGTCGTGCGCCTGGGCCAGGAGGTCGCCGGAGTCCAGCCGCACGCCGCCCAGGGCCGGCCCCGCAATGGCGACGGCCCTGCGGACTGCGGCCTCGACGTCGTACGTGTCCACGAGGAGGGTGGTGCCGGCCCCCATCGACTGGACCTGGGCGCGGAACGCCTCCTCCTCGGAATCGTGGAGCAGCGTGAAGGAATGGGCAGCGGTGCCCTGGGTCAGGACGCCGTAGCGCAGCCCGCATTCGAGGTTGGAGGTGCTGTGGAAACCGGCGAGCACGGCCGCGCGGGAGGCTGCCACGGCGGATTCCTCGTGCGTGCGCCGCGATCCCATTTCGATGCAGGGGCGCGAGCCGGCCGCCGTGATCATGCGGGACGCGGCGGATGCGATGGCGGAATCGTGGTTGAGCACGGAAAGCACGTACGTCTCCAGGATGCAGGCCTCGGCGAAGGTGGATTCGATGGTCAGGATCGGGGAATTCGGGAAGTACAGTTCGCCCTCTGCGTAACCGTAAATGTTCCCGGAGAACTTGAAATCGGCCAGCCAGGCGAGGGTTTCACCATTCACCACGGTGTTTGCGGCCAAATAGTCCAGCTCCCGGGCGCCAAAACGGAACTCCGCAAGCCCTTCCAGCAGCCGGCCCGTGCCGCCCACCACGCCGTAGCGGCGCCCGTCCGGGAGCCGGCGCGCGAACGCCTCGAACACGCTGCGCCGGTGCGCGGCCCCGGAATGCAGGGCCGCCTGGAGCATGGTCAGCTCGTAGTGGTCCGTGAAAAGGGAGGTGCGGGGTGGTCCCCAGCCCGATGCAGTAGTCACGGAATTCACTTTAGTGGGGCAACACTAGAATGGACACATGAGTGTCAGCACAGCCCCGGAAACCGACCGGGACCAATCCACGCACGAACTCTCATCGCCGGACATCCCCTGGGAGCTGATTGTCTGGAACGACCCCGTGAATTTGATGAGCTATGTCAGCTACGTTTTTCAAAGCTATTTTGGTTATTCCGAAGCGAAGGCCGCCGAATTGATGATGCAGGTGCACGTCGAGGGAAAATCGGCCGTGGCGCACGGTGCCAAGGAAAAGATGGAGGCACACGCGGTGGCCATGCACGGATTCGGCCTGTGGGCCACGGTCCAGAAAGGCGGCGGACGTGGCTAAGGCCTTCAACCCGGGCCGCCGCGGCATCACCGGCTTCCTTGAACCGGCCGAACGCGACCTCCTGCGCAAGCTCTTCGCCGACATCATCACCATGCTCGAACCCTCCCGGCCCGCCCATGAGGACCCGCTCGCGGCGCTGATCGGGCTGGACATGGACGTCGCCGTCCCCACCGACCCCGCACTCCTGCGCCTGCTGCCGGACGCCGTGAAGGACGACGGCGCGGCAGCCCTGGAGTTCCGACAGCTCACCGAACGCTCCCTGCGGGAATCGAAGATTGGCGCCCTGCGCGCGGCCACCCTGGACCTGGACAAGGACAAGCTGGTCCTGGACGCCGAGGCCTCCGGGTTGTGGGCCCGGGCCCTGAACGACGTCCGGCTGGTCCTGGCCCAGCGGCTCGAGATTCAGGACGAGGACGACGCCGAGCGGGTCCACCGGGTGCAGGACTGGGGTGAGGCGGACGACGTCGACAGCTACCTGTCCTTGGTCTACAACTTTGTCTCGTGGCTGCAGGAAAGCCTGGTCCAGGCCATGCTGGCCGGCCTGAAGGGCAGCAAATAGGCATTGGAGCCCGGGGCGGTCCGGGGCCCTGTGATAAAACAGACGCGGCCAAATGTACCCGGCGCTGCGGCTTTGCATCTATTCTGAAACGATCATGAGCACACTGCCCGGGGGATCCCCAGCCACAGCCCAGCCTGATGCCGCGCACCCCATGGCAGACCGCGCCATCGGCATCTTTGACTCGGGTGTGGGCGGGCTGACCGTGGCGCGCGCCGTCATCGACCAGCTGCCCAACGAGTCCATCCTGTACGTGGGCGACACCGCCAACGGGCCCTACGGACCGCTGCCCATCGCCGAGGTCCGTGCCAACGCCTTGGGCGTCATGGACGAGCTGGTGGACGCCGGCGTGAAGCTGCTGGTCATCGCCTGCAACTCCGCCTCCGCGGCCGTGCTGCGCGACGCGCGGGAACGCTACACCGCCCGGTACGGCATCCCCGTCATTGAGGTCATCCAGCCGGCGGTCCGCCGCGCGGTCGCCGCCACGCGAACCGGCAGGGTGGGGGTCATCGGCACCGTCGCCACGGTGGGCTCGCGCGCCTACGAGGACACCTTTGCCGCCGCACCGGACCTGCACATCACGTCCGTGGCCTGCCCTGACTTTGTGCGCTTTGTGGAATCCGGGGTCACTGCCGGGCCGGAGCTGCTCTCCACCGCGGAGGCCTATTTGGCCCCGCTGCGGCGGGCCCAGGTGGACACGCTGGTGCTGGGATGCACGCACTACCCGCTGCTCACAGGGGTGATCTCCTACGTCATGGGCGACGCCGTGACCCTCGTCTCCAGCGCCGAGGAAACGGCCAAGGACGTCTACAAGGCGCTGGTGGGCCACGACCTGGAACGGCTTTCCGAGGAGCCCCCGACGCACACCTTCCTGTCCACGGGCGACGCCGGACAGTTCGGCGTGTTGGCCCGGCGCTTCCTGGGCCCGGAGGTCCGGGGCGTGGAGCAGGCAAGCCACGTGTCCGCGCACTATCCGACCGGGTCCATGGCCCGCATCACCCCGGACATGATCGCCGCCGCGCGCGCCGCGGGATCCGGCGCTTCCGCGGGCTCCAGGATCTCGAATTTCGTCTTGCAGGAGGCGGCCGGCAGGCCGGGCGCTTCGTGGCCCGCGGGGGAGCGGGCATGAAACTGACGATCGTGGGGTGCAGCGGGTCCTTCCCGGGGCCGTCGTCGTCCGCGTCCTGCTACCTGCTGACCGCCCACGACGGCACCCGGCCGTGGCGGGTGCTGCTGGACCTGGGCAGCGGCGCGCTCGGAGACGTCCAAAAGTACATGGACCTGGAGGACATCGACGCGATCTTCCTCTCGCACCTGCACCCGGACCACTGCATGGACCTGTGCGGGCTGCACGTGGCGGTGCGCTGGAACCCGCACGGCTGGAACCGCGGGCGCATCCGCGTCTGGGGGCCGGAGGCGACGGCGGACCGGCTCGCCACGGCCTATGGCCTCGAACTCGACCCGGGCATGCGCGAGGAGTTCGACTTCCAGCCGTGGCAGGCAATGGAACCCGTCACGGTGGGGCCGTTCAAGGTCACGCCCTACCCGGTGAACCACCCCGTGCCCGAGGCCTACGCACTGCGCGTGGAAACCACGGAATTTGACGGCACCGGCGTGGACCGCACCGTCGCCCTGACGTACTCCGGGGACACGGACGCCTGCCCCGAGTTGGAGGACGCCGCCCGCGATTCACACTTGTTCCTGTGCGAGGCCGCATTCGAGGAAGGCCGCGACGACCACATCAAGGACGTCCACCTGACGGGCAAGCGGGCCGGCGAAGCCGCCGAACGGGCCGGCGCACGCAGGCTCCTGCTGACCCACATCCCCGTGTGGACGGACCCCAACACCGTCGTGGACGAGGCCCGCGCCGTTTATTCGGGCGACGTGGCCGCCGCCGTCGCCGGCGTCCACTACTCGATCTAGCCCTCCTTCCATGGCGCGCGCCGGGAGGTCAGCTCCGGCTGCGCGCTTTCGAGGCAGAATCATCCGAAATGATCATGAATCCTCGCGTGGGGTCGGATAGGGTCGGAACTACCGATGCACAAGACTTGGGGGTGTCTGGCGGTTGCTTGTGAGGACCGGCGGGGCCGCCGAGCCGTTCCCAGTAAAGGACAAGACCATGAGCAACATGCCGATGCCCAGCTACAATCCGGAGTGGTCGCAGCAGCCAAGCGTTGCCGCACCCGTGAAACCCAAGCAGGTGGGCTGGGCATTCCAGCTGATCTTGGCCGCGGCGGTGCTGCAGGTCATAGCCGCCATCTTCGGCGTGGTGTACGCCTCCTCCGACAAGTTCCGCCAGACGGCCGCCGAGGCGATCGCGAAGCAGAACCTTCCCGCCAACACCAACGCCCAGGACCTGGTCCAGGTCACGGTCACCACGGCCATCGGCTTCACCGTGGTCTCGGCCGTCGTGGCGGTGGCCCTGTACATCGTCATCGGCATGTTCATCAACAAGGGAGCCAACTGGGCGCGCATCACCGGCCTGGTCCTGGCGGTCATCTCGCTGTCCCGGTTCGTCGGCCTCACCTTTCCCGCGGGAATCTTTACCATCCTGCAGGTGCTGGCCGGCGTCGCGGCGATCATCCTGTGCTTCATCCAGCCGGGTGCGCAGTACTTCACCGACACGAAGAACTTCAAGCGCGCCAATAAGTTCCGCTGACGTGGCGCATGACGGGACGCCACCCCGCGGCCAGTAGCGCCTCCTGCCCTCCCCAACCTCGCTGCGCTCGGCCGGGGCCCCGCGGCCAGTAGCGCCTCCTGCCCTCCCCAACCTCGCTGCGCTCGGCCGGGGCCCCGCGGCCAGTAGCGCCTCCTGCCCTCCCCAACCTCGCTGCGCTCGGCCGGGGCCCCGCGGCCAGTAGGCTGGTCCCATGACGAATAGCGAGACTTCACAGCTGCGCGCCGACGGCCGCACCCCCGACCAGCTCCGCGACATCTCCATCACCCGCGGCTGGTCCAAGCAGGCCGAAGGGTCGGCCCTGATCGAGTTTGGCAACACCCGCGTGCTCTGCACCGCCTCGCTGACCGCGGGCGTGCCGCGTTGGCTCAAGGGCGAAGGGACCGGCTGGGTCACGGCCGAATATGCCATGCTGCCGCGCGCCACGAACACCCGCAACTCGCGCGAGTCCGTCAAGGGCAGGATCGGTGGCCGGACGCACGAGATTTCCCGCCTGATCGGCCGCTCGCTGCGCTCCATCATCGACACGAAGGCCCTCGGCGAGAACACGATCGTCCTCGACTGTGACGTCCTGCAGGCCGACGGCGGCACCCGCACCGCGGCCATCACCGGCGCCTACGTGGCCCTCGCCGATGCCGTGGCGTACGCCAAGGAAAACAAGCTGATCGCCAAGGCCGCGCAGCCGCTCATCGACACCGTTTCGGCCATCTCCGTGGGCATCATCGACGGCGTACCCATGCTGGACCTGCCCTACGTGGAGGACGTGCGCGCCGAAACCGACATGAACGTGGTGGTCACCGGCTCCGGCAAGTTCGTGGAGGTCCAGGGCACCGCCGAAGGCGCGCCGTTCGACCGCGACGAGCTCAACCAGCTCCTTGACCTGGCCCTGATCGGCACCACCCAGCTGGCCCAGATCCAGCGCGAGACGCTCGGCGCGAAGTGACCGGTACCAGGCTGGTCCTGGCCACCCACAACCAGGGCAAGCTGCGCGAACTGCGCGAACTGCTGCGCGGCCAGGTGCCCGGTCTCGACGTCGATGTGGACGTGGTCGACGCCGGAGCCCTGCACGCGCCCGACGTCAAGGAAACCGGGGTCACGTTCGCCGAGAATTCGCGGCTGAAGGCCTCGGCGGTGGCTGCCTTCACCGGCGTCCTTGCCATTGCCGACGATTCCGGCCTGGCCGTAGACGTGCTGGGCGGGGCGCCCGGGATCTTTTCCGCCCGGTGGGCCGGCGCGCATGGCGACGACGCCGCGAACCTGGACCTGCTCCTGGCCCAGCTGGCCGACATTGACGGTAAGCACCGCGGCGCGCGCTTTGTCTGCGCCGCGGCCCTGGCAAGCCCGGACGGGACCCTGGACGTCGTGGAGGAGGGGACCCTGGAAGGCACCCTGCTCACCGCGCCGCGCGGCGACGGCGGGTTCGGCTATGATCCCATCCTCCAACCGCTGGGCCTGGAGAAGTCCTGCGCCGAGCTGACGGCGGGGGAAAAGAACGCCATCAGCCACCGCGGCCAGGCCTTCCGCGCCCTGCTCCCGCACATCGTCAAGGCGCTCCGGCGCGGATGAGGGTGTAGCGGCCGGCGGCGAGTTCGGGGGCGGCACGGCAACCGGCACGATGCCGGTTGCCCACCGCGTCGCCGGCGTGATATTTTTGCGGTGATCGTGATCAATCGGCAGGAGGTGAGACCCATGAACGCACCATCCATAATGGGCGCTCCCCTGCAGTCCACGATCGCGCGACTGACGTAGTCGCCACCGGGAGCGCCCAACAAGGCACATCGCGAAGGGCGACTCCCATGAACACAACACCTTTTTCCACCCTGCACGTAACTCCGGCGACGGCCTCCGGCCCGCAGAGGTCCGGCCGGGATCAGCCGCAAGACGACGCCACGAAGCCGGTGCGCGCCCCGGGCGGACGGGCGCTTGTCCTCGGGGGCGGCGGATCGACAGGCAATGCGTGGCTGGTCGGCCTCCTGGCCGGCCTCTTGGAGGCCGGGCTGGATGTGACGACAGCCGACCTGACTGTCGGGACGTCGGCCGGCTCGACGGCCGCGGCCCAGATCGCTGGCGCGACCCCGACCGAACTCCTTGCCGCCATCCTTGCCACGGCCCCCCAGCGAGGGACCGGTCCGGCCGGATCCGACCGGGGCCGCGCTCCGGCCAGGCGGGTGACGGACCACATGGACAGGACGAGCAAAATCATCGCCGCCGCTCACGATCCGGCCGACATGCGCCGCAGAATGGGCGCGGCGGCACTCGACCTGGACGCCGCGTCGGACGGCTCCTGGCAAACACAGTGGCGCGCGACCGTCGCCTCCCGGCTGCCCAGCCAGCACTGGCCGCAACGAACGGTGCTCATCACGGCGGTCGATGCCCGTGCCGGTGAACCGGTCGTGTTCGATCGCCACAGCGGCGTCGACCTGGCTGACGCCGTCGCCGCCAGCTGCGCCGGTGGACTTCCCTACCGGATCGGGGAAAACTCATACATTGACGGCGGCTACCGACGGTCCAGCGAGAATGCCGACCTGGCCGCCGGATACGGGCGGGTCCTGGTGCTGTCGCCCCTCGGCGGCAGAACACGGCACCCGCTGGACTGGGGCATGCAGCTCGCCGCGCAGGTCGACGAACTCCGTGCACGCGGGAGCAGGGTCGAGGCGATCTTCCCGGACCGCCACTCCGAGCACATGTTCGGCGCCAACGCGATGGATCTGTCGCTGCGCCCGCCGGCAGCCCGGGCCGGCTACGAGCAGGGCCGGGCCCTTGCCGGGCCGCTCACCGACTTCTGGCGCTGACGCACTCGACATCGGTCCACTGGCGACGGCGATGAAACCAGAAGGGTGCACGACGTGACGGCGGTCCGGCGTGTACGCCGGGCCGCCGTCGTGCCCTGCTGGCAGGCACGGCACGCCACAGGGACCTTCGCCTCCGCCGTCCCCGCACAGCGCCACGAACACGTCAAGATCAACGGCCACATCATCGGCAGCCCCTCGGACATCGTTGAGTCGATTCCCAGCACGGTCCTGGTGGTGCTGGCGCCGCAAGCGCCGGTTCGAGGATGTGACCGGCGAGCCGATCGCCGTGGCCAGCACGCACTGAGCCAACCCAAAGGCTGCCGCGCACGACGGCGGCCCCCGGGCTGGGTGCCGGGGGCCGCCGTCGTACGTGGCAGGTGGGTTTCGGGAAGGGCGGGTTGCGGGGGAGGGCTAGGCCTTGTTCGCCTTGCGGTTGGCCAGGAAGGCCTTGGTGAACTCGACGATGATGGGGATCACCGAGAGCAGGACGATGACTATGAAAATGATGTCCAGGTTCTGCTGGACCCAGGGGAAGCGGTCGCCCAGGATGAAGCCGAGCAGCGTCACGCCGCCGGCCCACAGCACGGCACCGATGGCATTGAAAATCACGAAGTGGCGCATGTTCATCCGTGCCACGCCCACGATGACCGGCACAAAGGTGCGCACGATCGGCACGAAGCGGGCCAGGACCAGAGCCTTGCCGCCGTGCTTTTCAAAGAAGGCGTGCGCGTGCTCCACGTGTTCCTTCCTAAACAGGCGGGAATCGGGCTTGTTGAAGATGGCGGGGCCGGCCTTGGCGCCGATCACGTAGCCCACCTGGTTGCCGATGAACGCGCACACGATCAGCAGGATGAGCAGGACGCCGATGTTCACCGGCAGCTTGCCCGTGCTGGTCAGCAGGCCCGCGGTGAAGAGCAGGGAGTCGCCGGGCAGGAAGAACCCGACCAGCAGGCCCGTCTCGGCAAAGATGATGGCGCAGGCAATGACCACCACCCAGAAGCCGAGGGCCGGGTTGTCGAGGATGTGGACGGGGTCAAGCCACGGCGGCAGGAAGCCCATCGGGGCAGGGCCATGGCCCACCAGGGCGGGCAGGGCGAAGTCACTGAGGGCTGAAATCATCACCACCCTAGATTACGGCACCCTGTGCGTCCGGGCCCCGGCCGCAGGCCGAACGCATCTGGGCGTAGGCAGGCGGGCAGCTCCTGAGCCGGCAGGTCCCGGAAAACTCCTTGACACGGCAGCCGCCACGGCCTAGGTTGCCTGCCCTGCTCGGTCTCGGCTCCTACCTCACGCTGCGCCGGGCCACGCCGTAAGGAGCACCGCCGCCGGGACACATGAAAAGACGTCCGGGGCCGTGCGCTGGGAGCGGTAGCCTTGAAGGGTGCCTGTGGACTTTACTGCAATTGACTTCGAAACCGCCAACGGATTCAGGGGATCGCCCTGTTCAGTGGGCCTGACGAAGGTCCGCGACGGCGTGGTGGTCGACGAAGGGTACTGGCTGATGCGCCCGCCCGCCGGCCACGACCACTTCGACTCGCGCAACATCTCCATCCACGGCATCACGCCCGACGACGTCCAGTCCGCCCCGCGCTTCAAAGACGTCTTCGGCGAGGTGCGCGGCTTCATTGGCGGGGACCCCCTGGTGGCGCACAACGCCGCCTTCGACCTCGGCGTCATCCGCTCGGCGGCCGAGGTCTCGGGGATGCCCGCCCCCGCGTTCGACTATGCCTGCACCGTGGTGCTCTCGCGGAAGAACTACTCGCTGCCGTCGTATTCGCTGCCGTTCGTGGCGGAAGCTGCCGGCGTCCCGCTCATGAACCACCACGACGCCGTCGAGGACGCCCGCGCCTGCGCCGGGATCATGGTGGACATCGCGGGCAGGCATGCCGCATCCTCCGTGGCCGGGGTCTTCGCCGCCATGAAGCTGTCCATGCCGCGTGCCGCTGCCTGGGACCCCGCCACCGACGACGTCTCCAAGGCGACGCGGTCGGCCCTGGAGAAGCTGGCGGACGGCGCCCCGGCGGCAGGCTCCGGTGGCAGGTCCGGCCGGAACGGCTGGTCCACCGAGGGCCCGAACCCGCTGCCGAACGTTGGAGCGGATCCGGCGCACCCGCTGTACGGGCAGACGGTGGTGTTCACAGGGAACCTTGGCCTGCCGCGGCCGGATGCGAAGGTGCGGGCGGCGCACTGCGGGGCACAGTGTGCCAGCAGCGTGACCCGGAAGACCACCGTCCTGGTGGTGGGAAGCGGCTTCACCGCGGCCGATCTGCGCAGCGGCCGCGTGACATCCAAGGCTGCACGGGTGCTGGAACTGCAGCGCCGCGGACAGGGCATCGAGGTGCTCTCCGAGGGCGAATTCATGCAGATGGTGGGCTGACGCCGGCGCACGCGCCCGGTACGCTGGCTTATTCTGGCGACAGCTTATTGTGGCGACAGCACATCGTTGGCATTGTGAGCATGGCTGCCGAAGTCCGTAAAAAGGAGCGAAACCATGGGCGCACAGCCAACGTTCGTGATCGTTGGGGCCGGTCTCGCCGGTGCAAAGGCGGCGGAATCGTTGCGGTCCGACGGGTTCAAGGGCCGCATCCTGCTGTTAGGTGAGGAACCCGAGCGGCCCGCTGTGGGATCCGGCATCGGGCAGCTCACGCGGTGAGGCGCCCGTGGCCGGCAACAGCTTGTCGTACGTGAACCGTTCTCCGCCGGCCAACTGTACTTGCCGCTCGGGGCGGTCGATGGCCGCGACCCCGGTGTTGGTGCGAAGTTCAATGTCGCGGTCCGCGTACTACTGCCTCGAATGGACGTAGATCTTGGCCCTAAGACGACGCCCAGCCCATTGAACAGATGAGCTACAAGTTGGCCATGCTTGCCTACGACATGAACGACAAACCGCTCTCGTTCGGCCACGGCGCACCACTTCGTCTGCGCAACGAGACCCAGCTTGGATTCAAACTCGTCAAATGGATCAAGGGCATCGAATTCGTCGAGGACTTCGCCGACGTCGGCGGCGGTCTGGGCGGCTACAACAACGATCACGAATTTTTCGGGTACCGCCAATCCATCTAGTTCGACGTCGGGGGCCGGGCCCGGTGCGAGGACCGGTGGAGGCGGGTCAGGCACCGGTGGTGAGCTTGACCAGCTCCCCACCGAGGTGGCGGATGAGCTGGGGCGCCTCGGCCAGTTGCAGCCAGGCGCCGGGAAGCGCAGCCTCGCCGTACAGCGCGCCCAGGATGTTCCCGGCGATGGACCCGGTGGAGTCGCTGTCGCCGTCGTGGTTGACGGCCAGGCGCATGGCCGCCAGGAAGTGCTCCACCGGGGAAACGGCGCCGGGGGCCGTCGCGAGCACCGCGTAAAGCCCCACGGCGAGTGCCTCCTCCGCCACCCAACCCAGCCCCAGCGCGTCGGTGAGCAGCCCTCCGGAGAGGGCTCCGCCGTCGTGCGCGGCAAGGGCTTCCGGGCTGGAAAGCGTGAGGGCGGCGTCCAGGCGGGCCAGCAGGTCCGGGTCGGCGGACGGTTCGGCATGGGCGCGGAGGCGCGCCGATTCAACGGCCGCGCGCAGCTCCATCCCGCCCACCGCCAGTGCGTGGATCAGCCAGCTGAACGCGCCGGAACTTTGCCGGGCGGACGGGTGCCCGTGAGTCAGCGACGCGGCGTCCGAGCTCATCTTGTAGACGGCCTCCGAGGGAACGTTGGGGATCAGGCCGTACGGCGCGGACCGCATCACGGTCCCGCAGCCCTTGGAATCCGGGTTCACCGGGCGGAAGACGGTGCCCATGTGGCCGCCCGCCAGTCCGGAGACGCAGGCGTTGCCCGGGTGGCGCTGGTGGTGGAGCACGCTCTGGGCGTCGATCCAGCGCGGCTGCGGCTCAGGTGCGGAACCGGTGGGGCGGATGCCCTGGGTTTTCAGCCACCGAAGGCAGGCGAGCCATTGGCACGCGTTGATGTCGGCGCCCACCCCGTCGTTGGCCCACTCCAGCACCTCCAGGAGCCCGTCCAGGGTGTAGAGGGTCATCTGGGTGTCGTCGGAAAAATGGACGGGCCCGTCGGCCTGGGAGAGGTCGACCAGTCCGGCCGGACCATAGGTGGCCCTGATGTCCGCCAGCGAATCAAACTCCACCAGGTATCCCAGCGCGTCGCCCAGCGACCCGCCCAGCAGCGTGCCGTGGACACGGCTGGCAAAATCGGCGGGCGGGGCGTTGACGGTTTCCGGCTGGCTGCTCATGGTTCCAATTTACCGCTGCGGGGACTCGCCGCCCTGCGGCCCAGCGTGTCAACGTGCGCCGGTAGAATCGCAGCACACCGCAAAAACAAGGAGACACATGCGCGAGCCCGCTTGGCGACGGACTGGAAAGACCCCCGACTACAGGTTTTCACTGGCCAATGAGCGCACCTTTCTGGCGTGGGTCCGCACGGCGCTGGCACTGCTGGCCGGTGCCGTTGGCATCGACCAGCTGGCACCCGAGATCGCGCCCACGGCCGTGCGGATTGTCCTGTGCATGGTGCTGGCCCTGATCGGCGCCTCGCTGGCCGTTGTCAGCTACAAGCGCTGGGCCCACCAGGAACAGGCCATGCGGAACAACCAGGAACTGCCCCATTCCTGGCTCATGCTCGGGATGACGGTGGTGGTGGCCGCGGCCGCCCTGGTGTTCGCCGTCTTGATCCTGACCCGGCCCTGAGCGCGGTGGAGCCCCCGCAACGTGACGGCCGCGACCCCGGGCTGCAGCCCGAGCGCACCGCCCTGTCCTGGCGTCGGACCATCCTGAGCGCCATCGCCGCGGACATCTTCATCTGGCGCGGCTGGCTGCACGCGCTCAACCACGAAAACAGCCGGCCCGGCGCGCTGTTCGCCTCCGGTCCTTCGGTCCACGTCATCGGGCTGGGCGTGTGCGCCATGGTGGCCTGCCTGACCACGCTGGTGGTGGTGGGCCTGGCGGTGTGCCGGATCAAGGTGCTGCATGCCGGCGTCGAAGACCTGGACCATGCAGCGGGCATTGCCGCGTCGGCACTTACTGTACGCACAGCATCGGCCGCTATAGTGGCTCTGGCGGTCGCGGCAGTCTGCGCCATTGCCCTGGGGATGTGATTGCGGGCGAGCAGTCATCGGCGCGGGGCTGCGCAGCCGCAACCGTTGTTTCCCACCGATTTCCCCCACCGAAGGATTTTCTTCACCATGAGCACTTCCGGAACGGCCCCCGCACCCGTGCAGCGACACCCGCTGGGCACCCACATTTTCATTGAGGCTCTGGGCAGCTTCTTCATTGTCTTTGTGGGTCTGGCCACTGCGCTGTTCAGCGCCTCGACGTCGGCGGTGGCGTTCGGCTACGGGCTGGCCATGGTGGCGGCCCTGATTTCCTTCGGCAACGTCTCCAACGGCTATTTCAACCCGGCCTTCTCCCTCGCCATGGCGGTGGCCGGCCGGATCAAGTGGCTGTCCATGGTCCTTTACGTGGTGGCGCAGACCATCGGCGCCATGCTGGCGGCGGGCGTGATTTACGGGCTCGTGACGGTCATTCCCGCCTCGGGCGGCATTTCGAAGGTCTTTGGCACCCTGGCCAGCGGCTTTGACACGCACTCCCCGCTGAAGGTGCCCATGGTGGGTGTCATGATCGTGGAAATTGTTACCGCCGCCGTCCTCGTCGCCGTTGTCCTGGGCGCAACCCACGCCCGGAACACGAAAACCTTTGCGCCCTTCGGCATCGGCCTGGCGATGGCCGTCTCCATCACCATCGCCCTGCCCGTGGGCAACAGCTCGCTGAACCCGGCCGCGTCCACCGCCGTGGTCTTCTTCACCGACTCCTGGGCAGCCGGCCAGCTGTGGCTGTTCTGGCTCGCGCCGCTCTTCGGCGCGGCGCTGGCGGCCGCGATTTTCCGCACCTTTGTCCCACCGGCCGCCCTTGACTCGGACGACGACGGCGCCGGCGCGCGTGCCGCGGACGTCGCGCCGTCTCCTGCCGAGACGTTGGCGGCCGATGCCTTGGACGCGCTGCCGACGCCGGTTTCCGCCGCCGATGCCAGCGCCGGGTCGAACCCTGTGAAAGCTCCTGCCCCAGCAGCAGCGGCAGCGATGCGCAGCGACGCCCAGGACTTCTTCGACGCCACGGGCAAGTAGCCCGGCCTGGGCCGGCTAAAACTGACCCGCAGTACATGTCGAAAATTCGTCCCGAGCGGCGACTTTTCGACATGTACTGCGGGTCAGTTGCCGCATGGGGGGATGGGCGGACGGGAATGTCAGTGGCGTCGGATAGCTTTGAACCATGAAGCTCCTGCACACCTCAGACTGGCATTTGGGCCGCTCGTTCCACGGCGTCGGCACGCTGGCCGCCCAGCGCCGCTTCGCCGACCAGCTCCTGGCCACCGTCGCGGAAGAGGAAGTGGATGTGGTCCTGCTGGCCGGCGACGTCTATGACCGCGCGTTGCCCAATGTGGACGTGGTTAACCTCTTCGACGACATCCTGGCCCGGCTGAACGCCGCCGGCGTGCCCATCGTCATCACCAGCGGCAACCACGACTCCGCCACACGCCTGGGCTTCGGCGGACGCATCATGGAGCGGGCGGGCGTGCACCTGCGCACCCGCATCGCCGACCTGGACACCCCTGTGCTCTTCCCGCTCGACGCCGACCGCCCCGACGGACCGCAGCTGGCCGTCTACGGCATTCCGTATCTGGAGCCGCGACTCGTTGCCGGTTCGCTGGACGCCGAACCCGCCTCCCATTTCAGTGTCACCGAGGCCGCCGTGAAACTGATCCGTGCCGACCTGGCCGGACGGGCGGAAGGGACGGCCGCCGTCGTGCTGGCCCACACCTTCGCCAGTGGCGGGATCACATCCGCCAGCGAACGGGACCTGGCCATCGGCGGCGTGGGTGCGGTGCCGCTGGACCTCTTTGACGGGTTCACCTACACCGCGCTTGGCCACCTGCACGGCCGCCAAAGGCTGGGTGAAGCCGTCCGCTACTCCGGGTCCCCGCTGCCCTATTCATTCTCCGAGGCCGCCCACACCAAGGGTGCGTGGCTCGTGGAGATCACGGAGGACGGCCTGAAGGAGGTCCGCCGGGTCGACTGGCCGGTGGAGCGTCCGCTGTCCGTGCTGCGCGGCAAGCTCCCGGAACTGCTGGCGGACCCGCAATGGGCGGCCAAGGAGGCGCACTACTGCCAGGTGACGCTGACGGACGACGACCGGCCCGCCAACGCCATGGAACAGCTGCGCACGCGCTTCCCCCACACGCTGGTGCTCATGTTTGAGCCGGAAAACGCGCGCGATGCGGACGCGAAGACCTACAGCCAGCGCGTGTCCGCGGCCGTGGACGAGCTCGACCTGTGCTGCGGATTCCTGGACCACGTACGGCACCGGCCCGCGGACGACGGCGAACAAGGGGTCCTGCGCGAGGCGCTGGCGTCCGTCCGGGCCGGGGAGGCGGCGCTGTGAGGATCCACCGCTTGGAAATGCAGGCGTTCGGCCCCTTTGCCGGGAACGAAACAGTCGACTTTGACGCCCTGGGCGCCCAGGGGCTGTTTCTCCTCAACGGCCCCACCGGGGCGGGCAAGACCAGCGTGCTGGACGCGGTCGCCTATGCCCTGTACGGCAGGATCCCCGGCGCCCGGAACGAAGCGATCAAGAGCCTGCGCAGCCATCATGCCGCCGACGGCGTGGGCCCGGAAGTGCTGTGCGAATTCAGCGCCGGCGGCCGCCGGCTGGAGGTGCGGCGGAGCCCGGAGTGGATGCGTCCTGCCAAGCGCGGCACCGGCACCACCCGCGAGCAGGCCAGCACCCAGCTGCGTGAAATGGTCGACGGCGAATGGGTCCCGCTCTCCCAGCGCAACGACGAGGCCGCGACCGAGATCCAACGCCTCCTAGGCATGAACATGGAGCAGTTCACCAAGGTGATCCTGCTGGCCCAGGGTGAATTTGCCGCGTTCCTGCGCGCCAACGCCAAGGACCGCGAGGAACTGCTGGAGAAGCTGTTCGGCACCGAGCTCTACCAGAACCTTGAAACACGGCTCGCCGCCGAGGCCCGGGAAGCCGCCGCCCAGGTGGCGTCCGGGCTGGCACAGCTGGAAGGGCTGGAGCGGCTGGCCCGCAGCCAGGCCTCTGCTGCGCTCGAACAAGCCGGTCCGCCGGCGCAGCCGGCCGGCGACGTCGACGGAAGTGGTTCCGGCGCGGGCGGCTCGGACGGCGACGCCGAGGTGGAGAGCTGGTGCGGTGCGGAGGACACGGACGCTGGGTCTGTTGGCGGCGTGGCGGAAAATCCGGACGGGGTGGATGCCGGCGACGGCGGGGCGGAGGAACCGGGGGAGGGAGGCGGCCTGGAATCCTCCGGAGCCGAGCTTTTCGCCTGGCTGACCACGTCGCTGGACGAAGCCGTCCGGCAGGCATCCTGCGAAGCCGCCGCCACTGCCGATGCGGCACGGGACGCCGCGGAGGCGGTCGTGGAGGAGGAGGGACGCCGGTCCCGGCACGCGCTGCGTGACGCCGCGGTGGCCGAACAGGCGCGCCTGGCCGGGCTGGCCGCCGACGCCGGCCGGTGGCGCGAGTCGCTGACGCGCCACCATGAGGCAGAGGTTCTTGCCGCCGTGGTTGCGGCCGCCGCCAACGCGGCCCGCGGCCGCGCGGAGGCGGAGGCCGCCGCGGAGCAGGCACACCGCGCTTTTGCGGCCAACGCGCTGGCAACCGGCGTGGCCGAATCATTGGGCGGCACCGGCACGGGCGACAACGGGACCGCCACGGCGCCGGGCCTGCCGCTGCTGGCACGCGTGGACAAGGCGCTCGCGGAACAGCTCGGTTCCCTCACGGCCGCCCTGCCGGGGGAAAAGCGACTGGTCCGCGCAGCCGGGGAACTTGCCGCCGGAGAAAGGGCGCTGGTTGCCGTGACGGCGGAGGTCGCCGAACAGCGCGACACCGAAGCCACGGGAAGGGCGCGGCTGGCGGACGTGAAGGCCGAACTTGCCCGGCTGCGCCTGACCGCGGTCTCCGTCGAGCAGGCCACGGAGCGGCACCAGGCCGCTGAACGGCTGGTGGCCGGCATCGCCCAGCATGCGGGGCAGCTGGCCGGGGTGGAACGCCTCGCCGCGCGCGATCTGCTGGTGCGCGAGGAGGCCGTGGACGCCAAGCAGGCGTGGCTGGAAGCCGTCGAACGCCGGCATTCCCTGGCCGCAGGGGAGCTGGCCGCGCTCCTGGTGGACGGGGACCCCTGCCAGGTGTGCGGCAGCACCGTGCATCCCGCACCGTCGGAACTGGCCGGCTCGGGGACGGGGGCGGTGCAGGCGGAGAAGGCTGCCAAACTTGCCAGTGACAAGGCGGAGAAGCGGGCTGCGGAGTCCCAGGCCGAACTGGTGCAGGCCCGGCAGGCGCTCGCCGTCCTGGCAGGACGCGGCGGCGACGCCGAGGCAGGGGAGGCGGATGCCGCCGTCGTTCGTGCCAAGGACGAGTTGGAGGCGGCCGTGGCGGAAGCGGCCCGACACACCGCACTCGCCAAGGAGGCGGACACGCTGGAGGCCGCCGTGGCCCGGGCCCAGGCGGCGCTGCTGTCCGGCAGCCAGCAGATGGCCTCGCTCACCGCCGGCAACGCCGCGCTGGCCCAGGAAGTGGAGCAGCTGAAGGCCGGGCTGGCCGCGGCCAGGGAAGGATACGAATCGCTCGCGGCACGGCAACGGGCCATCGTTGGCGCGCAGGGGGCCACAGGAGCGCTGGTGGAAGCGCTTCGGCGGCGGAATTCCACGGTGGAGGCGGCCGCGGAGGCGGCTGGCGCGCTGGAGGATGCGCTCGCTGACAGCACCTTTGCCGACGCGGCGCAGGTTCGCGGGGCGCTGCTGGCGAAGGCGGAGGCGGCTGCCAGGCAGGAACAGCTGGCAGCCCATGAACGCGACGTGACCCTCAACATGGCGCAGCTGGAGCGGGCGGAGGTGGCCGAGGCCGCACTGGAGGCCGCGAAGGGCGTTGGGGCCGCGTCTGCCGGGGAACTGGCGCTGCGTCAGGAGGAGGCGCGGCGCCGGGCCACTGCCGCCGAGCAGTCCGCCGTGCGGTTGGGCCTGGCGCGGCAGGCCAGCGGGCAGGTGGCGGAAACCGCCGCCGCCTTCCAAGCCCGGGAAGCGCTCGTTGCGCCCCTGCGGGAGCGGGCCGCGCTGGTGGCCGGGCTGGCGGACGCCGTCCGCGGCGCGGGGGACAACCAGCTGAAGATGACGTTGACCAGCTACGTCCTGGCGGCCCGGCTGGAGCAGGTGGCCATGGCGGCGTCGGTGCGGCTGTCCACCATGAGCGGGCAGCGCTACACCCTCAGCCACACGGACGCGAAGGCCGGGGGGAACAGGAAGTCGGGGCTGGGGCTGGCGGTGGTGGACGAATGGACGCAGCGCAGCCGCGACACGTCCACGCTGTCCGGCGGGGAATCGTTCATGGCTTCGTTGTCACTGGCGCTGGGGCTGGCGGATGTGGTGCAGCAGGAATCCGGCGGCCTGGACATCGAAACGTTGTTCGTGGACGAGGGCTTTGGCAGCTTGGACGAGGAGTCCCTGGACCAGGTCATGGATGCGCTCGAAGGGCTGCGCGACGGCGGCCGGGTGGTGGGGCTGGTCAGCCACGTGGCGGAAATGAAGACCCGCATTCCGGTTCATCTGCAGGTCACCAAGGGCCGCAACGGATCAACACTGGCGCTGGACATGGTGTGAGCCGGCGCGGGAGCGGGGGATCGTTGCCAGCCCGGTAGACTGGGAGGCGTATTTGGGTCGGGTGCACCGGGTGGCGGGGACGGTGCACGCCCTTTTGTTGACCGGATAAATGATGACCACCCCCCATTCCACGTCCGCCGGATCCACCGCCGAACCGTTCGCGGGACAGGCCCCCGGGCAGCCGCCGGCGAAAAAAGTCGGCCGCTACGGCATGCTGCCGCGGCTGGCCGGAAACTCCTACATCCCGCTGGGCCTCTTTGCCCGCGTACCCCTCGCCATGCTCACCATCGGCGTGCTTACCCTGGTCACGGCCATCAGCGAGTCTTATGCCATCGGCGGTTTTGCGGCCGGATCCGTGGGGGTGGGCGCCGCCATCGGCGCCCCGCTGGTCGGCTACCTGGCGGACAGGCTCGGCCAGAAGCCGGTCCTGATTGTCGCGGCGGTGGCCAATGCCCTGATCGTGGGCGCCGTCGTCGTGCTGGTGTACGCCACGGACACGTTCACGCCCGCCGCCACGTGGGCCGTCCTGGGAACCACGCTGCTGGCCGGGGCCACCTCGCCGCAGGTGGGGCCGCTGTCCCGCGTGCGGTGGATGGCGCTGAGCCGGAAGCTGCCCAAGGAGCAGCGCGCGGCCGTGGTCGACACGGCGCTGTCGCTGGAAGGCACGGCGGACGAGGTCACGTTCGTCCTGGGGCCGGCCCTCGTCGGCCTGCTGGCCTCGCTCGTCGCGCCGTGGCTGCCGCTGATCCTGGCCGCCGCCATGACACTGACCCTCGTGACGCTCTTTGCCATCCACCCCACCCACGCCGCCGCCGGCACCCGCAGGTCCGCCTCGGGCAACGCCGGATACGTCCCACAGGAGTCGGTCAACTGGTTCAAGGTCGCCGTCCCGGTGGCGGGCATGCTGTGCATGGGAACATTTTTCGGCTCCTCCCAAACCGCGCTGACGGCGTTTACCGGTGTCTACGGTTCGGTGGACCAGGCCGGGCTCATGTACGCCGTCATGGGCGCCAGCTCCGCCGTCGCCGCGCTGTCCGTGGCCTACTGGCCCGCCGCTTTCACGCACGCCTGGCGGTGGGTGCTGGCCGCGGCGCTCATGAGCGCCGGCGCGGCGGCATTCTTCCTGCCTGGCAGCCTGGGAACCATGATCGTGGTCCTGCTGCTGGTGGGCATCCCGGTGGGGCCCACCATGGTCACCATCTTCAGCGTGGGAAGCGTCATCGCCCCGCCCCAGTGGATGGGCACGGTCATGACGGCCCTGGCCAGCGGCATTGTCGCCGGGACCGCGGTGGGCTCCTCCATTGCCGGCGCGCTGGCGCAGTCCTCGGGCTACCAGGCGGCGTTCGTTGTGCCGGTCGCCGCGGCCGGGACGCTGCTGCTGCTGGGCCTGGTGACCGCGGTGGTGTTGCGCCGGACCACGGACTAGCAAATGGGCGGCTTCGCCGCGCCAGTGGGTGCCGAAAATGTGTGCGCTTCCGTGGCGCCGTGTGTGCGCTTCCGTGGCGCCGTGTGCCCTTGCCCGGCGGTGTTGCCGGGGTGATGATGGTGGTGTCTGTGATCGTCGACGCCGGTGCGACTATGATGCCTTGAGCTTGTGGACTAGCTTGGCGCGGAGGGCTTCCATGGGCACCGTGGATTGTTGCTTCGAGCACGCGTATCAGTTTCCTTAGTTTTATCCCGCCCTCCCCTTCACGGGCACGCACCCCGTGCCGGGGCGCAGCATGTCTGTACCGTTGGAGGGATTGTGATGGGAACCAAGGATCCGAATGATGTGGTGTACCGCCGTGTGGCGGGCATGGATGTGTCCAAGAGTGATGTGAAGGTTTGCGTGAGGGTGCCCTCGACCCAGCGCAACCGGTACCATTCCGAGGTCACGACCTGGGGTGCGACGGTGCCGGAGATCATGAAGCTGAAGGCGTTCCTGGAAGAAGCGCAGCTGGAGTTGGTCGTGATGGAGTCCACCAGCGATTATTGGAAGCCGTACTTCTACCTGCTCGAGGACACCGTCCCGGTGCAGCTGGTCAACGCCCGCCAGGCACGGAACCTGCCAGGGCGCAAGACGGACGTTTCCGATGCCCACTGGCTGGCGAAGACCGCCTCGTGGGGGATGCTCGCACCTTCGTTCGTGCCACCCCCGCCAATCCGGGTGTTGCGGGATTTGACCCGGGCCCGCAGCACGATCACCTTCGGGCGCGCCAGTGAACTGCAGCGGCTGGAGAAGTACCTGGAAAGCACCGGAAGCAAGCTCTCCTCCGTGGTCTCGGACCTGGACGGGGTGACCTCCACGCTGATCCTGCGCGCCCTGGCCGGCGGTGAACGCGACCCGAAGGCGCTGGCCGCCCTGGCCAAGGGCCGGCTGAAGAACAAGACCGACGAGCTGGAGCAGGCCCTCACCGGGATCCGCTTCACCGCACACGACGCGTTCATGGTCGCCTTCCACCTGGACGAGCTGAACGCCCAGCAGGCACGCCTGGCCGCCCTCGATGCGCAGATCACCGAGGCGTTTGCGCCCTTTCGCACCGACATCGAACTGCTCTCCACGATCCCGGGCGTGAAGACCACCATCGCCCAAGTCATCATCGCCGAAACAGGCGGGAACATGGCCGCGTTTCCCACCTCGGCCCAACTCGCTTCCTGGGCCGGCGTCGCGCCCGGCAACAACGAATCCGCCGGCCGCCACAAGCCCGCCGCGACCAGCAAGGGCGACAAGTACCTCAAGGCCGCCCTCGGGCAGGCCGCGCTGAACATCGCCAAGCAAAAGGGCGGCTTCCTGCCCACACGCTACAAAAGAATCGCCAACCGCCGCGGCAAGCCCCGCGCCATCGTCGCCACCGGACACACACTCATCACGGACATCTGGAACATGCTCGCCAACGGCGTCGCCTACGAAGAACCACACCCGCGCCGATACGACCAGGCCAACAACGACAGGACCCGCCAACACGCCCTCAGGGCACTCAAGCAGCTTGGATACGAGGTGACACTCACCCAGGCGGCCTAACCCACCCTATTTTCGTATCAGTAGTGCCTGCTGCGGTGTCTGATGGCATTCTGCCGGTGGGGGAGCCGCCCGGGCGGCGCGGTTCAGGACGCCCGGTCGTAGTCGGCGCGGTTCAGGACGCCCGGTCGTAGTCGGCGCGGTTCAGGACGCCCGGTCGTAGTCGGCGCGGTTCAGGACGCCCGGTCGTAGTCGGCGCGGTCGGCGATGGCGTGCGGACGGACGGCCACGGCAATGGCGGCCATGAATTCGGCCTTGATGTCCCACTCCTTGACCAGATGGCCGTAGCAGGCGTTGCAGGCTGAGCAGAAATACGTGACATCCAGGTGTTCCGGCGGGGCCCAGTGTCGGCGGCGGGCGGACTCGATGAAGATGAACGCGTCCGTGCCACAGTGGTCGCACCAAATGGGGTACGCCGTGGGGTCCTGGATCATGGCGTCAAGCGTCGGACGGTCATTGTTTCCGTGTTTTCCTGGCATTGTTTATCACCGGTCCCTGGCACGCGTAGGCATTTTTTGTGCTGCCTATTTTAGTCTTCGTCGCGTGCCGCGTCCATCGGACGACGAGACTTAGATCTTTGATTGTGGACCCTGACGGCAGCCTGGCTGCTCGAGCGCACGTACGGCCCCGATGAAGTCGCGGATGAGCCGTGCGTCCTTGACGCCGCGGCTGGATTCAACGCCGCTGGAGACGTCCACGCCCGACGGCCGCGCCGCGCTGGCCAGCTGTCCCACGTTCTCCGCGGTGAGCCCGCCGGCCAACAGCCAAAAGCCCGGCGGCGTCCCAGCCTCCAGCGTCCCCGGGTCAAAGGCCACGCCGGCGCCGGGTTCGACGGCGTCCAGCAGGATCCGCTCCGACTCCCACGCCAGCCTTGCCTCTACGTCCAAGGCGCTGTACGCGGCCGCGGAGAACGCCCGCAGGGTGCGGAATCCTTCCAGGCGGAGCCGCGCGATGTCCGCGAAAGACTCGTCCCCGTGCAGCTGGACGGTGGTCAGCCGCGCGCGGTGTGCCGTCGCCAGGACTTCTCCGATGGGCTGGTTGCGGAACACGCCCACGGTCTCCACGCCTGGTGGCACCCCGCGCCCCAACGCTGCGGCGGCGTCGGCGGTGATGGTCCGCGGGCTTCCCGGCGCGAACACGAACCCAACGGCATCGGCCCCGGCCTCGGCGGCCGCCGCAATTGTCTCAACGGTCCGCAACCCGCAAATCTTGACATACATTCCAGCCATGGGCCCGGTGCTCTCCGATGATGTAGGTGGGGGGTGTCCGGAGGATCCGGCCGTCATGCCATGTTAGCGCTTCGGGGTCCCGGACCTGTCGGACGGCGGCTCGTAACCGTCCAGCCGTGCCAGGACCTCGGCGTCGCCCACCTGCCCGAAGTTCAGGTACGCTTCGCTGACGGCGCGGAGGTTGGGCCACGGCTGCAGGCAGACCACGCGGTCCGCGACGGCGGCGAGCTCGGCGCAGATGGGCTGGGGTCCGGCCGGCACGCAGGCCAGCACGGTGGCCGCACCGGCCTCCCGCACGACGGACACCGCGGCGTGCATCGTGGCGCCGGTGGCGAGTCCGTCGTCGCACAACAGCACGGTCCGGCCGGCAACTGCCTGTTGTGGCGTGCGGACGTACAGCGCCTGGCGCCGCGCCAGTTCGGCCCGTTCCTCGCGTTCCACCCCGTCCAGCTCCTCAACGCCATAGCCGTGCCGGCGCAGCTCCTGCACGGTCCGCTCCAGGTGGACGGCCGCGGTCCTGCCCGCGTAGCTCGCCACGGCGCCGAAGGCCACCTCCGGTGAGCCGGGGACGCCCAGTTTCCGGACCACCAGCACGCCAAGCGGCAGACCCAGCGCCCGCGCCGCCCCGGCGGCCACAGGGACGCCGCCGCGGGCCAGTCCCAGCACCAGGGCAGTCGCGGTCGGGGCGAAGCGCTGCCCGGCGACGTCGTCGTGGACATGGTCCTGGCTGCGGCTCCCGTGGCGGCCGATGCCCGGGCCGCGACCGTTCCACGGCCGGCGGTCCCGCGGCATGGCCGCGTCGAGCGGGCGGCGCAGCGCCAGCCCCAGCCGGGACCCGGCGTCGTCCCTGTCCAGGAACGGCTGCCAGGGCCGCGGTTCCGCGGTGTACGCCATGGCTTCGGTTGCTTCCGCTAGCTCAAGAAGGCGATGGCCGCGTCCTTGAATTCCCGCGACGTCACGGTGTTTTCGTGGGTCCGTCCGGCAATGACGCGTTGTTCGGCGCGCCCGCTGAGTTCGGCCAGCCGGGTCATCGACCTGGCGCGTTCGTCCTGGTCGCCGGCCACCAGCAGGATCGGCATTTTGGGGACGGCGTCGGTGGGGTCGAATGGCTCCAGCTTGATGGCCTGGACCATTGCCAGCAGGGCAAAGATGTCGTTCGACGGGACCAGCTGGGCCATGTTCAGCAGCCAGGCGGTGGATGCGTCGGCGATGGGTGTGCCGTCGTTGAGGAAATTCTGGGCGGCGGCCAGGTCGAAGTCGGCCAGGGGATCGTGCGGGTTTGGACCGCCGAGCACCATCCGGCGCACCAGCTCCGGCTGCGTGGCGCCAAACTCCCAGGCCAGACGGGAACCCAGCGAATAGCCGATCAGGTCCACACCGGACGTCGGGTCCCCGTCGCGCAGCGGTCGCACCCCCTCATCGATGAGCACCTGCAGCAGGTCGGCGCGGATCTTTCCCGGCGTGTAGGAATCCAGGTCGACAGGAGCGGCGCTCTGCCCGTGCCCGGGCAGGTCCACCGAGAGCACGCGGCGCCCGGCGCGGTTAAGGGCCGCCACCCAGCCGCTCTTGACCCAGTTCAGGTCAATGGAGGAGGCAAAGCCGTGGATCAGGAAGATCGGGGGCAGCGCTGCGGGGGAGTCCGGGTTGAACGCGGCGACATTGAGGCCGGCGCTGGCACCTTCAATGGTGTGCACGGGCGCGGCGGCCTGGTGCTTGCCAAGGGCGGACATGGTGACCTTTCCCGCGGTGGCGCGTGCCGCCGTCGTACATCCACAGTAGCGAAATCATGGGCCAACGTGGAACGGCATGCGCGCCGTTGAGCACACCGTCCACCTGAGACGCTAGTCACATTCCAGGGCGGAAGCAATTCGCTACGCCTTCTGGCGCGCCTTGCCTTCCTGGCGGCGCTGGGCCAGCCAGCAGACGACGGCGATTCCCGCCACCAGCGCGAACGTTCCGATGAGCTGCGCGCGGCTTTGCTCGCCGAAGAACCCGACGGCGAAGATTGCGGCGAGCAGGGCCAGGCCGATCCCGGTCAGGGCCGGGAAGCCCGCCATGCGGAGCGGGAGCCGGGTGCCGTCGCGGTCGGCCCGGCGGCGCAGGACCAGCTGGGACACCAGGGCGGTGCCCCACACCATCAGGCAGGTGGAGCCAACCAGGTTGAGCAACGCGTCCAGGACCCTGCCGGGGAAGAGCAGTTCCAGGACCACCGCCACGAACCCAAACGTCACCGAGACGGCGACGGCGGCCCGCGGCACCTGGCGCGGGCTGGTGCGCCCAAAGATGGCCGGAGCCTCGCCACGCTCCGCCAGGGAATACACCATGCGGGAGGCGCCATACAGGTTAGCGTTCAGGGCGGAGAGCAGGGCCGCGACGGCGACCAGCGTGATGGCGGTCCCGGCCCAGGCGATGCCGGCGGAATTCAGCACGCCCGCAAACGGGGAGTCGAGGTCCGGGGAGTTCCAGGGCAATATGGCCGCGATGACAAAGATCGATCCGACGTAAAACACCAGTATCCGCCAGACCACGGTGCGCACGGCGATGGCCACGCTGCGGGCGGGGTTGGCCGTCTCCGCAGCGGCGACCGCCACGATTTCCGTGCCGCCAAAGGCAAAAACCACCACGAACAGTCCCGTGGCAATGCCGGTGAGGCCGTTCGGCGCAAAGCCGCCGTGGTTGGTGAAGTTGCCCAGGCCCGGCGACGCGGCGCCCGGGATCCAGCCGAGCAGCAGAGCGGCGCCGAACGCCAGGAACAGCACAATGACCGCAACCTTCAGCAGCGCGAACCAGAACTCAAATTCGCCGTAGTTTTTCACGCTGGTCAGGTTGACTGCCGTAAACACCACCATGAAGACCAGCGTCAACACCCAGACCGGCAGGACGGGCCAAATGCCCACCAGCAGCGAGGCCGCCCCCAGGGCCTCGGCAGCGATCACCACCACCAGCTGCAGCCACCACAGCCAGCCCACCGTGGACCCGGCCACGCTGCCCAGTGCCTTTTGAGCGTAGACCGAAAATGCCCCGGAGTTGGGATTGGCCGCAGCCATTTCCCCCAGCGCCCACATGACCAGGATGATGAGGGTGCCGGCGGCCAGATAGGAGACCAGCACGGCCGGGCCGGCTGCCTCGATGCCCTTGCCCGAGCCCAGGAACAACCCGGCGCCGATGGCGCTGCCCAGCCCCATCATGGTCAGCTGCCGCTGTTTCAGGGAGTGTCCCAGGCCCGAGGTGGCAGGCGCGGTCCGGTTGTCGACGGTCGGCTCGGTGCTCATGGAGGAGATGGCCTTCTTCGGTGGTACGGGTGCGGGACGGCATCGGGGGCGCCGGTCCTGGTTCGGAGGGCGGCGCGGTGCCGGGGCTTCGGGTGGCGGTGCCGGGGCGTGGCCGCAATGTGGCCCGCCCCACGGGAGATTATTCCCCACGGCGCCTGTGTGCCCAAGTCCGCAGGCTCCTGCCCCTGCGGCAGTCGTTGCCGGCGATGCCGATACAGGGCACTGGGGCCATGGACTATGACCGCAGCATGGATCCAGCGACCGGCCCGGACCTCCCACGCCGGGCGAGGTGGCGGCCGCCTTTCCCGTATCCCTGCTGACGTTCGCTGACCGGCCCGCTGCCGGGCTGGCTCGTGCAGTGGCGGTCCCGGATGGGCTACCGCTGCTGTGGGATGCCGTGCGGACCACGTGGACAAGCGGCGCCGGGCCCCGGCGCGCGGCGTCGCGTTCATGGTCGACGGCGATTCCGTCCCGGGCGCGCGCCGTGACTCCAACCTGCACGTGCTGGGACTGGGCGTCGACCTGGGGGACAGGTCCTCACCGCCGCCGTTCCCCGGGAGTGGCTGCCGCTGCTGCGGTTGGAATTCGCCACCCGGAAGCCGGGCAGGAACTGACGGCAGCACCCCGGGCGGCGTGATTAACCGGCGGGTTCCCCGACGGGTGTCCGCGACTTTTTCCTCAAAAGATTTGTTTCAGCCGCGCCGTCGCCGTAGAATCAGTTCTAGTCAAAATTACCTTAACTAGTGAATCGGGGTGGGAGTCATGGACCGGGAGCCTTTTGCCAGCGCGGCCAATGTCAGCGAGCGCCTGGCGCAGCCGCCGGCATTGGCCATATCCACCGTCATTTTCGCCCTGCGCCCCAGCGAGGCGAGCGGACGGCCCACCCTGTGGCTGCCGCTGGTGCGCCGCATCCGCGAGCCGTTCAAGAACCTGTGGGCGCTGCCCGGCGGGCCGCTGACCCAGGCGGACTCGCTGCAGGACGCGGCGGCCCGCAACCTGGCGGACACCACGGGGCTGGCGCCGAGCTACCTTGAGCAGCTGTATGCCTTTGGCGGCCTGCACCGCTCCCCGAGCCAGCGCGTCGTTTCGATCGTGTACTGGGCCATGGTGCAGCCCACCGAGGCGGACATGGCGCAGGAATCGGAAAACGTGAAGTGGTTCCGCGCCGACCGCCTGGGCACGCTCGCCTTCGACCACAACCAGATTGTGGACTATGCCCTCTGGCGGCTCCGGAACAAGATGGCCTACGGCTCCATCGCGTACCACCTGCTCGGGGAGACGTTCACCCTGGCCCAGGTGCGCGAGGTGTACGAGGCCGTCCTGGACCGCACCGTCGATCCGGCCAACTTCCGGCGCCAGCTCAAGCAGACGGCGCACATTGAAGCCACCGACGAATACCTGCAGGGCGGCAAGCACCGCCCGCCCCGTCTGTACCGCTACACCGGGACCACCTCGGAACGTTCCCCGGCCACCGACCCTCCTGCAGATCATGGGTAATTTTCACAAGCCCTCCCGCAGATAATGGGTAATTTTCCCAAGCCCTCCCGCAGCCCTGTCACCGTCACACCCCCTGGAGCACACCATGTCATCCGTGAACACCACCATCCAGCTCATCACCCGCGAGCAGGCCGAACAGCGGGACGCGACGCTGATCGGCACACCGGGCCGGCCACAGGAAAGCTGCGACGACGCACTGGCCAAGGGTCCCTGGGAGTTTGATCTGGCCGAGGCACTTGCCGAAACGCCCGGCTACGGCCCCGGCGCCTCCAACGCGGACGTCGCCCCGGCCGCCACGCCGCGCCAAGGCCAGCTGCCCCAGGAATACAAGGACGCGTCCGACGACGACCTCACCGCCCGCATCCTCGCCGCCAAGGAGGAACTTGGCGACCGCGTCGTCGTTCTCGGCCACTTCTATCAGCGCGACGAGGTGGTCAGGTTTGCCGACTTCCTGGGCGACTCCTTCCAGCTGGCCAATGCGGCCAAGGCACGGGCCGACGCCGAGGCCATCGTGTTTTGCGGTGTCCACTTCATGGCCGAAACGGCCGACATGCTCTCCGGCGCGCACCAGTCGGTGATCCTGCCGAACCTGGCCGCCGGCTGTTCCATGGCCGACATGGCCGATGTGCCGTCCGTGGAAGCCTGCTGGGCCGAACTCGAGGCGTACTACGGCACCGAGCCGGACGCCGACGGGCGCGTGCCCGTCATCCCCGTGACCTATATGAATTCCTCCGCGGCCCTGAAGGCGTTCTGCGGCGAGCGCGGCGGGATCGTGTGCACGTCCTCGAATGCCGCCACGGTGCTGGAATGGGCCTACGAGCGCGGCCAGCGGGTGCTGTTCTTCCCCGACCAGCACCTGGGCCGCAACACGGCCAAGGCCATGGGCATCCCCCTGGAGCAGATGCCGCTCTGGAACCCGCGCCAACCTCTGGGCGGCAACAGCCCTGAGGTCATGGACCAGGCGAAGGTGGTCCTGTGGCAGGGATTCTGCTCGGTCCACAAACGCTTCACCACGGCGCAGATCGACCAGGCCCGGGCGGACTTCCCCGGAGTGCGCGTGATCGTCCACCCCGAATGCCCCATGGAGGTGGTGGACGCCGCGGACGAGTCCGGCTCCACCGACTACATCCTCAAGGCCGTCCAAGCCGCCCCGGACGGCAGCACCTTCGCCATCGGCACGGAGATCAACATGGTGAACCGGCTGGCCGGGCAGTACCCGCAGCACACCATCTTCTGCCTGGACCCGGTGATCTGCCCGTGTTCCACCATGTACCGCATCCACCCCGGCTACCTGGCCTGGGTGCTTGAGGGCCTGGTGCGCGGGGAAGTCCTGAACCAGATCACCGTTCCGGAGGCAACGGCCGTCCACGCACGGGTGGCACTTGAGCGCATGCTGGCCGCGAAGCCGCGAGCCGTGCAGGAACGCTCCGCACGCCAGGCCGCGGCCACGTCACGGACGCAGCCTGCACGGACGCAGCCTGGCAGTGCTCCGGCGCCGGCCTCCGTCGGCGCTCCGGAGCAGGCCTCCGCCGGCGCCCGGGACGGAGCCGCCCAGGGGACTCCGGTCGCATGACTGCGCGCAACTCGCACCTCATTGTGGTCGGCAGTGGAATCGCCGGGCTGTTCAGCAGCCTGCTGGCCGCCGAGGCAGGGCTGCGCGTCACGCTCGTGACCAAGGGGGCGCTGGCGCAGAGCAACACCCGCTTCGCCCAGGGCGGCATCTGCGCCGTGCTGGGGCCGGACGACGCCGCCCCAGGCGACACGGTGGAGGCGCATGTTGCCGATACGCTGGCGGCCGGTGCCGGCCAGTGCAACCCCGAGGCCGTGCGCATCCTGTGCAGGGAGGCGTGCGGCGACATCACCGCCCTGGAACGCTTCGGGGTCGCCTTCGACCGTGACGGCGCCACGGGCCGGCGCCTGCTCGGGCTCGAGGGCGCACATTCGGCCGCCCGCATCCTCCATGCCGGCGGCGACGCCACCGGCGCGGCGATTGCCGATGGCCTGATCCGCGCCGTGCGCGCAGCCGTGGACCTGGGCACCGTCCGGCTCATGGAGCACGCGTTTGTGAGAGACCTGGTGGTCGACGCCGGACGCGTCACCGGCGTTTCCCTGCTCACCCCCAGCGGTGCCCACCTGACCATGAGTGCCGACGCCGTCCTGCTCGCCACCGGGGGAGCCGGGCAGCTGTTCGACTTCACCACCAACCCGGCGGTTGCCACGGCCGACGGGCTAGCCGCCGCGTGGCGGGCCGGGGCAACCGTCACGGACCTCGAATACTTCCAGTTTCATCCCACGGCGCTTGCCGTAGGCGAGAACTTCCTGGTGTCCGAGGCAGTCCGCGGGGCCGGGGCCGTCCTCCGCGACAGCACCGGAACCGCCTTCATGGGGCGGTACCACCCCGACGCCGACCTCGCCCCGCGCGACGTCGTGTCCCGCAGCATCGTCGCGCACCTCGCCCGGGCCGGGTCCACCGCAGGCGAAACCGTCGTCCTGGACGCCACCGGCGTGGAGGCGGCCCACGGCGCCGGCTATCTGGCGCGGCGTTTCCCCACGATCGATGCCCGGACGCGCGAGCTGGGCTTCGACTGGACGCGCGAATGGCTGCCCGTCACGCCGGCCGCGCACTACTGGATGGGCGGGGTGGCCACCAACCTGCGGGGGCAGACGTCGCTTCCGGGCCTGTACGCCGCCGGCGAGGTGGCCTGCACCGGCGTCCACGGCGCCAACCGCCTTGCTTCCAACTCCCTTCTCGAGGGCCTCGTGTTCGGCCGCCGCGCCGTGGAGTCTTTTCTGGAATCCACAACTACCCGCCCCGGGGCCCCACGCGGCGGTGCCGGCCACGAAGCCGCGGGCGGCTGGCCAGCCGGGGACGAGCAGGTGGGCGCGGGGCCTGCCGCCGGATGGCCAGCCCACCTGCTGGCGCTGTCCTCCGCCCGCTCAATCGACGCCCGCTCAATCGACGCGGTACCGGATCTGGACGGACCGGCCGTGCAGGACTACGCCGGTGTCGCTTTTATAGGCCCATCCGGTGGCGCCGCATTGACGCGGCACCAACTCCAGCGCCTCATGGGGGCCCATGCCGGTGTGGTCCGAACAGCGGACGGGCTCAGGGCGGCGGCCCAGCAGCTGGCCGCCTGGCGGCAGGAGCCACGTACTGTCGCGCCGCCCGCCGCTCAGGCCGCCTGGCGGAAGGAGCCAGGGACGGTCGCGCCGCCCGCCGCCCGCACTGCCGTGACTCCAACGCAGGCTCCAGTGGCACCCGCGGTGGGATCAGCCCCGCCGCCCGCCGCCCAAGCGGAGGCGGAGCTGGAAAACCTCCGGCTCGTGGCCGAACTGCTGGTCCACGCGGCCCTGGCCCGCGAGAATTCCGCGGGCGCGCACTTCCGCGGCGACTTCCCCGAAGAACCGGCACCCGGGCGGAGCCCGCACACCTGGGTACATGCCACGGCCGGCCGATCCGCCCACCTTCCCACCAGCCTTCCCGTTCTTGAAAGCGAAACAGTATGAACGCCGTCGAACTTGCCAGCGCCAGCCAAAACAGCGCCACCCAAAACAGCGCCAGCCAAAACAGCGCCACCCAAAACACCGCCACCCAAAACAGCGCCGAATCCCCCGCCGTCCAACTGCCCCCAGTCCACGCCATGGCGGCCCCGCTGCCAACCCTCCCCGCCGCGATTGTTGACAACATCCTGCGGGCAGCATTTGTGGAGGACGCACCGTACGGCGACATCACCTCGGCCACGCTGCTGCCCGCACGGGCGAAGGCCACAGCCTGGCTCGTGGCCCGGGAACCGGGAATCTTTTCCGGCGGGGACGTCTTCACCGCCGCCATGAAGATGCAGGACCAGGCCGCCGAGGTGGAGCAGTTCGTCGCCGACGGCCAGCCCTTTGCCGCAGGGGAACGGATCATGGGCGTCACGGGCCTGGCGCGCAGCGTGCTGACCGCCGAGCGCGTGGCGCTGAATCTCACGCAGCGCATGAGCGCGATCGCCACCCAGACCGCCGAGTACGCAAGGCTCATCGAGGGCACCGCGGCCCGCGTCACGGACACCCGCAAGACCACCCCGGGCCTGCGCGCCCTGGAACGCTACGCGGTGCGCTGCGGCGGCGGGCACAACCACCGCTTTTCGCTCTCGGATGCCGTGCTGGCCAAGGACAACCACCTGGCCGTGCTCACCGGCGGAGACCCCGCCAAGCTGACAGCCGCGCTCGCAGGGGTCCGCGCCCAGCTCCCGCACACCGTCCACTTCGAGGTCGAGGTGGATCACATCGGGCAGATCGAACCCGTGCTCGCGGCGGGCGTGGACACCATCATGCTGGACAACTTCACCAACGAAGAACTCGTCGAGGGGGTGGCGCTGGTCAACGGCCGAGCCCTGGTCGAAGCCAGCGGCAACGTCAACCTGGCCACCATCGCAGGCATTGCCCTCACGGGGGTGGACATCATCTCCGTCGGTGCGCTGACCCACAGCGTGCGTGCGCTGGACCTGGGCCTGGACATCGCCATTGAGGCCTGACCATGATCTTCCTGGACGCCGCCGCCACCACCCCGGTCCGCCGCGAGGTGATCGAGGCCATGTTCCCGTTTTTGACCAACCAGTTCGGCAACCCGTCCAGCCACCACGAGCTGGGCGGCACCGCGACTAACGCCCTGGCGGTCGCCCGGGAGCAGGCGGCCGCCGCACTCGGCTGCCACGCGGAGGAGCTCACGTTCACCTCCGGCGGCACCGAGGCGGACAACTTGGCGCTGAAGGGCATTGCGCTGGCCCGCCGTGCCGCCGACCCCCGCCGCAACCGGGTGGTCATCAGCGCCGTGGAGCATCCCGCCGTCGCCGAGTCCGCCGACTACCTCCGGCGCGTCCACGGCTTCACGGTGGACGTGGTGCCCGTGGGGCCCGACGCCGTGGTGGATCCGGCGGAGTTTGCGCGAGTGCTGGCAGGCGGCGCCTTCCGTCAGGACGCGCACGACGCCGGACCCCGGGTTGGCGCCGCGGCCGCCGGCTGGGTGCCGGGCCACGACGTCGCGGTGGCCTCCGTCCTGTACGCCAACAACGAGGTGGGCACGGTGCAGGACATCCGGACCCTGGCTGCCGAGGCCCGGGACCTTGGCGTGCCCTTTCATACGGACGCCGTGCAGGCGGCCGGCTGGCTCAACTTGGACGTGCAGGGACTCGGCGTGGACGCGCTGAGCCTCTCCGGGCACAAGATTGGCGCGCCGAAGGGCGTAGGCCTGCTGTTCCTGCGCGGCGGCGTGCCGTGCGAGCCGCTGGTCCACGGCGGCGGGCAGGAGCGCGGCACCCGCTCGGGCACGGAAAATGTGGCGTTTGCCGTGGCGCTGGGCACGGCGCTGCGGCTCTCGGAGGCAGGCCGGGAGGCCGCCGTCGAACAGGTGGCGGCCTTGCGGGACCGCTTCATCGACCAGGTCCTGGAGAGGGTCCCGTCGGCACGGTTGACGGGGCACCGCACGCGGCGGCTGCCTTCCGTGGCGTCGTTCTGCTTCCCGGGGACCAGCGGGGAATCCGTGCTGCTGGAGCTCGAACGGCACTCGGTCATCTGTTCCTCGGGCTCGGCGTGCGCGGCGGGCTCGGACGAGCCCTCCGAGGTGCTGACGGCCATGGGCGTGGAACGCGAAGTGGCCCAGACGGCGCTGCGCTTCAGTTTCGGCGCCGTCGTCACCTCCGGGCAGCTGGACACGGCGGCCGATGAACTGGTGGCCGCCGTCGAACGCCTGGGAAACTATGCGGGCGCCGGCACCGGCCTGCGCAGCCTGCGGAAGATCCAATAGCGCAGCAGCACGAAGCGCATCACGGCCGAGGCCACGTTGCCCAGCGTGATGACAACGAGCTCGGAGACGATGGACGCCTTCGGGGATACCTCGTGGAGCAGCCACAGGCTGCCGCTGGTCATGGCCAGTGCCAGCAGCATGACCCACAGGCCGCGACGCTGGTCGCGCCACCACAGGTGCATACCGTGCACGCCAAAGCTGATGCGGCGGTTCAGCTCCGTGTTGAGCACCGAACACAGGACCAGCGAAATGGCGTTGGCCCACTGTGTCCCCATGGGGTGGCGCAGCGCGGCGAAGATCAGCATGGAGACCGCGGTGCAAATGACCGCCACCACGCCAAAGCCCCGCAGCTGCGAGTACAAAAGGGGATGGCGCTGCCAGAAGCGCGACAAGGCCGCGCGCATTGTCCCGCCGTTCGCTGTGGCGGGCACTGGTTCAAGGGCCGCAGGTTCAGCCGGAGTTGTAGTTGCCATCGGTAACCAATACTGCCACCCGCAGTTGTGGCCAGCCAAAACGTTGGTTGTGTGTTTTCTGTGAGTGAGCGGTCGCTACTCGCCCTCTTCGACGGGGTTTGCCAGTTCACCAATGCCGCCAATCCGGCACGCCACCGTATCCCCTGGGTTGATCCTGCGGCATTCGCCGGGAGCGCCGGTCAGGATGACGTCCCCGGGCTGCAGCGTCATGAAGCTGCTGAGGTAGACGAGGATCTCGTCCACGCCCCAGCCGAGGTCGTCGCTTGAGGCGGGGGACAGCTCGGTGCCGTTGTGCACAATGCTGATGGGAGCGCCGCGGTCCTTCAGGCCCGCCACAATCCAGGGGCCAAGCGGCGTGAACGTGTCGGGGCTTTTGGCACTGAGCCACAGTTCGTCGCTCTTTTGGGCGTCGCGGTCCGAGACGTCGTTGCCGATGGTGAAGCCCAGGACGGCGTCGCGTGCGGTCTCCAGTGTCAGGTTCCTGGCCGGCTTCCCGACGACGACGGTCAGCTCGGCTTCAGGGTCCACGTACCCCGCGCCGCGGCTGAGCTTGATGGCGTCGCCTGGCCCCACTACGGAGCTGGCGGCCTTGTGGAACGCCTGGGGTGGCAGCGCCCGGCCTGGCGCGCCGGTGTTGTGGGCCATGCCGAAGACGTTGGCGGGAGCGCACGGTGCCAGAAACGTGAACAGGTCCTCGTTGACCGTCGCGCCCGGGCTCCAGCCGGCGCGCGCGGCGCTGTTTTGATTGGCGGGGGAGGTGGGGAACGGGGAGTCGACGACGGTCCACACGGCGCCCGCCGGGCTGGCGAAGTCCGCCGCGTCGTTGCGGACAAAAAACTGCTCCGGCAGCGGTCCGGCAACGGAGTCGAGCGGACGGACACGGGCAAGGCGGTATGGGGCAGCTGTCATGAGGACATCCTACCTCCGAAGTGGGCGGGGCGGGGGTCCGGTCCCGCCCGTGCCAGAGCCGGAGGCAGTGGCCTAGACTTTGGCCATGAAACGCGCGAGCGCAAAGTTCCTCAACCGTGCCGTGGCGGCCGCGCTGGCGGCGGGCGCCGCTGGTACGGCCGCCGTCATGGGCGCACGCGCCCTCCGCGCCGGGGCCGACGGCGCGGGACAGGCACGTGGGGACGGGGACCCGGCGGGCCGAGCGCCGGGCCACGCGCCGGAAGGAGCGCCGGGCCACGCGCCGGTCGGAGCGCCGGGCCATGCGGTGTGCCCCGCGCCGGCCGGCCAGGCGGCGGCTCAAGCCCCGTCCGGGGGCCGAGACTCCGCCACCCGCCCGGCACCTACCGGCGCCGAATTCGCCCAGCCGGCCGCCGACCGCCTCACCGAGCTGGTCCGCTTCCGCACTGTCTTTTCGCCGCGGCGCGATGAAATTGAGCTCGAGGAATTCACCGGATTCATTGCGGCGCTGGAACGGTTGTATCCCGCGGTCCACGAAGCCCTGGAACGTGAGTTTGTCAATGGACACGCACTCCTGTTCAAGTGGCAGGGCACCGCGCCCGATGCCGCAGCCCGGCCGGTGGTGCTGATGGCGCACTACGACGTGGTGCCCGTGGACCCGCGTGACAATTGGACGTGGCCGGGCTTCTCCGGCCGCCAGGAAGGCGGGTACGTATGGGGGAGGGGAACGCTGGATGACAAGGGCGCGGTCGTCGTCATGCTGGGCGCCGTGGAATTCCTGCTGGACAGGGGATGGACGCCTGCCCAAGACATCTACCTCTCCTTTGGCAACAACGAGGAGACGGCCGGGGACAGCGCTGCGGCGGCGGCCGCCCTGCTCCACGAACGGGGCGTGGAGCCATGGATGGTCCTGGACGAGGGCGGCGCCGTGGCCGAAAACGCCTTCCCCGGCCTGCGCCCGCCGGCGGCCGTCATTGGCGTGGCCGAGAAGGGGATCCTGAACCTTGAACTGCTGACCCGCAGTCCCGGCGGCCACGCGTCGACGCCGCCCAAAATGGGGGCCACGGCACGGCTCGCGAGGGCCATCATGGCGCTGGAGGCGCAGCCCTTTCCGCAATCGATGCCGGGTCCGGTCGTGGAAATGCTGCGCCGCATCGGGGAGCGCAGCGGTTTCGGCCTGCGCCTGGTGACGTCCAACATGTGGGCCTTCAGGGGGCTGCTGACGCGCTTGTTTGACCTGCTGGGAGATGAAACCCGGGCCATGATCCGCACCACCGTGGCCGTCACCGAACTCGAGGGCAGCAAGGGTGCCAACGTCCTGGCCTCCACAGCGCGCGCCAATGCCAACATCCGCATCGCCGTCGGCGAGGACGTGGAGGGAACGCTGCGCCGGGTGCGGCGCATCATAGACGACCGGTCCATCGAGCTGCGCGTGCTCGAAGCACACGGGCCGTCGCCGATTTCAGCGTTCGACAACGAGCAGTTTGACCTGCTCTCGCGGTGCGTGGGTGTTTCCCATCCCGGCGCGGTGGTGACCCCCTACGTACAGACCGGCGCCACCGATTCGCGCCACTTCACCGGCACCTGCCCCGCCGTGTACCGGTTCTCGCCCCTGCTCATGGACGCGGAGGATCGTGCCAGCATCCACGCCGTCAACGAGAAGGTCCGCATATCCGCACTGGGCGCGGGCGTGGTGTTTTATCGCGAGCTGCTGCAGGGGCTCGGGTAGGGTGTGATTGTCGAGATTCGACCCAAGGAGTCGCCATGCACGCACCGCGCAGAACCGGCCGCCCGGTCGTTCGCAAGACAGCACTGGTGGCCACCGCGGCAGCCGTCGCGGCACTGTCCCTGACGGCCTGCGGGGTTTCGATCAGCCCGGCCTCCCCCTCCGCCCAGTCCGGAACCGCCCAGGTGAGCACCACCCAGGCCGGCCCGGCGCCGTCGTCCATGGGAACGGCAGGCGCCACAGGCACGGCATCGGCGGGCCCCACCGCCGAGCCCACCGCGGCACAGTGGAAGACGTACACGGACCCGGACCGGAATATCAGCTTCGAACTGCCCGCGGACTGGATCACGCAGCTGGTCCCGGGCAAGGCCGGCAAAAGCCTGCGCGTGGACGTGCGTGACACCTCCGGCGACGTCGTGGCCACCCTGCAAACGCACATCTCGGGGCTCGGCGGGGCCTGCCGGCCCAAGACGGCGCGCCCGTACACCGTCCTCGCCAGCATCCCGCTGCAGATCCCATCGAACAACAAGAGCGCGGCCGCCGTGGCCCCGCGCTTCGTCTACCGCGTGATCCAAGGCGGCACGCAGTTCTACGCCTCGTACGGCATCACCGACCAGGCGGCCGGCGCGGACGGCAAGGCGTGCCTGGTCTACAACACGGTCCAGTCGGACAAGCTGGGCATCTACATGTTTGGCGACGTCCTACAGTTCACCAGCGCACTGGACGGGTCGGCGGGGCTGCGTGCCTTTGCCACCATCGCCGACGCGCAGGCCTACATGCGGACCAGCGGCTACCTGAACATCCAGCATATGGTCACTTCGCTCAGGGCGCTGGGCTGACCGTTCCGCTGCCGGGCGCCACGTTGCCGGGTGCGGCGTTGCCCGGTGCCACGTTGCCGGGCGCCGGCGCGTGCATCGGGCGGCCGCTCCGGGCCGCCACGGCGGTCCGCAACTTGCCCGTCAGCTCCAGCAGCGTCTGCATCTCGGCCTCGTTCAGCCCCTCGTCCATGACCTGCATGATGTTCTGCACATGCGCCCGGCCTACTTCTTTCTGCAGGGCCACGCCCGCCTCGGTGAGCCCGATCAACACGCCCCGCCGGTCGTCGTCGGGTGTCCGGCGTTGCACCAGGCCGCGCGCCTCCAGCCGCTCCACCAGGCGAGAGATGCTCGGCTGGGTCAGCAGGACGTTGTCGTTGAGCTCGTTCAGGCGCAGCCAGCCGGTGGGGCAGCGCGACAGGTTGAACAGGACGTCGTACTCCCGGCTGCCGACCTTCTTGAAAATGGGCTCCTTGTGGAGTTCGCGCATCACGGCCACCTGCGAACGCAGCAGTGATTCCCAGGCTTCCGTGGCCAGGCGGCGGTGTGCCGCGGCGGGCATCATGCGCCAGTCCCGCCGGTCATGTCGGCGGTCTGTGCGACGCCGGCCGCCGCCTTGGCTTCCTTGGCCGCCTTGCGCGCGGCAAAGGTGGGGGCATCCGGAATGGTGGACGGGCGGTTGGCCGCAAACTCCTTGCGCAGCGTGGGCAGCACGTCCGAGCCGAACAGGTCCAGCTGCTCCAGCACGGTCTTCAGCGGCAGCCCGGCATGGTCCACGAGGAACAGCTGGCGCTGGTAGTCGCCGAAATAGTCGCGGAAGGCCAGGGTCTTTTCGATCATTTCCGCGGGGCTGCCCACCGTCAACGGGGTCTGGGCGGTGAAGTCCTCCATGGACGGGCCGTGGCCGTAGACCGGGGCGTTGTCGAAGTACGGGCGGAATTCGTTGACGGCGTCCTGCGAGTTCTTCCGGATGAAGAACTGCCCGCCCAGGCCCACGATGGCCTGCTCCGGGGTGCCGTGGCCGTAGTGGGCGTAGCGTTGGCGGTACAGGTTGATCAGCTGGATGTAGTGTTCCTTGGGCCAGAAGATGTTGTTGGCAAAGAACCCGTCGCCGTAGTAGGCCGCGATCTCGGCGACCTGGGGCGTGCGGATGGCGCCGTGCCACACGAAGGGGGCCACGCCGTCGAGCGGGCGGGGTGTGGCGGTGAAGCCGCGCAGCGGAGTGCGGAACTTGCCTTCCCAGTTCACCACGTCCTCGTCCCAGAGGCGGCGCAGCAGGGCGTAGTTCTCCACGGTCAGCTCCACGGAATCCTGGTTGTTCTTCCCGAACCAGGGGTAGACGGCGCCCATGTTCCCCCGGCCCAGGACGATGTCCGTACGGCCTTCGGCCAGGTGCTGCAGGGTGGCGAAGTCCTCGGCGATTTTTACGGGGTCGTTGGTGGTGATCAGCGTCGTGCTCGTGCAGAGGATGATGTTTTCCGTCTGTGCCGCGATGTAGCCCAGGATGGTGGTGGGCGAACTCGGGTAGAACGGCGGGTTGTGGTGCTCGCCCGTGGCAAACACGTCCATGCCGACGTCCTCGGCGTGCTTGGCGATGGTGGTGATTGCCTTGAGCCGTTCATGCTCGGTGGGGGTGCGGCCCGTGGTGGGGTCCATGGTGATGTCGCCAACACTGAATATTCCGAACTGCATGGTGTGTTCCTCCATCTCCCGGCGACGGCCGGAGATATATACGTTTGCATCTATTATACTGTCCAACCAGCGCGGGTGCCACTATGTTCCCAGCCGCCGCCGACGCGGATTACCGGCGGATACTAGGATGCTCATCAAGCGACATCGTCAGTGCCACCACCAGGCCGGGAGGCTCCCCGTGGAACCAGGTCAAGTCCGTCCGGCCCCGCCGGGGCTGCAGGCGGGGCCGACGGCGGCCGCCGTCGTCGGATTCCTGGTGCTGGTGGAGCTGACCAGCGGCGTCCTGCAAGGCTATTACACGCCGCTGCTGACGGACATTGCCCGTTTTCTGGGCATCCACGACGCCGACGTCAACTGGTTTGAGGCCGCGCAGCTGATGGTCAGCGCCCTGGTGGTCCCGGTGCTCGCCAAGCTGGGCGACATGGTCGGCCACCGCCGGGTGCTGCTGGCTTCCACCGCGGTGACGGCCGCCGCCTCCTGGGGCGTGGCGTTCGCGCCGAACTTTTGGCTGTTCCTCGCGGCCTGGGCGCTGCAGGGCGTCTATGTGGTGTGGCTGCCGCTGGAAATCGCCCTGATCTACAGCCGCTCGCACGCCCGGCCGGACGGCGCCGCCCTGACGCGCAAGGCTGCCGGGATCCTCGTGGCGGGGCTGGAATTTGGCGTCATCGCCGGTGCCCTGGCCGGCGGCTTCATCGGCGCAGCGCTGCCGGGCCGGCTGTGGCTGACGCTCATGGTGCCGGCCATCGCCGTGACGCTCTGCTTCTTCGTCATCCTCCTGGGGGTGCCCGAATCCGCCAACCGCACGGGCGGGCGGATCGACACCCTGGGGCTGGTCCTGCTCTCGCTGGCCCTGCTGCTCATCACCGCCGGGCTGACCTTCATGCGCATCAACGGCCCGGGCACCTGGTGGGCGTGGGCCGCCGTCGTCCTCGGAATTGCCGCCCTGGTGCCCTACACGCGGCACGAACTCGGCCACCACGACCCCATGGTGGACATCCGCCTTCTGCGGCAGGCCAGCATGTGGCCCGTCCAGCTGACGGCGTTCCTGTTCGGCGTCTCCGTGCTCGGGGCGCAGGCCCCGCTGTCCACGTTTGCGCGGACCGATCCCGCCACGGTGGGCTACGGCCTCGGTGCCAGTTCCGGGCTGGTCTCGATCCTGATCGGCGTGTACGTCCTGGGGCTGCTGGTGGGAGCGCTGCTGTATCCGGTGGTCACGAGATGGACCACCCCGCGCCTCACGCTGATGGCCGCAGCGCTGCTCGTGGCGGTGGGCTACCTGCTGTTCCTGCCCTTCCACGGCTCCATGGCCGAGGTGCTCGTCAACATGGTCATTGCGGGGATTGGCAGCGGCGCCCTGGTGGCAGCACTGCCGTCGGCAGCGGCCGCAGCGGCGCCGCTGACCCAGACCGGCATGGCAACGGGCCTGACCAACGCAACGAAGACCGTCGGCGGCGCCTTCGCCTCCTGCATTTTCGGGATCGCACTGGCCGGCTCGGCGCTGGGATCCCTGACGGCCGGCACGGGCGGCGCGGCGGCTCCCCTGGCCGGCTACATGGCGGTGTGGGCCATCTGTGGCGTCACGGCCCTCGTGGCCGCCGTGTCGCTGTGGTTCGTCCCCAAGCTGGCCTTCGGCGCCGCCCTCCCCGCCTGACTGCCGCCAGCCCACGCGTCCAATCGAGTGCGCAGTTGTTGGACCGGCCCGTCGATAACGCAGAAATTGGACCAAATTCAGCCTTTTGGGGCGTTTTCGGTCGAAGTGCTGTGTTATTGATCGCCGCTCGGTCGCCAGCCGCGATCATAAAGGGCGTTGCGGATCTTGCTAACGGCTTCCTCGGCGTCATTGGCCATGTGGCTCTTCATGATGCGCACCTCTTTCCAGCCGCCTCTCGCAAAATCCTCCTCCCGGGTGACATCCTTGACCACTTGGGCGGGATCGGCATGCGTTGCGCCGTCGTATTCGACGGCGACCTTGTAGTCCGGATAGGACTGGTCGGGTGTTCGCTCCAACCCGGGGGCCAGCTGGACAGCAACATTGAATCGCGGTTCAGGAAGACCTGCACGCACGACGGCCAGGCGGAGGCGTGTCTCCGGAGGGGAATCGCAACCGACCCTCGCCAGCCGGAGTGCCTGGCGGGCTTTTACAAGTCCACGCATTCCGTGGTGGCTGTCAAGAAGCGCGGTTAGAGCCGGGACGGTGGCGTACGGGGTGTCGCGGCCCTCGTACTGCGGCCGCGGAATCCGCAACAGGTGGTCTGCTGCGATGACAAGTTCGTCCAAGGACATGGCGTGGGCACAATCCAGCCACGTTCGGCTTCGGGTGGTGATCCAAAGGCCATTGAGGCTTGTCACCTCATCACTGAATAGGCGGGTGCGGTGTCCACTGACGCCCTCGCGGCGCATGGAAGCGTGTGGGAACTGACGGGATATGTGGATCGTGGGAGCCGTTGCACCGGGGAGAAAGCCCGGGAATTGCCAAATCGTGAATGCGGTCGCATGGGATGCCGCGGCATAGCCGGTGACCTGCGTGTAGGGGCGCGTCAGCAGTGCGAGCGGCACATCGGCGCAATTCTTTAGCGACTTGATGCCGCGGCTGAGTGTCACTACGTCACGGTGGCAAAGCTGGCCGTAACTGCTGCCGGCCGCTCGTGCCTCATCGAGGGTGAAGGGTGCGGTTCGGAAGAATTCGGGAAGACGGTCAAGCGCTGCCATGCCCCCAGCATGGCAACTTTTGGGATGCCGGGTTTAAGTTATCCACACCCAGCTCATGGCCCGGAATCCATAACGCAGTCGTTGCACCGAAAAGCGACTTTGCGGCGGTTTTTCGTCCAACTACTGCGATATCGAACGGATCAATCGATGTGCTGCGATATCGATTGCTGACAGCGCGGGGCAGGTCAGTCGGCAGCGCGGCGGCCGCGGACCTTGGGGATGGCGCCCGTGGTCCAGTCCTGGAACTCAGGCCCCGCCGGTGAACCGGCGCCGCCCGATGCCGGCCGGTGCACCACCTTGAGCGCCTTCATGAGCTCGCGCCGTTCCTTGCGGCCCTCCACCAGCCGGTACAGCACGGGCACCAGGACCAGCGTCAGCAGGGTGGAGGAGACCAGCCCGCCCACCACCACGATGGCCAGCGGCTGCGAGATGAACCCGCCGCCGCCCGTCACGCCCAGCGCCATCGGCGTCAGGGCGAAAATGGTAGCCAGCGCCGTCATCAGGATCGGGCGAAGGCGCTGCCGGGCGCCGTGTTCAATGGCGTCCGCCACGTTCATGGCGGGCCGGTCGCCGGAGGGGCGCCGGTACTGGTTGATCAGGTCAATGAGCACAATGGCGTTCGTGACCACGATGCCCACCAGCATCAACATGCCAATCAGCGACGCCAGCCCCAGCGGCACGCGCGTGATGAGCAGCAGCGCGATGGCGCCCGTCGCCGCAAACGGGATGGAGACCAGCAGGATCAGCGGCTGGATGAGCGACTTGAACGTGGCCACCATGATCACGTACACAATGGCGATGGCCGCCAGCATGGCCAGGCCCAGCTGCCGGAACGAATCCGACTGCTGCGTTGCCGCCCCGCCGATCGTGGCAACGGCGCCGGGCGGGAGCTTCACGGAATCGATCTTCTTTTGCACCTCGGCGCTCAGCGAGCCCAGCGAGTTGGCATCCGGCGTGACGGACACGGTGGCCGTCCGCTGCCCGTTGGAGGAGGTGATGGTCAAGGGCGTGTCCACCTGCTTCACCGTGGCGAAGGCGCTCAGCGGCACGGGCCCGGCCGGGGTGGGAACCTGGGCCGCGGCGAGGGCGGCGACCGAGTCGAACGTCCGCCCGACACCCACCTGGACCTTGTAGTCGGTGGTGTCGATGCGCACGGTCCCGCCCGGCAGGGGGCTGACGGTGGCCGCGAGCAGGCCGGTGACCTGCGATTCGTCGAGCCCCGCCGCGACGGCCTTGGCCCGGTCCACACTGACCTGCACCACGGGCTGCGCCCCGGAGAGGTTGCTCGCCACCGACTGCGCCCCGGGCAGGCCGGTCAGGGCCTTCACCAGGGCGTCGGACGCATCCTGAAGCGCGACGCCGGTGCCCGCCTTCACCGTGACGTCCACGGAGTTTGAGGTGCCAAAGCCGCCGCCGGATGACCCCAGGGCAATGGTTCCGGCGTTCTTGACCTGGACCACCGCGTCGCGGACGGTGTCCTGCAGCGCCACCTGGTCTGCGTTGGGATCGGTGATGACCTGGAACGTGGCGCTGGACGCGCCGGAGGACAGCAGCGCGGAGAAGCCGCCGGAGCTGTTTCCCACGGTGACCTGCACGTCTTGGATCCCGTCAATGCGGGCCAGCACGGCCTCCACCTTTTTTGCTGCCGCATCCGTGGCGTCCAGGCTGGTGCCCGCGGGCATCTTCTGGGTGACGGTCAGGCTGTTTTGTCCGGTGTCGCCCAGCAGGTTGGTGGGCAGCAGCGGCGTCATGGCCAGCGTGGCGCCAAGGATGATGACGCCCGCCACCAGCGTGTACACGGGGTGCTTTTGCGTCTTGGCCAGGACGGGCAGATAACCGCGCTGCAACCAGGAGCCGCGCTCTTTCTCTTCCACGGCGCGCAGGAGCGCCTTGCCGCTCAAGGCCGTGCCGGCGTCGTCCGCGGCGCCTGACGGAGTGCCGGCAAGGGCGGGGGACTTCAGGAACCAATACGCGAGCACCGGCACAATGGTCAGTGACACCAGCAGCGAGGCCAGCAGCGCAAAGGTCACGGTGAGGGCGAACGGCCGGAACAGCTCCCCGGCCAGGCTGCCCACGAAGGCGATCGGCAGGAACACGGCCACCGTGGTCAGCGTGGACGCGGTCACGGCCCCGGCCACCTCGCGGATGGCGGAGAGGATGGCGGCCTTTTTGTCCTCGCCGTAGCTCATGTGCCGCTTGATGTTTTCAATGACGACAATGGAGTCGTCCACCACCCGCCCGATGGCGATGGTCAGCGCGCCCAACGTCAGGATGTTCAGCGAATACCCCGTGGCCCACAGCCCGATGAAAGTCACCAGCAGGGACAGCGGGATGGAGATGGCCGTGACCAGGGTGGAGCGGACCGAAAGCAGGAAGACCAGGATCACGACGACGGCGAAGCCAAGTCCTAGCAGGCCCTCCTGCGTGAGGTCGTGGATGGACTTTTCAATGAACGGGGCCTGGTCCAGGACGGTGGTGAACCGGGTGTTGTGGCCCAGGGAGGCCTGGATCTGCGGCAGCGCGGCGCTGATCGCGTGGGACAGCGTCACCGTGTCCGCGGCGGGTGTCTTGGTGATGGAGAGCGCCAACGTGGGTTTGCCGTCGGTGCGCGTGATGGACGTGGTGGGATCGTCCGCCAGGGCAACGCTGGCGACCGAGCCGATGGTCGGCGCGGGATGGTCCTTGCTGCCGGACAGCGGCAGGCCCTTGATCGCGTCAAGCGAGTCAACTGGGCTGCCGGCCTGGATGGGCAGCGTCAGCCCGTTGTCGCTGAGCGAGCCCACGGGCACCAGCGAGCCGTTGTTCTTGAGCGCATTTGTGATGGCGCCGGCATTGACGCCGGCGGCAGCCATCTTCGCCGCGTCCGGCAAAATGGCGATGTGCTGGGAGTTGGCGCCCGTGACGTCGGCGCTGCGGACGCCGTCGATCTTCAGCAGCGCCGGCACCGCGGTCCCCTGCAGGCTGGTGTGCAGCGCGGACAGGCCCTGGTCAGAAGAAACAGCCAGGAAGACGATGGGGAAATCGGCGATGCTGCCGGCAATGGGCTGCGGCTGGACACCGTCGGGCAGGCTCGGGGCGACGTTGGAAATGGCCCGGTCAATCTGGTTCCGGGCGCGGTCAAGGTTGGTGCCGTAGGCGAAGGACAGGTTGATCGTGGAGACGCCGCTGCGCGAGGTGGACGTGCTCGTCTCAAGGCCTTCGACGCCGTTGAGCGCGGCTTCCAGCGGGGCGCCGACCTGTTTGTCCACCACCTCCGGCGAGGCGCCGGGCATGGAGGAGACCACCGTGATCTGCGGGAACTCGATGGAGGGGATCAGCTCCTGCTTGAGCGAGCCGAGCGTGATGACGCCGAACACCACCCCGAAGATGGTGATCAACGCGATCAACGCCCGGTTGCCCAGGGACATCCGTGCCAAACGAAACATCAATACACTCCCACTGCGTCACGCCGGTTCCGTCTGGCCCTGCTGGTCGTGCCCGTCCTGCCCGTCCTGCCCGAGGGGAACCCTAGGCCGGATCGGTCTGCAACTGCAGCGACGCCGCCGTCGAGGCCAGGCTCTTGTCAAACAGTTCCGGGTTCTCGTTGAGCTTGGTGCCGTAGGTGGGCATCATGCCGCGCAGCGAATCCTGCCATTCCAGCTTGAACTTGCGCGGGAAGCAGCGCTGGAGCAGCTGCAGCATGATCGGCACGGCCGTGGACGCGCCGGGGGAGGCGCCGAGCAGGGCGGAGATGGTGCCGTCGGCCGAGGTGATGACCTCGGTGCCGAACTGCAGGATGCCGCCCTTTTTGGCGTCCTTCTTAATGATCTGGACCCGCTGCCCGGCCGTGATCAGTTCCCAGTCCTTGCCGTCGGCGCCGGGGAAGTACTCGTGGAGCGCCTCCACCTTGCCCGCGTGGGACTTGGTGACCTCGCTGACCAGGTACTTCACCAGGTCGAGGTTGTCCTTGCCGACCGCGAGCATCGGGATGATATTTCCGGGCCGGATGGAGCCGGGCAGGTCAAGGTAGCTGCCGGTCTTCAGGTACTTCGTGGAGAAGCCGCCGTACGGGCCGAAGAGGAGGGACCGCTTGCCGCCCACGTAGCGGGTGTCCAGGTGCGGGACGGACATGGGGGGTGCGCCCACGGATGCCTGGCCGTAGACCTTGGCGCTGTGCCGGGACGCGATTTTTTCATCCGTGCAGCGGAAGAACTGGCCGGAAACGGGGAAGCCGCCAAAACCGTTGCCCTCGGGAATGCCCGACTTTTGGAGCAGGTGCAGGGCGCCGCCGCCGCTGCCAATGAAGACGAACTTCGCCTTGATCCGCCCGTGTTCGCCGGAGGACCGGTACTTGGTCGAAACGTCCCACCGGCCGTCGGCGGTGCGTTCGACGTCGGTGACGGAGGTGTTGTAGTTGACCTCGACGCCGTGGCTGTCCATGTACCCGATGAGCTCGCGGGTCAGGGCGCCAAAGTCGACGTCGGTGCCCTCGGCGGCGCGCGTGGCGGTCACCTTTTCCTGGGGGTCGCGTCCCTTCATGACCAGGGGCGCCCACTTGGCAATCTGGGCGGGGTCCTCGGAGTACTCCATGGAGGCGAACAGCGGGTTGCTGCTCAGCGCGGCGTGCCGGGCCTTGAGGAACTTGCGGTGCGCTTCGCCAATCACAAAGCTCATGTGCGGGACGGTGTTGATGAAACCCTTGGGGGAGCCGACCAGGCCGTTGTCCACCATGTGTGCCCAGAACTGGCGGGAGAGCTGGAACTGTTCGTTGATGTTCAGCGCCTTTGCCGGATCAACGGTGCCGTCCTTGGCCTGTGGCGAATAGTTGAGTTCGCAGAGCGCGGAGTGGCCGGTGCCGGCGTTGTTCCACGGGCTGGAGGATTCAAGGCCCGGCTGCCCCAGCTGTTCAAACAGCACAATGTTCCAGGTCGGTTCGAGTTGCTTGAGCATTGCACCCAAAGTGGCGCTCATGATGCCGCCTCCGATGAGAACGACGTCAGCGTCTTTGGTGGTCGAGATGAAGGTCACAGTCAACTCCGAATAGAGGCTCTTCCTAGCTGTAGAAGCGTATCGCGGCAGGTGCTTGTAGCGTAAATCAGGGGAGCTGGGTCACACGCCCGCGGGGCACCCGGGACGACGGCGCGGCGGGTCACCCGGGCCGGGCACCCGGCGTCGTCCGTCACCGCGTGGCACGCACGTCCCCGCGCCGCCTAGTTTCCGGCGGCCAGCGTGACGTGGTTGAAGACCTCGTTGAGGACCGGGCTGAGCGGGTAGCTGGCCACTTTGTCGGAGAGGGCGATCGCGGAGATGGGGAACGCGATGGGCACCGCCGGGACACTGGTGGCGATCAGCTTGTTGATGGCGTCGTAGGCGGCGGTCCGCGCGGGGCCGTTGGGGATGCTGCGCGCCCGCGTGATCTTGGAGACGAGCTGGGGGTCCTGCAGGCCAAGTTCGCCGTTGGGGGCGCCGAAGAGCGGGCCCACGAAGTTGTCCGGGTCGGCGTAGCCGCCGTTCCAGCCCATGAGGCTCAGTGCGTGGTCGCCGGGGCTCGTGACGGCCTGGACGTAGCCGTCGTTCCAGGCGATCGGCACGGGCTTGATGTTGAAGCCGACGGCCGTCAGCTCGCGTGCAATCTCGGCATACACCTTCTCGGGCGTGGGCAGGTAGGTGCGGGTCACGTTGGTGGGGTAGTAGAACTTGATTTCCTGGCCCTTGTAGCCGGAGGACTTCAGCAGCTCCTTGGCCTTGACGGGGTCGTAGGCGATGCCGGGCACGGCGTTGTTGAAGCCGCTGAGCTTGGGCGGAATGAACTGCGCCGTGGTGGCCGTGCCGGCGATGAAGAAGTCGTTGACGAGCGTGGTCTTGTCGATGCCGGCGGCGATGGCCTCGCGGACCTTCGCGTCCTTCATGACGGGGACGGCCTGGTTGATTCCGACGTACACGACGGAGAACGGGTCGCGCTGGAGCACCTGCCTGCCTGCCTTGACCAGCTTGTCAAAGTTGGACGGCGTCACCGGGTCAAAGCCGTCCAAGGTGCCGTCCGCCAGGGCGGCCAGCCGCGTTTCGGGCTCGTCGTAGGTGGTGAAGATGAGCGTGTGGATCTGGCCCTTTGGTCCCCAATACTTCGGGTACGCGGTCATGGTCACCGTTCCGGGGGCGGACGAGGTGAACATGAACGGGCCCGTGCCCACCGGATGGAGCGCGTATTTGGAGACCTTGTTGCCGTGGAACGTCTGGTTGAGGGTGTTGGCGGTTCCCTTTTCCAGCGCGGCGGGGGAGGAGATGGCAAAGGCCGGCAGGGTCAGGGCCTGCAGGAAGCCGGTCAGCCGCATCTTCAGGTGCAGGGTCACCTCCAGCGGTCCGTCCACGGTGCAGCCGCCGTAGAGCGAATCCTTGGGATGGTCCGAAAATTCGCCGAACACCTGCTTGAACATGGTCCCGGCGCCGTCCCCGCGCGTGGCCTTGGGCAGCTTGTACCAGCGCTCGAAGTTGGTGCACACGGCCTGCGCGTCAAAGGCCGTGCCGTCCTGGAACGTGACGCCGCGGCGCAGCTTGAACTGGTACGCCAGCCCGTCGCCGAGCTCCTTCCAGGACGTCGCCAGGCTCGGGGCCGGCGCGCCGGTGACGGGATCGATCGTGACAAGCCCCTCCAGGACCTGCCGCGTCACCCGGTACGACTCCGTGTCCGCCACCAGCGCCGGATCAAGGCCCGCCGGGTCCGCTCCGGTGCCAAAGTTAAAGGTGACCGGCGCGGCCTGCCGGGTGGCCGGCGTCGTGCTTGACGGGTCGGGTCCCGGCGCCCCGGTGCAGGCGGTGGCCCCCAGAAGGACGACGGCGGCCATCGCGGCCGCGCGCAGCCGCGCCTTGCGCCGTGGGCGGGCCAGTGTGGGCACGGGGGTTTCTCCTTACGGCTGCGGATTCCATCAGCCATTCATCCTAACGGCTGTTGCTTGGCGCCGGCCGTCCGCGGTCCGGCACCGCCGCTGCGGTGAACTGTGCCGGTCACTGCGGAGGTCGGATGCCGGGTAGTATGGTGGACGTCTTTTGTTGTTGCCGGCGCGAGTGGTGGAATTGGTAGACACGCAGGTTTTAGGTACCTGTGCCTTCGGGCGTAGGGGTTCAAGTCCCCTCTTGCGCACATATTGCTGATCCGGTGGTCGGGCAGCCCGGTGGTCGGGCCGCGAGTTCTTCGAGCGCGTCGAGACCCAGGGGATCGGGACAGGCTACTGGTCGATCTTCAAATCCCGGCGCAGCTTGGCCACATGCCCGGTGGCGCGGACGTTGTACTGGGCCACGGCCACCTTTCCGTCGCGGTCCACCACGATCGTGGAGCGGATCAGGCCTTGATAGGTCTTGCCGTAGTTCTTCTTTTCGCCCCAGGCTGCGTAGGCGTCGGCGACGGCGTGGTCCTCGTCGGACAGCAGCGGGAACGTCAGCTCTTCCTGGGCAGCGAACTTGGCAAGCTTCGCCACGGGGTCGGGGGAGATGCCCACCACCTGGTAGCCGGCCGACGTCAGCGAGGCCAGGCTGTCCCGAAAGTCGCAGGCTTGCTTGGTGCAGCCGGGCGTCGACGCTGCCGGGTAAAAGTAGACCACCACGTCGTGGCCCGCGAAGTCCTCCAATGCCGTGGTTCCGCCGTCGGCATTGGGCAGGCTGAAGGGCGGGGCGGTGTCGCCGGGGACGAGGCGTTCGGACATGGAGTCTCCTTCTTGGGTGGTGCTGTGCGTCTGATGGCGCTGTTGACGGGTGTCGCTGTAGGAGGGCGACGCCGGGCAGTCGGCGGCTGGGCGTTCACATCAGCCTAGGCCAGTTGCTGGGGGCCGCTAAATTGACGATTCGTCGGGATGGGTGGCGGCGGCACCGGTGGCGCGCTCCCGGCGGCAGGGGTGGCCATCCCACCCAGTCATGTGGCGGAAAGCAAAACGGCCTCCGGTCCGCCTAAGCGGACCGGAGGCCGTTCTTCAACTGTGCACCCCTCGGGACTTGAACCCGAAACCCATTGATTAAGAGTCAATTGCTCTGCCAATTGAGCTAGAGGTGCATCTTTGCGCTGCAGTGGATCACTTCGGCTTGTGTCCGTTGTGTTCCCCGCAACGACATGAAACACTACATGGTTTTTGGGCGCGTGTGAAATCTGAAATGTGGTTTGCGGTGCAGATCACACGTCGGCAGTCCGACGGGCCTGTCCTGTCGCGGTTTTTCGGTGCCGGAGGGGTGAAGCATGGGGCCCGCACGCCGCCCTCGGCACGCCTGCAGCGATTCCCCCTCGAGACGATAAATCCCGCCATGTGACCGGAACCAGAAATACGCTGGCCGGGCCGGACGAGCCGTCATAGACTGCGCACATGAGCGTGGAGACCAATTCAGCAGATGACGTTGTCCGGACCGCAGACGGCAAGCCGGACATCAAGCCCCGCAGCCGCGTTGTCACCGACGGGATCCACGCCTCCCCGGCGCGCGGCATGTTCCGCGCCGTGGGCATGGGCGACGACGACTTCCGCAAGCCGCAGATCGGCATCGCCAGTTCCTGGAATGAAATCACGCCCTGCAACCTGTCCCTGAACCGGCTGGCCCAGGGAGCCAAGGAAGGCGTGTTCGCCGCGGACGGCTTCCCCATGCAGTTTGGCACCATCTCCGTTTCCGACGGCATCTCCATGGGCCATGAAGGCATGCACTTTTCCCTAGTCTCCCGCGAAGTCATCGCCGATTCCGTGGAAACCGTCATGATGGCCGAGCGCCTGGACGGTTCCGTGCTGCTGGCCGGCTGCGACAAGTCCCTGCCCGGCATGCTCATGGCCGCTGCCCGCCTGAACCTGGCCAGCGTCTTCCTGTATGCCGGCTCCATCATGCCCGGCTTCGCGAAGTTGGAAGACGGCACGGAGAAGGAAGTCACCCTGATCGACGCCTTCGAGGCCGTGGGGGCCTGTGCCGCCGGGAAGATGAGCATGAAGGACCTGGACAGCATTGAGCGCGCCATCTGTCCCGGGGAGGGCGCCTGCGGCGGCATGTACACGGCCAACACCATGGCGTGCATCGGCGAGGCCCTCGGCATGTCACTGCCCGGCTCAGCCGCCCCGCCCAGCGCCGACCGCCGTCGCGACATGTACGCCCGCAAGTCAGGCGCGGCCGTGGTCCACCTGCTCGAAAAAGGCATCCGCGCCCGCGACATCATGACCAAGAAGGCCTTTGAAAACGCCATCGCCGTCACCATGGCGTTCGGCGGCTCCACGAACGCCGTCCTCCATCTCCTGGCCATTGCCCGCGAGGCACACGTGGACCTGACGCTCAAGGACTTCAACCGCATTGGCGACAGGATCCCTCACCTGGGCGACCTGAAGCCCTTCGGCCGCTACGTGATGTTCGACGTCGACAAGATCGGCGGCGTGCCCGTCATCATGAAGGCCCTGCTCGACGCCGGACTCATCCACGGCGACTGCCTCACCGTCACCGGCCGGACGGTTGCGGAGAACCTCGCCGAGATCAACCCCCCGGACCCCGACGGCAAGGTGCTGCGCGCATTGGACAACCCGATTCACAAGACCGGCGGCATCACCATCCTGCACGGCTCGCTGGCGCCGGAGGGCGCCGTCGTCAAGAGCGCAGGCTTCGACCTGGACGTCTTTGAAGGCACAGCCCGCGTGTTTGAGCGCGAGCAGGGCGCGCTCGACGCCCTGGACAAGGGGCAGATCCACGCCGGCGACGTCGTCGTCATCCGCTACGAAGGCCCCAAGGGCGGCCCCGGCATGCGCGAAATGCTCGCCATCACCGGCGCCATCAAGGGCGCCGGGCTCGGCAGGGACGTGCTGCTGCTGACGGACGGCCGCTTTTCCGGCGGCACCACCGGCCTGTGCATCGGCCACGTGGCCCCGGAAGCGGTCGACGGCGGGCCCATCGCCTTTGTGCGCGACGGCGACAGGATCCGCGTGGACATCGCCGCCCGGTCCTTCGATCTCCTGGTGGACGCCGCCGAGCTGGAGGCCCGCAAGGCCGGATGGGAGCCGCTGCCGGCGAAGTTCACCTCCGGCGTGCTGGCCAAGTATGCGAAATTGGTCAACAGCGCCTCGACGGGAGCCTTCTGCGGATAGGCAATAGCGTTCCAACCCGCAGTTGATGGGGTAGCTGGGCTCGAGGAGACCGAAACACACCGAGGGGGAATGGTTTGCGGGCGAAATCTGCAAGGGTGAGACGCCATATGAGATGGGCCGTGCCGCTCGTCGCAGCACCCGCGATTTACGTTGTCGCCACGCTCGGAATCTGGTGGATCCATCAGGGTTTGGAGAACCAAAGCCTGCGGCCATGGTGGTCCCTGCTGGCGATCGTGCTTCTGCTGCTCGCCCTCGTTGGTCCCTTGGCTGCACTGGTTTATGCCGCCGTCGGTGGGTTCAGGGCCTTTCGTCACTGGCGGCGTGCCCAGGGTCATTCCACAAAGATGGACGCCGGCGTTGCGCAACGGGAGAGCAGCTCGGCCAGGGCATGGGAACAAGCTCGCAGCCTGCAATCAAGCCTTTTGCGGCGCGAAGTCCCGGGGACCATCCACATTTGGGATGTCGTGCCCAACGCCAACGAGGTTTTCTTCATGGATGTTCCCGCGGACTATGCGCGCCATTACGGCATGGATGTGACCTACTCGCAAAGCTCGGGCTTCTATTTTGGCAGGCCCGCCTTCGTGTTGGCGGGCTTGGGCATCAACGCCATATCAAATGCTGCCCGGCGAAACGCTGCTGCTAACCAGGCCGCCGCCCAATGGCGCGAGCGTCAGCCATGCCGCTTGGTGGTGAGCAATCAGCGGCTCCTGTGCCAGGTGGGCGGCCGGTGGCTGAGCTTTTACTTCTCAGCGGTCTCGGCTGTCTATCCAGAAATTGAGGACTGGTCGCTCATCACCCAGTACGACTCAGCCCATCCCTTGCTGTTGAGCGGTGTGCACGTACCGGCTGCGGCACTGTTTACGGTGTTGGCCACCCACGGTTCCGAATCGGTTGGCGCGCACCCGAGCCTGCAGAAGTTGCGCAGCTCAAATGTTGTGGGACGGGCCTGAGGGGGCCCCGGAGCCGCCGACCGCCCGGTCCGAGCGCTGTACCGGGCCGCCCGGGCGGACCATGCCCACAGTGTGGACTCCGCATCCACATAATGAGATGGGCGTCCATGGCGTTTGACACCTCCGGCGGCGAAAGGAAAGACTACAGACATGCACATAAAGCTCGTAGTCGTCATTAGCTAGCGCGTGACGCAAAGTGGCCACACCACCGGCCATGACCCTCTGACAAACCAGTGAAGAGAACGTCGCAACACGTGCAAACCCCTCTATGAGAGCCTCGCGGCCGAGGGGTTTTTTTGTTACCACCGTAAGGCGGGCCGTTACACCGAATGGCCCGCCGCACACTGCGCACCCATGGAAGTATCAAAAGCAAGAGTTCCGCAAAGGAAGAACCGATGAGTAAAGGAAAGCCCGCCAGCCCTGCGCTGATGGCCGCCAAGTCCCATGGGCACGGCGGCACCGCAGTCAGCAGCCCCGGTGCAGTCAGCCCCGCAGGCCCGGCCACCGCCGTCGTAGGCCCCAACCGCATTGTGGCGCCTGTACAAATGACCGGCTCCGAGGCACTTGTCCGTTCACTGGAAGAGCTGGGCGTCAAGGACGTCTTCGGGCTTCCCGGCGGGGCGATCCTGCCCACCTACGATCCCCTCATGGCCTCCTCCCTCAACCACGTGCTGGTCCGCCACGAGCAGGGTGCCGGGCATGCCGCGCAGGGCTATGCCATGGTCACGGGTGAGGTCGGCGTGTGCATCGCGACCTCCGGACCCGGCGCCACCAACCTGGTCACGCCCATCATGGACGCCCACATGGACTCCGTGCCGATGGTTGCCATCACCGGCCAGGTCTCCAGCGCGGTCATCGGCACCGACGCGTTCCAGGAAGCGGACATCGTGGGTATCACGATGCCCGTGACCAAGCACTCCTACCTCGTCACCGACCCCCAGGACGTCCCCCGCGTCATGGCGGAGGCCTTCCACCTCGCCTCCACCGGCCGCCCCGGTCCCGTGCTGGTTGACGTGTCCAAGGACGCCCAGCAGGGCCAGATGACGTTCTCCTGGCCGCCGGTCATCGACCTCCCCGGCTACCGGCCCGTGTTCCGCGGCCACTCCAAGCAGCTGCGCGAAGCCGCCAAGCTGATCCGCGAGGCCAGGAAGCCGGTCCTGTACGTGGGCGGCGGCGTCATCAAGGCCCACGCCTCCAAGGAGCTCATGGAGCTGGCCGAACTGACGGGCGCGCCCGTCGTCACCACGCTAATGGCCCGCGGCGCGTTCCCGGATTCACACCGGCTGCATGTGGGCATGCCCGGCATGCACGGCACCGTCTCCGCCGTCACGGCCCTGCAGCAGTCGGACCTGCTGATCACCCTGGGAGCGCGCTTCGACGACCGCGTCACCGGCGTGCTCGGCAGCTTCGCCCCGCACGCCAAGGTCATCCACGCGGACATCGACCCGGCGGAAATATCCAAGAACCGCACGGCGGATGTCCCGATCGTGGGCTCCGTCAAGGAGATCATCCCGGACCTGACGGCCGCCGTGAAGGTGGAGTTCGAGGCCCACGGGGCGCCGGACCTCGGCGACTGGTGGGCGTTCCTGGGGAACCTGCGCGACACCTACCCGCTGGGCTGGACCGAGCCGGAGGACGGGCTCATGTCCCCTCAGCGGGTCATCTCCCGCATCGGCGCCCTGACCGGCCCGGAGGGCGTGTACGTGGCGGGCGTGGGGCAGCACCAGATGTGGGCCGCGCAGTTCATCAAGTATGAGCGTCCCCATTCCTGGCTGAACTCCGGCGGCGCCGGCACCATGGGGTACTCGGTGCCCGCGGCCATGGGCGCCAAGGTGGGCGAGCCGGACCGCGTGGTCTGGGCCATCGACGGCGACGGCTGCTTCCAGATGACCAACCAGGAACTGGCCACCTGTCGGATCAACAACATCCCGATCAAGGTCGCGATCATCAACAACTCCTCGCTCGGCATGGTGCGCCAGTGGCAGACGCTGTTCTACAACAGCCGCTATTCCAACACCGACCTGAATACGGGCCACGACACCATGCGGATCCCGGACTTCGTCAAGCTCGCCGACGCCTACGGGTGCGTGGGCCTGCGCTGCGACCGCGTCGAGGACCTTGACGCGACCATCGAAAAGGCGCTTTCCATCAACGACCGCCCCGTAGTCATCGACTTCGTGGTCAGCCCCGACTCCATGGTGTGGCCGATGGTCCCCTCCGGCGTCAGCAACGACCAGATCCAAGTGGCACGGAACCTGACCCCCGTGTGGGAAGAAGAGGACTAGAGATGACACGCCATACCCTTTCCGTCCTGGTCGAGGACAAGCCCGGCGTCCTGACTCGCGTGGCCAGCATGTTTGCCCGCCGCGCCTTCAACATCAACTCCCTGGCGGTGGGCCCCACCGAGGTCTCCGGCGTGTCCCGCATGACCGTGGTGGTCGACGCCGGCGGGGAGCTGATTGAACAAGTCACCAAACAGCTGAATAAACTGGTCAACGTCATCAAGATTGTTGAACTGGTTTCAGAGAACTCCGTGCAGCGGGACCACATCCTGGTCAAGGTACGCGCGGATGCCGCCACGAGGCTGCAGGTCACCCAAGCCGCAGACCTCTTCCGCGCCTCGGTCGTCGACGTGTCCACCGACTCGCTGACCATCGAGGCCACCGGCCACCCGGACAAGCTCACAGCACTGCTCAATGTGCTCGAGCCCTTCGGCATCCGCGAGATCGTGCAGTCGGGCACCCTGGCCATCGGGCGGGGATCCCGCTCCATGAGCGACCGGGCCCTCCGCGCTTCTTAGCGCAGCGCTTCCCAAGGCAGCGGCCGGCGTGCGCGCCGGCGGCAAAAACCGTAACGAAAACACAGCAACACCCCTCAAATATTCAAGGAGCAACACAGTGACCGACATGTTCTACGACGACGACGCAGACCTCTCCATCATCCAGGGTCGCAAGGTTGCCGTCATCGGCTACGGCAGCCAGGGCCACGCACACGCACTGAGCCTGCGCGATTCCGGCGTCGACGTCCGCGTCGGCCTCAAGGAAGGCTCCAAGTCCCGCGCCAAGGCCGAGGCCGAGGGCCTGCGCGTCCTCAGCGTCGCCGACGCCGTCAAGGAAGCCGACCTGATCATGGTCCTCACCCCCGACCAGGTCCAGCGCTTCGTGTACGCGGAAGACATCGCCCCGAACCTGAACGCCGGCGACGCCCTCTTCTTCGGCCACGGCTTCAACATCCGCTACGGCTACATCCAGCCGCCGGCCGACGTCGACGTCGCCCTCGTCGCCCCCAAGGGCCCGGGCCACATCGTGCGGCGCGAGTTCGAAGCCGGCCGCGGCGTGCCGGACCTGATCGCCGTCGAACAGAACCCCTCCGGCAAGGCCCGTGAACTGGCGCTGTCCTACGCCAAGGGCATCGGCGGAACCCGCGCCGGCGTCATCGAGACCACCTTCACCGAGGAGACCGAAACCGACCTGTTCGGCGAGCAGGCAGTGCTGTGCGGCGGCGCCTCCCAGCTGGTGCAATACGGCTTCGAGACCCTGACCGAGGCCGGATACAAGCCAGAGGTCGCCTACTTCGAGGTGCTGCACGAGCTCAAGCTGATCGTCGACCTCATGGTTGAAGGCGGCATCGCCAAGCAGCGCTGGAGCGTCTCCGACACCGCCGAATACGGCGACTATGTCTCCGGCCCGCGCGTCATCACCCCCGACGTGAAGGAGAACATGAAGGCCGTCCTCGCCGACATCCAGGACGGCACCTTCGCCAAGCGCTTCATCGACGACCAGGACGCCGGCGGCCCCGAGTTCGCCGCGCTGCGCAAGAAGGGCGAGGACCACCCGATCGAGGCCACCGGGCGCGAACTGCGCAAGCTGTTCTCCTGGATCAAGTCCGACGACGACTACACCGAAGGCTCCGTCGCCCGGTAGCGTTCCGACGCATGTGACGTGCGTCGCTTGCGTCGCCGCCACCGCTGATTGTTACGGCAAGGAAGCCGGGCTCCCATAAACTGGAGTCCGGCTTTTTTGTCGTCCAAACAACAGCCGAACCCTTCACCAAAATCCCCACAAGAACATCCCCGAGAGCTAAAGAGGTCATAGGTGAGCGCCACCAAGCCAGTCGTACTCCTCGCAGAGGAACTTTCACCCGCCACGGTCGAGGCGCTGGGCCCGGACTTTGAGATCCGCCAGACGGACGGGTCCGACCGCTCCGCGCTGCTCTCCGCCATCGTGGACGTGGACGCGATCCTGGTCCGCTCCGCCACTCAGGTCGATGCCGAGGCCATCGCCGCGGCGAAGAACCTGAAGGTCATCGCCCGTGCCGGCGTGGGGCTGGACAACGTGGACATCAAGGCGGCCACGCAGGCCGGCGTCATGGTGGTGAACGCGCCGACGTCGAACATCGTCTCCGCCGCCGAACTGACCATCGGCCACATCCTCTCCCTGGCCCGCCACATCCCTGCCGCCAGCACCGCGCTGAAGAACGGCGAGTGGAAGCGCTCGAAGTACACCGGCACGGAACTGCTGGAAAAGAAGCTCGGCATCATCGGCCTGGGACGGATCGGCGCCCTCATCACCGAGCGCGCCAAGGCCTTCGGCATGGAAGTCATCGCCTACGACCCCTACGTCACCTCGGCCCGCGCCGCCAGCCTGGGCGTGCAGCTGCTGACGCTGGATGAGCTGCTGGAACAGTCGGACTTCGTCACCATCCACATGCCCCGCACGCCCGAGACCCTGGGCATGATCGGCACCGCGGCATTCAAGAAGATGAAAAAAACCGCCTACGTCATCAACGTTGCCCGCGGCGGCCTGGTGGACGAGGCTGCGCTGAACATTGCCCTGCGCGACGGCGACATCGCCGGCGCCGGCATCGACGTGTTCGTCAAGGAGCCCGCCTCCGACGTCGACTTCCTGGGACTGGACAACGTCATCGTCACCCCGCACCTGGGCGCCTCCACCGACGAAGCCCAGGAAAAGGCCGGTGTCTCGGTGGCCAAGTCGGTCCGCCTGGCCCTGGCCGGCGAGCTGGTCCCGGACGCGGTCAATGTCGCCGGCGGCGTCATCGCCGCCGACGTCCGTCCCGGCATCCCGCTGATTGAGAAGCTGGGCCGGATCTTCACCGCCCTGACGCACGCCTCGGTGACGCAGATCGACGTCGAGGTGGCGGGCGAGATCGCCGCGCTGGACGTCAAGGCATTGGAGCTGTCCGCGCTCAAGGGCGTGTTCAAGGACGTCGTCTCCGAGCAGGTCTCCTACGTCAACGCGCCCGTCCTGGCCGAGCAGCGCGGCATCAACACCCGCCTGATCACCACGCTGGAGTCGGCCGACTACCGCAACGTCCTCACCATCCGCGGCGCGCTCTCCGACGACTCCCAGATCTCCGTGTCCGGCACGCTGACAGGCCCGAAGCAGATCCAGAAGATCGTCGGCGTCAACGGCTACGAGCTGGAAATCCCGATGAGCGACCACCTCCTGGTCATCTCCTACGCGGACCGTCCCGGCGTGGTCGGCACCCTGGGGCGACTGCTGGGCGAGAACGGCGTGAACATCGCCGGCATGCAGGTGGCCCGCCACAGCGAGGGCGGCCAGGCGCTGGCGCTCATCACGGTCGACAGCTCCGTCCCGCAGGGCGTGCTGGAAGCCATCAGGACCGAGATCGGCGCCACCGTGACCCGCGAGGTCGACCTGGAGGACTGAGCGGGAACCCGCACTCCCCTCCCAACTGGCCCGCAGTAGATGTCGAAAAATCGCCAAATCCGCCCGATTTCCGACATCTACTGCGGGCCAGTTGTGGTTGGGAGTGCCCGTGTGTGGATGACGGGCGTGACGAAGCGGTGATTTGGGGCGGTTCACGGTAAATTCGTAGGGTGACATCTACCGAGCCGGCCAAGACGCCCTACTATCTGACCACCGCCATCACGTACCCGAACGGCGTTCCGCACATCGGGCACGCCTACGAGTACATCGCCGCCGACGCCATGGCACGCTTCAAGCGCCTGGACGGGTTCGACGTGATGTTCCTGACGGGCACGGATGAGCATGGAATGAAGATTGCGCAGGCGGCCGAGAAGGAAGGCATCGCGCCCAAGGAGCTGGTGGACCGCAACGCCGCCGTGTACCAGGCTGCCCACGCCGCGCTCGGCATCAGCTACGACCGTTTCATCCGGACCACCGACGCGGACCACTACGCGGCGTCGCAGGCCATCTGGAAGAAGATGGAGGACGCCGGGGACATCTACCTGGGCAAGTACGAGGGCTGGTACTCCGTCCGCGACGAAGCCTACTACGGCGAGGACGAGACCGAACTGCGCGAGGACGGCAAGCGCTACTCCAAGGTCACCGACACCGAACTGACGTGGACCGAGGAGGAAAGCTACTTCTTCCGCCTCTCCAACTACCAGGACCGGCTGCTGGCCCTGTATGCGGACCAGCCGGAATTCGGCGCCCCGCGGACGCGCTTCAACGAGGTCGTCAGCTTCGTCAAGGGCGGCCTGGAGGACCTCTCCGTCAGCCGCACCACCTTCGACTGGGGCGTCCCTGTCCCGGGCAATGACAAGCACGTCATGTACGTGTGGGTCGACGCGCTCACCAACTACCTCACCGGCGTGGGCTACCCGGACGTTTCCTCGGAGGCTTTCCAGAAGTTCTGGCCGGCGGACGTGCACATCATCGGCAAGGACATCTCCCGATTCCACGCCGTGTACTGGCCGGCGTTCCTCATGTCCGCCGGAATCGAACTGCCCAAGCGCGTCATGATCCACGGCTTCCTGCACAACAACGGCGTGAAGATGTCCAAGTCCCTCGGCAACGTGGTGGCTCCGGCGGACTGGGTGGCGCAGTACGGCCTGGACCAGGTCCGCTTCTTCCTGCTCCGCGAGGTGCCGTTCGGCGCGGACGGTTCCTACAACCACGACGCCGTGGCGGGCCGCATGAACCACGACCTCGCCAACAACCTCGGCAACCTGGCACAACGCTCCCTGTCCATGGTGGCGAAGAACTGCTCCGGTGTGGTCCCGGTTCCGGGCGCGTTCACGGCTGCCGACTCGTCGATTCTGGCGGACGCCGGCGCCCTGCTGGAACACGCCCGCTCTGCCTACCAGGTCCAGGACTTCCACGGATCGCTGGAGAAGATCTGGCACGTCCTGGGCGACACCAACGCCTATTTTGCCGACCAGGCCCCGTGGGTGCTGCGCAAGACGGACGTGGCGCGCATGGAAACCGTGCTGTACGTGACCCTCGAGGTGCTGCGGATCGTCTCCATCCTGATCCAGCCGGTCATGCCGGACGCCGCCGCGAAATTGCTCAATGTGCTGGGCCAGGGCGCGTCCCCGGACGACGCCGTCCGCCGGTTCGCCGCCATCGCCTCACCCCTGGTGGCCGGCACGGTCCTGCCCGCCCCGTCTCCGATCTTCCCGAAATATGAGGAGCCCGCGGAGGCGTAGCCGCCGGCCGGGGCGTCATTATTGCGGGAGTCCGGCCTGAACCAGCAGCCGGACAAACCGCTCCCGGCTCATCATGTCCGCCCACGTCCACCGGACAAATCCGACGCCGTGGGCACGGATCTCGTCCTCCCGTGCCTTGTCCGCAACGACCCGGTCTTGAATTGTCTTGCCCTTGTCCCAGTCGGCGCGGAGATATTTCCCTTTGCCGTCGAATTCGCCGACGAGTCGACGTTCCTCAAACCAAAAGTCGACCTTTGCCTCCCGGCCGTCCCGCAGGATAAACGGCTGCTGGAGCGCCGCCGCGTAGGGGAATGCCAATTCGCCGCTCCCGCATTTTGCCGCGAGTAGACCTGCGGCAAAGTGCGGGAGCGGCGGCAATTTTACTGGGGAGCGGCCGCGCGAACGCCCGGACTGGCTCAGTCCACGGCCAGGCCCTCCACGGGGGACAGCCGGGCCGCGCGGCGTGCCGGAACCACCGATGCCAGCAGTCCTGCGGCGGCGGCAATCGCCACCACCAGCAGCACCTGCCCCCACGGGACCACGGCCACCACCGTGGTGAAGCTGCCCAGCGCCGACTGCGCCCCCAGCCAGCCGTACACTACGCCGAGCACCGAGCCGATGACGGCGGCCACCCCGGCGATGAGCACGGCCTCGAGCGCCAGCATCCCGCGGAGCTGGCCACGGGTCAGGCCCAATGCCCGCAGCAGGGAGTTTTCGCGCGTGCGTTCGAGCACCGACAGCGACAGCGTGTTGGCCACGCCGATGAGCGCGATGACGATCGCCACGGCCAGCAGGCCCGTCACCACCAGCAGCAGGGTGTTGATGACCTGGTTGAACATGGCCTTTTCCAGCACGGCGCCGTCCACCTGGTTCTCGTCAACGTGCAAGGCCTCGGCCAGGTCCGTGCGCAGCGACGCCAGGGCGGTGCCGTCCAGCGACGGGTCCACCTTGATCCACACCTGGTCCGCCGCGCCGGCGAGGACCGGGTTGCCTGCCTCAGCTGCGGGGAAGGTGTCGAGTGGGACCAGTGCGGAGGTGCCGCGTGCCGTGGAATCCCGCACTCCCAGCCGCGTGGTCCGGCCGCCATCCACGAGCGACGCCGTTGCCGCCGTGGTGCCCTTGGGCAGCACCACGGTGCCGGCGGTGGGGCGGTTCTGCGGATTGCCGAGCAGCCGTTCCGCGTCCGTTGACGAGATGCCATAGGCGGGGAATTCCTGCCCGCCGGCCGTCACCGTGCCCACCACCTTCAGCCGGGCCACCGCGTCGACGCCGGGCAGCGCGGCCGCCTTGGCCAGTTCGGCGCTGGTGAACGACGGCGTGCCCGGCACCGCCGCCGCGGCCAGATCCACGGGGAAGTGGTCTGCCAGCTGCGACTCGAAGGCCTGCCGGGCCGTCGCTGCGCCGGTCATCATCATGGTCACCAGGGTCACCCCGATCAGCAGCGCCGAGGCGGTGGCGGTGGTCCGCCGGGGATTCCGCACGGCGTTGGCGGAGGCCATGGTGCCGGGGACGCCCGCCGGCCGGGCCAGCCGCCCGGCCAGCGCCACCAGCCGCGGGACGAAGAGCGACGCCGCCAGAATGATCCCGATGAACGACGCCGCGCCTGCCGGCATGGCCAGCAAAAGGTTCGAACCGAGCCCTCCAGCCACCAGCCCGGCGCCGCCGACCAGGATGAGCGTGATACCGATCCCCAGGCGCACCCGGCCGGCGGCGTTGTGGACGGAGGCGTCGTCGGCCGGGCGCAGCGCCGCCAACGGCGCCACCCGGGTCGCCGAGCGTGCCGGAACGAGCGCTGCCACCACCGTCAGCAGCGTGCCCACCGTCAGGCCGGCAAGGATGGACGACGCCGGCACCCCCAGGGTGGCGAACGCGTAGTCGGGGTTGCGGCGCAGCAAGGCGATGACGGCGGCCATGGTTCCCACGGCGGCCAACACCCCGAGCACGGACGCCGCGACGCCCACCACGAGGGCTTCGAGGACCACCGAGGACCTGATCTGTGTGCGGCTGGCGCCGAGGCAGCGCAAGAGGGCCAGTTCACGCGTGCGCTGGGCGACCAGGACGGAGAAGGTGTTGGACACGACCAGGCCCGAGACCAGCAGGGCCACGGCGGCAAAGGCGAGCAGCACGATGGTGAGGTGGTCCGAGCCTCCGGTGAAGGACTTGACGGTGGCCGAGGTCAGCTGCTGCGGTGTCACCACCTGGCCGGCGGGCAGCTTCAGCGCGGATTCCAGCGCGGTGGCGGCAGCGGCCGTGTTGGTACCCGGCGCCAGCTCGACGGCGATGGTGGCGTAGTGGGCGTCCGGGCCGGCCACGGCGTCAAGGGTGGCTTCCGTGCCGGCAAGCTGGGCCAGGCCCGAGAGCTGCGGATCGGCGGAGGCCGCCATGATCCCGGTGACGGTGGCCTTGACGGCAGGCTGCACGGCGACGGCTGCATCGGGAGTGCCCGACGCCGCCGGACCGGATTCTGCCTTGGGCCGGCCGTCGTGGCCGCCTGCCGCGACGCCGCCGCCGAGTGTGACCGTGCTGCCCACAGACAGGTGGCGGGCAGCGGCGGTCTTGGCGTCGACGGTGACCTGGCCGGCCGACGTCGGCCATGAACCGTTCACCAGCGCCAGGGGCTCCAGCTGCGGGGAAGCGGGGAGGTTGCGCAGCACGCCGGCCAGGGTGGCGGTTCCTGCCGCGACGGGGACCATCTCCTGCCGGAGGGGGTAGCTGGCGGCAACGCCCGGGGTGCGTGCGGCGGCGGCGGCCGAGGCGGCGGTCAGCGGCACGGCGGCGGTGGGCGAAGCGACCAAGTCCGCTTTGGCGTACGACTGCCCGAGACTGGCGGTCAACGAGGCCGTGGCGGAGGCGTTGACCATGAGCGTGGCGGAAAGGAAGGCGACGGCGAGCAGCACGGCCAGGGTGATGGCGATGAACCGCCGCGAATGGGTCTTGAGCTGGCTGAAGGCCACCTGCAGCATGGCCTATGCCCCCAGGGATGCCAGCGAGGCCAGCACCGTCTCGGCGGTGGGGTGGTCCAGCTCGCCCACCAGTACGCCGTCGTTCATCAACACGACGCGGTCCGCGTAGGAGGCGGCGACGGGATCGTGCGTGACCATGATGATGCTCTGGCCCATCTCGCGGGAGGAGCGCCGGAGCATGCCCAGCACCTCGGCGCCGGAGCGTGAATCCAGGTTGCCGGTGGGCTCGTCGCCAAAGATGACGTCGGGCCGGGTGAGGAGGGCGCGGGCGACGGCGACACGCTGCTGTTGGCCGCCGGAAAGCTCGTGCGGCTTGTGCTTGAGCCGGTCGGTCAGGCCCAGCGTTGTGGTGACGGACGCGAACCATTCCGCGTCGACCTTGCCGCCGGCCAAGGCCACGGGCAGCGTGATGTTGGCTTCCGCGGTGAGCGTGGGAACAAGGTTGAACGCCTGGAACACGAAGCCGATCCGGTCACGGCGCAGCTGCGTAAGCGCCTTGTCGTTGAGCGCGGTCAGCTCCGTCTCGCCGAGGTGGATGGTGCCGGCCGTGACGGAATCCAGCCCGGCCAGGCAGTGCATCAACGTGGATTTTCCGGAGCCCGAGGGGCCCATGATGGCCGTGAACCGGCCTGCCGGGAAGTCCAGGTCCACGCCCCTCAGCGCCGCCACCTCCGTCTCGCCCCTGCCGTACGTCTTGCGCAGGCCGCGGGCCTGGACCGCGACGGTGCGCTTGTTTTGCTCAGTAATGGTCGTCATGGCTTGAGCCTATTGCCGGGTCCGCGCCGGGCGGATCGGAGCGCGGGTGGATATCGCCGCACTGTGCGACGCCGTCCCCTCCTACCAGGGGATGACGCACCGGCGCTCATCGTGGGGGCGGCAGTGGTGGAGTGGTTGTGAGTGTGGTTGTGTCTGGATCAGTTGGGGGAGACGATTCCGGTCTCGTAGGCGATGACCACCACCTGGACGCGATCGCGGGCATTAAGCTTCGCCAGGATGTGGCCCACATGGGTCTTGACAGTGGCCTCGGAGACGAAAAGCTGCCCGGCGATCTCCGGGTTGGACAGGCCGGTGGCGATCAGCACAAACACCTCGTGCTCCCGCGCAGTCAGCCCCGCCACGGCGGCGGAGCGGGCGTCGTTGGCCGGGCTCGGTGCCGCCAGCAGAGGCGCCACGTGGTCCAGCAGCCGCCGGGTGGTGGACGGGGCGATCACGGCGTCGCCGCGGTAGACGGTGCGGATGGCGCCGAGCAGTTCCTCTGGCGGGGCGTCCTTGAGCAGGAAGCCGCTGGCCCCGGCCTGGATGGCGGCCAGCGCGTATTCGTCCAGGTCAAAGGTGGTCAGCACCACGATCTTCAGCGCGGAAAGCCACGATCCGGCCGGCGCGGCCCTGACCCGCTCCATGAGGCGGCGCGTGGTCTCGATCCCGTCCATGCCGGGCATCCGCACGTCCATGAGGACCACGTCGGCGGCCGTCGCGGACAGGGCGGCAAGGGCCTCGATCCCGTTGCCGGCCTCCACCACGGCGGAGAGGTCGGGCTGGGAGTTGATCAGCATGCCGAAACCGGAACGGACCAGCAGCTGGTCGTCAACCAGGGCAACGCGGATGGACGGGTTGGTCATTTAGGTCTCCGAATAGGGGATGAAGGCGGCAATGCCGAAGCCGCCGCCGGCCAGCGGTTTTGCATGGAGGGTGCCGTCGTACAGTTTCACGCGTTCGCCCATGCCGCGAAGTCCGTTGCCGGCCAGGGGCGGCTGGGAGCCGCGCGGCGGGGAAAGGGAAGGCCCGGCGTCGTGCGCGGGGAGGGGAGCGGTGTCCGCGAACGACGCCGAGGCCCCCCTCCCGTCGTCCCGCACCGACACTTCCAGGCCACGGGCGGTCCAGTGCAGGTGCACGGCGGCGGTGACGTTGGGACCGGCATGCTTCATGACATTGGTCAGGCCCTCCTGGACGACCCGGTAAGCGGTGAGTTCGGCGCCGGGAGGGAGCGTGCGGCGGGCGGAGCCGGTGGTTTCGCAGGAAACGGGGAGCCCGGCGGCGCGGATGCCGAGCAGGAGCCCGTCGAGATCGGCCAGTCCTGGAAGGGGCCGCATGGAGGCGTCGGCGCCGCCGCGCAGCACGCCCAGCAGCCGGCGCATCTCCTGCAGCGAGGAGCGGCCGGTCTCGGCAATGGTGGCCAGCGTGGCGGGGGCGACGTCGGGATCGGCCGCGGCGGCGTACCGGGCGCCGTCGGCCTGGGTGATGATGACGGAGAGGGAATGGGCCACGATGTCGTGCATTTCGCGGGCGATGTGGGCGCGTTCGTCGCTGGCGGCGAGCTCGCGTTCGTGCTGGGCCTCGATCTCCAGCCGGTGCGCGCGGTCCTCCAGGGCCTGTTCGCGCAGCCGCTTGGTCCGGGTCAGGTCCCCGGCCGTCCAGCTGAACAGGACCAGCACCCAGATGGTCAGGATCAGGACGGCGCCGTAGGGCATCGAGGCCAGGGACGTGGAGGTGAGATTGAAAAAGAAGCGGGTCACCAGCATGACGGCGCCCAGCATCGCCAGGGCCAGCCCGCACAGGCTGGCCCAGCGTGGGGCAAACGCCGCCAGGGCGTACAACACCAGCGGCACCGCAACGTCCGCCGGCATGGGCTGCACGGCCAGCGCCCATTGCAGGACGGCCGCGGCGGCGATGATGGCGCCGGCCATGACCGTACGGGTGCGCCGCCAGGCCAGGGGGATCACCAGCGCCGTCGCGAAGACGAAGGTGCCCACCAGGTGGCCGGAACCGGAGCCTGCATTGACCAGGCCCAGCGGCACGGCCACGAACCACAGCACCGCCATGACTACGAGGTCCACGGCGAACCGGTGCCGGCGGAACCAGTCGTAGAGGGAATGCATGATCACGCCTTCAACTCTAGGCGGGCCGCGCCGCCGGGGCGTCGTGCCACGGGTGGAGCCGGGCAGGGAGTTGGCCGGTCGCCGGAGCCGGTCGCCGGAGCCGGTCGCCGGGGCCGTCCGTCCGTGCCGCCGGTCAGGGTCGGGCGGCGGCCGCCGTGATGCGGTTGGCCATGCCCTTGAAGATGATCCCGTGGAAGGGCAGCACGGCCAGCCAGTACAGGCGGCCGGACAGGCCCCGCGGGAAGAAGATGGCGCGCTGGCGAAAGACGCTGCCGCCTTCCGGGGAGCCGCCGTCGGCCGGCTCCACCGGGGAAACCTCAAATTCCAGCCAGGCCCGGCCCGGGACGATCATTTCCGCCCGCAGCCGCAGCAGCCGCCCCGGTTCCAGGGTCTCCACCCGCCACCAGTCCACGGCGTCGTTGAGCTGGAGGTGCTGGTTGCTCCGCCGTCCCCGCGAGAGCCCCACCCCGCCGGCCGCCTTGTCCATCCACCCGCGCACGGCCCAGGCGAAGGGCAGCGAGTAGTAGCCGTTGTCGCCGCCGATGCCTTCCACGACGGCCCACACCCGGGCCGCGGGGGCATCCGTGGTCTTGCTGCGCTCGTCGGTGAAGACGGTGAGCCCGGCCCACTCGGGGTCGCTGGGCAGCGGCTCTGCGGGGGCGCTGAGCGCGTGCGCGGTGGCCCAGGTGGTCTCCACGGTGTCGGCTTCGATCTTGTGCAGCGCCAGTTGCACGGCCCGCCCGTAGGGGGTCAGGCCGCCGTCGGGTTCCGGAATGTGGGCGGCAATGTCCTGCTCTCGCGCCACGCAGTCGTGCTGCAGGGATTCCACGAGCGGCACCGCAAGGCTCCGGGGGACCGGCGTCACCAGGTTCACCCATTGCGCGGCCAGCCACGGCGTGAGGACGGGCAGGGGGACGACGAGCGGACGGCGGAGCCCGGCGGCGTCGGCATAGCGGCGCATCATCTCCGCGTAGCTGAGCACCTCCGGGCCTCCGATGTCGAAGGTCCGGTTGGTCTCCGGTGGCAGCCCCGCTGCCCCGAGGAGGTAGTGCAGCGCGTCGCGGATGGCAATCGGCTGGACCTTGTTCAGGACCCACCGCGGCGCCGGCATGACGGGCAGGACGTCGGTGAGGTGCCTGACCATCTCAAAGCTGGCCGATCCGGAGCCGATCACCAGCCCTGCCTGCAGCACGGCCGTGGGCGTGCCGGACGCCAGGAGGATTTCCCCCACCTCGGTGCGGGAGGCCAGGTGCCGGCTCAGTTCGCCCTGGGGGTGCAGGCCCGAGAGGTAGATGAGGCGCTTGACGCCAGCGTGACGGGAGGCGCGGCTCAGGTTGAGCGCGCACCGGCGTTCCACCTTCTCAAAGGCACCCGCGGACTGCCGGTCCCCGGACATGGAATGGACCAGGTAGTAAACCGTCTCGGCGCCCTCACAGAGCGCCCGGGCCGTGTCGGCATCCTCCATCGACCCCTCAACGATCTCCACCTGGCCCCGCCACGGCACGTCGCGCAGCTTGTCCCGGTGGCGGGTCAGCACGCGAACCTCCGCGCCGGCGTCGAGCAGCAGGGGGACCAGCCGCCCACCGATGTATCCGGTGGCACCTGCTACGGCGATGATGGCCACGGCGTCCAACTTCCCACTCGACAAAACTATCTTTCTCCATCATTATGTAGTTAGATTTTCTTATTATCAATAGAACAGGCACACATGATGGATGATGGCGGCACGTGGCGTCCCCCGGGGCCGATGCACAGGGCCTCGGTGCTCATTCGCGAGATCCTTGTGCTGAACGAGGTCATGGAGTTCATCATGCGGCGCCAGATGGACCTCAACGAGACCGACTTCCAGGCCATGCAGCACCTGCTCAAGCAGCGGAGCATGTCGCCGGGGGAGCTGGCCCAGGCGCTGCACCTGACGCCCGCCGCCGCGACCACTGTCATCGACCGGCTGGTGGCCAAGGGGCACGCCAGGCGCACGCCGCACCCCACCGACAGGCGCCGCTGGCTGATCAGTCCCAGCGAGGACTCGATCCGCCGGACCATGGAAAAGATCATGCCCATGATCCTGGAGGTCGACTCCAAGGTGCGCAGCTACGACGACGACGGCCAACGGGTGATCGTCGATTTCCTGGACAGCGTGGTCAACTCCATGAACCTGCGGGTTGCCGCGCTGGAACAGGAAAGCAGACAACCGCCAACCCACACGAGCGACAGCTGAGGGAGCACAGCCATGCCAGTCACTGATCACAGCCAGACCGCCCGCCGCGGTGCCACGCTGTACGCGCCCAGGGACGGGAGCCCGGACGACGCCGCCGGGGTCACCCGCACGCCCCTGGCCTGGGACAATTTCCAAGGGCAGGTCAAGGCCCTGCTGGCCCAGGACTTTGCCGCGCAGGGCCGCCGGGCCGCCGCGTATTCCCCCGCCTTCAGCGTCCTCTGGGAACGCATGGCCGGCACCGTCGCGGGCGGGAAGTTCATGCGCCCCAGGCTGGTCTACACCAGCTACGAGTCCTTCGGCGGGCGGGACTGGACGGCCTGCGCCGAACTGGCTGCGGCCTTCGAGATGCTCCACGCGGCGCTGCTGGTGCACGACGACGTCATCGACCGCGACTTCGTGCGCCGCGGTTCCGACAACCTGGGAGCCGTCTACCGCGACGCGGCCCTGGCCCAGGGACACGCCGCCTCCGACGCCGACCATGCCGGCTACTCGGCCGCGATCATCGCCGGGGACCTGCTGCTGACCGGCGCGGTGCGCCTGGCCACGCGGGCCGGCGCGGGCCGCCCGCACGCCGACGCCATCCTGGCGACCATCCACGAGGCCTTCTTTGCCGCCGCCGCCGGCGAGCTCGACGACCTGCTGTTCTCCCTGCGCAGCGCCTCGCCCGGGCTGCCGCAGGTGCTGAACATGGAACGCCTGAAGACCGCCGTCTACTCCTTTGAAATGCCCCTGCGGGCCGGGGCCCTGCTGGCGGGGCAGCCGCCCGGCACGGCCGACGCCCTCGCCGACGTCGGACGCGGCATCGGGGTGGCCTACCAACTCATCGACGACGTGCTGGGCACCTTCGGCCAGCCGGAGGTGACCGGCAAGTCGGTCGAGTCGGACCTGAGGGAAGGCAAGCGGACCATCCTGACCACGTTCGCGGAAGGATCGGACGCGTTCGCGGCGGTGCTGGCGGACTTCCGCGGCGGGGTCAGGGACATCACGGAGGTCCGGGACGTGCTGCGGGACCTCGGCGCGGAGAGCTACGCCGTCGACCTCGCGGAGTCGCTCGTGGCCCGGTCGCTGGGGAGGGCCGAGGAACTGCGGCTGCCGGCGTCCCTGAGGAAGGAACTGCGGCGGATTTGCGACTACGTGCTGACCAGAAGGAGCTGACCATGGGAATCGACCCCCTCACCCGCTACTCCGAAACCGCCTCGCGCAGCGCCGGGGTGGTGATCGGAAGCTATTCGACGTCGTTTGGACTGGCCTGCAGGCTGCTCGGCCCGCGGCCCCGCCGGGACATCGAGAACATCTACGCGCTGGTCCGGGTTGCCGATGAACTGGTCGACGGCGCCGCCCGCGCGGCGGGCCTTGACCCGGCCGCCGTCTGTGCGCAGCTTGACCGGCTGGAGCGCGAAACCGAGCAGGCGATGGCCACCGGCTACAGCACCAACATGGTGGTGCACGCCTTTGCCGCGACGGCCCGGCGGGCCGCCATCGACACCTCGCTGACCAGGCCGTTCTTCGCGTCCATGCGCACAGACCTGGACGTGGGCTCCCATTCCCCCGACACCCTGGCCGAGTACATCTACGGCTCCGCCGAAGTGGTGGGGCTGATGTGCCTGCAGGTCTTCCGGGCCATGGACGGCGCCTCCGCCGGCCACGACGAGGAACTGGTGCGCGCGGCCCGCAGCCTGGGCGCCGCCTTCCAGAAGGTCAACTTCCTGCGGGACCTGGGGGCGGACAGCGCGGACCTGGGACGCAGCTACCTTCCCGGCGTGGGCCCGGAGGGGCTCACCGAGCCGGACAAGCGGGAGCTGCTGGCGGACATCCGCCGCGACCTGGCCGTCGCCAAGGCGGGCATGGGCTACCTGGCGCCGCCGGCCCGGCGGGCCGTGCGCCTGGCCCACGACCTCTTCCTGGCCCTCGCGGCGAGACTGGAACACGTTCCGGCCGCCGAACTCTCCCGCCGGCGCGTCAGGGTCCCGGCCGTCCAGAAGGCCTGCATCGCGCTGGCCGTGTGGGCCGGCGGCCGCCGCACCCGCGTGCACGGCGGCGTGCAGGGGGGCGCCCCGGGCGCCCGTCCGGCCGGCGCGGCGGTGTCCCGATGAACCGGCGCCTGCGACTGCTCCGGCGCGCTCTGCCCTACGCCGGCCTGACGGCCCGCAAGGCGGCGAAGGCCAGGCCGTGGCATCAGCCGGACGCCACCGCGTGCGTGGTCATCGGGGGCGGCATCTCCGGGCTGGCCACCGCCGGCCTGCTTGCCCGGGACGGCCACGACGTGACGGTGCTGGAGAAGCAGGCCGGCCTGGGCGGGAGGGCCGGCCGCTGGGAACACGGCGGCTTCACGTTCGACACCGGCCCGTCCTGGTACCTCATGCCGGAGGTGATCGACCACTGGTTCGCGATGATGGGCACCAGCGCCGCCGCCGAGCTCGAGCTGACCCGCCTGGACCCCGCCTACCGGCTCTGGGGCCAGGGGGAGGCGCCCCCGGTCGACGTACGCACGGGACGCGCGGCGGCCCGGGACCTGTTCGACTCCCTGGAACCGGGATCGGGGGAGCGGCTGGACGGCTACCTCGACTCCGCCAAACTGGCCTACACGCTGGCCAAAAGGCATTTCCTGTACGACCCGTTCGGGACGCTGCGCGGACTGGCCGCGCCGGCGGTCCTGCGCCATGCGCCCCGCCTGGCGCAGCTGCTGACCCGGTCCCTGCATGCCTTCGTGGCCGCCCGGTTCAAGAACCCGCTGCAGCAAAAGATCCTGGGCTACCCCGCCGTATTCCTGGGGACCAGCCCCTACAAGGCGCCGGCGCTCTACCACCTGATGAGCCACCTGGACCTCCAGGACGGCGTGCTGTACCCGCAGGGCGGTTTTGCCGCCGTCGTCGATGCCATGGAACGGGTGGTCCGCAGGGCGGGGGCCAGCATCACCACCGGGGCCGCCGCCACGCGCATCGTGACCGGCCCGGCCGGCAAGCGCGCCCGCTGCGAGGCCGTCGCCTGGGTGGACGCGGCGGGGGTTGAACAGCGCACGCCGGCCCGCATCGTGGTGGGGGCGGCGGACCTCCACCACGTGGAAACGGCCCTGCTGCCGGAGGCCCTCCGCACGCAGCCGGCGAAGACGTGGCGGCGGGCGGACCCCGGCATCAGCGCGGTCCTGCTTTGCCTGGGCGTCCGGGGCGGGCTGCCGCGGCTGGCCCACCACAACCTGCTGTTCACCGAGGACTGGCAGGACAATTTCGCCCGGATCGTGAACGGCGGGGACCTGGCGGAGAGCACCTCGATCTACGTCTGCCGCCCCAGCGCCACGGACGCCACGGTGGCCCCGGCCGGCAGCGAGAACCTGTTCCTGCTGATCCCCGCCCCCGCGCTCCCGCCCTGGGGCAAGGGCGGGCCCGACGGCGGCGGCTCGCCCATGGTGGAAAGGGTCGCCGACGCGGCCATCGCCCAGCTGGCTGCCTGGACCGGCACGCCGGACCTTCCCGACCGCATCACCGTGCGGCGCAGCTACGGCCCGGCCGATTTCCAGGACGACGTCAACGCGTGGCGCGGCAGCGCACTGGGCCTGGCGCACACGCTGCGGCAGAGCGCCTTCCTGCGCCCGGGCAACAGCAATGCCAAGGTGGAGGGGCTGTTTTATGCGGGCAGTTCAGTGCGGCCCGGCATCGGCGTGCCGCTGTGCATGATCAGTGCCGAAATCGTGCTCAAGGCGGTACGCGGCGACCGCTCGGCGGGGCCGCTGCCCGAGCCCGGCGTGACCGCGTCCACGGCCGCCGCCGCGGCAGGGGCGTCATGAGCTATCTGCTGATCCTGCTGATCCTTCTCGTGTGCATGGCCCTATTGGATGCCCGCTGGAAGCTGTTCCTGTTTGCCCGGCCCGGGCCGGCGGTGGCCGTGCTGCTCCTTGGCACCGCGTTCTTTCTGTCCTGGGACGTCTCCGCCCTGGCGGCCGGCATCTTCCTGCACCGTGAGACGCCGCTCATGACCGGCGTCATGCTGGCCCCGGGGCTGCCCCTGGAGGAGGGCTTCTTCCTGCTGTTCCTGTGCTACCAGACCATGGTCCTGTTCACCGGCGCGCTGCGACTGCTCCAGCTCCGGCAACGGCTGCCCGCAGGGCGGAGCCGGCAATGAACTACGCCCATCTCAACGCCCTGTTCCTGATCCCGGCGCTCGCCGTGCTGGTGGCGGCACTGGCCCGGGCCGGCGGCAAGCCTTGGCGCGGCAGCTCGCGGCCGGTGGCCGCCGTCGCCGCCACCCTGGTGGTGCTGGTGGTCCTGACGGGCGTTTTCGACAACCTCATGATCGGCTCGGGGCTCTTCGGCTACGCCGGGGACGCGCTTGCCGGCGCCCATGTGGGTCTGGCGCCCGTCGAGGACTTCGCGTACCCGGCCGCGGCTGCCCTGCTGCTTCCGGGCCTATGGCTGCTGTTCACCCGCGAAAGGCCCAAATGAAGAACCTGCTGGCGACCTCCCGGCCTGTCTCCTGGGTCAACACGGCCTACCCGTTCGCGGCGGCCTACTTTCTGGCGACGGGTCGGATCGACTGGCTGTGGGCCCTGGGAACGTTCTTCTTCCTGGTCCCCTACAACCTGGCCATGTACGGCATCAACGATGTCTTTGACTACGAGTCCGACCTGCTCAATGCGCGCAAGGGCGGGGTGGAGGGCGCGGTGCTGGACCGCCGGCACCACCGCACCATCCTGTGGGCCGCCGCGATCTCCACCATCCCCTTCATCGTGGTGCTCGCCACGCAGGGCGGCGCCGTGGCGAACCTGGTCCTGGCGGTCTCGCTTCTGGCCGTGGTCGCCTACAGCGCGCCGCGGCTGCGGTTCAAGGAGCGCCCGTTCCTGGACTCGCTGACCTCCAGCACGCACTTCGTCTCGCCCGCCGTCTACGGCCTGGCGCTCGCCCACGCCCCGTTCACGGCGGGCATCTGGGCGTTCCTGGGCGCCTTCTTCCTCTGGGGGATGGCCAGCCACGCTTTTGGCGCGGTGCAGGACATCGTGCCGGACCGCGACGGCGGGCTGGCCTCCATCGGGACGGTGCTGGGCGCCCGGTTCACGGCCTGGTTTGCGTTCACCGCCTATGCCGGCGCGGGGGTGCTGATGCTCGGGACGGCGGCGCCGTTCGCGGCCGTCCTGGCCGTGCCCTACCTGGCCAACGTCGCCCCGTGCCTTGGGGTCACCGACGCGACGTCGGCCGGGGCCAACGCCGCCTGGAAACGCTTCCTGTGGCTGAACTACCTGACCGGCTTCCTCGCCACCCTGACGCTGATCTGGCTCGCCACCCGCCCCTGACCGCCCCGCGCCTGACCGCCCCGCGCCTGACCGCCCCGCCCCTGAGGGCCCAGCATGAAACCACCGGCGCCACCCCACTGTTCCCACCGAAAGGCCCACCCATGAAAGCTTCCCTCGTCTGGTTTCGGGACGACCTGCGCACGGCGGACAACCCCGCACTGCTGGCCGCCGCAGGGGACGGCGCCGCGGCGGCGCTGTACGTGCTGGATGAGGAATCCGCCGGCATCCGGCCGCTGGGCGGTGCGGCGAAATGGTGGCTGCACCGCGCCCTGGAGGACCTGCGGGACGAACTGGCGGCCCTGGGCATTCCGCTGATCCTGCGCCGCGGCGCAGGCGCCGGAGTGGTCGCCGCGGTGGCGGGGGAGCTGGGGGCCGGTGCCGTCTATTGGAACCGGCGCTATGGCGGGCCGGAACGCGCCGTGGACTCGGCCGTGAAGGAGTGGGCCGCCGCTGCCGGACTCCATGCGGAAAGCTTCCAGGCCTCCCTCCTGCACGAACCCTGGACCGTCCGCACCGGTGCCGGAAAGCCGTACCAGGTGTTCACGCCGTTTTGGCGTGCCCTGGCGGACCGTGACTTTCGGGCTCCACTGGGCGGGCCCGACGCCGGCAACGGCTTCGGCGGATCCCCGGCCGACAGCGACCGGCTGGACGCATGGTCCCTGCGTCCCGCCGCGCCGGACTGGGCCGGGGGCCTGCGGCGGGCGTGGGTCCCCACGGCGGCCGCCGGCCACGGCATCCTGGCGGAATTCCTTGACGGCCCGGTCGCCGACTACTCCGAGGCACGTGACCGGCCGGACAGGCCCGGCACCAGCCGTCTGTCCCCCTACCTGAGGTGGGGCCAGCTCAGCCCGTTCCAGGTCTGGGCGGCGCTTGCGGCGCGGCGCGGCCAGCTGCCGGGATCCCCGGGCCCGGCAGTGTTCGGCACGGAACTGGGATGGCGCGAGTTTTGCTGGCACCAGCTCTTCCACCGCCCGGACCTGGCCACCGCCAACCTGCGGCCGCAGTTTGACGGCTTTCCGTGGCGGTGGCCCGGCGCCACGGCCGGCGCGAAGCCCGAAACCGGCGCGAAGCCCGAAACCGGCGCGAAGCCGGAAACCGGCGCCGGGCACCTGGAGGCGTGGCGGCGGGGGCGGACGGGCATCCCGCTGGTGGACGCGGGACAGCGCGAATTGTGGCACACCGGATTCATGCACAACCGGGTTCGCATGGTGGCGGCCAGCTTCCTGGTCAAGAACCTGGGGTTCCACTGGCGCGTGGGGGAGCAGTGGTTCTGGGACACTCTCGTGGATGCCGACGCCGCGTCCAACCCTGCCAATTGGCAGTGGGTGGCGGGCTCGGGCGCTGACGCCTCGCCGTTCTTCCGAATCTTCAACCCCGAGACCCAGGCAAAGAAATTTGACCCGGAGGGCCAATATGTCCGGCGGTGGGTTCCTGAGCTGGCGACGCCGGACTACCCCGAGCCGCTGGTGGACCTGCAGGAGTCCCGCCGGGCCGCGCTGGACGCGTATGCCTCCATCCGGTGACATCTCAAAATGTGGGATCACTTGCCCATCATGTGGATGGTTTCGCTAGGGTGGACGCATGAGCGCATCGATTGACATTGCAGTTATTGGCGGCGACGGGATCGGCCCCGAGGTCACCGCGGAGGCCGTCAAGGTCCTCAAAAAGGCCACGGCCGCAGCAGGCGTCGGACTGAAAATCACCGATTACGAGCTCGGCGCCGAACACTGGCTCGCCACGGGGGAGACCCTGCCGGAATCCACCATCGAGGCCCTCCGCGGCCACGACGCCATCCTCTTCGGCGCGGTCGGCGCGGCCCCCGGGGACACGTCCATCCCCTCCGGCCTGATCGAGCGCGAGATGCTGCTCAAGCTGCGTTTCAGCCTGGACCACTACGTCAACCTGCGTCCCTCCCGCCTGTACGACGGCGTGGCCTCGCCCCTGGCCGACCCCGGCACCATTGATTTCGTGGTGGTCCGCGAGGGGACCGAGGGGCCCTACGTCGGCAACGGCGGCGCGCTGCGCAAGGGCACGCCGCACGAGATCGCCACCGAGGTCTCCGTCAACACCGCCTACGGCGTGGAGCGCGTGGTCCGAGACGGCTTCCGACGCGCCAACGAGCGCCCGCGCAAGAAGCTGACCTACGTGCACAAGCACAACGTGCTGGTCCACGCCGGCCACCTGTGGAAGCGCACCGTGGAGGCCGTCGCCAAGGAGTTCCCCGAGGTCACCGTCGACTACCTGCACGTGGACGCCGCGATGATCTTCCTGGTCACCGACCCGGCCCGCTTTGACGTGATCGTCACCGACAACCTGTTTGGCGACATCATCACCGACCTCGCCGCGGCCGTCACCGGCGGCATCGGCCTGGCCGCGTCCGGCAACATCAACATGGACCGCACGGCGCCGTCGATGTTCGAGCCGGTCCACGGCTCGGCACCGGACATCGCCGGGCTGCAAAAGGCGGATCCGACGGCGGCCATCCTCTCGGCCGCGCTGCTGCTGGACCACCTCGGCCACCCGGGCGCGGCGGCACGGATCGAGGCGGCCGTCGCCGCTGACATCGCCTCCCGCGATGCGGCGTCCCCGCGGGCCACCAGCGCCGTCGGCGACGCCATCGCCGCAGCCCTCTGACGCCGTCGAGCGGGCCGGCGTGCAGGAGTAGGCTTTACCCCATAGAGTGAGTGCACCGTAACTGAAATCCCCGGTGCATGAACACCATTCAACGCACGGATTTTCGGCACCGAACTCCGCCCAGGCTGGTACATCCATTGACGGGCGCAACCATGTGGAGGAAGCATGACCCAGACAGCACGTGAACTGGCATTCTCGCAGCAGCTCACCACCACCCCGAAGAGCGACACCGAGCGTGCGGCCATCCTGGCCGACCCCGGGTTTGGCGACTACTTCACCGACCACACCGCTGTCGTGGACTTCAAGGTTGACGAAAACGGCGTCGGCGGCTGGACCAATGCACGCATTGAGCCCTACGGCCCCATCGCCATGGACCCCGCCGCGGCCGTGCTGCACTACGGGCAGGAAATCTTCGAGGGACTGAAGGCCTACCGCCACGCCGACGGCTCCGTGTGGTCCTTCCGCCCGGAGGCCAACGCGGCCCGCTTCAACACCTCCGCCCGCCGGCTGGCCCTGCCCGAGCTGCCCGAAGAGGTCTTCATCGAGTCGCTGCGCCAGCTCGTCGCGGCCGATGAGTCCTGGGTCCCCTCCGGTGACGGCGAGGCCCTGTACCTGCGCCCGTTCATGATCGCCACGGAGCCTTTCCTCGGTGTCCGCCCGGCGCGCGAGGTCTCCTACCGGGTCATCGCCTCCCCGGCCGGGAACTACTTTGGCGGCGAGCTCAAGCCGGTCTCCATCTGGCTCTCCACCTCCTACGCCCGCGCCGGCGAGGGCGGCACGGGCGAGGCCAAGTGCGGCGGCAACTACGCCGCGTCGCTGGCCGCGCAGATGGAGGCGGAGGCGCAGGGCTGCAAGCAGGTCCTCTTCCTTGACCCGTTCAACGACAACGCCATCGAGGAACTTGGCGGCATGAACATCTTCTTCGTGTTCAAGGACGGGCGCCTGGTCACGCCGGCGCTCAACGGCCACATCCTGCACGGCATCACCCGCTCCTCCGTCATGCAGCTCGCCGCCGACCGCGGCCTGAAGGTCGAGGAACGCAAGATCACCATTGACGAGTGGCGCGACGGCGTCGCCAACGGCGAGATCACCGAGGCGTTCGCGTGCGGCACGGCCGCCGTCATCACCCCGATCGGCGAGCTGAAGACGGCCGAGGGCACCATCGCCTCGCCCGGTTCCGGTGCCGGCGAGGTCACCATGGCCATCCGCGAGCAGCTGCTGGGCATCCAGACCGGCGTCGTGGAAGACCTGCACGGCTGGCTCACCCGCCTCGCCTGACCCGCCCTCCCAACTGGGCCGCAGAAGATGTCGAAAATCACCCGTTTTTTCGGGTTTTACGACATCTTCTGCGGCCCAGTTGTGGATTAAGGCGCGACGGCGGGACGTTGCCTTGCGCGGTCACCGTGCCGCGGCGTTCCCGCCGGCTGCGCTTCCCCGAAGGGCGCCTATTTCCCCGTGTCGATCATCTCCCAGCGCTGGCGGGGGATGGAGACTGACTGGGACTGCTGGACATGGGAGAGCAGGGCTTCACGCACCAGGCACCTGAGGTCCCACAGCGCGCCGCTGTCCTGGGCGCTGACCACCACACGGATGCGGACCACCCCGTTGACGGCGTCGGTAACCGCAAGGTTTCCGGTGCGCCCGTCCCACAGCGGCGTGCCCGCCAGCACGGCGTCCAGGTGCCCGCGGAGCTCGGCCACCGGCGTTTGCCAGTCCACGTCCAGCTCCACGCTGCCCATGATCTTGGGGCTGTTGCGGGTCCAGTTTTCAAAGGGCGTGGTGGTGAAATAGGTGGAGGGCAGGATGAGCATCCGTTCGTCCCAGACCCTCACCACCACGTAGGTCATGGTGATCTCCTCGATCCGGCCCCACAAGCCCTCCACCACCACGACGTCGTCGATCCTGATGGCGTCGGTGAAGGCAAGCTGGACGCCGGCAAAGACGTTCGAGAGGGAGCTTTGGACCGCCAGGCCGGCAACGATGGAGATGAGCCCGGCGGAGGCCAGCAGCCCCGTCCCCAGGGCCCGCACCTCCGGGATGGTCAGCAGCAGCCCGGCCACGGCCAGGGTGATCAGCAGGGCCGCGATGAAGCGGCGCCCCAGCGTGACCTGCGTTGTGAGCCTGCGCAGCCTGCGGTTGTCCTTGCTCCGTGCCGTGAAGTGGCGCAGCACCAGCCGCTCGGCGATGCCCAGGGAGACCAGGGCCAGCCAGCACAGGGCGGCGATGAGTGCCGTCATCGTGACAAAGTCGACGGCGGGGAACCAGCCCCTGCCCGATGCCGTGGCCGAGAGCGCAACCCGGGTGCCGATCAACGCCAGCACCCCGAAGACGGGGAGCCTGGCCTTTGCCGAGCGGCCGGCGAACCCGGGCACCTTGCGGAATGCGTAGTTCGCGACGACCCGTGCCGCCAGGGTCAGGAGCACCGCCGCGGCCACGGCGGCGAGGATGGCCAGGACAGGTGTGATTGCACTTTCAAGGTCTGCCATCCGTCAATCCTGTCAGGGGACCCCGGGGGTCTGTCCAACCGGACCCGGCCCATTGACGTGCCGGGTGCGGGCTGCCGGGTGCCGGTGTTACGCTGCGACGGCGGGCCGTCGGGCGGGCGAGGGCATACGATGCACTGACACGCGCCGTTTGCGGCGCCCGCACCCGAGGGGCGGACACGGCCGGTGAGGAGACACCATGGACGATGAGCAACGCAGGCGCGAGCTGGGCGACAATGAGGCGCCGGTCGAGGAAGAACTGGAGACCACCTTTGACCGCATTGTCGAGGAGGGCGCCCAGCGGCTGCACAGGACGTGGTCCTCGGTCCTGGTGACGGGCCTGTTTGGCGGCATTGAGGTGGGGCTGGGCGTGATGGCCTACCTGGCGGTGAAGCATGAGACAGGCAGCAACCTGCTGGCCGGCCTGGCGTTCGGCATCGGCTTCATCGCGCTCCTTTTGGCCAAGAGCGAACTTTTCACCGAGGGGTTCCTGGTCCCCGTCGCCGCGGTCGCCGCCAAGGAGGCACGCCCGGGCCAGCTGTTCAAACTCTGGGGCGGCACGTTGGGGGCAAACCTCGCCGGCGGCTGGATCTTCATGTGGCTGGTCATGCTGGCCTTCCCCGAATGGCGCGACACGGTCGCCGAATCCGCTGCCCACTACGCCCTGGCGCCCCTGTCCTGGCAGACCGCTGCGCTGGCCGTGCTGGGCGGAAGCACCATCACGCTCATGACCCGGATGCAGCACGGAACCGACTCGATCCCGGCCAAGATCGCCGCCGCGGTCGGGGGCGGATTCCTGCTCGCTGGGCTGCCGCTCTTTCACTCCGTGCTGGATTCGCTGTTGATCTTCGGTGCCATCCAGTCCGGCGCCCCCTTTGGCTACGTGCAGTGGCTCGGCTGGTTCTGGTACACGGCGCTGCTCAACGTGGCCGGCGGGCTGTTGCTCGTGACGGTGTTGCGGCTGGTGCGCACCAAAGAGCTCGTCAAGGAGCGGCGTTCGGAATCCGAGGGCGCGGCGCAGTAGTCCACCGGCTCGCCAGGCCTGGCAGGCCCGGGCCGCGACGGTAACAGGCCGCGTCACATCCCGACGGGGACTTGCCCCGGCGGCGGCCGGGTGATGGACTCGGACTGACCAATGTTTGCGTCACTCATAGGGGGAAAATTGAAGGCACTCTTTGACCTGTCATTTACCAGGTTTATCTCACCCAGCATCGCCAAGATCGTTTATGTCTTGATCATGGTGGTCATCGGCCTGGCCTACCTGGCCGCCGTGATCGTCTCCTTCCGGGCCAATGTCGTGTTCGGGCTGTTTGTGCTGATCATCGTGGGCCCGATCGTGGCGCTGCTCTACCTGGTCCTGGCAAGGGTGGGGCTGGAATCGCTGATTGCGGCCATCCGTACGGCGGAGAACACGGCGGAGCTCGTCCGGCTCAACGGGGGAGGCCAGCCGTTCGCGCCGCCCGCGGCGTCCGGCAACTACCCCAACGATCCCCAGTATCCGCCGGTTCCGCCCGCCCCGCGGTTCTAGGACGGCGCTGACAGTTCGGACGCCGGACCGAGCGCAGGAGTTGGACGGAAATGGGGCTCTTCCGTCCAACTTCTGCGTTCGCGTTCTTTATGGACGACGCCGGTCCCTGGCTGTCGCCGATGGCGCACCGTCCCACGGGCCGCCGCGCCGCACACCGCCACCTGCACGAAACGGCTAGACTCTCTGCCATGCGTATCGCCCGATTTGTAGTAGACAATGACCCGATGTACGGCGTGGTGGAAGGGGAGCCCGGCGGTGAAGTTGTCACCGTCATCAAGGGTGATCCGTTCTTCAACGGCGTCGAACGGACCACCATCAAGTACCCGCTGGAGGACGTGCGCCTGGTGGCCCCGATCATCCCGCGCAGCAAGGTGGTCGGTGTGGGCCGCAACTTTGCCGAGCATGCCCGCGAACTGGGCAACGAGGTCCCCGTCCACCCGCTGCTGTTCCTCAAGCCGAACACGTCGGTGGTGGGCCCTGGCGAACCCATCGTGATGCCGGAATTTTCCGAAGAGATTTCCTACGAGGCGGAGCTGTGCATCGTGATTGGGCGCATCTGCAAGGATGTGCCGGAGGAGCGCGCGGACGAGGTCATCTTCGGCTACACCTGCGGCAACGACCTCACCGCCCGCGACGTCCAGCAGAGCGACGGCCAGTGGGCCCGCGCCAAGGGCTTTGACACCTCGGCCCCGCTGGGCCCGTGGATCGAGACCGAGCTGGACCCCGAAGACCTCCGCATCCAGGGCTGGCTGAACGGCGAGCTCCGCCAGGACGGCAACACCAACCAGATGGTCCGCAGCGTCCGCGAGCTGGTCTCCATCGTCTCGCGCGCGTTCACCCTCCTGCCGGGCGACGTCATCATGACCGGCACCCCCGCCGGCGTCGGCCTGGTCAAGGACGGCGACCGCTACGAGATTGAAATTGAGGGCATCGGCCGCCTCTCCAACCCGGTGGTGCGCCGCTAGGCCGTGGAGGCCGCGACGGTGCCGATTCCGGCGCGGGCCGGTGTCACGATCCGGGGCTACGCCCTCATGGCGGTCCGCGAGGGCCGCTGAACCGTAGGTGCTGTGGCACATGCCACGGAAACGGGTCCGGCGTCGTAGTACCATTGACAAGTCCTTTGCGCCCCCACCCGCCGCCACGCGTGATCTGGGGGCTTTTTGCAGGGCACCAGCCGATTTTAAGGACTTTCGCGTGTCACACAACGCCACCGACACTGCCGCCCCCGCGGCCGGATCCATCACCGGGGAGGGCTATCAGCGGACGCTTTCCCGGCGCCACGTGACCATGATCGCCATGGGCGGGGCCATCGGCGTCGGCCTGTTTATGGGTGCCGGCGGGCGGCTCGCGTCGACCGGCCCGGCGCTGATCTTCTCTTATGCGATTGCCGGCGCCATTGCCTACCTGCTCATGCGGGCGCTCGGCGAGCTGGTCATGTACCGGCAGACGTCGGGATCCTTCGTGTCCTACGCGGGGGAGCTGTTTGGCAAGAAGGGCGCGTACCTTTCCGGCTGGATGTATTTCATCAACTGGGCCATGACGGGCGTGGCCGAGCTGATCGCCATAGGCCTGTACTTCCAATATTTCTTCCCCGGCGTCCCGGTCGAGGTCAGTGCCCTGTGCGCCCTGGTGCTGCTGGTGGCGGTGAACCTGCTGAGCGTGAAGGCCTTTGGCGAGTTTGAGTTTTGGGCGTCGTGCCTGAAGGTTGCCGCGATTGTGATGTTCCTGGTCGTGGGCACGGTCATGGTGATCACGAACGCGCAGGTGGGCGGCCAGCATGCCACGGTCAGCAACCTTTTCCACGCCGACGGCGGAATGTTCCCCAAGGGCGGGCTCGTCATGATCCTGGTGCTGAATGCCGTCATCTTTGCCTACAACGCCATTGAACTGGTGGGCATCACGGCCGGTGAGATGCAGAACCCCGAACGCGAGGTGCCCCGCGCCATCCGCGCAGTGGTGGTCCGCATCGTTGTCTTCTATGTCGGCTCGGTGACGCTGCTGGCCATGATCATGCCGTCCGACCACTACAAGAACGGCGAGAGCCCGTTCGTGACCGTCTTCGCCTCCATGGGGCTGGACTGGGTGGGCTCGGTGATGAACTTTGTGGTCATCACCGCCGCGCTGTCCTCCTGCAACTCCGGCCTGTACTCGATTGGCCGGATCTTCCGCACCATGGCGAACAACGGTCACGCGCCGCAGTGGCTGACCAGGATGTCCTCCCGCCACGTGCCGTACGCCGCGATCCTGGCCATCGCCGCCGTCTACGTGGTGGGTGTGGGGGCCAACGTGCTGCTGGGCGGATCGCACGCCTTCGACCTCGCGCTCAACACCGCCTCCATCGGCGTGATCTTCACCTGGGGCTCCATCTTCGCCAGCCAGATCATGCTGCGTCGCAAGAAGGGCAAGGTGTCCTCGCTGCCGATGCCCGGCTCCCCGTGGACCAGCTGGGTTGGCCTCGCAGCGCTGCTGGCCATCACGGTGCTGATCGGCTTTGACACCATGACCGGGCCCGACGGCGCCGTCTTCCACCTGGGCCTGTGGACGCTTTGCGCCATCCCGGTCTTCGCCGTGGTTTTGTGGTTCGGCTGGCGGTTCGTCAAGGACAACGAGCCCGCGAACGAGCTGTTCAGCTGAGCCTTGAGGTCGCTGTCCCCGGCGCATACCGTGGCCAGTGAAAAATGCCGCCGCTCCCGCATTTTGCCGCAGGTATGGCGGCGGCATTTTGTGGGAGCGGCGGCATTGTTGGTTCAGGTGGCCGGCTGGCCGGCCAGGATCGCGTCGATCTGGCCCATCGCCAGGCCCATGCCCTCCTCCATGCCCATCTGGATCATCTTCTCCATCTGTTCCGGGCTTTCGAAGGTGGACGCAATGGTCATACGGGTGCGCCCGCCGATGTCCTCGAGCGTGGCGGCCATGCGGGCGGTGCCCATGTCTTCGACGGGGGCACCGTTGTCGTCGGCGAACCCGTCATCGAGCTCCAGGCGCTCCGGCGCCGCGATGGCGGTGAAGCGCCACCAGCCGCGGGCCGTGGTTCCGTCCGGTCCGGTCATGTAGTAGCTGGCCCTGCCGCCGGGCTGGAAGTCGAATTCCTCAAACGTGGCGGGCCAGGTGGGCGGCCCCCACCAGCGTTCCAGCTGGCGCGGATCCTCCCAGATCTGCCACACGCGCTCGACGCCGGCGTCGAACTCCGCGACGATGGTGAGGCTGAGCGCCTCGGGGCTCTTGGTGGAACTGATGACTGTCATGGTGTCTCCCTTCCCTGCGCCGTTCCTTCGGCCAGGATGTCCGCAATCCGCCCGGCACGCTGCCGCCAGATCGCCTCGTACTCGTCGAGCAGTTGCCGGGCCCGTTCCAGGCCGTCGCGGTTTGCGCGCACCAGCTGCTCCCTTCCGCGCCGTTCCTTGGTGACCAGGGAGGCACGTTCCAGCACGGCCACATGTTTCTGCACGGCCGCGAAACTCATGGCGTAGTGCCGCGCCAGGGCCGAAACGTTCAATCCGTCGCCGGTGACCCTCCTGACGATGTCCCGGCGGGTGGAATCGGCGAACGCCTGGAACACGCGGTCCAGCTCGGCCTCACGAAGCTCATCTACAACCATTTGGTTGTACGTTACGCCGGGGCCGGCGGCCTGTCAAGGGCCCGCCCAGAGGGAGCATGACGCCGGTGACCCGCCTCGGGAAGGCGGGTCACCGGCGTCGTGCCTCACCCGGGCAACGGGACGGGTGGTGCGCCATAGGCCGTGGACCGGCGGGCGGGACGGGCGTCCGGGCACGCACCGGGTGCGCCGCGGGGGTTTGGTCTAGGTCTAAACTTGAACCATCATGACTACTGCAGCTCAGATCCCCCCTGTCACCGCTGAAACCTCCGTTCGTGTGCGGTTTTGCCCCTCTCCCACCGGAACGCCGCACGTCGGGCTGATCCGCACGGCGCTGTTCAACTGGGCCTACGCGCGCCACACCGGCGGCAGGCTCATTTTCCGCATCGAGGACACGGATGCCAAGCGGGACAGCGAGGAGAGCTACCTCCAGCTGCTGGACGGTCTGAACTGGCTGGGCATCGACTGGGACGAGGGCGTGGAGACCGGAGGCCCGCACGCGCCGTACCGGCAGTCGCAACGTGGCGACATCTACCGGGACGTCATTGAAAAGTTGGTGGCCGGCGGGCACGTCTACGAGTCATTCTCCACGCCGGAGGAGGTCGAGGCGCGGCACAAGGCGGCCGGCCGGGACGTCAAGCTGGGCTACGACAACTTTGACCGCGACCTCACCGAGGGGCAGATTGCCGCGTTCAGGGCCGAGGGCCGCCAGCCCGCGCTGCGTTTGCGGATGCCGGACACGGACATCACCTTCACGGACCTCGTCCGGGGCGAGATCACCTTCAAGGCAGGATCAGTCCCGGACTACGCCCTGGTCCGCCCCAACGGCGCGCCGCTCTACACGCTGGTCAACCCCGTGGACGACGCCCTCATGGGTGTCACCCACGTGCTGCGCGGCGAGGACCTGCTCTCCTCCACGCCCCGCCAGATCGCCCTGTACCAGGCGCTGTTCGAGGTCGGCGTGGCCAGGTACCTGCCACTTTTCGGCCACCTGCCCTACGTCATGGGCGCCGGCAACAAGAAGCTCTCCAAGCGCGATCCCGAGGCCAGCCTGTTCCTGCACCGGGACCACGGCTTCATCCCGGAGGGCCTGCTGAACTACCTGTCCCTGCTTGGCTGGTCGCTCTCCGCGGACGAGGACATCTTCACGGTGGAGCAGCTCGTGGCCAACTTCGACATCCACGACGTCCTGGGCAACCCGGCGCGCTTCGACATCAAGAAGGCCGAGGCCATCAACGGCACGCACGTGCGCATGTTGGAGGCCGCCGACTTCCGCAACCGCCTGGTCCCGTACCTGCAGGCCGCCGGCACGGTGGGGCAGGCCCTCACGGCCCGCGAGGAGGAGATCCTCACCGAGGCCGCCCCGCTGGTCCAGGAGCGCATCACCCTGCTGGGGGAGGCGCCGGAGATGCTGTCCTTCCTTTTCAAGAAGGACGACGCCGTTGACGTCGCCGACGACGCCCGCAAGGGCCTGCCCGCGAACCTCACCGAGGTCCTCGACGCCGCGCTGGCAGCGCTGGAGCCCCTGGCGGACTGGACGGCGGAGAACATCCAGGCCGCCCTGAAGGAGGCGCTCGTGGAGGGACTGGGCGTCAAGCCCCGCCTGGCGTTCGGCCCGGTCCGCACCGCACTGTCCGGCCGCCGAATCTCCCCGCCGCTGTTCGAGTCCATGGTCATCCTGGGCAAGGACTCCTCGCTGGCCCGCCTGACGGCCTTCAGGGGCTAGGGCTTGGAACCCAACGCTTCACAAGACACCCCTGTCACGGGCGCCCCCGCGGGTCCGGTCAGGGGTGTCTTGTTTGACATCGACGACACCCTGGTGGACCTGCACGCCGCCATGAAGGACGCCATGATCGCCGCGAGCCGGCGCCTGCTGCCGGACTTCGACGCGGCGGACTGGGACGGCTTCGCGGCGCTGTACATGGCGGATGCGGGGCGGTACTACGACCGCTACGTGGCCGGCGAATTCTCCTTCACGGAGCAGCGCGGGCTGCGCGCCCGGGCCGTGTTCGCCCACTTTGGCACGCCGGGCTTCGACGCCGTGGCCGAGCGGGAGTGGATCGAGGACTTTGAACGCGCCCAGCCGGGCTCCATCAAGGCCTATCCGGACGTGGTCCCGGCCCTGGACGCGCTGGACGCGGCCGGCATCCCATACGGCGCCGTCAGCAACAACGTCCACGACTACCAGCGCGCCAAGCTGGACCACGCCGGCCTCCAGCGCATCTCCGTCCTGGTGGGCATTGACACGGTCAACGCGGCCAAGCCCGAACCCCGGGTGTTCTGGGAGGGGTGCCGGCTGCTCGGCACCGCCCCGGCGGACACGCTGTACGTGGGGGACAACTACCTGCTCGACGCCGAGGGTTCCGCCGCGGCGGGGCTGCAGGCGGTCTGGCTGGACAGGAAAGGCACGGGCACGCCGTCGGACGCTTCCCTGAACCGCAGTGGCTTGGGCAGCGGCCGCCGGGACGCCGTCCGCGTGGTGGCCGGCCTGGGGGAACTGGGCGCACTCACGGCGGCGCCAGGGCGGTGACGCACCCCCGGTCCGGCGGCGGCGTCCGGTTTTGGCGTCTGGCCAAGTCTCGGGTATAGTTTTATCCCGGCGCGAGGGCCGATGAAGGACCGGGGAAACCCGGTGATTTCACGGCAGAACGTGGCCTTTGGGATATGGTGTAATTGGCAACACATCGGTTTCTGGTACCGACATTCTAGGTTCGAGTCCTGGTATCCCAGCGCTTGCAAAAGCTGCCTTTTCGATTGGCATGCAAAGCAAAATTCCGGTAATATTTCCGGAGTTCGTGGAGCAAAAAATCGAATGTATTAGGGCCCCATCGTATAGCGGCCTAGTACGCTGCCCTCTCACGGCGGTAACGCGGGTTCGAATCCCGCTGGGGTCACCAGCAAGGCCGGGAACTTGAAAAGGTTCCCGGCCTTTTGCATTCTCGCCCTGCCCCCTTCCATGCCGGGTGGCCGATTTTGGACAGCAATGCCGGGCAGCCGTCGTGGCGACTGGCATGATGAAGCTGTGAGCCCCACTTATTCAGGCAATACCCCCGGCAACGGCGCCGCCGCCCGGGCGCAGGACGCCGCGGTGGCGCTGCTGGAGGCGGTCCGCGGCGAACTTGCGTCACTTCGCCTTCCCCTCGAACTGCCCGCGGCGCCCGGGGCCCGCCGGACCGCCGCCAAGGCAGTGGGCCAGCTGGACGACTACATCCTGCCGAGGTACCGCAGCCTGGACGCGCCGCTGCTCGCCGTCGTCGGCGGATCCACCGGCGCGGGAAAGTCGACGCTGGTGAACGCGCTGGCCGGCCACCCCGTCACGCGCGCCGGCGCCATCCGGCCCACCACGCGCCAGCCCATCCTCCTGCACCACCCCGCCGACGCGGCGTGGTTCACGTCCGCCCGCGTCCTGCCCACCCTGGCCCGCGTCCGCGGCGAACTGGACGGAGCCGGCACGCCCGCCACCCGCGCCGGTGCCACCCCGGACGCCGCGGCCATGCGGTCCCTGGTGCTGGTGTCGGACGCGGCAATCCCCGAAGGCGTGGCCCTGCTCGACGCCCCGGACGTGGACTCCGTCTCCGACGACAACCGCCAGCTGGCCTCGCAGTTGCTGGCGGCCGCTGACCTGTGGCTGTTCGTCACCACGGCCAACCGCTACGCCGACGCCGTGCCGTGGAAGCTGCTCGTGGACGCCGCCTCGCGCGACATCCTGGTGGCGGTGGTCCTGGACCGCGTGCCGCGCGGCGCCGAAGAGGAGGTCCGCGCGGACCTGCGCTCCATGCTCACGCGCGAGGGCCTCGCCGGCTCCCGGCTGTTCGTGGTCCCGGAGCTGGACCTCGACGCGATGGGCATGCTCCCGGCCGCCGCCACCGCGCCGATCGCCGGCTGGCTGCGGGACCTCGCGGAGGACGCCACGGTCCGCTCCGAGATTGCCCGCCGCACGCTCAACGGCACCGTGCGCTCCCTGTCCGGGAAGGTGGCCGGGTTGGCGGAGGCCGCCAGGGACCAGGACGACGCCGGGCGGCAGCTCGCGGATGACGTCACCGCCGCCTTCACTGACGCCGGGGCCCGCATCCACCGGGCCACCAGCGACGGCTCCCTGCTGCGGGGGGAGGTGCTGGCCCGCTGGCAGGACTTTGTGGGCACCGGGGATTTCTTCCGGGCACTGGAGAGCGGGATCGGCCGCGTCCGGGACCGGCTCGGCGCGTTCTTCAAGGGGCAGCCGCCGCCCGCCGTGAAGGTGGAGACGGCCATCGAAACGGGGCTTCAGGCCGTCATAGTCGCCCAGGCCTCCCGTGCCGCCGAGGACGCGGACCAGCGCTGGCGCGCCGACCCCGCGGGACGCGCGCTGCTGGGCACCGACGACCTCTCCGGGACCACGCCGGACTTCCCGGCGCAGGTCGCCGAGGAGATCCGCGCCTGGCAGGGCGACGTGCTGGACCTGATCCGCGCCGGAGGGGCCGCCAAGCGGTCCCAGGCCCGCTGGCTCTCCTTGGGGGTGAACGGCCTGGGCGTGGTCCTGATGGTCGTCGTCTTCTCGCTGACCGGGGGACTGACGGGAGCCGAGATCGGCATCGCAGGGGGCACCGCCGTCGTCGGCCAAAAGCTGCTGGAAGCCGTGTTCGGCGAGGACGCCGTGCGGCGCCTGGCCAGCCAGGCCCGGCGGTCGCTGGAAAAACGGTGCGCCGGCCTGCTCGAGCGCCAGCAGCGGCGCTTCCTCGACCGGATCGGGCCGCTGCATGACGGCGCGGCGGACACGCTTGAGGGGCTCGCCGGGGAGCTGGCGAAACTGGGGGAGGGCGCATGAGCCGGCACCGCGACGCACGCACGGAATCGGCCCTGGCACGCAGGCTCGCAGCGCTCAACGATGCCCGGGAGCTCGGCGAGGGGCGGCTGGATGACGCCGCGCTGCAGCAGGCATACGACGTCCTGGACCGGGCCGCCTCGCGCCGCTCCCTGAGCGCGGACCACACCGTGGTGGGCTTCTTCGGGGCCACCGGCAGTGGAAAGTCGTCCCTGTTCAACGCCGTCGCCGCGACGGACGCCGCCCGCGTGGCCGTCCGGCGGCCCACCACGGCCGAGCCGCTGGCCATGGTGTGGCAGCCGGAGGGCAGCGGGCCGCTGCTGGACTGGCTGGAGGTGGCCGAGCGCCGCGAGGGCGGACCGGTGCCCGGGCTGACGGACGGGGGCGGCCTGGTCCTGCTCGACCTGCCCGACTTCGACTCGGTGCAGCGCGCCCACCGCGAAACCGCCGAGCGGCTTGCCGGGCAGGTGGACGTGCTGGTGTGGGTGGTGGATCCGCAAAAATACGCCGACGCCGCCATCCACAACGAGTTCATCCGGCCGTTTTCCGCCCACGCCGCGGTCACCCTGGTGGTCCTCAACCAGGTGGACCGGCTGGCCGGCGCCGAGGTCAAGCCGGTGCTGGCATCGCTGTCCTCCATCCTGGACCGGGACGGGCTCGGCAAGGTGTCCGTGCTGGGCGTCTCGGCCGTGACCGGGGAGGGCGTGGACGAGCTGCGCCGGCGCGTGGCCGGCGTCGTCAAGGCCAAGCAGGCACAATCCGCGCGGCTGGCCGCGGACGTGGCCGTGGCGGCGGGCCGTCTGGGGGCGGCGGCCGGCGCCGGGGAGGCCGCGGGCGCCGGTGAGCCCGCGGGCGTCCACCAGCAGGACCGCAAGGCGCTCGCGGCCGGGCTGGCGGACGCCGTGCACGTGGAGACGGTGGTCTCTGCCGTGCGCACGTCCTACCGGCTGGAGGCCACCAGGCGCACGGGCTGGCCGGTGACCCGGTGGATGTCCCGGTTCCGCAAGGACCCGCTGCGCCGGCTGAGCCTGAGACGGGAGGGATCGTCCGCGGTCAACCGGACGTCGCTGCCGCCGGCCGGGGCGGCCGAGCAGGCTCAGCTGGATTCGGCGGTGCGCGACTTCGCCGACGCCATAAGCGTGGGCGCCCCGGGGCCGTGGCGGGCGTCGATCCGGGCGGCCGCGCGCACCAGCCGGGCCGCACTGCCGGACGCGCTGGACCAGGCGGTGGCTTCGGCGGACCTGAAGGCGAACACGCGTGCCTGGTGGTGGCCGGTGTTTTCAGTGGTCCAGTGGCTCGCGTTGCTCGTGGCCGTGGGCGGCCTGGCATGGCTGGGCGTGCTGGCGGTGCTGGGCTACTTCCAAATGCCTGTGCCGGACGTGCCTCGCGAGCTGGGCTGGCCGCTGCCCACGCTCATGGTTGCCGCCGGCGTGGTGGTGGGGATCGTCCTTGCCGTGGCCAGCAAATTCATTGCCGCGGCGGGTGCGCGGGGACGGGCCGCGTCGGCGCGCCGGAGGCTGCGGGAGGGTGTGTCCGGTGCCGCTGAATTGCTGGTGGTGGCTCCCGCGGAGGCGGAAATTGCCCGTTGCCGCGCGTTTCAGGAAGCCCTCGCCGCCGCCGGTGGCTGATCCGGACCCCGCCGTTGAGGTTGGAGATCACCACGTCTCCGCCTGTTGAGGTTGGAGATCACCACCGATCCAACCTTTGAGGTTCGAGATCACCACCTTCAACGTCCCCGGCGGGAGGTCGTTATCTCGAACCTCACGGGAAGGGTGGCGCGTTTTCGACGACGTTTCTAAGCCAGCGCGTCGCGGCACTTGAGGAGCGTACGCAGGTTGCGGGTCGTCGTCGCGCTTTTGTATTTGGGCTTCGTGGAGATCTTGCTGAACGGAGAGTCCAGCGTGCCTCCCGCCGGGGCCAGCCAGGCGAGCGCCTCGGGGGAGAGCCTGGTCTGTTCGACGCCGGCCAGCGCGCCCCCCAGCGTTTCCAGCTCGTCGAGGATGGCGGGGTCGGAGGAGAGCGTCACGTAGCTGTGCTGTTCCTTGTTGTCGGACGGGTAGGGGCAGGCGTCGATGATGGCGTTGAGCCGCGCCTGGTCCAGGACCACCACCCAGGCGTCATAGCCGAAGTTTTCACGCAGGCAGGCCTCCACCAGCGCCTTCAGTTCCGCGGCCGTGGCCTCCGCGGTGCACACAAAGTTGCCGGAGGCGAGCAGCGTCTTGACACCGGTGACGGGCAGCGCCTCGAGGGCCACGCGGAGATCGGCCATCTTGATGTTGATGCCGCCCACGTTGATGCCGCGCAGGAACACCGCAAAATTTGTCATGGCAAGACCCTACCTGCCCCATCCCAACCGGCACGGACGTTGCTGCGAAAATCGGGCCGGAATTCGCAACTACTGCGTCGCAGTTGGGGTGTTGCCCAGCGTCACGCCGAGCGTCTTGGTGGCGCTGCCCCTCCGGACGGTGATGTGGATCAGTTGGCCGGGGGAGTCGGCGCGGACGGCCGCGATGAGGTCTGTCACGTCCGTGATGGCGGTGGTGCCAACGCGGGTGATGACATCCCCCGGTTCCAGGCCCGCCGCTGCGGCGGGACCGCCGGTGGCGACGCTGATGACCAGGGCCCCGGCCGTCGTCGGCAGGTTAAATTCCTGGGCAGTTTGCGCTGAGATGTCGCTGAGGCTGACGCCCAGGTACGCGTGCTTGACTGTTCCGTTTTTCAACAGCTGGTCCGCCACTTCAGTCACGGTTGACGCCGGTGTGACAAAGCCGATGGCAACGGCCCCCGAACTGGGCGGCAGGTACGCCTCGGAGAGTCCGATGATCTGGGCGTCACCATTGCTGACGGCGCCGCCGGAGTTCCCTGGCGAGATGGGTGCGTCGGTCTGGACGAGGTTGATCATGCCCTGGGGCGCGTCGCTTGACGGAGGGATGTCGCGGTGGAGGCCGGAGATGATCCCGGCCGTCACGGTGTTGTCGAGTCCAAGCGGGCTGCCGATGACCACGCACAGCGAGCCCACCACGGGCTGCTGTGATGCGAAGGTGGGCACAGGCAGCCCCGTCCGGTCGGCGCGGATGACGGCGACGTCGTCGACGTTGTCAACGCCGAGCACGCGGGCGGAGGTCTGCTTGCCATCGGCAAACTGCACCTGGACGGTCGTGAACGGCTGCTTTTGCGCGTTCTCCACCACGTGGGCGTCGGTGACGATGGTGCCGTCGCTGCGGTAGACCACGCCGCTGCCAAGGCCGGTCTGGGTCTGGATTGTCACCACCGCCGGTTCGATCTTCTGGACAATTCCGGGCACGGCCCGCAGCCCCTGCCCCGTCGCCCCGCCACTCCCGCCGGATGGCGATGGCGACGCCGACGGGGCGGGTGCAGTTGCCTGGGAGGCCGCTGCCTGGGAGGGCGGGGGAGATGCCGTTTGCGTGCCGACGGCGGTGCATCCGGCGGTGCCTGCCATCAGGCCGGCAGCCAGGATTGCGGTGGCGACGGTTCGGACAGATTTCTGCATGGTCATCTCCTGGTCAGGCCGGGTGTGCCGGGACCGGCCGGCCTGGTGGTCCGTCCCCGCCTGTCCATGAACCGGGGGCGGAAATGGCTCAGTGGCCACAACCGTCCCTGAATCCGATCATTCGCCTCTCGCATTTCCTTCAGCCCGGGCGTTCCCCGTTACGCCCCGGAGGGAGTGTGATGGTGCGTGTGCTGGTGTGCCACAACGCTCAGCGGTGCGGCCCACAATGCGGCGGCCAGCGAGATAATTCCCAGGGTCCAGGCCGTGGTTGCGGCCCCGGATACAGTCGCGAAGCCGAACACCCATGGTGAAACAATCATGAGCAGCCCCACGGCCACCTTGACGTACTCCATCACCACCAGGTCGGGCATTGCCAAACTGATCAGTGCGGCAACGATCATCGCCGCTCCCAGGATCATCAATGCACTGGCGCCTGCTGCCGACGACAGGCTGGAATATGCGACAAACGCGGCCACAACACCCGCGCCCAGGGTTACCCAGTCTTGCCAACGAGTCCAAGCCTTCATGGATCTCATCCTCCTACTATTCAGGTTGGCCTTTGTTATGACTTCAAGATTCAACCTTTCCTACATTTCCGTTCTACGCTTGTTCGCCGGAAGCTTCAATGGGCCGGTGTCCTGGGACACTCTCGCAGCCGTTAGATGAACAAACCTGGAGCATGGCCTGCCAACCGTCAAGCGTCTGCAACACGGATCTTAGGCGGGGCAGGGCATGCCGACGGGAACGTGGATGGTCCTGCTTGAGCGTTCCTGTGTCACGGTAAGGGGCACGCAGCCGGGCGCCTTCAGCCAGAAGCCGCCGGGGTAGGCCAGCCAGTCGGCATCGGGCTGACTTGAAGGGCAGCCGGGGATGGTCAGCGAGTGGGCGAGGGTGTAGCCGGAATTGGACCAGCCGATCAACATGGTGCCGTGCATCTCCGCAGGGACGCTGAGGGTGAAGGCGGTGCCGGCCTTCAGGACCAGGCCGACCTTGGCGAATTGCAGGCCCTGGTAGCTGGCGCCGCCGCCCCAGTGGATGGTGTTTGAGCCGATCACGGAGATGCTGATGGCCATGACTCCGGTACGCCGATGGCGCCGGGTCCGGCGAGTTCCTGGGAAGTCGACGCAGCGCCGATGGGGTTGGCGCATTCAAACGGCAGGCTTGAACCGGCGGCGTGGGGCGAGATGTCGTTGCCCCGGGCAGCCGCAGGGGATCTGGCCCCGCCGGCCCCGAACAGGGTCGCGGAGCGTGTTCCCGGGGACGTGGCCGATTCCGCCGGACCTCCGGCGGTGGTAGTCGGAGCCGGAACGGCGGTGCACCCGGACAGGAGCAGCGCAGCCGCAGCAACGACCGCCGTCGTCCTATCCGCAAGCCAGTCCCAACCATGGCGCCCCATGCCTGCACCCTACAGCTGGACGCTTCCCTTGACAATGAATGCAACCCCTGCAATCGATAACGCAGAAGTTGGACCAAAAACCCCGAAAATCGAAAAATGTCAAGCTGTGTGGAGTCACTAGGCGGTTAGTTTGGCTGGTTTTGTTTCGGGGAGGTTGATGCCGACGTGGCCTGCCGGGGTTGGTGTGGTGGGTCGCTGTCGGAATCTTCCGGGGTTCTTGTCGTAGTAGTCCTGGAGTGCGTGGTCGCGTGTCTTCCACGCGTCCTTCCAGGACCCGTCGTGGACTTGTGAGGGTGAGAAGAGGGCAATTCCTGAGTGTTTGTGCTTGGTGTTGTACCAAGGCACGTAGTCGCCAATGTAGGACCTGGCGGCCTCGACGTCCATGAAGACGCGCGGGTAGCCGGGCCGGTACTTCATGGTGCGAAATCCCGACTCGCTGAACGGGTTGTCATTGGAGACGTAGGGCCGGTTATGGGACAGTTCCACGCCGTGGCCGGTGAGGGCATCGCGGAGCAGGTTGGACTTCATCGCCGGCCCGGAATCGGCATGGACGACCCGGGGCGCGCCGTAGAGGGCGATGGCGGTCTCGAACATGTCCACGGCAAGGTGGTCTGCCTCGCGTTCTTCCACCCGCCATCCGACGATCTGGCGGGAGAAAATGTCCATGATGGAGTAGACCTTGAAGGCTTTTCCCCGCCAGGGCGAGTAAATGTCAGTAATATCCCACGACCAGATCTGGCACGGGCCCGTGGCCTTCAGCACGGGCTTCTGCGCGGATCTGCCGTTCTTGTTCCCGCGCTTGGTGGGGATCGTGGGGCGGAGCATCTGCTCCTCGATCTCCGCGGCGATGCGCCACCAGGTGCGCTGGGAGGCGAGCATGACGCCAGCGTCCCAGGCCACCGCGAAAGAGTGGTCCACGGAGACCTGCCCGGCCCAGCCTTCCATAATGTACTCGGCGATCCGTTCACGGTCCTCGTCGCTGATGCGGCACTCGTACGCCCGCTCCGCCTGGTGGAGCGGGTCCTTTACCCGGGCGCGGGGATTTTGGCGGTAATGCCACGTCGAGCGCGATATGCCCGACAGCTCGAGGGCCTGCCGCTGGGAGCCCGTGAGCTCCGTCAGGGTGCGGATGAGGCGGTTTTCCGTCTCTATGAACTCTTTGTATCGTTCGTCGGTTTCGCATCGGGCTCTGGCACGTTCAACCCGTGCAAGAGCCCGATAGCTTTTCCCAGGGCATCGTTCGTGCCCTCAAGTTCCCGGATGCGGCCCTTGAGCTGTTCAACTTCGGACTGGTGGTCAGCGATTTTCTTGGCGCGCGCTCTTTCCAGCGCGGACCGTTCGCCATGTGTGCGGGCCATATCCCCATGATCCCTTGGAATAAGGGTTCGGTCGAGGTCACCTTCAAACACCATCTTCCGCCACTGCCGAAACGTCCAATCCGCCACTGACCGCGACGCAAGCCATACCGACTTCGACCCATGGGGCTGAAGATAATACTCATGGACGAACTGACGGATCTCCTCACGGGTATACCCCTGCGTAGCAACGCTCATGGCTGTCTCCTTCAATCAATAAGAAAGAACCGGATGGCTCACAACCAGCTTGACGTAGAGGGAATCGGGCATTTCGGTCCAACTTCTGCGTTATGGATTTCTTGGGTGCAACTACTGCGTTATCGATTTCAAGGCGGGGGTCGATTGTCGCGGGACCTGCTACTCCGCCGTCTTGCGCAGCGCCTCGGTCAGGATGCGGGAGGCATTGCAGACCACCTCGGCGTGCAGGCGCCCGGGCTGGCGGGTCAGGCGCTCGATGGGGCCCGAGATGGAGACGGCGGCAATCACGCGGCCGGACGGGCCACGCACCGGAGCCGAGACCGAGGCGACCCCGGGCTCGCGTTCGCCCAGGCTCTGGCCCCAGCCCCGCCGTCGTACCCCTGCCAGGACGGTGGGCGTGAAGCGGGCGTTGTGCAGGCCCTCCAGCAGGCGTTCGTGGTCCTCCCAGGCCAGCAGCACCTGCGCGGCCGACCCGGCCTTCATGGTCAGCTGCGTGCCCACGGGGATGGTGTCGCGCAGGCCGATGGGGCGCTCGGCGGAGGCGACGCAGACACGGGAATCGCCCTGGCGCCGGAAGATCTGGGCGCTCTCGCCGGTGGAGTCGCGCAGCTGCAAAAGCACGGGCCCCGCCGCGGCGATCAGCCGGTCCTCGCCGGCGGCGGAGGCCAGCTCCACCAGGCGGCTGCCCAACACAAAGCGGCCCTGCATGTCGCGGCTGACCAGCCGGTGATGTACCAGGGCAAGTGCCAACCTGTGCACGGTGGGACGGGCCAAACCGGTGGCCGCAACAAGCTGCGCCAGGGTGGTCGGGCCGGCCTCCAGTGCATCGAGCACAAGGGCCGCTTTATCGATGACGCCAACGCCGCTAGAATTGTCCATGTAATGATATTGACGTCTCATTATGTGAGATGCAAATCGACGGGCTGGCATCAGCGCCATCAACGCTGGAACAGTGGAGACATACAAACCACCGAGCTCCGTCCGTGTCGCCAATTCCACGGCCCGGGCGGGCTCCATCGATGAAGGGAGCTGGCCGTGACCGAGGCAACCACACCCGACGCACAGGACCAAGCACAGGTGCCTGCGGTTTCCGCGACGGCCCCGCGCAGGGCAGCGAAGACGCTGGCCGAAAAAGTTTGGCGCGACCACGTGGTCAAGCAGGGCGAGGGCAACGGCGACGCCGCCCAGCCCGACCTCCTCTACATCGATCTCCACCTCGTCCACGAGGTCACCTCCCCGCAGGCCTTCGAGGGGCTGCGCCTGGCCGGCCGCCCGCTGCGCCGCCCGGACCTGACCATCGCCACCGAGGACCACAACACCCCCACTCTGGCCATCGACAAGCCGATCGCGGACCTCACCAGCCGCACGCAGATCCAGACGCTGCGCAACAACTGCAAGGAATTCGGCGTCCGGCTGCACTCCCTGGGCGACGCCGAACAAGGGATCGTCCACGTGGTGGGCCCCCAGCTGGGCCTGACCCAGCCCGGCATGACGGTGGTCTGCGGCGATTCGCACACCTCCACGCACGGAGCGGTCGGCGCGCTCGCGTTCGGCATCGGCACCTCCGAGGTGGAGCATGTCATGGCCACCCAGACCCTGCCGCTGAAGCCGTTCAAGACCATGGCCGTCAACGTCGAGGGCACGTTGCGTCCCGGCGTCAGCTCCAAGGACATCATCCTGGCCATCATCGCCAAGATCGGCACCGGCGGCGGCCAGGGCTACGTCCTGGAATACCGCGGCTCCGCCATCCGCGCCCTGTCCATGGACGCCCGCATGACCATCTGCAACATGTCCATCGAGGCGGGCGCCCGCGCCGGCATGATCGCCCCGGACCAGACCACCTTCGACTTCCTTCAGGGCCGCCCGCACGCTCCCGTTGGCGCCGAGTGGGATGCCGCCGTCGATTACTGGAAGTCGCTGGCCACCGAGGACGACGCCGAGTTCGACGCCGAGGTGTTCCTGGACGCCAACACGCTGGAACCGTTTGTCACCTGGGGCACGAACCCGGGCCAGGGCGTTTCCCTGAACGACGCCGTTCCCTCGCCTGAGTCCTTCGGCGACGACAACGCCAAGGCGGCCGCCGAGCGCGCGCTGGCCTACATGGACCTCGAGGCCGGGACGCCCATGAAGGACATCCGCGTCGACACCGTGTTCCTGGGCTCCTGCACCAACTCCCGCATCGAGGACCTGCGCGCCGCGGCGGACATCATCCGCGGCCGTGAAAAGGACCCCAACATCCGCATGATGGTGGTTCCCGGCTCCGCCCGCGTCCGCCTGGAAGCCGAAGCCGAGGGCCTGGACCAGGTGTTCCTGGACTTCGGCGCGGAATGGCGCTTCGCCGGCTGCTCCATGTGCCTGGGCATGAACCCGGACCAGCTGGAACCGGGCGAGCGCTGCGCGTCCACGTCCAACCGCAACTTCGAGGGCCGGCAGGGCAAGGGCGGGCGCACCCACCTCGTCTCCCCGGTCGTGGCAGCCGCCACCGCCGTCCGAGGGACCCTCAGTTCGCCGTCGGACCTGGAACCGCTGGCCGCCCCCGCCCATCAGGTGGCCGCGCCCGGCCAGACCCAGTCCGCAAGCAACGTAGCGTAAGGAGCCCACCCATGGAAAAGTTCTCCACCCACACCGGCATCGGCGTTCCGCTGCGGCAGAGCAACGTCGACACGGACCAGATCATCCCCGCCGTCTACCTCAAGCGGATCACGCGCACCGGCTTCGAGGACGCCCTGTTCGCGAGCTGGCGCAAGAACCCGGAGTTCATCCTCAACCAGGAGCCGTTCAATGCCGGTTCCGTGCTGGTGGCCGGAGCGGATTTTGGGACCGGCTCCTCCCGCGAGCACGCCGTCTGGGCGCTGAAGGACTACGGCTTCAAGGCGGTGCTGTCCTCCCGTTTCGCGGACATCTTCCGCGGCAACTCCGGCAAGCAGGGCCTGGTGGCCGCCGAAGTGGCACAGGACGACATCGAGCTGATCTGGAAGGTCCTCGAACACGCCCCGGGCACGCAGGTCACGGTGGACCTGGAAGCCAAGATGGTCACCGCCGGCACCGTCGTGGCGCCGTTCCAGATCGACGACTACACCCGCTGGCGCCTGCTCGAAGGACTCGACGACATCGGTTTGACCCTGCGCGACGAGCCGGCGATCACCGCGTTCGAGGCCACCCGCCCGTCGTTCAAGCCGACCACGCTGCCCGCCAAAAGCTAGGATTTCCCGTCAGGGGCTGAACGGCTGCCGGAGACGGAATCGGTGGCGCAGCTCCTGCGGGCTGACCGGCGCCCAGCCCGCATTATGTGCACCGTCGAACCGACCCCGGTCCCCCCCGGCCCGCTTCGCGGCAAATTCACAGCCAAAATAATGGTTCGATGCCCGAACAATGTGTCTACGCTGGATGGGTGGCGGAAACCCGAGAATTCAGAACCGATCCCGCGATCGCGGCGGTCCGGGCGGTGGTGCGCGTGTCGCGGCTTTTGGAACGCTCCCTCGAGGAGCTGAGCCTGCCGCACTACCGGGTCCTGGCGGCAGTGTCCGCCGGCGAGGAGATTGCCTCCCGCGTCGCCGCCCGGCTGGCCCTGGGCCGCCCCGCCGTCAGCGCCGCCGTCGCTGCCCTTGCCGAACGCGGCTTCCTCGTCCGCGTCGACGTCGCGGGGGACCAGCGCGCGGCGGGCCTGCAACTGACCGATGACGGCTGGGCGGCGCTCGCGCGGGCCGACGCCGCCATGGCCGCCGAACTGCGCGCAATTGCCGAAGCGACCGGCGAACCGGAACACCTGATGGACACGATGGGCCTGCTCAACGACGCCGTCAGCCTGGTCTACGCCGAACATAAAAAGGCGCGCGGGGTGGCGGCGCCGTGACCCAGGTGAGGGACCGCGGCACGCAGGGTGACGGCGTCGAACACCGGGACAGGGCCTGGCAGGCGACAGGCCGGACGGCCGCGCCGGGCTGGATCCGCCGGCTCTGGGGCTATCTGCTCCGGCACAAGCTGGACATGGCGCTGGCGGTCTCCGCGGCCGTGGTGGGCAGCGCGTGCCAGACGGTGGTGCCGCTGGTGACCCGGCAGATCGTGGACAACGTGATCCTCACCCGGAGCTCGCCGCTGCTGCCGTGGCTGGTGCTGCTGATCGCGCTCGCGGCGGCGACGTTCGGCTTCTCCTACCTGCGCCGGTACCGGGGCGGCCGCGTGGCCCTGAACGTGCAGTACGACCTCCGCAACGACATGCAGTCGCACCTCCAGTCGATGGACGCCGCCCACCTGGACACCATGCCCACCGGCCAGCTCGTGGCCCGCGCCAACTCGGACACGGCGCTGGTCCAGGGCCTGCTCGCGTTCCTGCCGATGATGAGCGGAAACGTGCTGATGCTGCTGCTGTCCATGGCGGTCATGCTGTACCTCTCGCCCCTGCTGGCCATCATCAGCCTGGTCATGGCGCCGGCGCTGCTGGCGGTTTCCTACCGGATGCGCTGGCGGATCTTCCCGGCGACGTGGGACGCCCAGCAGCGGGAGGGCGACGTCGCGCAGATCGTCGACGAGGCCGTCAACGGGGTGCGGGTGGTCAAGGCCTTCGGCCAGGAGCGGCATGAGATCGGCCGGATGGCGCGCGCCGCCGGCACCCTGTACGGATCCCAGATGCGGGCCACCCGGCTGCAGGCCCGCTACCAGCCGCTGCTGCAGGCCGTCCCGTCGCTGGGGCAGGTGGCAGTGCTGGCGGCCGGCGGCTTCATGGTCCTGCACCACCAGATCACGCTGGGCACGTTTCTGGCGTTTTCCACCTACGTGGCCCAGCTCATGGCGCCCGCCCGCCAGCTGGCCGGCCTGCTGACCATCGGCCAGCAGGCGCGCGCCGGCGTGGAGCGGATCTTCCAGCTCCTGGACCTCAAGCCCACCATCACCGACGCGCCGTCCGCGCTGCGCGTGCCGGACCTGCGCGGCGCCATTGAGTTCCGCAACGTGCGCTTCACGTACGACGCCGGCTCCCGCCCCGTGCTGGACGGCGTCACCTTAAGCGTGGCGCCGGGGGAGCGGGTGGCCCTGGTGGGTGCCAGCGGCAGCGGAAAGTCGACGGCGACGCTGCTGGTCCCGCGCTTTTACGACCCGGCCGCCGGGCAGGTGCTGGTGGACGGGCACGACGTCCGCGGGCTGACGCTGCATTCGCTGCGCCGCCGGATCGGCACCGTCTTTGAGGAAAGCTTCCTCTTCTCCGACACCGTCCGCGCCAACATCTCTTTTGGGCGACCCGACGCCACCGACGCGCAAATCGAGGCCGCGGCCCGGATCTGCCAGGCACATGACTTCATTCAGGGCCTGCCCGCCGGCTATGACACCATGGTCGGCGAGCGCGGGCTGGTTCTCTCGGGCGGGCAGCGCCAGCGCATCGCTCTGGCCCGCGCCCTGGTGTCCGGGCCGCGGATCCTGATCCTGGACGACGCCACGAGCGCCGTCGATTCCCGCACCGAGGAGGCCATCCACGCCGGCCTGCGCGAATCCACGGCGGGCATGACGGTGCTGCTGGTGGCGCACCGGCTCTCCTCCCTGCATCTGGCCGACCGCATCGTGGTGTTCGACGGCGGCCGCATTGCCGCGGCCGGCACGCACGACGAACTGCAAACGTCCAGCGCGCTGTACCGCACGCTGCTGAGCGGCCTGGCCGAGCTCGAGACGGAAGGGCACGGCGACCCGGCCGGCGTCGTGCCCGAAAAACACGGAGTCACGGCGGCGGCCTGGGGCGCCCACCGGGCGAAGGCACTGGCCGGCGCCGGACCCTCGATCGGCGCGCCGAGCCTGGGCGGCGGGCTGGGTCGCGGCGGGGGAGGCGGCTGGCGCCGGAGCCTGGCACCCACGCCGGAGCTGCTGGAGCGCGTGGCGGCGCTGCGCCCGGTCAAGGACGCCGCCGCGGTGGACCTGGCGCGGGAAACCCGGCCGGATCCGCGGTTCAGCCTGTGGCGGCTCATGGGCGAGTTCCGCCGGCCGCTGCTGCTGGGCCTGCTGCTGGTGGTGCTCGACGCCGTCGCCTCCCTGGTGGGGCCCGTGCTGGTGCGCACCGGGATCGACCAGGGCGTCAGCCGGGGCGCGGTGGCGGTCCTGCTGGCGGCGTCGGGCATCTACCTGGCCGCGACCCTGGCGGACCTGTTCATTGAAATTGGCGAAACGTTCGTCACCGGGCGCACGGCCCAGCGGATCATGCTCTCGCTCCGGCTGCGGATCTGGGCGCAGCTGCAGCGGCTCTCGCTGGATTACTACGAGCGGGAGATGGCCGGGCGGATCATGACCCGGATGACCACCGACGTGGACCAGTTTGAGTCGCTGATCCAAAACGGGCTGCTCTCGGCGCTGGTGGCCTTCGTGACGTTTGCCGGAGTGGGCACGGCGCTGGTCATCTTCAACGCCGAACTGGCCCTGTGCGTGTTTGCCGTGGTGGTCCCGCTGGCCATCGCCACCGTCATGTTCCGGCGCCGTGCGGGCAGGCTGTACGACCAGTCGCGGGAGCGCATCGCCGTGGTGAATGCCGACTTCCAGGAAAGCCTGTCCGGCGTGCGGGAATCGCAGGCATTCGTCCACGAGGACGCAACCGGCACGAGGTTCCGGGCGCTGGGACGGCGGTACCTTTCGTCGAGGGTGGCGGCGCAGCGGCTCGTGGCGGTGTACTTCCCGTTCGTGGCGTTCCTCTCCGCCGTGGCCGACGCCATTGTGCTTGGCGTGGGATCGAACATGGTGGTGGCCGGGGCGCTGACCACCGGCGCCCTGATCGCGTTCCTGCTGTACATCAACATGTTCTTTTCGCCCATCCAGCAGCTCTCGCAGGTGTTTGACGCCTGGCAGCAGACGCGGGTGTCCGTCCTGCGGATCGCCGAGCTGATGAAGTTGGAGACCCTGACGCCCAACGACCCGGAGCCTGTGGGCGTGCAGCCCGTGCGGCCTGTGGGTGTGGGGCCTGTGGGTGTGGGGCCTGTGGGTGTGGGGCCCGTGCGGCCCGTCGGTGTGGGGCCTGTGGGTGTGCGGCCCGTGGGTGTGGGGGCTGTGGGGGTGCGCGGACCGGGTGCATCCGTGGACATCGCCGGAGCGCTGTCTCTGAACGGCGTCCACTTCAGCTACCCCGTCCCGCCGCCGCGCGCCGGCGCGGAGCTGCGGGGGCCCGCCGATCCCCGCAGCCTCCGCCCGGACTATGCCGGGTACGTCAAGCCGCCGGAAGCCATCCGCGGCATGGACCTGCGGATTGCGCCGGGCGAAACCGTGGCCCTCGTCGGGGAGACCGGGGCCGGGAAGTCCACGGTGATGAAGCTGCTGCTGCGCTTTTACGATCCCCAGTCCGGCAGCGTGTGCGTCGACGGCACGGCGCTTCGCCGGCTGGACCTGGCAGGGTACCGGCACCGGCTCGGCTACGTGCCGCAGGAGGCGTTCCTGTTCACGGGCACCGTCCGGGACAACATCGCCTATGGCCGCCCGGAGGCCGGCGACGGGGCCGTGGAGGCGGCCGCGCGGGCGGTGGGCGCCCATGACTTCATCGCCGGGCTCGACGGCGGCTACCGGCACGAGCTTGCCGAACGCGGGCGCTCGCTGTCCGCCGGGCAGCGCCAGCTCATTGCCCTTGCCCGCGCCGAACTGGTGGATCCCGCCATCCTGCTGCTGGACGAGGCCACCTCCAACCTGGACCTCGCCACGGAGGCCAAAGTCACCGCGGCCATGCACCGGCTGGCCCAGGGCCGCACCACGGTGGTCATCGCGCACCGGCTGCAAACGGCGCGGGCGGCCGACAGGATCGTGGTGCTGGCCCACGGCCGGATCGCCGAGATGGGCACCCACGACGAACTGATGGCCCGCCGGGGCGCCTACGCGGCCATGTGGGAAGCCTTCGAGCACTGAAACCCGGCCCCGACATCGCCTACGCGGCCATGTGGGAAGACTTCAAGCACTGAAACCCGGCTCCGACAGGCCCAGGATGACGATATGGATTATTGATCCCGATTTATCGACCTCAATTATCCATCGCGTCATCCTGCACACCTATGAGCCGGCCCGGCGCCCCGCATTGGAGGGCAGCCCCGCCCGGTGCAGCTTGGCGACAAGCACGCGCGGGTCCCTGAGGTCGTCCCAGATCCAGCGCACCACGGTGTAGCCCAGCGCTCGCAGGCGGTCCTCCCGCTTTTTCTCCTCAACGACCACCGCGGACGGCGTCCTTCCCTTGAGATAGCGCTGGGCAGAGTACTTTTCCAGGCCGTCAAATTCGCCGAGGATCTTGAATTCCTCCCAGTCGAAGTCCGGATAACCAATCAGTCCCCGGTCATCATGGAAGGGCCTCTGCAGCTCGGGCCTGGGGAATCCATTCAGGATCATGATCGCCCTGCTCCGCGACTCCCCGGCGGACTGCGCGCCGCCATCCGCAACATCAAGCACCCGCAGGACGCGACGCTGTTTGGCCATCGAGGGCAGCCTGGCAGCAGATGCGCGGACGTCCTCTTCGTCGAACACCAAGTTGGTGTTGATGGGAGAGCCGGGCAGCGCCTTGCGCTGAAGCAGCTTGTCCATGGCCGGCAAGGACCGCTCGAGGGACAAATGAACGGCCAGATCTCGCGCCGTCTCCACCGGCCGAGTCACCTGTAGCCCGAACATGGTCCACGGTTCAGGGTCTCCTGCGACGGCCATGATCCTCCGTACGCCGTGTCTGCTTTGACCCCCGGGAGTGCCCGCCGGGACGAGTGTCTGGACGTCCCGTGGAACACCGACCACGGGCAGACCCATGACCTCTGCCGCGGATTCCCTCGCGAACACGGGCGGAACCACGGCCAGCTCGTGCACGGCCTGGACCTTCATGCGGTGCTGCTCCCACGGCTTCAGTGCGGTCCAAACCTCAGCCGGCAGGTAAAGTCCCTGCCGGATCCGGACCAGTTCGCCGGCGTCAGCGCGCTTTGAAAGTTGCCGGCTGGCGTGCTCGTTCATGAACTTGCTCGGGGCAGTGATGAACGGAGGCAATTCAAGCATGGTCATGCGTTCATGATTCTCCGGCTGCGTGGCGTCCGCCGGCCTGTTCCTGCCAATTGTGGACAGGCAGGTCGCCGCTGGACTTGTGGAGGAAGCAGCCGCAGTACTCGCCGGCTGCCGCCGCCCAGGCTGGGTGCCGCCGCCGTCGCCGGGTGTCGCCGTCGCCGCCGGGTGCCGCCGCCCAGGCCGGGCGCCGCCGCCCAGGATGACGCGATGGACATTTGATCTCGATATATCGGGATCAATTATCCGAATAGTCATCCTGCACGGAATTTCGACGCCGAACCCCCTCCGGACCCGACCCCTGCCCCGCACCCGGACCCCCGCCCGGAAGTACGACGCCGGATCCGCCCCCTGCCCCGCGCCGCCCACGCCTGGTGCTGCCGCCCCGACTTGCGCCCAGACCCGCCGCCCACGCCTGATGCGGCCGCCCAGGATGACGCGATGGACATTTGATCCCGATATATCAGCCTCAAATATCCATATTGTCATCCTGCCCGGAAGTACGACGCCGGACGCGCCCCGGACCCTGCCCCGCCCCCTGGAACCCCGCGCCGGATCCGGACCGGACCCCCGCCCGATCCCGCCGTTTCGGCATCGCCCGGGGGAGAAACTATGCTTGGTTGAGGCTTCCCGCGGTTGAGGGGGATCCGAGCCGCAACAAAGGATGTGTATACATGAGCAGGATTCTGACGGTCCGTGGAGGTGTCCCGCTCAAGGGACGGGTGCAGGTGCGGGGTGCAAAAAACCTGGTGCCGAAGGCCATGGTGGCGGCGCTGCTGGGCAATGCCCCGTCCACGCTGCGCAACGTCCCCGAGCTCAAGGACGTGGAGGTTGTCACGTCCCTGCTGCAGATCCACGGTGTCACGGTGGTCAAGGACCCGGTCACGGGGGACCTGACCATGGACCCGTCGAATGCGAAGAAGGCGTCAAGCTCGGAAATCAATACGCACGCCGGTGATTCGCGCATTCCGATCCTGCTCTGCGGGCCGCTGATCCACTCCATCGGCCACGCGTTCATCCCGGACCTGGGCGGCTGCAAGATCGGCGACCGGCCCATCGACTACCACCTGGACGTGCTGCGCAAGTTTGGCGCCGTGGTGGACAAGACCGGCACCGGCATCCTGATTTCGGCACCGACCGGCCTGAAGGGCACCAAGATCTCGCTGCCGTACCCCAGCGTCGGCGCCACCGAACAGGTCCTCCTCGCCGCGACGCGCGCGGAGGGCATCACGGAACTGAGCGGCGCCGCCACGGAGCCGGAAATCATCGACCTCATCGCGATCCTGCAAAAAATGGGCGCCATCATTTCCGTCCAGACGGACAGGACCATCCGCATCGAGGGCGTCAGGGAGCTGACCGGCTACGTCCACACCGCACTGCCTGACCGCAACGAATCGGCATCGTGGGCGTCGGCCGCGCTGGTCACCGGCGGGGACATTTACGTTGAGGGCGCCTGCCAGCGGGACATGATGACGTTCGTGAACACGTTCCGCAAGATCGGTGGCGGCATGGACATCCACGACGACGGCATCCGGTTTTACCACCCCGGCGGGGACTTGAAGCCGCTGGTGCTGGAGACGGATGTCCACCCCGGTTTCATGACGGACTGGCAGCAGCCGCTCGTGGTGGCGCTGACCCAGGCGCGGGGCGTGTCGATCGTGCACGAGACCGTCTATGAAAACCGCTTCGGATTCACCGAGGCGCTCGCGCGGATGGGCGCCAACATCCAGCTGCACCGCGAATGTCTGGGCAGCGTCCCGTGCCGCTTTGGCCAGCGCAACTTCATCCATTCGGCGGTCATTTCCGGCTCCACGCCGCTGAAGGGCGCCAGCATCGACATCCCTGACCTGCGCGGCGGATTCAGCCACATGATCGCGGCCCTCGCCGCCCGAGGCACCTCCACCGTGACGGGCATTGACATCATCAGCCGCGGCTACGAACGCTTCACCACCAAGCTGGAGGGCCTCGGCGCCGACTTCGACGTCCGCGACACCAAGCGGGCGCTGGTCTAGGAATGGGCACACACCACCGGCCGTTCAAGGCCAGGAACATGCCGTGGTCCACACGGCTGGTTTTTGCCTTCATGGCCGGGATTGCCTTGCCGGTCATGAACGCGCTCACCGGCAAGGAATGGGATGGGCTGGAGAAGCTGCCGGCCAACGAAGGCTTCATTGTGGTGCCCAACCACTGCACGGAGATCGATCCCATCGTGGTGGGCCACATGCTCTACTCCCAAAATGTCATGCCCCACTTCCTTGCCAAGGACGGCCTGTTCGAAGTTCCCGTCCTCGGTGCAATACTGCGCGGCGCCCGGCAGATCCCGGTGGAACGCACCGGCGCCGGGGCCGGGAAGTCGCTCGACGGCGCCAAGCGGGTCCTGGACGAAGGCGGCGCCGTGGTGGTCTACCCCGAAGGCACCCTGACCCGCGATCCCGACCTCTGGCCGATGAAGGGACGCACCGGCGCCGCCCGGCTTGCGCTGAGCACGGGCGCGAAGGTGGTCCCGGTGGCCCACTGGGGCGCCCAGGAACTGTTCCCGCGCTACGCCAAGAGCTTGAAGGTCTTCCCGCGCAAGAAGGTCCGCGTGCTGGTGGGCGACCCTGTCGACTTGGACGCGTTCATGGGCCTGGACGGCGACAAGGCCACGCTGGAGGCCATGACGGAGGCCATCATGAAGGACATCACCGCCCTGATGGAAACCCTGCGCGGCGGGAAGGCTCCCGCCCAGCGCTGGGACCCGTCCGCCCACCACCAGTCCACCCACGGGCGGTTCGTGGAGCGCGGCGCGAAGGATCCCGGGACGCGCAAGCCTTCCGGACAGACGGCGGACGACGCCGGCACGACGGAAACAGGGGACGTGCAGTGAGCTGGGTGGATGGCACGGCACCGGCCAAGGTCGCGGTGCTGGGCGCCGGCAGCTGGGGCACCACGTTCGCCAAGATCCTGGCTGACGCCGCGGCGGGCACCGACCGAAAAGTCATGCTGTGGGGCCGCCGACAGGAGGTGGTGGACCAGATCAACTGCCACCACCGCAACCCCCGCTACCTTTCCACCACGGAACTGCCGCACAGCATCAGCGCCTCCACGGACGTCGTCGAGGTCCTCAAGGACGCCGAGCTCGTGGTGCTGGCCGTCCCTGCGCAAACCCTGCGGGAGCAGCTGCGCGGGTGGGCCGGGCAGCTGGCGGCGGACGCCGTCGTCGTGAGCCTGATGAAGGGGCTGGAACTGGGCACGGACCAGCGCATGTCCCAGGTGATCGAGACGGAGCTGCACCTTGCCAAGGACAGGGTGGTGGTGGTCTCCGGACCCAACCTGGCCATGGAGATCGCCCGGCAGGAGCCCACGGCGTCGGTGGTGGCGTGCGCGGAGGAAAAGACGGCCAAGTGGGTCGCGGAGGCGTGCACGGCGCCGTACTTCCGCCCGTACACCAATGACGACGTGGTGGGCGTGGAGATCGGCGGGATCGTCAAGAACGTGATTGCGCTGTGCGTGGGCATCTGCGAGGGGCAGAAGGTGGGGGACAACACGAAGGCGTCGGTCATCACGCGCGGGCTGGCGGAGACCACGCGGTTGGCGCTGGCCCTGGGCGGCAAGGCGGAGACGCTCTCCGGGCTGGCCGGGCTGGGCGACCTCGTGGCGACGTGCTCGTCGTCGCTGAGCCGCAACCACACCGCCGGGCGCATGCTGGGCGAGGGCCTGACGCTCGAGGAGGTCAACAACCGCATGACGCAGACGGCCGAGGGCATCAAGTCCGGCCGCGCCGTCAAGGACCTGGCCGCCAAGCTGGGCGTCGAGATGCCCATCACCAACGCGGTGGTCGCGGTGCTGGAAGGCAAGCTGACCGTCGACCACCTGGGGCCGCTGCTGCTGGCCCGCGAACTGAAATCCGAAGGCGAATAACGCGTGAGCACTCAATCCAACGCTGTCACCGGGGCCGGCCGCATCCGGGTCGCCATCCTGTTCGGCGGGCGCTCCAGCGAGCACGCCGTCAGCTGCGTCACGGCGGCCGGCGTGCTGGGCGCCATTGACAAGACCAAGTACGACGTCGTCCCCATCGGCATTGCGAAAAGCGGCCAGTGGGTGTTGGCCGGGAATGAGGTCGCCGGCTGGTCCCTGACCGCGGGCACCTTGCCCGAGGTATTGGCCGGGGACAGGACTGTTTCGCTGGCCCACCTGGGCGGGGACCACCAGCTGGTGGTGACCGAACCGAGCAGCGTCCCCGAGGAACTGGGCTCCGTGGACGTGGTGTTTCCGCTGCTGCACGGGCCCTGGGGAGAGGACGGCACCATCCAGGGGCTGCTGGAACTTTCCGACACCCGGTATGTGGGGGCCGGCGTGCTGGCCTCCGCGATCGGCATGGACAAGCACTTCATGAAGGTGGTGTTTGAGGCCGCCGGGCTGACGGTGGGCCCGTACGTCGCCGTGACGGACCGCGACTGGACCGTTTCGCCCGACCGTGTCAGGGAGCGTGTGGCCGCGCTGGGATTCCCCGTCTTCGTCAAGCCCGCCCGCGCCGGGTCCTCCATGGGCATCTCCAAGGTCGATTCCCTGGACGGGCTGGACGCCGCCATCGAGGAAGCACGCGAGCACGACCTCAAGCTGGTCATCGAGGCCGGCATTGTGGGACGGGAAATTGAAATCGCCGTGCTGGAGGGCCGGGGGAGCGACGCCCCGCGCGTCTCGCTGCCGGGCGAGATCGCCATGGTCGACGGCGCCCACCACCAGTTCTACGACTTTGAGGCCAAGTACGTCCAGGGCGGCGCCGTGAACCTGAGCTGCCCGGCGGACATGCCGGAGGCGGATATTGCCCGCGTCCGCGAGCAGGCGGCGATGGCGTTCGACGCCGTCGGCGCCGAGGGCCTTTCCCGCGTGGACTTCTTTTACACGGCCGCCGGCGATCTGATCATCAACGAGATCAACACGATGCCCGGCTTCACGCCGAGCTCCATGTACCCGCAGATGTGGGCCGCGTCCGGACTGTCCTATCCGGAGCTGATCGACGAACTCCTCCAGCTGGCCCTGACCAGAAAGACCGGACTGCGGTAGTTGGGCCTGTGGTCGAGCAGCGAGCCCTGCGAGCGCGTCGAGACCCAGAGACCCCGGCCCGAGGTTAAGTCACCGGTAGATTTTTGAGCGATGGCCGAGGTCGAGGGCAACGATGACGAGTTCCTCGCTGATCACGTCGCAGATGATGCGGTAGTCGCCAACCCTGTAACGCCACAGGCCGCCCAAGGATCCGGTGAGTGCTTTGGCGCGTGAGCGTGGGTCTTCGAGGGCAGCAACGTCATCGAGGTCGTCCACAATACGTCGGGCGACGGCTTTGTCGAGTCGTTGGAGGGCCTTCACCGCGTCCGGGTCGTACTCAACCTTCCAAGCCAAGAGAGCGCCTTACCTCGTCACTGGGGATGGTCCGCCTGCGGCCGGCACGAATGTCGTGCGCGTTCTGCGCAACGGAGTATTCCCATTCCAGACGGTCGAGGCCGGAGACGATGAGTTCTCGAACGTAGAACGCCTTGGTCCGGCCCGTGGAAGCGGCCAACCGGTCGAGGCGTTTTTCAGTTTCCGGGGGTAGACGAACCGAAGTAGGCATGGCCACTCCTTCACAAAGATTACATGTATTCACAATGCTACGCCCGAGCGGACGCGGGCTCCAGTGGGCGCGTTGAACACCTCAAACTCAGCCTCGGGCCCGCGCCTGAGAGTAGGTAGCGCTGAGCCTCACACCGCACATCGTCTAAACTTGGGCGGTGCCGGCCATCTGCCGTGGCGGGGGCTGATCCGGTGGTCGAGCCTGTCGAAACCCCCGGTGGGCGAGCAGCGAGCTCTGCGAGCGCGTCGAGACCCAGGCCCCCAGCCCCCCACCCAACTATCCAGAAAGGCCAGCCGCGTCTTCGCAGACATTGACTGGCGGAAATTCGGAGGGCTTGCCACGGCTGCGCTGGTGGGCCTCATCCCCGGCGCACTTCTGCTGAAAGTGGTTCCCGCGGCTTGGCTGGACATGGACATGGGCATCGGCGCGCTCATCATCGCCAGCTTGTCGGTCTCGCTGCTGGCCAGGCCGCGGCCGCGTGGTCGCGGTGCGGGGACCACGCTGGTGGCGGGGGTGGCCAGCGGCGCCATGAACGCCTTGGCCGGTGTGGGCGGTGCGGCAGCCATGGTCCGCGGCGCCGCAGCACTCCTGTGACTGCGTCGAAAGTGTCTGTCAGGGACCCCGGTGTCCGAAGGCATGTCGGGGTCGTGATTTCGGCAGGATCCTTCACGGACCGGCGGACTCCTCGAGCGGGTCGCCGCGCGCCGTCCCGGCGCAGCCAACGCAGCCAACTCCGATGCCTCGACCCGGCGCTAGACTTGGGGACTGGCCACCGCTTGCCGATTTCGTCGCGACCCCGCGTGTCGGGCTTGTCGCGACCCCAGCACCCCAACCCAGGAGCACCCCTCACCATGACCCCCGATCAGACGCCGCCCGAGCCACGCGAAACCATCACGTGGACGCAGGACGGCACGGAGCGGACCGCCAGGTGGCGGTCGGCCAACGGGTCCAAAACGCCCAAGAGCGTGGTGGCCGTGGACGACTTCCTGACGGCCGACGACGCCTACCGCCTCGCCGCCCAGGGCACCGCCATGCTGTGGACCGGCGACTACCACAACGCCCGCCAGCTGCTCTCCGCCATGGGCCGCCGCCTGCCGGACGGCACCAGGAAGGGCAGGAAGCACGACGCCGGCAGTGTCGCCGATGCGTTCTACCGCTACCGCCAGTCCCGTTCCCAGCGTGCCCGGATGCTTGGCCTGCTGCTGGTTCCCCTGGAGCCGGGGCCCGCGGTGGCCCTGCGCCGCGCACCGGACATCAAGGAGGCCTGGCTGGCCGCCGCCGGACCGGTCACGGAGCCGGAGGTGGCGCCGCTGCAGGATGTGCTCGGTGCCATCGGCGCCTGGGAGTGGCGCCGGAACGGGCTGTACGTCGAGGCCCTGGATGCCTTGATCCATCCTCATTACGGGACGTTTGCGCCCATCCGCAGCGAGTACCTGGACCTCGTGGCGCAGGCGCCGCTTCCGTCGATGGATCTGGCGTTCGACGTCGGCACCGGCACCGGCGTCCTGGCCGCCATCCTGGCCCGGCGCGGCGTCAGGAAGGTCATCGCGACGGACAGCGAGCCGCGGGCCATTGCCTGCGCCATGGACAACCTGCGGCGGCTGGGGCTGGACGGGCAGGTGGAACCGGAACTGACGGACATGTTCCCCGCAGGCCGGGCGCCGCTGGTGGTGTGCAACCCGCCGTGGCTGCCGGGAACGCCGCACACGCTGCTGGACAACGCCGTCTACGATCCCAAGAGCCGCATGCTGAAGGCGTTCCTGGCAGGGCTGAAGGAACACCTCGAGCCCGGGGGAGAGGGCTGGCTGGTCCTCTCCGACCTGGCCGAGCACCTGGGCCTGCGGTCCCGCGGGGAACTGCTCCAATGGATCGAACAGGCCGGGCTCACGGTCAAGGACCGGCTGGACACCCGGGCGGCGCACCCGCGGTCCATGGACCGCAGCGATCCGTTCTTTGCCGCCCGTTCCCGGGAGGTCACCTCGCTGTGGCGGCTCGCGGCCGGGCAGCCGACGCCCTAGCCCGCCTTCGCGCTCGGCAGGTTCTCGACGTCGCCCGGTCCCACGCAGGCACGCTCCTTGGGCAGCCGGGCGGCCGCACTGGAGAGTTCGGCCAGCACGGAGCTGGAGGGGATCTTGTTGGGGTCGATGACCACCTCGGCGGCGGGGTTGCGGCCGTAGGTGGTCATGGTCCAGTTGGTGCCGCCATCTTCGATGATCCAGTCCACGCCGTTGACACCGACGCACTTGGTGGTGGTGGGGCCCGGGACGTCGACGCCGCAGCGCAGGACCACCAGGGACGGATCTCCCCAGGCTGCCGTGGCCTGACTGGTGGTGGTGCGGCGCTTCGCGCCGGCGAGCGTGTCGGGCAGGGACACCATCATGGGCGCGCAGGCGGGGTTGTTCGAATCCTGGGCGGCGGCGACGCTCACGGACGGCGAGCAGCCGGTCAGCACCAAGAGCGCCAAGGCCGCGCAGGGCACAACGATCCGCCAGGACAGGGATTTCAAACGCATGAACCAAGCCTAGCCCGCAAATCTGGGAGGACCCGCACGGCAATAGCCGGCCGTTGGCCGCCCAAGACGGTCACGACACCGCAACATTGAGGCGGCACCCAGCCGAATTGCCGGAGATTTCCAGCAGGCCGGTGCGATGATGTCGCCATGAGCGAACAAATGGCCCCGCCCGTCCCTGCCCGCCGCAGGCGCAACACCCGCAGGAACGTCCTGCTGTTCTTCCTGGGCATTTTTGTCGTGGCCGCGGTGGTCAGCGGCTTGTTTGTCTACAACCTGGCCCACAGCTTTGACACCAAGACGCAGAAGATCTCGCAGGCCTTCCCCAACGAGGCGTCCCGGCCGGTCAAGCCCACGGAGGGTCCGGCGTCGGGCGCCATGAACATCCTGCTGCTGGGCAGCGACACCCGCGGCGCGGCGCTGGCCCAGGCGGAGGAAGGCCAGCCGTCGGACCAGCGCTCGGACACGATGATGTGGGTGCACATTCCGGCGGACCGCAAGCACATCTACATGATGTCGATCATGCGCGACACCTGGGTGGACATCCCCGGCCACGGCCAGGCCAAGATCAACGCCGCCATGGCGTACGGGGGAGTGCCGCTGGTGGTGCAGACGCTCGAGGGGCTGTTCAAGAGCAGGATCGACCACGTGGCGATCGTGGACTTTGAGGGCTTCAAGGCCATCACGGACGCCCTGGGCGGGGTGGACGTCAACGTGCCCATCGGCTTCAAGGCGCACACGGCGGACATGACGCTCAAGGCCGGCCCGCAAAAGCTCAACGGGGACCAGGCCCTGGCCTTTGTGCGGGAGCGGTACGCGTTTGTGGACGGCGACTACCAGCGGGTGAAGGACCAGCAGATCTTCCTCAAGGCCGTCATGAACACGGTGCTGACCCCGGCCACGCTGACCAATCCCGTCAAGGTCACGGAGCTGGTCAACCAGGTGTCGCCGTACCTGAGCGTGGACAAGGGCCTGGACTCGGCCACGGTGGGCGCCTTGGCCGTGAGCCTGAATGCCGTCCGAGGCTCCGACGTGGTGTCCTTCACCCTGCCCACGCTGGGCACCGGCACCAGCGCGGACGGCCAGTCCATTGTGTTGAAGGACGACGCCGCCATCTCGGCCATTGCGAAGGCCCTCACCGACGATTCACTGGGGACATACCTGAAAGCAGCGAAGCTCGGTGGTTGAGCCCGTCGAAACCCGGTGATTAAGCAGCGGTGATTGAGCCTGTCGAAATCCGCGCGTCGAGACCCTGACGCCGGTGGTCGAGCAGCGAGCTCTGCGAGCGCGTCGAGACCCCGGTCCCAGCCACTCCACCAACGGAATACTGACGCGACGCTCACCGGCCCTCGACGCGCCGAAGACGGGGCAGCCCCACGGGAGCCAGGGCCTGGCACACAACGGTCGCGAAGTTCTCCGCGACAACAAGGAATATTGGACCAAGAAACAGCGCCTTTTAGCACATAAACATGGTGAAGAGCGGTGGAATCCATGGGTGCCAGCCGCAGGAACCACGTGCTCATGGGCAGATATGAGATAATAAATCGTTTGGACCGTTCGCTAAAGCAACGTTGTGAGTCTCCACAGGGCAGCTTTGTGAGTCCAAAGGTCGCTAACTCGCACGAAACCTGGCTTCATCACGGCCGGGCGCAGATGAGATATCTAGGGGAAAAATTGGGGCTGTCGCGCTCACGCCACCGCTTTGTGCTGGTCGTTGCCATTTTGCTGGCAACCACTTTCGGGACCCTTTTTGCTGCCGGTCCCGTCCTTGCGAACCCGCCAACAGTGAAGGCCACCACCGCGGCGGCACTCCCTGCCACGCAGGCTCTCACCCGCCAGCCCGCATCGTCCAAGACAACAGCGTCGACGGCCCAGATATACACAACCAAGAAGCCCAGCGCAACGAGCGCGGAAACCACCCCAACACCTGTGGGCAGTCCGCTTTCGGTCCAGCTCGCCACCATCGCAATTCTGCTGGCCCTGGGCTTCGCCTACTTCCGCGTCATGGGCGGCTCCGGCCGCCGCGTGCCGGTCACGAAGACCGAGCGGGCCAGCCTTGCTTAAGAAGACTTCATCCAAGCCCGGACAAACGGGTAAAAGCAAGCGCAAAGACCGCGGGCAGCGCCCGGGCGGCCCGCTGCGGATCATGCTCCTGATCCACTCGTACTGGCCCGAGCACAGTCCGCCGCAGCGGCGCTGGACCACCTTGATCCGAGAATTCCGCAAGGCCGACTGGGATGTTGACGTGGTGGCGCCCGTGGCACACTTCCCGCACGGCCGGCGCAGCCTGCCCCGCAGCGACGCCGGCGCACCGTTCCGCGGCCAAGTCGGACCCCACGGGGAGCGCATCAAACGCGTCCCCTACATCCGCCACAGCGGCAACTTCCACGTGGCAAGGCTCGTGGACCAAGTCTTCTCTGCCGCCATGTCCATCCCGGCAGGCCTCATGTGGCGCAAGGCCGACGTCGTCGTCGTCACCGCGCCCAGCCTGCCCATCATGGTGGCCGGGTATGTGGTGGCCAGGCTCCGCCACGTTCCCCTGATCGTCGAAATGCGCGACGCCTGGCCGGACTTGGCCCGCGACGCACGTCTCGTCAAGGGCAGCGTCAAGAGCGTCGTGGAGCGCGTGGTGGAGGCCATCCAGCTGCGCGCCGATCTTGTCGTGTCCGTGACGGAAGGCTTCGCGGAGACCCTCCGCGCCCGCGGCGTCAAGAACGTGGTGACCGTCAGCAACGGGCTGGACCTGGATTCCGTGCCCATCTTTGCCCCGCCCGCACAGGAGCGCGAAACCTTTGAGGCGCTGTACCTGGGCAACCACGGCGAGAGCCAGCGCCTGGACGTGGTGATCCGCGCCAGCGCCCTGGTGGGCAATTCCATGCGCCTGCACATGGTGGGCCACGGCACCCAGCGGCCCAGCCTGATGGAACTGGCCGAAGAGCTCGACGCCCCCGTCACATTTCACGAATCGCTCCATGGCCAGGACGTGCTGAACCGCTACAAGGCTGCGGACACCTGCATTGTGTCCCTTCGCGACGACTGGAAGTCCTTCGAGGCTACCGTGCCGTCGAAGACGTACGAGGTCATGTCGATCGGCCGCCACGTCACCGCCATTGTGCGCGGCGAGGCGGCGCGCATTGTCAGAGAGGCCGACGGCGGCGACGTGGTCGCCTGGAAGCCGGAGGCCGTCGCCGAACTCTGGCGCGGTCTTGCCGCGGACAGGACCCGTCTCCAGGCGGGCACCTCGGGCCGTGACTGGGTCCGCGAAAACGCCAACTACCCGTCGCTGGCGCTCAAGTACATGGACACCATTGGGGCGCTGGTCCGCAGCAAGAGTGCTGTCTAGTGGACCTGCGTAAGAACCTCACACTGGCGGCAACCACTGCCGCCAGGCACCTGCTGGATGATCCCGTCGTGCTGGCGCTGCAGATTTCCCGCCGCATGCCGGCATCCCTGGTGCAGCCTGCGGCCAAGGGCGTCTGCCGCGTCCTGCCCCGCTCCGCATCCGCCCCGGCACTCGTCGCCGCGTTCGTTTCCGGCGACGCGGAGGGGCTGCGCCGTCGCTTTGAAAAGCGGCTCTCGGGCGGACTGACGGGCAACCGCGCAAGGCTGGCGGCCGACGTCGCACTGGCCGCGGGTGAGCCCGCCTGGGCGGACAAGTTCCTTCCCGCCGCCGGGGCAGCACGTTTCCCCGCCACCCTGGCCCGGCGCAAGTGGTACGACGGCGACATGGCGGGTGCCGTGGCTGCCCTCGACTCCCAGCGTGGGGGCATGGCGAAGCACCGCCGGCGCCTGGCCGGGGAGCTGCGCACCTTCTCGGGCTGGGCCCCGGAGCTGGGGGCCGTCCCCATGGAACCGTTGCAGGGCCGCGTGCTGCACTTCCTGACGAATTCCCTCCCCCACACGGGCAGCGGGTATGCCCAGCGCAGCCACTCGATCCTGACCGCCCAGCGCGACGCCGGCTGGGACGTTCTTGCCGTCACGCGCCTGGGCTACCCGGTGCAGGTGGGCAAGGTGACCGCCCGGGAGCAGGACGTCATTGACGGCGTCACGTACCGCCGGATGATTCCGTCGCGGCTGGCAGCGACGGCGGATGCCCGCATGCAGCAGGAGGCCGAGGCGCTGTTGCGGATCGCACTGGAATTCCGTCCCGAGGTGCTGCACACCACCACGCACTTTGCCAACGGCCTGGTGGTGGGGGCCGTGGCGCGCGCCCTAGGCATTCCGTGGGTCTATGAGGTGCGCGGGCAGCTTGCCGACACGTGGGCGTCCACACGTGGCGCGAAGGCCAAGGACAGCCAGCGCTACGTGCTGTTCCAGGCCCGCGAAGCTGACGTCATGCATGCCGCGGACCAGGTGGTCACGCTGGGCGACGCGATGAAGGAAAGCATCGTGGCCGCGGGAATTCCCGCGGACAAGGTCCTGCTGGCTCCCAACGCCGTGGGCGGGCAGTTCCTGGAGGAACCCAGGACCCATGAAGAGGCCAGAACGGCACTGGGCCTGGACCCTGAACTGAACTACATCGGCACCGTCAGCTCCCTGGTGGATTACGAAGGCATTGGCGACCTTGTTGACGCCTTTGCCATTTTGGCGCCGACGTTCCCCAAGCTTCGCCTGCTGGTGGTGGGAAGCGGCGCGTCGCTGCCGGTCCTGCAAGACCAGGTCAAGCAACTGGGGCTAGCGGGCAAGGTCACATTTACCGGGCGCGTTCCGCGCGAATCCACGCCGTTGTACCACCAGGCAATGGACATCTTTGTGGTTCCACGCAAGGACCTGGCCGTCACCCGCGCCGTCACGCCGCTGAAGCCTGTGGAGGCGCTGGCAAGTGGCCGCCCGGTCGTGGCCAGCGACCTGCCAGCTCTCCGCGAGATCATCGAAGAAAATGTGAACGGCAGGTTGAGTCCGGCCGACAATCCGTCAGGATTGGCCAACGTTTTGTCCGGGCTGTTGTTGAACCCGGCACTGCGTGATCGTTTGGGCAAAGCGGGGCGTAGGGGTGTTTTGGAATTGCGCACGTGGAGTGCCAACGCAGCGGCCTACAGTGCTGCCTACAAGAAAGTTGCGAGTTTGTCATTGGAAAAGCGGAGATTTTCGCATGACTGAGATTTCGACCGAATTGCCCAAGCCTTCAGCAGTCCGCGACGTGCCGATCGACTTCGGTGCGTTGACCCGGGTTGGTGCACGCCCGGCGTTCTTTGACTATTTGGTTCGGCTCTGGGACTTCCGCCACTTTATATATTTTGATGCACGTGCCCGGGTGCAAAGTGGGACACGGCGTGACAAGTTGGGCAGCTTGTGGCTCCTGCTGAATCCCATTCTGAACGGAATGACTTATTTTTTGGTTTTTGGTCTTTTACTTAAAACCGGCAAGGGTATTCCTAACTTTATCGGATACCTCGTTGTTGGTATCTTCATGTACCAGATCACCTCCGGTGCTATCATGAGCGGCGCCCGCTCAATGCAGCAGAACAAGGCCTTGATTCAAGGATTCAGTTTCCCGCGTGCCGCCCTGCCTATTGGTGTGAATCTACGCGAGCTGCTGGGGAATATTCCGCTGATTATTGCCATGCTACTCATTGTGTTGCTTGTGCCACCTGTTGAGCCCATCAGTTGGCGGTGGCTACTGATTATTCCCGCAGTGGGACTGCAATTCGTCCTCAATCTCGGATTAGGTCTAATCTTGGCTCGGATTATTTCCCGTATACATGACGTAACGCACCTATTGCCATTCATGCTACGGCTCCTGATGTATATGTCGGCCGTTTTTTATTCATTTGAGCGTTTCGTCAATGAGCCCATTATTCTCAGAATATTGCAGACCAACCCCATGTTCATTATTATTGATATCACCCGCGATGTAATACTCTATGGAGTGACACCAACATGGCATGCGTGGGCGGTACTGACAGCGTGGTCATCCATTGCACTTATCGTCGGGATGCTCTTTTTTTGGAAGGCAGAAGAGTCCTATGTCCGCGGCTGATGAGCTAACTCGATTGATAACGGATCCCTGTGTCGTCGCCGAAAATGTAGCCATGAAATACCAAGTAATTTCCACCGAGGTGCAATCCATCGAGCCCAACCTCGGTTGGAAGTTGCTACGGCGTATGACCCCCAGAGCAAACACCGTCACAGTCAATGCCCTGAATAAACTGTCCTTGGTGGTCCGTCGCGGTGAGTCCGTGGGCATTATCGGGCGCAATGGTTCGGGTAAAAGCACATTGATGAAGCTAGTAAGTGGGCAAGTGCGGCCCACGAGCGGGGCCATCCATGCATCCAGTACTCCGATCATGCTAGGCGTCAATGCAGCCCTGGTGCAGGAGTTGTCCGGGGACCAAAACATTGTTCTAGGTTGCCTGGCAATGGGATTGAGCAGGAATGAAATCGACGAACGATATGATGAGATTGTTGAAGTCTCAGGACTTGAAGAATCCATCCATCTTCCGATGAAGTCGTACTCATCCGGTATGGGGTCCCGACTCCGCTTCGCCATTGCCGCCTGCGGTAACCCCGAGATCCTGCTCATCGATGAGGCCCTTAACACCGGTGATGCCCAATTTGCAGCCCGCAGTAAGCTCCGAATGGACGAACTTCGTGCGAAAGCAGGCTGTGTCTTTTTGGTTAGTCACAGCTTGGACACCATCAAAGACATGACGGGGCGCGTTGTCTGGCTGGACAAGGGGGACCTCATCATGGACGGAAGTCCCAAGGCGGTCACGAAAAAGTATACAGAGTTCACGAAGTTGCTCTCCGACGGAAATCACAACTCCGCCCAGAAACTTCGCGCTGAAATTCGGGCTTCACTTGTGGTTGCCAACGTCGTAAACACGACAAATAGCGGCCGCCGATTTGCGGTTGGTGCCTGATGTATACATTCAATGAATCTAGGACTGCCTTGTGGCACCTAAGGACCGGCGGGCTGGCAGAATTGAAGTTGTGGCAGAAGCGCCGACATGTAGAACTTGGATTTACTGCTCCCACTAGCGTGCAGGGCGTTGAAGCAGGATGGGTGGGCCGTGGCAAGAAACGTCGCCTGTCCTTTATTGCTGCCGATCTTCCGCTGGGCGATCCCCGCCGCACGGACCTCACCGTTGGGGTCATCCTTGATGAGTTTTCCGCTATGGCCTTACGCTTCGAGTGGAATGCGGTGGCACTGGATCCAGTCGCCTGGGCGGAACAGCTGGAAGGCCTGGACCTGGTCTTCATCGAATCAGCGTGGGCAGGCAATGAGCGGCTTTGGCGCGGGAAAATTGCCGGGGACGGTGGTCCGGAACAGACGTTCATCGATATGCTCGCCGCCTGCAGGGAACGTGGCATCCCCACGGTCTTTTGGAACAAGGAAGACCCGCCGCACTACGACGACTTCCTGCCGGCGGCCAAGCTCTTCGATGTTGTCTTCACCTCCGATGAGGGCCGCATTGACAGCTATCGTACCGATCTGGGCCACGACCGCATAGGCGTGCTGCCATTTGCCGCGCAACCCGCCGTGCACAACCCCGTTCGCCCGGCAAAGGGCTGGCACCGGCGAGACGCGGCCTTTGGCGGCATGTACTTTGCCCACAAGTACCCCGAGCGCCGAGAACAAATGGACCTCCTACTCAATGGCGTCATGGATGCCTCGGCCAAGATGAACACCGGCCTGGAGATCTTCTCCCGACAGCTGGGCGGCAATGCCGAATACCAGTTCCCGGCACAACTCGATTCACGCGTGGTTGGTTCACTTACGTATCCACAGATGCTTTCCGCTTATAAGGCGTACAAGGTTTTCCTCAATGTCAATTCCGTGGTGGACTCCGCCAGCATGTGCGCCCGCCGGATCTTTGAAATCTCCGCAGCCGGGACGCCGGTCATCAGCACCCCCAGCGCGGCCATCAGGAACTTCTTCACGGCAGACGAGGTCCCCGTTGCGGACACCCGCCAGGCGGCGGCCCACCTGAGCCGGGCCCTGGTGAAGAATGCCGAGCTCAATGACAGGACGGCACACCTGGCCCAGCGGCGCATTTGGCAGGAACATACTTACGCGCACCGCGTGGAATCAGTGCTTGCCCGTGCCCTGCCGGCCAGGACATCAGGCATGAAGCGACCTACGGCCTCCGCGTTGGTGCCGACGATCCGACCACACAAGGTGGAAGATGTGTTCCGGACTGTCGCCGGGCAACGAGGGATCTCCACCCAGCTGGTACTACTGACACACGGTTTTGAACTGGAAGAGAAAACTTTGCGTGAGCTGCAGAACCGTTATGGGCTTACGGACGTTATTCTCTTGAAGGCCGGACGAGATGTGACTTTGGGGGAGTGTCTAAACCGCTGCGTGAATGCGGCAGATGGGGATATATTGGCCAAGATTGACGATGACGACTTTTACGGCACCTCCTACCTTTCGGACCAGATCTTCGCGATGGACTTTTCCAAGGCAGATGTGGTGGGTAAGCAGGCGCATTACATGCATCTGGCCGCATCCAAGGCCACTATCCTGCGGTTTGGCCATAGGGAGCACCGATACACTGACTTCGTCATGGGGCCCACTATCGTCGCTAGCAAAGAAATTTTCGTTGCCAACCCTTTCCCAGCCCTAGGCATTGGAGAAGACTCGGGCTTTTTACGCAGTGCCGGAACATCCGGGATGCAGATATATTCTGCGGACCGTTTCAATTTTTACCAAGTGCGGGCCGGAGACGGCCACACCTGGCAAGTGGAAGACGCCGAATTACTCGCATCCGGCGACCTCAAGTTCTTTGGCGATCCAAAGAATCAAGTATCAATCTGATGGGGACTATTTAAATGTCTAAAATACAAACCGTTGCCGTTATTGGACTTGGCTATATCGGGTTGCCGACGGCCGCTATACTTGCTGTCAACGGCATCGATGTTGTCGGAGTCGACGTCAACCAAAAAACGGTGGATGCTGTTAATGTTGGGCAGGTCCCATTTGTCGAACCGGACCTGGCAGCGCATGTCGCAGGTGCCGTTAGTCAAGGTAAACTGAAGGCGACGACGGATACTCCGGCAGCCGACGCATACATTGTTGCAGTTCCTACGCCATTCAACGAGGATCATACGGCGGACCTGTCATATATTGATGCGGCAGCCAAGGGAATCGCGCCTCATCTTAATGGTGGAGAACTCGTCATCCTTGAATCAACTTCGCCGCCAGGTGCGACCCAGCACCTCGGGGACTTGCTCGTAGAGTTGCGTCCCGATTTGAGCCTGGATGGTTCTAATGGCAAGGCCACGATTCTGCTGGCGCACTGCCCAGAGCGCGTACTGCCAGGCAGAGTCATGATCGAGCTCGTTACCAATGACCGAATTGTGGGCGGTATCACTAGAGAAGCCGCTGATATGGCCAAGGAACTATACAGTGTATTTTGCCAAGGCGAAATTCTCATCTCTGATGCTAAGACTGCCGAGATGGCAAAATTGGTTGAGAATTCATATCGTGATGTTAATATAGCCTTTGCTAATGAGCTTTCCATCATAAGTGACAAGATAGGCATAGATGTATGGGAACTTATTCGCCTTGCAAACCATCATCCTCGAGTCAACATTCTGCAACCAGGGCCCGGTGTGGGTGGACATTGCATTGCCGTCGATCCTTGGTTTATAGTTGCCGCTGCTCCCAACGAATCCAAGCTGATACGTCAGGCACGTGAAGTCAATGATTCTAAACCTCATTGGGTGCGGGACCGCGTACTCGCCGAATTATCCAAACATGACCCTGAAGCTGAAGTTGCGGTGCTTGGACTGGCGTTTAAGGCTAATATCGATGATCTGAGAGAGTCACCCTCGGTAGGTATCACTGCTGATCTTGCTGGTCGGTTGCCGAAGACACGAATTAATGTTGTTGAACCTCATGTCAATTCCCTACCAATCGCCCTCGTTGGTTATGACCGCGTTGCCCTCATGGACATTGATGCAGCCGTTGGCCGATCGAAAGTGGTAGTAATTCTCGTGGACCATGAAGCCGTTAAGTCATTTAATTTCGCGTCATTGACGGGCAAATCACTCATTGACACGCGGGGAATCTTGAATGTTGCCTAATAGCCGTAATTCCGCTTCAGCTCGCCTAAGTAGCGCCATAGGAGCATTGCTAGAATTGGTCGATGAAGACAGCTCTGACGCCTTTCGGAAGGCTGCCGCTGACTCGCGAATCGCAACGGAAGAGGCGACTAGGGCACTAGAGGACTTTGACCGACTTCTTTTTGTAAAGGGAGATTCAGGCAGGACAAACATCAATAGCGCGCGCGCTAATGATGTAGCGGGACGCTCAATTCATGCTTCAAGGGGTTCGAAGAGCACGACGGTTTCGCCGTATGAATTTGCGGCATACGAGCCAATAGGGTCCAATCCGAACCGCCCGGAACTTCGCGTCGCTTCAATTCTTGACCCTTTTTCTCAGGCCGCCTTCTCATTTGAATGGACGAATATTGTACTGAGCCCAACGGGTTGGCGAGATCAAATGGAAAACGAAAGACCCGACTTGCTTTTTGTGGAGTCCGCCTGGCAAGGCAATGATGGTAGCTGGACTTACATGTTCACGGGCCCCAGTGCGCCGCGTATAGAAGTTATTGAGCTATTGAAATGGTGTGGAGACGAATCAATTCCAACGGTTTTTTGGAACAAAGAAGATCCTCCCCACTATGAAGACTTCCTTAGAACTGCCGCGCTATTCGACGTTGTGCTAACTTCTGATGTTACGTGCATTCCCAAGTATAAGGCCGACCTAGGGCATGACCGAATCCACGTGTTGCCATTCGCTGCCCAGCCAAGGCTACACAATCCAGCGAGGCCCGGAAAAGTGACGCGGGATCGCGAGGTTGCGTTTGGCGGCATGTATTTCCATCATAAATATCCCGAACGTCGTGCTCAAATGGACTATCTCCTCCCCGCTGCCAACGAATTTAGTCTAGACATATATTCAAGACAACTGGGTGGGGATCCTAACTACCAATTCCCTTCGCCGTTTTCGGACAATGTCAGGGGCAGTCTGAAATATGATGAAATGCTTACCGCTTATCACGCGTATAAGATCTTCCTCAATGTGAACAGTGTCACGGATTCTCCTAGTATGTGCGCCAGAAGGATTTTTGAAATCACTGCCTCCGGTGCAACAGTGGTCACTCCTCCCACGCCTGCAATTAAGGAGTTTTTCCCTGACCAGTCGATTCCTGTTGTAGTTGACGAAAAAGACACCTACCACCAGATTCGAGGATTGCTACGAAGCGAAGATTACCGAACACGGAAATTGCACATTGCCCAGCGCCATATCTGGGAAAACCACACGTATTCTCAGAGGGTCAAGGAAGTCTGTGGCTATATTGGCCTAACCGTGGACGACGCCAGTCCAAGTGTATCCGTCCTTGCACCTACGATTCGTCCTGATCAGATAGATACGATTCTACAAAATGTAGGCCGGCAAAGGTATAGGGATATTCAGTTAGTTCTCAATACACACGGATTTGATATCGAAGAACGAGAACTACGGAAGCGTGCCTCAGAATACGGTATAGAAAACTTAGCTCTCATGAGTGCCCCCCGCGAACGTAGTTTGGGTAGTTGTCTGAATCAGATGGTTGGAATGGCGGAGGGGGACGTACTTAGTAAAATGGATGATGATGACTTTTATGCAGAAAATTATATTCCCGACCTTGTGCACGCTCTTCACTATTCAAGTGCCGATGTAGTTGGAAAGGCGGCCACGTATATATACTTTGAATCTAAAGATGCAACGGTTTTGACATACGAATCACATGAACACCGTTATTCGGATTTTGTTCGCGGTGCAACTTTGACGGCCCGTCGTGAAACATTTGTCGAAAATCCGTTTCGTGATCTAAGTGTCTCTGAAGACTCTACGTTTCTAAGGGAGATAGCTTCTTCTGGTGGGCTAATCTATTCCGCCGACCGTTTTAATTATGTTATAAACCGCAAAGCCAACACTTCGGAACACACCTGGCAGGTTGGAGATCATGAGTTATTCGCATCTGGGCCAGTGTGCGTCTATGGCTCCCCATTGCGGCACGTGTCAGTCTGAGGGGTTAGAATAGTGAGTAGAACATTTGCCGTGTTGCTACGCCGGCGGAGTAATTTTATATTGCTCGGATCACTCGGGGTCATTGGCGTAATTGGAACAACGCTTCAGGCTGCGGAGTCAGATAGTTATTGGAGCCTCATTCCGTTCTTGAGTCTATTTTTCCTTGGCTGCGGTATCCTTTTGCTTCTACAACGATTGATTGACGTCGTTCTTACTTTCCGCAGGGCTGAAGAGAAAAGAATCAAGCAACTAGGTGTAGTTGTGCGAGAGTCCGCGGGGGACGTTTCAGCATTATATGAAGTTTTGGCTGAAGAAATAGCTGGCGCCGCGCGGGTTCACGAAGAGGCCAGAACTGCGGCCGTGTCCTACCATATGCGTGAGACGACCGCGGGCCTGCAATTGATTAACAATGGAGTAGGTCGATTGAACGGTCGCTTGTTGGATTTGGTGACGGCGAGCCAAGGCATCGGCAGTGTACTTGTTCCTGCTAGTGATGATGAGCCTACGCAACACGACGCGAGTGCGTGTACTGCACATCAGCATTTTGTTGCGTTTGATGAGGATGTACCGGACGCGTCAGCGAGAGTATTAGTAGCGGGTGATATAGAATATCACGCAAACGACCTAGAAATTTGGAATTCAAATCTTATCACTTGGATCGACCGAATATACTTCCAGTCGGGCGGGGTCGCTCCGAGGTCATTCACAGTGGCCCCCCGGATTATTCAGCGTGCTGCAGAGGCGATCAGCAAGGACGCAGTTATTGTCGATTTTGGCATTGATTCCCTGACTTATTTCCTTTCAGAATATGGAAACCCAAGCCTTTCGCTATATGTTATTGATACTGATATTAGGCTGAGTGCCATTTCGGCTGAGGCTCTTGGACAGAGATCTAATGTCTTTGGAGCTGTGGATCTAGCCATAGACGGTATTCTTGGACAGGTGGGGGTTGGCTCGTCAGAGGCCATTTGCATTTTAGTCACTGAGCCTTCGTCGAAGACTATGGAGCTGCTGGGGGACTTTTGCAGGAGCGTGCCCAGTTATCTTTCCTTGAAAATTATATCCGTTCCCCGATTGTCGGAAGTCTATACGAGGGAGCCTGATGAGCTGACATCGCTACTTAAGTCATGGCGGTTTATTCGTCAAGACGCCGCACCGGACGTACTGCTCCACACCTGGGGGCGTCCTGCCAATGGTGTCGTAGAATGACGAGTGAATTCACGGTACATTTGCCGGTTATATCGGGGTCTAGGGTCGACTTTTCGTCGACCCTCCAGGCCGGCGAAGGGACGATAGAATCGGTCGAGCATCGGTCTTGGCACATCCAGTATGGGGATTTAGATTTGTCGAACCTGGAGACTGAACTTTTTGTCGTTATTCAACTCGCCTGGGAATTAAAGTCCCTCACAGATTCGGACAAAGCTTCGTCCATCACAGTCAGGACGGACTATGCCATTAGTATCGACAGTTGGCGATTCATCGAACGTATGATCGTGCCGTGCAGCTCTACTGGAAATAAATTGCAGAATTTGTCAGTGTCTTCATTTCCTCCAAAATTTCTTCGAGACCAAATGATGGCTGCGGGGTTTGAAAGTAAGACCCTTATTTTAGCCCCGAACGGTATCCGCAGCGAGCTAATCGAGACGCTTTTGGGACTGTGCATGGATGAGTCGGAACCGGTGGATCACGTTTGGTTTGACTCCTTCGAAGGTCCGACTGGGGTATTATCTGACGGCGTCGGTCAAATGGCGTACGGGACCGATTTTCGATTCGATTCGCCTAATAATTCGCGCTGTACCCAGGTCCCTGTGATTGCGGCACTGTTCGGCGCCCTTCCGATACTGTTAGTCGGGCCCTACACCGACGTAGTTCTTTTTGAAGCCGGGTCGACGCGTTACAAACCAATTGGCACGACAGAGGTGAATCGTGAGAGCGAATTATCGACCGTAATCAGTGGTATTCAGAATTTTATGAATACGGCAATTTGTTCGCCAGTTCGTATCTCCAATTTTGGTGAGTCGATTAGTAATACATCGATTGCCCGGATTATCGATTATCTAGAACCCCACAAGCTAGAGCCAATACGGTCAGATATTAGGACCTACTTCGCGAACAACCCGAGCGATGGTGCTTGGCTCATTCTGAGCGATTTAGCAGAAAATCGGTTCTATAGGGAAATCGATTATTCAGCTGCGCTTGCTGCCGTCGGCCTTGACGTCGAAGATGCCGTGTTTGATGCTACGGAGGCTGATGTTCCAGTTTCTGACGGCGTCCTAGGCGAACTATTTTCTCGCCATCCAGTACCCATCGATATAATGACCGATATTTGTCGCACAGATTTGGCTCTGATTTATTGGGATATCAAGGCATCACGCGCAATGAGGGTACTTCAAATCGCTATGGCTCGGAGTCACTTGGACTGGACGCGTCGTGTAAATTACCAGTGTTTTAATGCTAGGAGTAATTTTCTGAGTCGGCTTGCAGGGGATTTGATAGCGGCTGAAATTGGTAGATCCGATTGGCCCGTGAAAGTGGCAATATCCGAAACGTTATCGTATGAAAATATTGACATCTCCATCCCTAATCCATGGCCGATAGGGTTCGCGCGGGCGTCGCACTCTCTGGGGTCGCATTCTTTGGGATTGGCGGACCTTTGAGAATTCTGATAACCATGCACGCTGTCTCCGATTGGGGTGGTTTGCACGAAAACATATATTTCGCTGCGAAGAGTTTGGTTTCCCGAGGCCACATAGTAGATGTACTCTGCACGGGTACTAGGTTGCCTGACCTCCTGCTAATAGCCGGGGTCAATGTGTTGCGTTACGGTTTGGATGAAGACTCTGCTGCCACTGCTCGGCGGATTGCCGCAGTGGATTCCTATGACCTTGTCTATTGCCATCCTTTTGTCGCCAGGGAGGTCGGCGTGCGTGTGGCTGGGATCTTGGGGATTCCTTTCGTTGCGAGTTTTCATGGAAATTATCTTGACGCTTATTCTACTTGGTTCGATCGTGCACGAATTACGACTGCGGTGAGCCCTGCCTTGGTAAATATGTTGTGTCGTGAAACGAATGTTTCTCCTGAATTAGTAGTGACGATGAGGAATGGAGTTGACGATCAGATATTCGATTGCCGCATATTGACTCTTGATGAAAAATTGAATATCTCCTCGGGTACTTACGATGTGGTGGTTCTTTCGAGGCTTGATCCGGACAAACGTCTGTTATGGGATTCCGTATTCTCAGGTATGGCCTTACTAGCTGCGCAACATCCAGGCAGACGGTGGAGAATCAGAGTCCCCGGAGATGGTAATGGGGTGTCGGAGGCCGATCGGTTGTTTACTGAATTCAGTCGCCATCACGATAATGTCGAAGTTGAATGGCTTGGTTGGATGAGTATGTCTGACGTTCCTAGGATTCTCCGGCGTAGTTCCTTGGTCTTTGCCTCGGGTCGAGGAGCAGCCCAAGGCATTGCTGCAGGAACGCCAACGATCGCTACTGGATCACAGGGCACATTTGGGCTACAAACAGGCCGTCGACTGGATATTGGGCTTTGGGGTAATTTTGGTGGGTTCCCAATCCCAATTTCACCCTGGACAGATGAAGGAGATATCGAATTGGTGCGATTGTTTGGAGACTACGATTCCTACGGGATCGAGCAGGTGCGATCAAGGGCAAGGATTGCGCCGCTATTGCGCCAGAGCCGTATCGATTTAGAACTCGGTAGTTTGCTGGAACAGGCGGTGGGTTAGTCGGCCTATGGTGTATGGCTACTTTTGAATTCGACCATTGGCCGGTAAAGTCTATTTGTTCTAAGACCGTGCCGCTATTTTCACTACTTAGCTTTGTGCGGTCAGTGCGGAGAGTGATTTGACAGGTAGATGCAATAACTGGCAGTCGTTCAGACTACGGAATCTAACGTTGTTGATTTCTAGATGGCGCATGTATTTCACCATGCTGATTTCGCCGTTTTACTGCAGGATTATTGCGATCAATGTAAGTCAATAAAATTTCTGCGAAACGAAGTATTTGTTTATTATGCGACGTTTTGCACTATAAGATCGGGGAATATGTGATGCGGGATCAAATCATAGATCGATCCGTTCATCGGGTTACTGGATTTAGTGATCTTGGAGGTTTCTTATCGGCGGAGATCGTTCCTCCTGGTATTTTGTCTATTGGGAGCAATGGCGTCCCCATAGATGTCATGAACAGCCCGGCTGATTCAGACACAACCATTGTGAGCCTCCACGGTGCCATAGATTCTCAGGCGCCTTTGCCTATGCTCGTTGGATTTGGAGTCACGAGAGGACTTCCGGCCAGCCGAATTTTCATTTCGGACCCATCGCTCTACATCTCTGAGAAGCTCGGTCTTTCTTGGTACGCCGGTTCTATGGTGCAAGTCGACCTGCAGCGGCAGCTGGTGTCCATCATCGAAAGAATTGTTGCGTCGACCAATTCTAAGAATTTGATATTCTTTGGAAGTTCTGGCGGTGGATTTGCGGCGCTTGCGCTGTCGAGACAATTTTCTGGATCTCTTGCGCTTGCCATGAATCCGCAGACAAGTTTGGCTGAATACTACCCAACTGCAGTGGATAGGTATTTGTCGAACGCTTGGTCAGTGGATGATGGTGATCTCGGGAAGTTGCCAAATTCGGTTCAGCATGATCTAGTTTCGGCCTATATTGATGGATTCGAAAATACGGTTGGCTATATGCAAAATGTGCGTGACTTCTTTCATATACAAAAACACCTTATTCCATTCATCAACGGCGTTCCTTCGAATCCTAATGTATATGTTCTTATGGAACGTTGGGGCGAGGATGGCGGGGACGGACACGTACCGGCACCGAAGGATAAAATCCAAGAAATACTAACCGCGGCGGCGAGTTGTTCCGGAGACTGGGATTCCGGGTTGTCAGCCGTTGGTTTTATCCGCGGTCCAATGACAGAAATGGTACGGGACCTTGGGGGACAAAGATTGTTGTGAGTCCCTTTCGGGTGGGTTAGGGTGCCGGGTGTCCGGATACCCGACCCATACCCCAGGACGCTACGTATGCAGGAATCCTTTGGCCTTTGGGCTACCTCTCCGGGCGGCGACCCTACGCCGGCTCGCTTGGCCGGGTAGAGTCTTTAGTGATTCTAAACCCTGCTTCTCTGAGCGAAGTTTGCCAGTCTTGTCCCCCAGCTATATGTTCCAGAATATTCGTTAATATTTCCTTGGGCGGAGGAGTGTGTCCAGCCCGCCATTTATCCGCAAGGACTGCTATGCGGTTTTTGTTGTTTAGCGACTCGATGAATGGATTCATATGTCGTTGGATGTGTGTTTCATCATTGAGATTCTGAATGTAAGCTATATCGCAATTCAGCGAATTAGCGTATATTTCGACTAGGTTGGTGATTATTGACTTCGGAGTGCGGTCGATTTCAGATGCCTTCGTAATATTTAGGTTAAAGGCATTTCGAGCGTACGCAATTACAGCGTGATCATTGTACTGCCCGATATCTGTTTGTGGATTGAATGCGATCGCCAGTGATTCGGGAAAACGCGAAGCGAAGTACAATGAAGCGAATCCGCCTCCCGAGCCTCCAAAAAAAGCAATTCGTCGGGAATTGTGACTTTCCCAGATTTTGCGAATTATTCGTTCTAAAATAGATTGAAGGTTTTGGTGTCTGTTGCCGGCATACCATCCAAGCAGGAGCTCATCTGAGAGACCGAGTGTTGGGTCCGATACGAATATTCTATTGGCCGCGACATTTGTGGAAATGCCTTGACCTGACAATACGGGGAGCGTATGGGTCTTTTCGATTGCCCCGTGAAAGAATACGATCGTGGTATCGGACCCAATGTCGCTATTTAGTACATCGATGGGGATCCCGTTATCCATTATTGTCGTGATGCCGAGTGGAACGGTCGGCGTCGATGTGTATTCAGTCAGGCTCGCGAAGCGGGTGACTTTATTTGCTTTGGTGTCAATGAATCGTGTCCGCATATTCATCCCAGGTGTGTTTATCTGTTGTGGCGCGTGTGGTGTTCTATTTTGGCCGATGTCAATTGGTTGATTTGGCCGAACTGGTATTTATTCAAATTGGTCAACCCTAGAGCCAATGCCTAGTAAGTGGGCGATGGCCGCGGCTGTTCGGGCGGCGGCCTTGCCGTCGCCATAGGGGTTCACCGCGTTCGCCATGGCCTCAAAGTGGGCGGGGTCGTGGAGGAGTTGGCTGACCTCGGTGACGATTCGTTCCTCGTCAGTGCCGATGAGCCTTACAGTCCCAGCTGCGAGAGCCTCCGGGCGCTCCGTGTTGTCCCGCATGACCAGTACCGGCTTGCCAAGGCTGGGTGCTTCCTCCTGCACGCCGCCGGAGTCCGTCAGGACCACGTGCGCCAGAGACAGCATGCGCGTGAACTCGCCATAGGCCAGCGGCTCGGTGACCATGACGTTCGGCAGCGACTCAATGGCCGGCAGCACGGCTTCGCGAACCACTGGGTTCTTGTGGGCAGGCAGCACGATCACGAGCTCGGGTTCGGCCTTGGCGATGCGGGCCAGTGCGCGTCCCACGGCCCGCATGGCGTCGCCCTGGTTTTCGCGGCGGTGGGTGGTGACCAGCAGGATTTTGCGGCCGCGCGCGGCCAGCTTCTCGAGTGCCGGATCCGTGAACGGAACCTTCTTGTCCACCGTGGTGAGCAGGGCGTCGATCACGGTGTTGCCCGTGACCACGATGTCTTCTGCCTTGACACCCTCGGCCAGCAGATTTGCTTTGCTGGTGCTGGTAGGTGCCAGATGGAGGCTGGCAATCTGAGTAGTGATCTTGCGGTTGGCTTCTTCGGGGAAAGGGGAGAACAAGTTGTGGGATCGCAAGCCCGCCTCGGCGTGGACCACAGGTATGCCGCGGTAGAACGCGGCGATGGCGCCCGCCGTGGACGTAGTGGTGTCGCCCTGGACCACAACGACGTCGGGCTTGGAAACGGCAAACAGCTTGTCCAGGCCGTTGATGGTGCGGGTGAGGATGTCCGAGAGCGACTGGCCCTGCTGCAGGATGTCCAGGTCATGGTCCGGGGTGATGCCGAAGAGGTCGTTGACCTGATCCAGCATCTCCCGATGCTGTCCGGTGACTGTTACGAGGCAGTCAAGAACATCAGAGTCATTAAGTGCGGCGACGATGGGAGCCATCTTGATGGCTTCAGGGCGGGTGCCGTAAATAGGCATGATGACGGGCATTATTCCCCCAAGGAATCATGAGCGGTGAATACCCAGTTTATCCGAGATATTCCGCACTATTTGCCGACGGGTGCCTGACACTGCGGCCGGAGGTGGACGTCCAGCAATCCGCCGGTCTCGATGACGAACCGGCGCAGCCACTGCCACGTGGAGAACTGCGGCGTGGTGGAGAACATGGTGACGTCCGCGTTGACGCACTGGCGCATCAGCAGGCCCGCCCGCTGGATGTGGTACTTCGAGGTGACCACTGCCATGGTCTTCCACTGGTGCTCCGCGGCCAGCTTGCCCAGCGCCGAGGCCTCCCCGCGGGTGTCCATGGTGCCCGGGGTGAAGCACACCACGTCGGGATAGGTGGCCTTGTTGCTGTGGGTTCTGCAGTAGTCGTCGGCGCTGGCATTGCCCGGGGTGTTCGTGTGCGAGATCACCAGATACGGTGCGTTGATCTCGGCCCGCAGCATCATGGCGTCCAGCAGGCGCTCCTTGCTGGCTCCGCCCAGCATCACGACGGCGTCTGCTTGCTTGGGTGCCGGCGTGTGCACGTTGTAGAACAACTGGTACGCCGTCAGGAGCCAGCCCAGGAAGAGTGCCGCAAGGACCGCAATCGAAATGAGGGCAGTCTTCTTGCGTGGCATTTTGAGGGCGGGCATTGCCCCATTCTAACCGCGAGGCTCAGGCGCCCGTGCGCAGCGGCCCGGACGCCCACTGGTCGATCAGGGCGTTGTGCTGGCCCAGCGTGGGGGCGGGGGAGGGAGCCACCGAACCCGTCAGGCGCAGCGGCGAGGCGAGCGTGCGGAAGCCGTCGGACTCCGTGGCGACGGCGCCACGGTGAACGGCATGCTCGCTGTTGAGCGCCTGGTTCACCGTGGACACCTTGGACACCGGGACGTGGTGGGCGGACAGGAGTTCGATGGCCTCGTCCGCCGTGAACGGGAGCAGGGCCGCCTCGAGGGCTTCGCGGAACTCCACGGGGAATTCGTTGCGCCGCGTCTGTTCCCTGAATCGCTCGTCCTCCAGCCATTCCGGGCGGTTTAGCGCCTCGGTCAGGCGGGGGAACAGCCTGTCGCCGGCAATGGCAATCGCGATGGCGCCGTCGCCGGTCTGGTAGGTGCTGAACGGCGTGGACATGGCGTGGTCGTTGCCGCACGCCACCGGCTCCTCCCCGTGCAGGGCGCGCATGCCCACCGACTCCAGCACGGAGACCAGGCTGTCCAGCATGGCCACGTCGATGTGCTGGCCGAGGCCGGTGGTGTGCCGCTCGTTGATGGCGGCCAGGGCGGCGATGGCGCCGTACAGGCCGGGGATGACGTCGCCGATGCTGATGCCCACGCGCGTGGGCTGCCCGCCGGGCCAGCCGGTGATGGACATCAGCCCGCTCATCGCCTGGGCGATGAGGTCGTAGGCTGGGGCGTTTTGCAGCGGGCCGTCCTGGCCGAACCCGGAGATGCTGACAACGACCAGCCGCGGGTTTTCCGCCATGAGTCGCTCGGCGGACAGCCCCAGCCGATCCATGACGCCCGGGCGGAAGTTCTCGATCACCACGTCGGAGCGTCGGGCAAGGTCCAGCAGGCGGTCGCGTTCGCCGTCGTCCTTAAGGTCCATGGTGACGCCGAACTTGCTGCGGTTGAAGAGCCGGTAGTAGGCGGACTCGCCGTTGTACCAGGGGCCAAAGTGGCGGGAGTCGTCGCCGTCAGGGCTCTCCACCTTGATGACCTCGGCGCCGAGGTCCGCCAGGATCATGGCACAGAACGGGCCGGCCAGGACGCGGGAGAGGTCCAGGACGCGCAGGCCCTCAAGGGAGCCGGGGCGCCCCAGCCCGGCGGCGGGGGAGGGGAGGGCTGCTTCGGGAATCGAGGGCATGGCGGGGTCGGTCCTTCAGGGTCGTGGCGGGCCCGGATGTCCGGGAAGGTGTACCCACCATCCGACCACCGAAAGGGGTCCTGCGGCACATGATGTCTCCGTGCAGCGTCTGTGATCACAGACATGTTGCGCAGTAGGATGGTGGAATGAACTCGCCCCAGCCGCCGGCGCAGGTGCCGGCCGCCAAGAACGTCCTCTCGGTGCTGCGTTATGTGGCCGCCCAGGCCGGCCCGGTGGGCGCCGCTGCCATTGCGCGCGACGTGGGGCTGCCCCGCTCCACCACTTACCACCTGCTGGCGGCCCTAGTGGACGACGGCTTCGCGGTGCACCTGCCGGAGGAGCGCAAGTACGCGCTGGGTGTGACCGCCCATGAGCTGGGCACGGGCTACTCGCGCCAGGCGCCGCTGCAGCGCATCGCCCGCTTTCCCATTGCGCAGCTGGTGGTCCGCACCAAGCGAACCGCGCACCTGGCCGTCATGCACGGGCGGGAGGTCATCTACGTGATCGAGGAGCGGGCCAAGCGGCAGAGCGAACTGGTGACCGACGCCGGCGTCCGCCTCCCCGCCCACCTCACCGCCAGCGGCCGGGCCATGCTGGCGTCCATGTCAGCCGCCCAGCTGGCCGCGCTCTACCCGGGTCCGGAGGCGTTCCCCACCCGCTACGAGAATGGGGTCCATTCGGTGGAGGCGCTGAACGAGCTGCTGGCCCGCATCCGCGAGCGCGGCTTTTCGTGGGAGCAGGACGAGGTCACCGACGGCTTCTCGAGCCTGGCCGTGCCCGTGGTGGACCGCAGCGGCTACGCCGTGGCCAGCGTGACGCTGACCGTGGCCAACCGGCCGGCGCTGTCCACGGCGGCCGCCGCCCGCCATGCCGCCGAAGGCACGGTGCCGGAGCGGACCGTGCAGCTGGAAGATCTCGCCACGCATTGGCTGCCCGAGGTCAAGCGCTGCGCGGCGGAGATTTCGCGGAGGCTGCGGCCGAGCGGGTAGGCAGGGCCGGGGTCTCGACGGGCTCGACCGCCGGCAGACTCTTGACAGCGGCTTCTGCGCAGGCGAACAATTCTAACTATGTTAGGTACGTCGAATCGTGATAGGCAAGCTGAACGTCGTGAGGCGACGCGCGTCGAGATCCTGGAGGCCGCTTGGGAGATCGCCCGCGACCATGGCCTGGCGAACCTCACGCTTCGAGCTGTGGCCTCCCGTATTGGGATGCGCGCGCCGTCGCTGTATTCCTATTTCGCGTCAAAGAACGACATCTACGACGCCATGTTCGGGCAGAGCTGGTCCGACTATCTCGCCCTCGTCGAGGAGCACGAACCAACACTCCCCGAATCACCACGGGCCGCACTGAAGTCGATGACGCACCTGTTCTTTGACTTCGCCGTTGCCGACCTCGCCCGCCACCAGTTGATGAACCAACGCACCATCCCGGGCTTCGAGCCGAGCCCCGAGGCATACGCCCCCGCCATTGCGGTGCTGCAGCGTGGACGCGCCCTGTTCACCGAGCGTTGCGGCGGGGACCAGGGCAAGTTCGACATCTACACCGCCCTCGTCGGCGGACTCGTCGATGCCCAACAAGCAAATGATCCCGGCGGAGACCGCTGGGCCCGGCTCATCGATGAAGCAGTGGACATGTTCGCAGATCGTCTCGGGCTGCCCCCAACCCCCAGGAGAACACCATGATTGCCACACTCACACAGGCGCGCCCCCGCGTGTCCACCCTTGACCGGCCCACGCTGATGCGGTTGGCCGAGACTGAATACGGACGCTTCGCATCAGCCCTCCGGGAACTCGACGGCGCCGATTGGGACCGGACAACCAACTGTCCGGGCTGGAACGTGCGGGACATGGCCGGCCATTGCCTCGGCATGGCCGAGATGGCGTCCTCGATCAAGGAGACCATCAGGCAGCAGCGGCTCGCTGGCAAGCGTGGAGGCATCCCGATCGATGCCCTCACAGGGCTCCAGGTCGAGGAACACGCTACCCTTTCGACGTCGGAGGTCGTCGACCGGTTCGCCGCCATCGGGCCAAAGGCGGCGAGGGCCCGGCGACGCACCGCTGGACTCGTCCGGGCCCGCAGGCTGCCCGGCTCGCAGATCGTCGGCGGAAAAACCGAAACGTGGACCATCGGCTTCCTCACGGACACGGTTTTGACCCGGGATCCGTGGATGCACCGCCTGGACATCGCGTTGGCAACGGGCCGACCTCCGGTCCTGACGCCCGGTCACGACGCCGTGATCGTGGCCGACGTCGTCATCGAGTGGGCGGCCCGCCATGGCCAGCCCGTGCAGCTGACGCTGACCGGTCCGGCCGGCGGCCGTTGGCAGTTCGCTGCCGGCGGACCCGATGTGGCCTTGGATGCCATCGAGTTCATCCGTGCCGTTTCAGGCCGGGCGCCCGCGGTTGGCCTGCTCGAGACTCAGGTTCCGTTCTAACGACGGCGACAGCGTATGGCGACGGCGACTGCGCGGCTCGGATGAGCCACCGCGTGACCCCACGTGGCCCGGCACCGTGGGTATCGTGGCTGTAAAGCAGCCGCAGCGGCATGCGCCGCCCCTAAGGACCAAGGACGCCCACCACATGACAGCCCTTCCAACCAGCACCAACGCTGCAGCCATTGACGAGTTGGCGGCGTCGCTGGGAAGCAAGGTCTCCACGGACCGCGGCGTCCGGGCGGCACGCGGGCACGACCGCTCGCACCTGCCCTGGGAACCGCCGTCGGCCGTGGTGCACTGCACCAGCACCGCGGATGTCTCCACCGCGCTGGCCATCTGCTCCCGCCACGGCGTGCCCGCCGTGCCGATCGGGGCCGGCACCGGCCTGGAAGGCGGGGCCAACAGCACGGCCGACGCCGTCTGCCTTGACCTTTCCGGCATGGACGGGATCCTGCGCATCGGGGCCCGGGACCTCGACGCCACCGTCCAATGCGGTGTCATGAAGAGCTCGCTCAACGCCGCCCTTGCCGACCACGGGCTCACGTTCCCCGTGGGACCCGGCGTCGATGCCAGCGTAGGCGGCATGGCATCCACGGGGGCCAGCGGAACCACGGCCGTCCGCTACGGGACCATGAAGGAGAACGTGCTGGGCCTGACGGTGGTCCTGGCCGACGGGACCGTCATCAAGACGGGCGGGCGCTCGCGCAAGTCGGCCGCCGGCTACGACCTGACACACCTCTTTGTCGGCGCCGAGGGAACCCTGGGCATACTCACCGAGGTGACGCTGCGCGTGTACGGAATTCCCGAGGCAACCGCCGTGGCCATCTGTTCCTTCCCCACCCTGGAAAACTGCACGGCGGTGGTGCAGGCGACGCTGGAGGCGGGCGTTCCCATCTCCCGTGTGGAACTGCTCGACGACGTCACCGTGGACTCCGTCAACCGCTACACCGGCCTGGGACTGCCCGTCATGCCCACGCTCATCTTCGAGTTTGAGGGCTCCCCGTCCAGCATCGCCGAACACAGCAGTACGGTGCGTGCCCTGGTGGACCGGCACGACGGCGTGGGCTGGGACTATGCCGACGAGCCCGGTCGGATCGGCCGGATCTGGCGGGCCCGGCACGACGCCCTGCCGTCCTACGCCGCGCTGGTGCCCGGTTCCAGCACCTGGCCGACGGACGTCTGCGTTCCCATCTCGCGCCTCGCGGAATGCATCACGCTGACCAAGGAGGACACCGATGCCCATGGAGTCCTGGCGCCGATCGTGGGCCATGTGGGCGACGGCAACTTCCACCTGGCCTTTGTCCTGCCGCCCGGGGACGAGAACGCCGTCGCCGCGGCCGCCGCGCTCAACGGCCGGCTCGTGGACCGTGCGCTGTCCATGGGTGGCACCTCGACAGGCGAGCACGGGATCGGCCTGGGCAAGACGGCGTCCCTGGCCAAGGAGCATGCCTCCGCGCTGCCCGTCATGGCGGCCATCAAGAAGGCCCTCGATCCCCGCGGGATCCTCAACCCGGGCAAGGTGCTGGCGGGGTAGGCGCAGCTTGCCGGTTCCATTTTGGTATGGAGCATAGAGGTCGGGCCATCTGTTCCAGCTTCAATGGGCCGTTCAGTTAGACTGGCCCGGAAGTTTCGGACGTTTCGGTCTGAACATGCATGAGTGATGTTGATGGGGGTTTTATGTCAAGCGAACCGATCTTGCTGTTTTTGCATGGCGTTGGCGACGGCGATCCAGGCGACCGATGGAAGCTACGGATCGCTGAAACGCTGTCTGGCCTGGGCTATTCCGGTTTGGACGCGGCCAAAGTCATTGCTCCTAAGTATGCACACGCACTCAAGGGGTGGGACGAAGAAGTGCCCTTGCCGGGGACGACAGCCAAACGATTCCCGCGCGAGGCCGCGAAGAAAAACCGCCGTGACTTTGAACGCCGCACGGGAGCCATTGAATTCAGGCTCGGGCGGCATGAGCGTGGCAACGGGTTCCCTGGCTTTGATGCCGCCATCAACTTGGCAGTTGGACATCCCAAGTTCATCCAAGCGGACAACTACCTCACGAAGCGTCAAATAAGGGCCCAAGTGCTCACGCGTATCCTTGAAAAGCTTCCCAAGCGAGGGAAACTGGTTATCGTCGCGCACAGCCTTGGTTCCGTGATTGCCGCTGATTTGGTGCCCCGATTGCCCGTGGGACTTGACATTGCCGGCATGGTCACAATCGGAAGCCCGCTCGCAAATGGCAGCTTCAATGTTGACAAGTTGCGGGAGGAATTGAAGGATCCGCCAAGCAACCTGGGATGGTGGGTCAATTTTTGGAACGACAACGACCTCGTCGCCGCTCATCGTGGCGTGTCGTCCGTTTTCCCGTGGATCGTCGATTTTAGGCTAGAGACGAAAAAGTTCGGATTGGAAGCCCATTCTGCGGAGGAATACTTGTCCAACGAAACCGTCGGACAAGCCATCGGGTTCTCGCTATTCGGGTCCACCTCGAAAGAGGTTGCCCATGTTGAAATCGGGGCTGACATCCCCTTGGACGACACCGAACGCCTGGGGCTGACGGCGCTTCGGTATGCATACCTGGTGAAGATGAAACTCACCGGTGACGTGAAGGACCGCTATGCCGGAGCGCTTCGACAGGTGCAGGCAAGGCTCGTTGACGATATCAAGCGGTGGAATACCGACCAAGGGCGCGCCACGTCGTCGCAGATCTCGCGCCTGGCATTTGATTTCTCCGATCCGCAAGCGGCGGTGCCTGAGCCGCGACCGAGCAGCCACATCCCGGCGGACCAAGCCGTGGTGTTGCTGACCATCCTCGCGGCCGAGAACATCATCCGCCCCTTTGAAATAGTGGTCCCAAAGGATATACGCCAGGCGGCCATGGAGGATCTCACCGCCGAAATGGGACTTGGAAGCCAATACGGCACAGAGGTATTCCTTGCAGCCAAACATGCCCGGGAGGTTCTGAGCGGCGCCCGCGGAATGAGTTGGATCAAGTGGGGAGCCCTCGGCGTCGGTGCGGCCGCGTTGGTCGTGGCTACCGCGGGGCTTGCCCTTGCGGCTGGGGCCGGTCTTGCCGGGGCCGCCCTAATAACCAGCGCGCTTGCTAGTTTCGGCCCGGGCGGGATGATTGGTGGACTCGTGACGGCTGGCACCCTCGCTAGCGCAGGGGGCGGCGGTATCGCCTTTGGCCTGGCCAGCCCCGCCACCACGGCCGAGATCGTCGAAGGGGTCGTTGCACGCCAGCTTTCTGCAGCCATGCTGCGGAAGCGCCTGGAAATCGACCAGGATCCGGCCACCTGGAGGCTGCTGGTAGAGACTGAGATCCATGTCAGGCGTGAACATGAGCGGCTCGACGAGTTCTCAGACGAGTCTTCGCCGGGACTCAAGGAACTGAAACGCAAGATCGATGCGGTCGAACGAGCCCTCAAATGCCTGCGAGACAACGGACTTGAGCCGAATGTTGCATCCAGTTGGGACGAGGAGGAACAAGACAGCAGTCGACCGGTCCATTGACGTACCAAAGCGCCAAAACCTTGACGGCCGAGTATTACCCTTTCGGATTTTAGGCAAGCAGTTTCGTCATTCAAACTGGTCGACAGAAGCCCGGGGCGGCCCGGTATCAACTGGGCCGCCCCGGCTTCATTGCCCTTCGGCGTCCACCTCTCGCGACCGGCGCCCAGTCACGCGTCCACGCCGCGAAGCACTGCTGCCTCCGCCTCCCGGGAGCCCAACGTGACCGGACACCCTCGCCCGCAAAGCGGCGCACGCTCACGCCCTCGGCCAGGCAGGCAGCCTCCGGGCTGGCGGCGCCGCAGCCCACCGGCAGCCACATGAAATTGGCTCCGCTGCGCGGCACGTCCACCCCGCGTAACGCGAGCGCCGCGGCCAGGTCCTTGCGGACCGGGGCCGACGGCGGCAGGAAGGATTCTTTGGACGACGCCCGCCACCGCGGCGGCTGGCTCCCGCCGGCTGTCGAATAGACGGGGAGTGTGGCGACGAGTGCGCGGGGTTCCGGAGTTGTTGCTCCTTGGGTCTCGACAGGCTCGACCGACGGGGTCTCGACAGGCTCGACCGACGGGGTCTCGACAGGCTCGACCGCCGGGGGCTCCGGCGCCTATGCGACAGGCTCGACCGCGGAGGTCTCGGCCAGTTGGTAATCGGCCGCCGGGTAGACCATTTCCGCCGGCGGGCGCTGGAACTTTTTGGCCACCGGGTAGTAGACCGCCGCGGTGACCACCAGGCCCACCAGCCAGGAGATGTCCGCGCCGCCCAGCAGGGGAGTGATGGGGCCGGTGTACATGGACTGGGCCAGGAACGGGATCTGGACGACCACGCCGAGCGCGTAGGTCAGCAGCGCCGGCACGTTCCAGGCGCCGTAGCGGCCCTTGGGGTCGTAGAGCGCCGGGACGTCCACCTTCTCCTTCGACACCAGCCAGAAGTCCACCAGGTTGATGGAACTCCACGGGATGAAGACCATCAGGAGCAGGAGGACGAAGTTCTTGAAGTTGGAGATGAAGTCCGCCGACGCCGCGATGGCGATGATGACGGAGACCGTGATGAAGCCGATCACGTAGGCGAACCGGACCCACGGGGCGAAGCGCAGTTGGCGTGTGAAGGCGCTGACGCTGGTCAGGATGGTCATGTAGCCGCCGTAGGCGTTGAGCGTGTTGACGGTCAGCTTGCCCACCACGATCACCAGGTACATCAGCACGGCAATGGCCCCGCCGCCGGACAGCTCGCCCACAAAGGCCACCTGCCCGTCCAGGAACTCGTGGCCCTTGGGCATGGCGATCGCGGCAAACAGCGCCCCGAGCGTCATGGACCACTGTGAACCCAGCACGGCGCCCGAGAAGCAGGAAAGGAACGTCCGCCCGGCCGGGGTGTTGGCGGGCAGGTAGCGGGAGTAGTCGGCCACGTAGGGGCCGTAGGTCAGCTGCCAGCCGGCGCTGAGGGAGATGGCCAGGAGGAACGTGGGGACGGCGAATTTGCCCGTGCCCATGACGGCGCCGACGTCGTGCTTGATGAAGAGCTGGACGGCCAGGTAGGTGAAGCCGACGATGCCCACCACGGTGGAAATGCGGCCCAGCAGGTGGATGTATTTGTAGCCCAGCGTGGCCACCAGCACGGTCAGGGCGCCAAAAATGATGACGCCGACGGCGGGATGGCCGGTGGGGATGATCTGGCCCACGGCCTGGCCGGCCAGCACGGCGCCCGTGGCCGCGAAGCCCAGGTACATGATGATCACCAGCACCAGCGGGATGACGGCGCCAAATACGCCGAACTGGGCGCGGCTGGAGATCATCTGCGGCATGCCGAGCTTGGGGCCCTGGGCGGCGTGCAGGGCCATGACGGTGCCGCCGAGGAGGTTGCCGATGAACAGCCCGATGATGCCCCAGAAGGCGTCGGCGCCGAAGATCACGGCGAGGGCGCCGGTGACGATGGCGGTGATCTGCATGTTGGCGCCGAACCACAGGGTGAACTGGCCAAACGGCCGTCCGTGGCGTTCGGCGTGCGGCACGAAGTCGATGGAGCGGCGTTCAATCACCGGCCCTGACTTCTTGACTGTTTGAATCCGTGACATGTGGTTCCTCCGATGGGATCTCGCGGTGCCCTGCTTCGGTTACCCATCTGAGCATGGATGGTGCTTCCCCCCGTGACGCGGTTCACGAATCCGGTCTGTGATCACAGACAAAGCGGCATTCTCTGTGATCTGGCCCAATCCCGGTGCGGGCTGCGGCTATGTTCGAGGGACACCCCCTTCCCACTGATCCCTTTCCATCGGAGGAAATTTCTCATGAGCGACTCCGCCGCCGCCCTGCCGTACGTTGACGGCGACTTCTTCTTTTTTGAAAGCCTGCTGCCAGCCAACGAGCTGGCCCGGCTGAACGAGATCCGCGACTGGATGGAGGCCCACGTGCGCCCCATCTCCCGCGAATACTGGGGCCGCAGCGAATTCCCCGTCCACCTGATCCCTGGCGTGGCGGAGCTGGACATGATCAGTCCCGTGCGCCGGCAGGGCCATTCGCACCTCCTGGCCGGCATGGTCACGGCCGCGATCCACCGCGTGGACGCCTCCTTCGGCACCTTCTTCAGCGGCCACGACGGCCTGTTCACCGGCTCCATCGAGCTGCTGGCCTCGGAGGAGCAGAAGGCCGCGTGGCTGCCGGACATTTACTCCTTGAAGAAGACCGGCGTGTTTGCCATCACCGAGCCGCTGGCCGGCTCCGACGTGGCCGGCGGCACGCAGACCACGGCCGTGCGGGACGGGGACTCCTGGATCCTCAACGGCGAGAAGCGGTGGATCGGCAACTCGACGTTCTCCGACTACGTCATTGTCTGGGCCAAGGACGTGGCGGACGGACAGGTCAAGGGCTTCCTCGTGGATACTTCCACGCCCGGCTTCAAGGCGACCCTCATTGAAAACCGGATCGCCCTGCGCGCGGTCCAGAACGCCGACATTGTCCTGACGGACGTCGTCGTGCCCCACTTCAACAAGCTGGCGGGAGCCAACAGCTTCCGCGACACCAACAAGGTCCTCAAGACCACCCGCGCCACGGTGGGCTGGCAGGCCGTGGGCATGCAGCTGGCCGCCTTTGACGTGGCCCGCAAGTACGCCGTGGAGCGCCACCAGTTCGGCAAGCCGATCGCCAGCTTCCAGCTCATCCAGGAGCAGCTCGTCACCATGCTCTCCAACGCCCAGGCGTCGATGGGCATGATGGTCCGGCTGGCCCAGATGGAGGACGACGGGACCACCCGCAACGAGCACTCCGCCCTGGCCAAGGCGTTCGTGACCAAGTGCATGCGCGAGACCGTGGCGCTGGGGCGGGGGATCCTGGGCGGCAACGGCATCTCCGTGGACTACGAGATGGCCAAGATCTTCTGCGACGCCGAGGCCATCTACACCTACGAGGGCACCTACGAGATCAACACGCTGGTGGCCGGGCGCGCCATCACGGGGATCGCTGCGTTCACGTAAAAGTTCGACGGCGGCCGCCTCGCCCGGGTGGGCGGCGGCCAAGTGGGCGGGCGGCGGTCAGTGGCATCGAGCCTCCGCCGCTGCACCCGTCCTGAATTGGGGGACGGCCTTGGAAGGCAGGTCTCAGCTTTCCTAGCGTGTTTTTGATCTGCATCATTGGCGCACTTAGATTGGTGTTTTGGTACGATGTAGACGAAATCACTTATCTATCCGCAATGAGGTGGCTCGTGCTTATCCGATTTGAAGTGGAGAACTTTCGCTCGATACTAGAACCCGCGGAGCTGTCAATGGTTGCAATTGACGACCGGCGTGAGGCTCGGGACCATCCCAGGATCGGGGCGTCGCTGGTACCTGTTGCCGGGATTTTCGGCCCGAACGCTTCGGGGAAGTCAAACGTGTTGGCGGCACTTGCGTGGCTCCGGATAGCGGTCCGCGATTCCCTCCGCCGCTGGGACGATGAAATCCCGGTCGAGCCGTTCGCTTTTGGGGACGCGAAACACCGCGATTCCTCATTTGTCCTTGAAATGGAAGTGCAGGGCGTTCGCTTTGAATACCTGCTTGACGTCGGGCGAGAGCGCGTCAGCTATGAGGCGCTTTTCCACTACCCGGAGGGGCGGCGCCGGCGGATCTTCGAGCGCAACCTAAACGAGCTGGTTCTTCAGCGGGGCCTGGGGGAGCTTTCCGGCACCAGGTCTCTGCTGACGGACCGATCTCTGGCACTGTCCATCATGCGCAGGTTCGATGAGCCAGACACGTCGTCGTTTGCGCGGGAGCTTCTACGCCTCAGCACGCTGGGGCAGCCGCTGAACCGCGGTATGCGCCCCCTGGGTGGAACCGTAGTTTCGACGCTGCGGGTCTTTGACCGACCGCAGGATGAGGAGCTCAACCTGTTTGGTGAGGGGGAGCTGGGGGCGGAGCCTGAATTGCAGTCCACGAGGCAACAGGCAATTTCCCTCCTCCAGCTTGCCGACCTCGGCGTGGCGGATGTGGAGATTGAGGAGACCACCATCCATTCTCGCAGCGGGGAGCCGGCCATTCGACGCTCCCCTCGACTTGTTCACTTGATGAACAGTGAGCGCTTATCCTTTGACTACCTGGACGAGTCTGCAGGAACGCGGACTTGGTTCGAGCTTATTGGGCCTGTACTGAACTCGCTTCGCACCGGGGCCCTTGTCATTTTCGATGAGCTAGAAGCAGGGTTGCACCCTACGCTGACGGCACAATTGATCAAGCTATTTGAGGCGCAAAACTCCAATCCTTATGGAGCGCAGCTCGTTTTTACGTCCCACGACGCCAACTTGCTCAATCACCTAAATCGCGACGAGGTGTGGCTTACGGAAAAGAACCCGAATGGTTCCACCAGATTTGCAGCGCTCTCTGATTTTGCAGGGGAGCGGGTGAGACGTTCCGCAAATCTTGAAAGCGGCTACCTGAGCGGACGGTTCGGAGCGCTTCCTGATGTGTCCCGTCCCGGGGTGTTGCGCGACCTGGGGCTCATAGGATGACAGCCAAAGGCCGGGCCAACCAGAGAGGCAAAAGGCTCAGACGCACTACGGAAACTAAGCCTGTTCGCATCACCTTTCGAATCTACTCAGAAGGTGAGTCAACTGAACCGGAATACATCGACGCCCTAAAACGCCTCCCGGAATTTGCGGAAACGATTGCGGTGGATATCGCGATCGAAGAGGTTGGCGCGACTCCCATGCATCTCGTTGAGTCGGCATGTGCCGCAAAGCACCGGGTTGATTTGGACATTGACTTCTACTGGTGTGTTTTCGACGTCGAGCACCCAAAGCCTCATCCATATCTTGACCGTGCCACAAACATGGCACGCGACAACGACGTGTCCTTGGCGATAAGCAATCCGTGCTTTGAGCTGTGGTTGATCCTCCACTATCGGGACCAGACGGCTCACCTTTCCACGGACGAGGCCATCCGGCTTCGAAAGGGACTGGATGGTTCTGACGGGAAACACCTTGACGGCGCCACATACATGGCGGCCAGAAGGGACGCAATACGCAGGGCGCAGTCGCTGCGCAAGAAACATCTTGGTGATGGCACCAAGTTCCCCCATGACAACCCCTCTTCATCATTTGATGAACTCGTAACGCTCATCGATGCAAAGGTGAAAGCAGCCGGGGGCGGCCGGGTTCACCGCGACGCTGATTGAAAACCGGATCGCCCTGCACGCGGTTCAGAATGCCGACATTTTCCTGAGTGACGTCTTCGTGCCCCAGTTCAATAAGGTGGCGCAATCCAACATCGTCCGGGACACAACGCACCTGTGAGATCAACACCTGGTCGCCGGGCGGGCGATCACGGGGAACGCGTCGTTCACGTAAAGGTCCGATGGCGGCCGCCTCGCCCGGGTGGGCGGCGGCCATGCTGGTGCATGGAATCGGCAACCGCGGAGCATGGGACAGACACATTCACGACTTACACGATATTCATGACTTACACGTATATTCAGGTGCCTATTCAGGCGTCCCGAGCACGGACAACCGGTTCGCGCCCACTGCCGGGTCCGCCCTTGTCTGCTACCTGATCGGCGCTCCGTCGGCGTATCATGTATTACGTCAGCAACGTGTCAGGAGGCGCAGGTGAAGCTCAACAGCAAGGGCCAGGTGACCATCCCGGCCGAGTTGCGGCACCGGCATGGATTTGACGAGGGCGACGAGGTCGACGTCGTCGAGGACGGCTGCACGCTACGCATCGTGCATTCAACGCCCGGCCAGAGCAGAGGTGAACGCTTGGTCAACCGGTTGCGCGGCCGGGCAACGACGACGCAGACAACCGACGAGCTGATGAAGTTGCTGCGTGGCGAGTGACGGCGGGCCGCGGGTCACGCTGGTCGACTCCAACGTGCTTCTCGACATAGCCACCGACGATCCAGTGTGGTCGCGGTGGTCCAGCCGGGCCCTTGGGCGTGTCCTGGATGAGGGCGTGGCCGTCCTGAATCCCCTCGTCTATGCTGAGGTGTCCGTCGGCTTCGACCGGATCGAGGATCTGGATGACGTGCTGCCGACGACGGCGTTTCGGCGCGAGCCACTTCCGTATCCGGCGGGTTTCCTCGCCGGCAAGGCCTTCCTGAGCTATCGTCGCCGCGGCGGCACGAAGTCATCGCCGCTGCCGGACTTCTACATTGGTGCCCACGCGGCGGTGGCTGGTTACCGACTGCTCACCCGAGACGCGCGCCGATACCGCACCTACTTCCCACGAGTGGCTCTGCTGTCCCCGACGGAGGGGTGAGCCGCCGGGGTGGGCCGGCCGCCCAGGGCGGGGGTCCCGGCGTCGTGCGTCCACGGCGGCCGCATTGTCTTGGATCACAGACACCACGGTTGCCGCACGCCTAGGATTGCGGCGCCCGCGGGGGTTGGATGGAAGTAAGGGAAATCCCGCCGGACTTTTCGGACCAACATCTAAGGAAACCATCATGGCAACGATGCATGACCCCTCCCGCACCATCCGGGCCGCCCGCGGCACCGACCTTTCCGCCAAGTCGTGGCAGACCGAGGCGCCCCTGCGCATGCTCATGAACAACCTGGACCCCGAGGTGGCCGAGCGCCCCGAGGACCTGGTGGTCTACGGCGGCACCGGCCGGGCGGCGCGCTCCTGGGAGGCCTATGACGCGATCGTGGCCACGCTGAAGACGCTCGACGACGACGAGACCCTCCTGGTGCAGTCCGGCAAGCCCGTGGGCGTGTTCCGCACCAACGTCTGGGCCCCGCGCGTGCTGCTGGCCAACTCCAACCTGGTGGGCGACTGGGCCACCTGGCCGGAATTCCGCAAGCTCGAGGCCGAGGGCCTGATGATGTACGGCCAGATGACGGCCGGGTCCTGGATCTACATCGGCACCCAGGGCATCCTGCAGGGCACCTTCGAGACCTTCGCGGCGATCGCGGAAAAGCGCTTCGGCGGCACCCTGGCCGGGACGCTGACCCTGACCGGCGGCTGCGGCGGCATGGGCGGCGCCCAGCCCCTCGCCGTCACCCTCAACGGCGGCGCGTGCCTGATCGTGGACGTGTCCGAGGAGCGGCTGCGGCGCCGCGTGGGCAAGAGGTACCTGGACGAGGTGGCCCCGGACCTGGATGCGGCGCTGGAGCGCGTCCTGTCGGCGAAAGCTGCGAAGACCCCGCTGTCCGTGGGCGTTGTGGGCAACGCCGCCGAGATCTTCCCCGAGATCCTGCGCCGTCACCAGGCCGGCGAGTTCACCGTGGACATTGTCACTGACCAGACCAGCGCCCACGACCCCCTCTCCTACCTGCCCACCGAATACTCCGTGGAGGAGTGGGCCGCCGAGGCCGAGGCGGACCCGGACGGCTTTACCAAGAAGGCCCAGAACGCCATGGCCCGCCACGTGCAGGCCATGGTGGTATTCCAGGACGCCGGCGCCGAGGTGTTCGACTACGGCAACTCCATCCGCGACGAGGCCCGCAAGGGCGGCTACGCGAGGGCGTTCGAGTTCCCCGGCTTCGTCCCGGCCTACATCCGCCCGCTGTTCTGCGAGGGCCTGGGCCCGTTCCGCTGGGTGGCCCTCTCCGGCGACCCCGAGGACATCCGCGTGACCGACGAGGCCCTGAAGGAGCTCTTCCCCGAGAACGCACACCTGCACCGCTGGCTCGACGCCGCGGCGGAGCACGTCGAGTTCGAGGGCCTCCCCGCGCGCATCTGCTGGCTGGGCTACGGCGAACGCGCCAAGGCCGGCGTGCTGTTCAACGAACTGGTGGCCTCCGGCAAGGTGAAGGCCCCGATTGTGATTGGCCGCGACCACCTGGACTCCGGCTCCGTGGCCTCCCCGTACCGCGAGACCGAGGCCATGAAGGACGGCTCCGACGCGATCGCCGACTGGCCGCTGCTGAACGCCCTGCTCAACACCTCCTCCGGCGCCACCTGGGTTTCCATCCACCACGGCGGCGGCGTGGGCATCGGCCGCTCCATCCACGCCGGCCAGGTCTCCGTGGCCGACGGGACCCCGCTGGCAGCGGAGAAGCTGTCCCGGCTGCTGACCAACGATCCCGGCATGGGCGTGATCCGCCACGTCGACGCCGGCTACGAGCGGGCCGTGGAGGTGGCCGCCGAGCGTGGCGTCCGCATCCCCATGCAGGAGCAGTAGCGTTTTCCTGCGGTCTTCTGCGGTCTTCTGCGGCGGCGGCGTGCCAGGCTGACGACGGCGTGTGAAATTTCATACGCCCCGTTGCTCGCCGGCACCGCGCCACTTTTGAAGTGGCGCACCGTCAGCCGCCAGCCGTGCGCAGCTTCAAAGTTTCGGCCGCCCCATGGCCGCGCACGCCGTTGACCGGCCTCCTGAATTGGGCAGATACTGGGATGGTCGAAGCGGGGTTTCACTTCTGGGGCGCCGCGCGGCCAACGCCGAGGAGCCGATAATGGGATCGGAGAGTTTGCGGCAGTTTCAACGCGTGCCTGCCCCCGGCCGTGCGTTGCGGGTACTTCCGGCAGGCAGACCTGCGGCACACCAGACCGCGAATCACGGCCGTCCGGGCACGGCGGACCCCGGATGGGGGCACGACTTTTCCAGGATTCCGGTGTACACGCGGCCTATGGCGGCCGACAGGGGGGCCGCAGCCCAACGCCTGGCTGCCGGCCACACCATGGCGCTTCTTCCGGAGTCCGGGCCCGGCGACGGCCGCGGCCTGGCGGTCACGGACGCGGAATCCACCGACGACAGGTCAACGGCCGCCCTCATCGGCGGCGGCATAGGTGCCGTTGTGGGCGGCATTGCAGGTTTTCTGCTGGGCGGCGGGGCGGGGGCCGTCATCGGCGGATTGGGCGGCGCGGCGTTGGGTGCGGGAATCGGGGCGGCCCTTGGCGGCGGCCCGGCCGGTCCGTCCGGCCCCGTGCCCGTGGCCGTCCGCAACGGGCCCGCGCACACCCCGATCGACCGGCCCGACGTTGCGGGGATGGCCATCGCCATCACCTTGACGTCGTCAACCGGCAATGACGCCGACATGGCAGCGGTTCAGGACAGTGAACAGGTCAGCTCCTCCTTGAACCACACCGGTTCCTATGCGACTGTTCCGTCTGGGCGCAGCAACAACAGCGGGTACATGGCGGGGTTCCCGATCCCGGATGACCAACACACGGAAGGCAAGGCCAGGATTATCGACTGCGCCGACAACCTTGGCGGCAACGGCAGCATGGAGCGCGAACAGTTGGACACGTTCACAGCGCCCGGCAGCGGCGTCACCACCCCGACGGCCATCCCCAATTCGGGCTATCTCATCCGGCGCATCATCACCGTCACCGGAACGCGCATCGTGTTCCGGCTCCAAAAGGACCCACACGCCTGCACGGTCAACGGGTTTACCACGGCCGCAGGGCCGTCACCGTCCCAGGGTGAAGACGTAGTGGTCAGGCCGTAGCGCAGTGGAAAATCCGCCGGAAAATCCAGCAGGGCGCCCCCACCTGTTCGTCCGGGAGGGAGGGCGGATCGTCGATGCGCCCCCGGCGGACCAGGCCGTGGCGGCAGGGTATGCACAAGCGGCGGACAAGGGCCACGCGGCCGGCGGCTACCGGCTGACCCTGTTGGCCGAAGGTCCGGCATGCACGGTCGGCCAGACAGTCAGGATCATCCATGTCTGCGAGTCCGTGGCAGCGGACGCCCCCGTGTATCCCATGGGCCCCAAACCTGTCACCGGCGAATACGTCGACGGGCAACTGGTCGCGCCCCAGGGCCCGGCGGACGACCATCCCCTCATTCCGCCGTCCTACGACGGACGGGTGGCCCCGGGGCCCGGCCTCGACTTCAACTTCGACATCACGGAATACACTTTTGGCACTCCCGGACGGCACTCTGTGCAGTGGCGGCCCGGTTCCTGGGAGTCGAACACGTTGTGGTTTGACGTCACGTAGCGTTCGCGGCGCCGGGAGCGTGACCGTGGGATTCCCCGCGCCGCGGACGGACTCCGGCGCGGGGCGCTTGCCTGCCATGGACGCATTTGCGCAATCCGCGCCGGCCAAGATTCTTGTTGACACGATGGGCCGCTGCGGCGCATTCTAGGCATTATTCTGCATCGCGTCGCCATGAGTCTTTCAACGCGACGGCGGGCCCGGCATCAGGACCCCCGTTTAGCACCGACAAGTTAAGAGCTCCAGTTCTGGTGGGGGATCCAATGCCAGTCACAACAAGCTATCCGGGCGTCTATGTCACCGAAGTGTCCAGCGGGGTCCACACCATCACGGGTGTGGCCACTTCCATCACCGCCTTCATTGGCAGGGCGGCCCGCGGACCCGTGGATGCACCGGTCACCATCAACAGCTTTTCCGATTTTGAGCGCACCTTTGGCGGGCTGTGGCTGGGCAGTTCCCTGGGCTACGCGGTCCGCGACTTTTACCGCAACGGCGGCAGCCGGGCCATCGTGGTGCGGCTTTTCCACAACAACTACGCAGACGCCACGGCCCGGGCCAATGCCGTCGCGGCCGCAACTGCCACGGCGGCGGCGGCGACGGGCAGCAGCGCCCAGGCCGCCGCCGCGGCGGCGGCCGCCAAGGCCGCCACGTACTCCAGCGGACCGGAGAAGGCTGCCGCGGACGTCGTGGCCGCCGCCGCGCAGGCCGCCTCCACCGCATCCGGCGCAACAGCCGCCACGGTGGGGGACGCCGCCACGGCGGCAGCGGCGACCGCCACCCCGCTTGACGCGGCGCAGCTCGCCATGTCCACCCTCACGCTCAACGCCAAGTATCCCGGCGCCTGGGGCAACAGCCTGCGGGCCCGGGTGGAATACGTCACCGTCAACGGCGTGCAACAGCCGGACGTTTTCAACCTCCTGGTCCGCGACGGCACCACGGGCAAGGTCGAGACGTTCCTGAACGTCTCGGTGCTTCCCGGCGACGTGCGGCGGGTGGACGCGGTGCTTGCCGGCGGCTCCGGGCTGGTCACGGCCGCCGGGCTTCCGGCCTCCCGCCCGGACAAGAGCCCGGACCCGGACACCTCCCGGCACCAGTTCGACAAGTGGGGCGACAACGCCGTGGCCGAAGTGCCGGCCGACAACACCACCAACCCGCCCACCCCCGCCATCCCGGCCCTGCCGGCCACCAACGCGGTGGTGGCCCCTGCCGGACTGGCCAGTGACGGCGGCGCCCTGGCCACCACCGACTTCAACGGACCCGGCAAGCAGGACGGCAAGACGGGCCTGTACGCCCTGGCCAACGCCGACCTGTTCAACCTGCTGTGCATCCCGCCCTACCTGAACGGACCGAACGACGGCGACATCGACTACGCCGGGCTGGTTCCGGACGCCGTGGCCTACTGCCAGTCGCGCCGTGCCGTCCTGCTGCTCGACTCCCCGCACGCTTGGGGCGACGCGGCCACCGCCGTCACGCAGTTCCGCTCCGGCGTGATCGGAACCACCAGCAACTACGCGGCCCTGTACTTCCCCCGGATGCTGTCCCCGGACCCGTTGCGCGGCAGCCAGCCCGGAGAACTGGTCCCCTGTGGGGCCATGGCCGGCATCATGGCACGCACCGACAGCAGCCGGGGCGTGTGGAAGGCACCGGCCGGGCTGGACGCCACGTTGAATGGCGCGCAGGCCCTGACCGTCACCATGAACGACGCCGAAAACGGCAATCTGAACCCGCTGGGCGTGAACTGCCTGCGCAGCTTTCCGGCCGCCGGCACAGTGGCCTGGGGCGCCCGGACCCTGGAAGGAAACGACCAGCTGGCCTCGCAATGGAAGTACCTCCCGGTGCGCCGGACGGCACTGTTCATCGAGGAGAGCCTGTACCGGGGCACGCAGTGGGTGGTGTTCGAGCCCAACGACGAACCGCTCTGGGCGCAGATCCGGCTCAACGTCGGCGCCTTCATGCACAACCTGTTCCGCCAGGGCGCGTTCCAGGGCTCCACGCCGAAGGACGCCTACTTCGTCAAGTGTGATGGCGAGACCACCACGCAAAACGACATCGACCTGGGCGTGGTCAACATCCTGGTCGGATTCGCCCCGCTCAAGCCGGCCGAATTTGTGGTCATCACGCTGGCGCAAATTGCCGGCGCGGTGCAGGTTTAGGAGGGGACCATGGCCCAGTTCAGCGTCAATGCCCAGCGTTTTGACCCCTACAAGAACTTCAAGTTCCGCATTAAGTGGGACGGGAGGTACGTGGCCGGCGTCAGCAAGGTTGGCGGCCTCAAGCGCACCACGGAGGTGGTCAAGCACCGCGAAGGCGGGGACCCGTCGTCGTCCAGGAAGTCCCCGGGCCGCACCGAATTTGACGCCGTCACGATTGAACGCGGCGTCACGCATGACACCGACTTTGAGGCGTGGGCGGCTAAGGTGTGGGACTTCGGCTCGGGGCTCGGTGCCGAAGTCTCGCTCAAGGACTTCCGCAAGGACATCATCCTGGAGGTCTACAACGAGGCCGGCCAGAAGGTGCTCGCCTACAACATCTACCGCTGCTGGGTTTCCGAGTACCAGGCGCTGCCGGACTTGGACGCCAACGCCAACGCCGTCGCCATTGCGCACATCAAGCTGGAAAACGAAGGCTGGGAACGGGACCCCTCCGTCACCGAACCCACGGAACCGACCCTGAGTTCGGCGAACGGGTGATGGGCGGTGCCGGGGCCGGGGGCAGCCCAACTGCTGGAGGTGTGGGAACGGGGCCTTGACCAGGAGCCGGTGCGGCGTGCGCTGACCTTGCTGGCCGCAGCCTGCCCGCGGGAATCGGCAGGGGAGCTGGCCGGCTGGCCGCTGGGCCGGCGCGACGCGGCGCTGCTGGCGTTCAGGGCGGAACTGTTCGGGCCGGAGCTGGAGGCTCTTGCGCAGTGCCCGGGCTGCGGCCTGGAGGTGGAGCTGTCCTTCCCGGCCGGCTCCCTCGGGCCCGCGGGCGCCGCGCAGCCGGTCACGGTCCGGCGGGACGGCTTCGAGGTTGTCCTGCGCGCCGTCACCAGCAACGACCTGCTCGGCCTGGACTCCGCCGACGCACAGCCCGACGCACAGTCAGCCCTGGTGCACCGCTGCATCGCCGGCGCCTCGGCCGGCGGGGTCGCCGTGGAGCCGGCATCCCTGCCCGCCGGCCTGGTGGCCGCCCTCGGGGAGGAGCTGGGCCGGGCGGATCCTGCCGGCACCACGGAGCTCGCGCTCGAGTGCCCCGGGTGCGCCCGGCACTGGCTGGCGCCGCTCCACATTGCCTCCTACCTGTGGGCGGAGCTGCACCACTGGGCCCGGCGCATGCTGCTGGACATCCACACCCTGGCGCACGCCTACGGCTGGTCCGAGCGCGACGTCCTGGCCCTGCCGCCACGCCGCCGCCAGGCCTACCTGGAGCTGGTGGCCCCGTGAACTACCTGGCCGGCTTGTTGCGCCGCGAGCTTCCCCCCGCTGCCCCAGGTGCCGGAACCTTGGGCGCCGGCACCTTTATAGCTGGAAGAACGACGCCGGAGGGCGCCGTGGTGCCGCGCCTGGCCTCCCGCTTCGAGGAACCGGGCGCCCCGCTGTGGCCGGGCAGCGGAAACGTGGCAGCAGCAACGGGCGAGGACGCGGGCCCGTGGACAGGCGACGCCCCCTCCGGCAGCACGTGTACCGCCGCTGCCGCCAGCGCTCCGGCACCGGACCGTCCTGCCGTGCCGCGGCCGGGACCGAGGCCCGCGCCGCCCGCAGCCGCCGCGCCGCAGCCGGGCGGAGTCCGTACTCCCCGGGCTGGCACTGTGACGCCGCCCGCCGTCCGGGAACGCCCGCACCTGGCGGTGGACGCCGCGCCGCCGCGCGCGGCCGCGGCGAACCGCCCCGGCAGCCCCGTGCCGGCCGTGCCCCAGCCAGGCGTCCGGCCGGGCGCGGCTGGCCCGGACGACCGCCACAACACCGGCGGCGAGCCCGGGCACTTGATGCGGGCGGCCGGCGTCGTCCGCGGGGAGGCAACGGTATGGCGGCCCGCCGGGGTGCCGGCACAGCGCCGCACCGAGACGCCTGCGCCGTCCCAATTCCCGGAAGCCGGCACGGTCCGGCCGCGGCTGGAGCAGCTGCTGCGCCGCGAACCGGCACGGGCCCCCGAACAGCACATCCACGTCCACATCGGCCGGATCGAGGTCAAGGCCGCGGCGGCGCCGGCGCAACCGCCCGCTGCCGGGCCGCCGGCATCCGGGCTCATGAGCCTGGATGAGTACCTCAAGGGCCGGCGATGAGCAGCACCTGGGCAGTCGCCGTCGTGACCGCAGCCCTGCGGAACCTCCTGCTGAACACCGTCCCGGTGCTGGATCCGGCCCTTTCCGACCTCAGCGTCACCACCCGCACGCCGGACATGGCCCGCAAGACCGTCACCGGGGCCTCCCTGAACGTGTTCCTCTATGGCACGGCCGTCAACGCCGGCTGGCGCAACCAGGACCTGCCGCGGACCCGGCCGGGGGAGTCGGCCACCCCGCCGCTGTCGCTGAACCTGCACTACCTGGTCACGGCCTACGGCCGCGACGACACGGACCAGGACGCGGTGAGCCACCGGGCCCTGGCCGCGGCCATGAGCGTGCTGCACGACCACCCCGTGCTCAGCCCCGACGAACTGACGGCGGCGCTGGCCAACAGCGACGTGGCCGGCCAGCCCGAACGCCTGCGCATCACGCCGCTGCCGCTCTCCACCGACGAGTTGTCCAAGCTGTGGACGGCATTCCAAACCAGCCTGCACGTCTCCGCCGCCTACGAGGTGACGGTCGTGCTGATCGACAGCCACACGCCGGGGAGCGCCGCACTCCCCGTCCTGGCCCGCGGCAGCCGCGACGAAGGCGCACAAACGGTCCTCGGTGCGGCTGCCACGCTCAGCGCGCTGGTGCCGCCGCGCTCGCAGGCGGCCGCCGCGCAGGGGCAGCCCGTGGTGGTGGCCGGAAGCGGGCTGGCGGTGCTGGACACGGTGCTGCGCTTCACGAGCCTGTGGCGCCCCCTGCCGCCCGGCCCGCCGCTGCCGCCCGTGGAGCTGGCCCCGGCGCCCGGCCCCGCGCCCGGCCAGCTGGTGGTGGTGCCGCCGGACCTTGGCGCGGACCCCGCCGCCTGGGGCCAATGGGTGCCCGGCTTCTATACCGTGTCCGCCGTGACCCGTACGCCCGGCCTCCCGGCAGTGGTCAGCAACAAGGTGGCCTTTGCCCTGGCCCCGGCCGTGACCGTCAGCCCGCACAACCCGGCCGCCGTGTCCGTGGGCGGCACGGTCACACTGACCTGCTCGCCCCGGATTGGCGCCGGCCAGGACGTCGTGGTGCTGTGCGGCGGCGCCACGGCCGGGGCCACCGTGAGCAACCCGTCGCCCGGGGACCCGGGCTACGCCGGCACGCCCACCACTGTGACGTTTGCCGTCCCGGCCGTTCCTGCCGGGCTCCACCCGGTCAGGCTGCGCGTGGACGGCGTGGACAGCATCCCCGTCGACTTCACCGGTCCCGTGCCGGCCTTCGACCCGGCCCAGCAGGTGAGGGTCACATGATCGCGCAGCAGGAGTGGCTGGCGGCCAACGACGAGTTCCTGGCCGCCCGGCTGGACTGGCTGCGGGGGAGGCTGGAGGCGCTTGCCGGCGGGGGCGCCGGCGAGAATGGAATTCGCCGCTCCGGCCCGGCGGCGCCGCGGCCTGAAGCGCCCCGGCCGGCGGTCGCGCCCGGGCCGGGTGAGCCGGCGGTGGAAGGCGGGCTTCGCGCGGAGCTGCCGCTGGAGCGGCTGGCCCGCGCCTTTGGCCTGAGCAGCTTTGAAGAGGACGTGCTGTTCCTGTGCGCGGCCATGGAACTGGACACGGGCCTCGGCGGGCTGTGCGCCCGGGCCCAGCACGATCCGCAGTGCAACTACCCGACCTTTGCCCTGGCCCTGGCGGCCTTTGACAACCCCGCCTGGGAGGCCATGGCGCCGCACCGGCCGCTGCGCCATTGGCCGCTGGCCGCCGTCGAACGGGCTGCCCCCCTGACGGGCGCCCGGCTGTCCGCCGACGAGCGGATTGTCAATTACCTCAAGGGCCTGGACCACCTGGACGAATTCTTTGAACCGCTGCTGGCGCAGCTGCCGGCCTCCGGTTCGCTGCCGCCGTCACAGGCGGCCGCCGCGGCACGGATTGCCGCGATGGCTGCCGGCACCGGCGCCACCCCGGCCATTGCCCTGCCGGGACCGAACCAGCTGGGCAAGGAACTCGTGGCAGCCCACGTGGCGGCCGGCTTTGGGCTGGAGCTGTTCAAGCTCGACGCCGCCGAACTGCCCGCCGGGGCCGCGGACGTGACGGCGAGCGCCCGGTTGTGGCACCGGGAGGCACTGCTGTCCACGGTTGCGCTGTTCATCGACGCCACGGACACCGAGCCCGCGGGGGCGCAGGCGGACGCTGTCCGCCGGTGGCTGGCGCAGACCGGCGGGCTGGTCTTTGTGGCCGTCAGGGAGCCCTGGCCCAGGCTTGGGGCGGCCGCCGTCACCATCGGCAAGCCCACCGCAGCCGAACAGGCCGACGCCTGGCGGTCCGGCCTGGGGCCCGGGAGTGCCGGGGCGGCCACCGCGCTGGCCAACAGCTTCGACTTTGAACTTGGCGAGATCGCCGCGTCCCTGGCGCAGGCCGCCTCCCTGGCGCAGGCCGGCCCGGCGGATGCGGCTTCCCCGGCGGAGGACGGGAAGCGGCAAGGCGGGCTGGACGGTGCACTGGCCTGGGCCGCGGCACTGGAAACCTCCCGGCCCGCCCTGAACCGGCTGGCCCGCCGGGTCGACGCCAGGGCCCGGCTGGCCGACCTCAAGCTGCCGGCCGTCGAATCGGCGATGTTGCGCGAAATTGCAGGCCAGGCCGGGCAGCGCCGCGCCGTGTACGACGGCTACGGGTTCGGCGCCCGGATGAACCGCGGCACCGGCATCAGCGTTCTCTTTGCCGGCGAGAGCGGCACGGGCAAGACGATGGCCGCGGAGGCGCTGGCCAACGAGCTGGCCCTCATGCTGTACAAAATTGACCTCTCCGCCGTGGTCAGCAAGTACATTGGCGAAACCGAGAAGAACCTGCGCAGGCTCTTCGACGCCGCGGAGGGGGGCGGGGCCGTGCTGTTCTTCGATGAGGCGGACGCCTTGTTCGGAAAGCGCAGCGAGGTCAGGGACAGCCATGACCGCTACGCGAACATTGAAGTGAGCTACCTCCTCCAGCGCATGGAGAGCTTCAACGGACTGGCGGTGCTGGCTTCCAACCGCAAGGACAGCCTGGATCCGGCCTTTCTGCGGCGCCTGCGGTTTGTGGTGAATTTCCCGTTCCCCGCGCAGGCCGAACGGCTGTCCATCTGGCAGGGGGCCTTCCCGGCCCAAGCCCCCGTGGGTGGCCTCGACCTGGACCGGCTGGCCCGGCTGAACCTCACCGGCGGGAGCATCCACAGCGTGGCCCTGAACGCGGCATTCCTGGCCGCGAACGACGGCGGCCGGGTCACCATGCCGCTGGTCCTGGCTGCGGCGCGCAGCGAGTTCCGCAAGCTGGAGCGGCCCATAATCGACGCCGACTTTTTCTGGCACACGGAGGCGGACCGCTATGGACATTGACGTGAGAATCGACAGGCTGGTCCTGGAGGGGCTGGATGTGGATACCCGCTCTGCAGCCCTGGTTTCCACCGCCCTCGAGACGGAGCTGGCGCGCCGGCTGGGCGGTGATGCCGGGAACACCGCGGAGGCCGGCGATGGCGGCGCCCGGGCGGCGGATTGGATGCTGGCCGGTGCGGCGGTGCCGGCCCTTCGCCCGGCGCCGGTGGCCTTGCCCGGCGGTTCCGACCCGCGGGCCATGGGCCGTTCCATCGCCGGAGCCGTGATGGGAGGGCTGAACCATGGCCGATGAATTTGACGGCGCACGGGCGGAAGCGGCCAAGGCGGCAGCCATGTCTGTCGCGCGCCCGGCCCGCGCCACGGGGGAGGCCGCCCGGTCCGGCGGCGCTCCCCTGGCGGACGGGGTGCGGCGGGGCTTTGAAGCGCGTTTCGGGCGGGATTTCACCCGGGTCCGGGTGCATGCGGATTCGGGGGCGGCGGCCCTGGCGCAGTCGATGAACGCGGCGGCACTGACGGTTGGCAGCGACATCTTCTTTGGCGGGGGCCGGTTTCAGCCGGGCACCATGGAAGGCAGGATGCTGCTGGCCCATGAACTCACGCACACCCTGCAACCGGCAGGCCAGGGGGTTTCCACGCCAGGGGATGCGTCGGAGCGGGCAGCCGACCGGAACGCGGCCGCCTACCCGGGCAGCGGCATGCTGCGCATTCCCCCCGGCGGCCGGCACCTTCCCGGGGCGGTCCGCCGCCAGCCGCTGGCGGGTGCCGGCAACTCCGTGCAGGGCGACCCGGCGACGGCCCTGATTGAAGACGCCTCCCCGTTTCTGGCGTCGGCCATTGGCTCGCAGACCCTGGACAATTTCCCGACCGGCCAGGCCGAACCCACGCCGGACCAGCTGGGGCAGCTGAAAGTGCTGGCCGCCACCATCACCGTCCTCCTGCAGCGCTACACGCTGTCCATCGTCACCATCACCGGCCACGCCGACACCGTGGGCACGGAAGCCAGCAACGCCCGGCTCGGCCAGGACAGGGCGGATGCGGTGGCAGGCGCCCTGTCCGGAATGGGCGTCCCCGCCGCCATCATGGCCACGGACAGCCAGGGCGAGGGGCCCGCCCAGGCCGTGGCAACCAAGGACAATGTCCCCAACGCACGCAACCGGCGGGTGGAAATCCGCTTCCACCCGCGCAAATCGCCGCTGGGACGGATGGTGCCGGAACTTGTCCCGCCGCCCGGACCGGGTGGTGCCGGCCTTGGCCCCCCGGCCCCCAAACCCATCGACCTCACCTACCATCCCCAGCCCGTGCCGGACAACGGCGTGAACCTGCCGCCGGACTTTTACAAGCCACTGCCCCCGCCGGTCAAGGGCAGCGGGCCGACGTCAATCGTGGACACGGTGGCGGAAAAGTTGATCGACCCCGTCATCGACGCCGTGGCCGGGGGGCTGTCCAAGGACAAGCGGGACTGGCTCAAGGAGAAGGCCCGTGACGCCGTCATCAAGGGTTCCTCGGCCGCTGCGCGCGCCGCGGCCGAGAGCCTTGGCCTGCATGACGCGGACGGATTGAAGGCTGTCGAAAAGGCCGTGGAAGCAGCCATCCAGGAGAAAGGCAGGGGTACCCCATGAGCTCCCCGCCCATCGCCCCCCGGCTGGTCCGCGGCGGGATCGTGCTGATCGACCCGGTCACGGCCGCCGTCGTGCGCATCATCGCGCTGCAGTACAACCCGGCCACCCTGACGCGCACCCTGGCCGTGCACGGCGCCGGCACGGACACGCCGGACCGCTCCGAGGTGCTGCGCATCAAGGGCCCGCCCACCGAGACGATCAAACTGGAGGCGGACATCGACGCCGTCGACCAGCTGGAGCTCGGCACCGGCCCGGCCACCGCCTCGGGAATCTTCCCGCAGCTGGCCGCCCTGGAAACCATGGTGTACCCCAGCAGCACGCAACTGCTCGCCAACAACGCCCTGCAGCAGGCCGGCCGGCTGGAGATCCTGCCCATGGAGGCACCCCTGCCCCTCTTCGTGTGGAGCAGGAACCGGGTAATTCCCGTGCGCATCACCGACTTCTCCATCACCGAGGAGGCGTTCGACGTCAACCTCAACCCCATCCAGGCCAAGGTCAGCCTGGGCCTGCGCGTGCTCACGGTGGACGACACCGGCTTCGACCACCGCGCGGGCGGCCTGTTCATGAGCTACCTGGCGCAAAAGGAACAGTTCGCCGCCGGCAGCCCGCAAGCCACGCTGGACACGCTCGGAATCAGGGGGATTTAGCCATGGCCGCCAGCTTTGCCGCCAACAGCCGCTACGCAGCAACGGAGTCCCGGACGTGGACGACGCCGGACGGGCAGGTCATTGCCTACCTGGCCCGCCGCTTCCTCCCGCACCCGGAAAACCTGGCGGGGACCGGCAGCCACGTGGTGGTCGCGGGGGACCGGCTGGACAACATTGCCGCCGCGGCGCTGGGGGACCCGGACCTGTGGTGGCGGGTGGCCGACGCCAACCGGGCCATGCTCCCGCGCGAGCTCACCGCGGAGCCGGGCACCACGTTGCGCATCGCCCTGCCCGAAGGAGTCCCGGGGGTGCCCCATGTCTAGCTCGCTGCAACTGGGGCTCATGGTGGGCCCGGCCATCGCGGTTCCGGTCCCCGGGGACGTCATCGAGGCGCTCACGAGCGTCGAGGTCACGGCGGGGGACACCGGCCCGGGGGCCTTCACGCTCCTGTTCACCATGAGCAACAACTCCGTGCTCCCCACCCTGTTCCTCGTGTCCGGCGGATCCCCCTTCCCGATCGTGCGGGTGGTGCTCACCGCCACCCTCAACGGCTCCGTGGCCGTGCTGGCCGACGGCGTCGTGACCCAGGTCCAGGTGCTGCCCGGCAGCGACGCGGCGCACTCGGTCCTGCAGGTCACGGGCGAGGACCTGACCAAGCTCATGGACAAGCTGGACCTGACCGGGCTGCCGTTCCCGGCCATGCCGGCCGAGGCGGCCGTGGCGCTGGTGCTGGCCAAGTACGCCGCCCTGGGCGTGCTGCCGCTGATCGTGCCGAGCATCATGCTCGACGTGCCCATCCCCACGGAGAAGATCCCCGCCCAGCAGGGCACGGACCTGAAATACATCACGGCGCTGGCCACGAAGGTGGGCTACGTGTTTTACCTTTCGCCCGGCCCCCTGCCCGGCACCAGCACGGCGTACTGGGGACCGCGGATCAAGGTGGGCGCCCCGCAGCCTGCGCTGAACCTGGACATGGACGCCTTCACGAACGCGGTCTCGATCACCTTCAGCTACAAGCCGCAAAGGTCCGTCCTGCCCCTGGTCTACATCCACAACGAACAAACCCACATCCCCGTCGTCATCCCCATCCCGCCCATCACCCCGCTGAACCCGCCGCTGGGACTCGTGAACCCGCCGCCGTCGAACACGCTGCCGCTGAGGGACACGGCCAAGTACACCCCGGCCCAGGCCATCATGGTGGGGATCGCCGCCGCGGCGAACACTGCGGACACCGTCGAGGGCACCGGCTCCCTGGACGTGTTGCGCTACGGGCGGCTGCTGTCCCCGCGCCAGCTCGTGGGCGTGCGCGGCGCCGGGCTGGCCTTTGACGGCCTCTACTACGTCTCCGGGGTGCGGCACTCGATCAAGCGCGGCGAGTTCACGCAAAAATTCACGCTCAGCCGCAACGGGCTCATCTCGACGGTATCGGCGGTGGCGGCATGAGCGGGGACTACTTCGGCAAATTCCGCGGCACCGTCGTGCAAAACGTGGACCCGCAGCAGATGGGCCGGATCCAGGCGATCGTCCCCAGCGCCACCAACGTCATCCCCACCACGTGGGCCATGCCGTGCGTGCCGTTCACAGGCACGCAGTCGGGCGTGTTCGTGGTCCCGGCCATCGGATCGGCCGTCTGGATCGAGTACGAACAGGGGGACCTGGACTACCCGATCTGGACGGGCGGGTTTTGGGGCAGCGCCGCCGAGGTGCCCGCGATCGCGCTCGCCGGCAACCCGCTCAGCCCCAGCATCGTGCTCCAAAGCGGGCTCGGGAACTCCATCACCATCAGCGACCTGCCCGGGCCCGCCGGCGGCATCCAGATCAAGAGCGCCGGCGGGGCGGCCATCCTGGTCAATGAAACGGGCATCACCATCACCAACGGGGCGGCCACGATAGTGCTGGCCGGCCCCACGGTGACCATCAACAACGGGGCGCTGGCCGTCACCTGAGGGCCGGAACGAAAGGGGAACACCATGCCGGGACCACTGCTCCACGTGGGCGCCACGGTGCTGTGCGCGCACGGCGGCCAGGCCCAGCCCACCACGCCCAACCCGCGCGTCACGGTGGGCGGGCAGCCCACCGTGACCATGACACCGCCCTGGACCGTGGCCGGCTGCCCCATGCCGCCGCCGTCGGCCGGAAACGGCCCCTGCGCCACCGCCACCTGGACGACGGCGGCCACCCGCCTGCTCTCCGGCGGCGTGCCGCTGCTCCTGGCCGACAGCCAGGCGCTGTGCGCACCGACGGCCACGCCGCTGCGGCCCGTGGCGTTCCAGCTGCGGGCCACGGGGACGTGAGGGACGCCATGAACTTCGACTACCCGTGGCACTTTGACGAAAAGGGCCGCACGGCGACCACCGACGAGGCCGGCCACGTACGCGACATGATCGAACAGTTCCTGTTCACGAACCCCGGCGAGCGCGTGAACCGCCCCGATTTTGGCAGCGGTCTCCAACAGCTCATCTTCGGCCCCAACAGCCCCGAACTGGCCGCCGCCCTGCAATTCACCGTCCAGGCCGGGCTGCAGCGGTGGCTCGGCGACGTCGTGGACGTGCAGTCCCTGGCCGTGGACAGCAGCGACTCGACCATCAGCGTGGACATCAGCTACCGGCTGGCCGGCAGCGGCGACGTCCGGACGGAAACGTTTACGGGTGGGGGTGCGCCATGAGTGACGGGACTGCCGGGACGCCCTGCGGCGGCCGGTGCGCCGGCTGTTGCGGCACGGACGTGGCCCGGGCGTCGGCCTTTGCCAACCGGGCGCAACTGAACGCGATCGATTATGTGGAGGTCTCCGACGACCAGCTGACCGTCTTCGTGTATTTCATGGGTGCCGTGCCCGCCGTGGCGGGCGGCACGGCCCCCGACGGCCTGCGGACGGCCAACGCCCGCATCACCGGCGGCGAGGCCGTGACCGGGATCGCGGCGACAGGCGTGTACGTGCTTGAAGCCGACGACGGCGCCGCCCCGGGCGACGACTCCGGCGCGGAATCGGCCGGCACCGCGCTCGCCGTCACGGTGGACCGCCGCGGGGACTTCTCCACGTACACCCTCAGCCTGGGCGTCCCGGCACCGGACGGCGGGTGGGGCACCCTGCCCGGATTCGACCCCTCCTTCTCAGCCGCCTGCTTCAGCTTCAAGGCCGCCTGCCCCACCGGCATCGACTGCGTGCCGGCCTGCGACACGCCGGCCGGCGCACCGCCGGACTCCTCCATCGACTACCTTGCCAAGGACTACGAAAGTTTCCGCACGCTCCTGCTGGACCGGCTCGCCACCACCATGCCGGCGTGGCGGGAACGCCACGCGGCCGACGTCGGGATCGCCCTGGTGGAGGCGATGGCCTACGCCGCGGACGAGCTGAGCTACTACCAGGACGCCGTCGCCACCGAGGCATACCTGCGCACGGCGCGGCGGCGGATCTCGGTGCGCCGCCACGTGCGCCTGGTGGACTACTACCTCCACGAGGGTCTGAATGCACGCGCCTGGCTGACCGTGTGGACGGACCGCGACACCCCTCCCGTGGACGCCGCCGACGCCTACTTCATCACCGGCTTCCCGGACCTGGCCGCGGCTCCGGGCACAGTGCTCACGGATGAAGCCCTGGCGCAGCTGCCCGCCGGCGGCTACACCGTGTTTGAACCCGCCGACGCCACCGCCAGGGCCCTGGTGTTCCGGGCCGCGCACAGCGAAATCGCGCTGGACGCGGGCGGCGAGCAGGAGTGTTCGCTGCCCCGGGGTGCCACGCACGCCACCCTGGTGGACAAGGCCCTGTGGCGGCAGGCCAACCCGGAGACCCCGACGCCGGCCCATTGGGGCGGCGCCATCCCCGGGCAGCCGCTAAACCTGGCGGTGGGCGACGTGCTGATCTTCGAGGAGGTCCGCGGGCCCGCCACGGGCGACCCCGCCGACGCCGACCCCAACCACCGGCAGGCCGTGCGGCTGACCGCCGTGACCCCGCCGGCCGACGGCGGCTGGCTCGTGGACGTGGAATGGGACGCCGCCGATGCGCTCGCCTTCCCGCTGTGCCTGTCCACCCGCGCCCCGGCCCCGGACTGCGCGCCGGTGGAGGGGGTCTCCGTGGTGCGCGGCAACGTGCTGCTCGTGGACCATGGCCGGCGCGTGGCGGACCCGCCCTGGGACCCCGTGCCGACGCTGACCGTGACCGGCGAATGCTCCTGCGAGGGCGCCGCCGTGGAGGAAACCCGCGTAGCCGCGGCCCTCACGCCCACCCTGGCCCGTGGTCCCCTCACCCACTGCGACGCCGTGGTGCCGGGCCCGGCCGCCAACGTCCTGGTCCGGGACCCGCGGTGGGCGCTGCCCGCCGTCGGACTTTCCTTCACGGACCCCGCCACCGGCGCGCCCACGCTGTGGGAGCCGCGGCGGACCCTGCTGGACAGCGGGCCCCTGGACCGGGTTTTTGTGGCGGAGATCGACGACGGCGGCCGCGCCTGCCTGCGGTTTGGCGACGGCGCCCTGGGGCAACAGCCCGGCGCCGGGCTGGTGGGAACGGCACGCTACCGGGTGGGCAACGGGGCGGCGGGGAACGTGGGCCGGGACAGCATCGCCTTCTTGGTGCTGCGGAATGCGTCCTGGAGCGGGGCCAACATCAGGCCGCGGAACCCGCTGCCCGCCATGGGCGGCACCGATCCCGAAACCGTGGCCGAGGCCCGGCTGCTGGCGCCTGACGAGTTCCGCCGCGGCCGGCTGCGGGCCATCACGGCGGAGGACTACGCCGAACTCGCCGGAACGCAACCCGGCCTGCAACGGGCCGCCGCCCAACTGGCCTGGACGGGAAGCTGGTACGAGGCCAGGGTGGGCGTGGATCCCTGGGGGAGCGAACAACCCACGGCGCAACTGCTCTCCGACACCCGCGCCGGCCTGGCCCCCTACCGGCGCATGGGGCACGACCTCGCCGTGGCCGCGGCCGACTACGTGCCCGTCGACGTCGAACTGTCCGTGTGCGTGCTCCCGCACCATGTCCGGGGGGATGTCAGGGCGCGGCTGCTGCGCGTGCTGGGCAGCGGCGACGCCGGCAACGGGGCGCTTGGCTTCTTCCACCCGGACCGGCTGACTTTTGGCGGCGGCGTATACGCCTCGGCCCTGGTGGCGGCCGCCCAGTCCGTTCCCGGCGTCGAAAGTGTCGTGGTGACGCGGCTGCAGCGGCAGGGGAAAGCGGCCAACCATGAGCTGGAAACCGGCGTGCTGGCCGTGGGGCCGCTGGAAATCGTGCGGTTGGACAACTCCCCGGACTTCCCGGACCACGGGAAGCTCACATTGACGTTGGGAGGCGGGCTGTGAACAATCCGGCAGCAGGCGGGTGCGGTCCGTGCGGCTCATGCGGCGGTGGTTGCGGGTGCGGCGGATCCGCGGCCACCCCGGCAGCTACGTCCAACCCGCCGGGCCTCGCAACATTGTCCTACCGGGTGGGGTCCCGGCCAAGCTTCCTGGCCGCCATGACCGCCAGGCTCTCCAGCGGCGCCCACACGCCTCTCGCGGCGCTGCGCACCCGTGACCCCGGCGACGCGTCCATGGCCATGCTGGATGCCTGGGCCACGGCCGGCGACGTGCTCACCTTCTATCAGGAGCGGCTCTGCAACGAAGGCTACCTGCGCTCCGCCACGGAACAACGCTCGGTGCGGGAACTGGCCGCACTGGTCGGCTGGCGGCCCCGCCCCGGCGTCGCCGCCACCGCGTACCTGGCGTACACGGTGGACCCCCACACGTCCGAGGTCCTCATTCCCGCCGGGTCCCGGGCCAACAGCATCCCCGGCCCGGACGAGACCATGCAGGCCTTCGAAAGCAGCGACGACCTCCCGGCCCGGGCCAGCTGGAACGAACTGCGCCCCCGCATGGCCCGTGCCCAGACGGCGGCTTCGGTCATCGCCGACGGCCTGTATCTGGCAGGCACGGCCACCAAACTGGCACCCAACGACCCCCTCGTGCTGGACCTGGGCACCGGGACGGTGCAGGCCGTGCGGGTCAGAACCGTCACCGAAGACCCCGTTGCGCAGCTGACCCGGGTGGAACTGGCGGACTGGCAGGGCGGCAGCTTCGGCGCGTCCGCCCAACGCCAGGCGCTCGCCGCATCCAGGGCTGCCATGGACGCGGCCGCCGGGACCGCCACCGCGCAACGGGTAAGCCTCGTGCTCGACCGGCTGGAGCGGCTCGTGGGCACCGTGCCGGCCTCCGAACTTGCCCGCCAAGCAGGCGCAAACGCTATGCCCGCGCTGGGCCGGGAACTGGCCGCAGCCAGGGACAGGGGCTACGCCCGGCTGATCCCAGCCCTGGAGGCGGCCCACGCCATCCTTGCCTCCATCGCGGCCCCCGGACCGGAGCCTGCCGGCGCGCCTGCGGGACGGACACCGGCGCGGCCGGCAGATCGCGCCGGCGGCCGCGAGGAGAACCCCGTGGACATCCTGGTGGACGGCCTGCTCCGCCCCGCCTCCGTGCCGCCCGCCAACGCCCAAAAGCTGGAACGCTCCTACTCGGCCACGTTCGCCGGCGCCGGCGAGGTCTACCCCCAGCTGCTCGCCGGCCTGTACGCCAACCTGGGACCCACCCTGTTCCCGGCGCTCGCCGCGGAACGCATCAGCAGTTCCACCACGCTGTCCGTGTCCGCCTTGCGCCAACGCTGCCCCCTGTTTGGCCACAACGCCCCGGTCCCCGGCTCCTTCAAGGGCGGCGTCTATGTCCCGCCGACCTCCGACTGGGCCCTGGCCCCCGACGAACACGCGAATGTGGCCTACCTGGACGGTGCCCGGGAATTGCTTCAGGCCGGGCAATACGTGGTGATGCAGCACGGCGCCGACACGGATCCGGGCGACTTCACCGCTGAGCTGACCGTGATCAAGACCGTCCGCACCGGATCCCGCCTCGCCTACGGGCTCGCGGCTCCCGCCACCACCATGGTCCTCTCCGATGCCTGGTGGAAGCCGAGGGGTCGGGACTTCCCCGACGGACCCGACACCATGGGCACGCTGCGGGCGTCCACCGCCTACGCCGGGCAGGAAGCCCTGGAGCTGGCCCGGGAACCCATCACCGAGGACGTCGGCGGCAGGGAACTCGAACTCGACGGGCTCTACGACGGACTGACCGCAGGGCGTTGGGTCATCGTGACGGGGGTGCGGACCGACGTGGCGGCGGCCGGCGTGCAGGGCGCCGAGCTGCTCATGCTGGCCGCCGTCGTCCACACGGGCCAACGCGGCGACGGCGGCATCCTGGCGGGGGAGGAACGCCACACCTTCCTGACCTTTGCCCGGCCGCTGGCCTACACCTACCAACGGGACACGGTGAGCGTCTTTGGCAACGTTGCCCATGCCACGCACGGCGAAACGCGGCAGGAAGTCCTCGGCGCCGGCAACGCCGCACTGGCACTGCAGCAGTTCACCCTCAAACAATCACCCCTGACGTATCTGGCCGCGCCCACGCCCGCCGGGGTCGCGAGCACCCTGGTGGTCCGCGTCAACGGCGTGCAGTGGCCGGAAGCACCGTCCCTGGGCTACCTGTCCGGATCCCGGCGCGGATTCTTCACCACCGCCGCGCCCACGGGCAGTACCACCATCACGTTCGGCAATCCGCCCCACGGCCAGCGGCTTCCCACCGGAACGGACAACGTCAGGGCCGGGTACCGCAGCGGCATCGGGGCGCCGGGCAATGTCCGGCCCGGGCAGATCAGCCAGCTGGCAACGCGCCCCCTCGGCGTCATGGCCGTCACCAACCCGCTGCGGACCTCCGGCGGGGCGGACGCCGAGCCCTCCGAGCTGACCCGCAGCAACGCGCCGCGCTCCGTCACGGCCCTTGACCGGCTGGTGTCCGTTGGGGACTATGCGGACTTCGCCGCCACCTTCGCCGGGATCGGCAAGGCAAGCTCCGCCCTCCTGTACGCCGGGGGCTCGGCACTGCTTCAGGTGACGATTGCCGGTTTGGGCGATGTCCCCATCGATGCCGGCTCCGACCTGTTCCGCAACCTCCGCAGCGCCCTCATCCTTTACGGAGACCCCCAGCTGCGCGTCCGCCTGGTGGCGCGCGAGGCGCTGGCCCTGGTGCTCAGCGCCAACGTGAAAGTGGCTGCCGACTATGACTGGACCCTCGTGGAGCCCGCCGTGCGGGCGGCACTGCTCCGGACCTACGGCTTTGACGCCATGGCGCTGGGCCGGGACGTGCCCACCAGCGCCGTCACCGCCGCCATGGCAGCCGTGCCCGGCGTGGACTACGTGGACGTGGACGTCTTCCGCACGCTCCGGGCAGCGGAGCTGACCGCCGGCGTGGCGGACCTGACCGGGGGGCCCACGCCGAATTCGCCCCTGCAAGCGGGCGATGATCCCGGCACGCAGCCGCCCCGCCGCATCCGCGTCGCCCCGGACCGGGTGGAGTCCGGCGCGGCACTCCCGGCCCAGCTGGCCTGGTTCCAAGCCGCTGTCCCGGACAGCCTGATCCTGAACGAGGTGCGCCCATGAACCGGCCGGCAGACTACCTGTACAACCTCCTGCCCGTCATCTACCGCATCCGCGATGCCGAGCAGGGATACCCGCTGCGTGAGCTGCTGGCCGTCATGGACGAACAGGGCGCCCTGATTGAGCAAAACATGGCCACGCTCTACGGGAACTTCTTCATCGAGACGGCCGAGGACTGGGCCGTCCCCTACCTGGGGGAGCTGGTGGGCTACCAGCCCGTGCACGACGCCGGCCTGCCCGGGACCGGGGCGTCCAGCGCCGCCCGCAACAGGATCCTGGCACCCCGGCGCGAGGCCGCCCACACCGTGAACTTCAGGCGGCGGAAGGGAACCCTGTCCGTTCTGGAACAGCTGGCCCTGGACAACTCGGGCTGGGAGGCCCACGCCGCTGAGTTCTTCACGCTGCTGGGCTGGAACCAGCAGCTCAACCACCAGCACTTGGACCGCGGCGGATCGGCTTCCCTGCGCGACGGCCGTGTCCTGGCCAGGCTCGGCGGCCCGGACGACGGCACGGCACATTCCGTCGATGTCCGGCGTCCGGGCTCCCACCGCACCCGCGGCCGCCACAACATTCCCTCCATCGGCCTCTTCGTGGCGCCCCTGTCCTCCTTCGGGCTCACCGACGCCCCCGCCTGCTGCGTGGAAAAGGAAGGCAGCCAGTGCTTCACCTTCAGCGTGCTGGGCCATGACGCCCCCTTGTTCACCCAACCCGTGGACCACGGCTCGGCCGACGCACTCCGCCCGGAACTGCGTCTGCCCAGGGCCATCGGCCGCCGGGAATTCGAGCAGGTGGAGAGCCGCCGCCCGCCCAGGGCCAGGGCGTCGGCGTCGTACTTCGGGCCCGGCCGCAGCATCTCCGTCACGGCGTGGGGATGGCGGGGACAGTCCCGGCTGGTGCTGGAGCCCGACGACGTCATCCCGGCCAACCTTTCCGACTGGCACGCCTACAAGGCGCCCCGCACCAAGGTCCTGGTGGACCCCGAACGTGGCCGGCTCGTGTTTCCGGCTGGCCAGCTGCCCCGCGGGGTGACGGTGGACTACCACTACGGCTTCAGCATGGAGATCGGCGGCGGCGAATATCCGCGCCCAACGGCCCAGCCGGACGGTGCACGCGTGTACCGGGTGCGCAAGAGCGGCCGGCTGGCCGGCGAATATGCCACGGTGTCCGCCGCCTACAGCCAATGGTGCACCGACCGCGACGCCGCGGACCCGGCGGCGGGCACCAAATCTGCCGTGCTGGAGATCATGGACAGCCGCGCCTACGAGGAACGCTTCGAATTCGCTCTGGTTCCCGGCGAGTACCTGCAGCTGCGGGCGGCCAACGGTACCCGGCCCGTCCTGCGGCTCCTGGACTACCGGGTGGACCAGCCCGACCCCCTCAGCGTCACCGGCGGGGCGGCCGCCCGCTTCGTGCTGGACGGGCTGCTGGTGGTGGGCCGAGGGCTGGTGGTCAACGGGCCGGCCGCCCGACGCGCCGCCAGCGACGGCGAGGACCCCACAGGCGCCGGCGATCTGTGCGACGTGTCCATCCGCCACTGCACGCTGGTGCCCGGCTGGAACCTGGACTGCGACTGCGTGCCGCTGCGCCCCGAGGAGCCCAGCATACTCCTGGACGGTACGCGTGCGGCGGTGCGGATCACCCGCAGCATCCTGGGGCCCGTGCAGGTGCGCCGCGACCCGGACAACGGCCAGGCTCCCGTGCTGGCGCTCGCCGACTCCCTCTGGGACGCCACCGATCCATGCAGCATCGTGCTGGGCGACGAGACAGGCGGCTCCGCGTTCAGCGTACTGTGCGTGCGACGCTGCACCGTGATGGGGGACGTCCTGGTCCACGCCGTCACGCTGGGGGAGGACACCATCTTCCTCGGCACTCTTCTGGCGGCCCGCCGGCAGCTCGGCTGCCTGAGGTTCTGCTACGTTTCACCGGGTTCCAGGACCCCGCGCCGCTACAACTGCCAGCCGGACCTGGTGCGGGAGGCGGCCGACCTTGGGGCGCCGTCGGACCCGGCTGCAGCAGCCGCGGCGGCGGATCGGGAGGCGCTGCGGGTCCGCCCCGCGCTGGAAAGCCGGCGCTACGGCAACCCGGTGTACGGGCGGCTGGCCCCGGGCACCGCCGCGGAAATTGTGCGCGGCGCCTCCGGTGAATCCGAGATGGGCGCCTTCCACGAGCTCTTCCAACCCCAGCGTGCCGCCAACCTGCACGCACGGCTGGATGAATACACCGTCGCCAGCTATTCCGCCGGCATCTTTTACACCAGATAGGGGCACATCATGAAGGGCGACTTCAGCCGGGACACCTTTGATCCGCGGAACCACTATACCCGCGTCCTCATGCAACAGGGACGTGTCCACCTCGACGCCGACTTCAACGAGCAGGCCGCCATCGCCGTGCACGCCCGGCGGCTCCTTGCCCGGGACCTGATCGGCCCCGAAGGCGGGCCGCGGGACAATGCCGGTTTTGCCGTCATCACGGACCCCGCCGCGGCGAAGGCGCTGGGCAAGAAGCTGGTGCCGGGGGACTTTTTGATCGGCGCCGGGCGCTATTACGTCAACGGGGCCATGTGCCAAAATCCCGCAGCCCTGCTGTACAGCGAGCAACCGGGCTACCCGTTCGACGCCGCGAGCACCACGGACAACCTGGCCGAGCTGCCCAACTACACCATCTACCTCGACGTCTGGGAGCGGCACATCAACGTCGTGGAGAACCCGGGACTCCTGGAACCGGCCCTCGGCGGACCGGACACCGCCACCCGGGCACAGCTCACCTGGCAGGTGCGGGTGCTGCCCATCAGTTTGCCCGACGACGGAACGGGTGTGGCGGGGCAGTTTGTGCGTGCCGTGCCGTTGCTGGCCGCGCAGGCTGAGCCGCCCGCCACGAACAACGACCCCTGTTCGGTGGATCCGGCGGCCCGCTACCGGGGCCTGGAAAACCAGCTGTACCGGGTGGAAATCCACGCCCCGGGACCTGCCGGCGGACCGGGGCGGGGCGCCACGTTCAAGTGGTCGCGGGACAACGGCTCCGTGACCCTGCCGCTGGCCGGATCACCCGCCGTGGACGCCGCGTCCAACACCACCACTGTCACACTGGCCACGCTGGGGCGGGACACGGACCTGGGCCTGGTGGTGGGCGGCTGGGTGGAACTGGTGGACGACAATTCCACGCTCCGGCATGCCGCCGCGCCCCTGCTGCGCGTCCATTCGATCGACCGCGACGAGTTCAGCGTGGTGCTGGAAGGGCAGGCGGACCCCGAATCGGGCCTGGACCCGCGGCTGCACCCGTACCTGCGCCGCTGGGACCACGACGGCGACGCGGCCGCCGGCGGGGCCGTCGCCGTCGTCGAATCCCCGGTGGGGCAGCCGCAGTGGCAGGATCTTGAGGACGGGGTGCAGGTCTGTTTCCCCGCCGCCGACGGCGGATCCCCGGCCACGTACCGGACGGGCGACTATTGGCTCATCCCGGCCCGGACCGCCACCGGCGACGTCGAGTGGCCCCGCGACGACGGTGCGGCAGCCCTCAACCCGCAGCCCTTGCCGCCCAGGGGCGAGGAACACGCGTACGCCTCGCTGGCAGGCGTCGGCCCCGGACCGGCCGGCACCCCGGGGCAGGTGTTCACCGAGCTGCGGAAGTTCTTTGCCCCGCTGGCCGTGTGAGCCGCCGGCCCCGCTGGCATGGCCCTGTGCCGCCCGGCGTCACACTGTGAAGCCGGTTCTCACGCCTTCCTTGCATCAACACCAATCAAGGAGGTGGCTGCAATGCCAGAAACCACAGCTCAAACCCTTTCCGCCCGGATGGACCCCGCCACGGAGGCCCTGGCGCGCCGGTTCGTCCAGTTTCTCGAGACGGGAACGGCGCCCGCTGGCCTGTTTGCCGAGGACGTCTTTGTCGACTTCACCCTTCCCCTGTGGCGCAAGCAGGTCCGCGGAAGGCGGGCCGCCGAGCAGCTGCGCCGGGCGGGCCACCCCGGTCCCGGCACCGTGCCCCGCTGGCGCGCCGACGCCACCCCCGGCGGCTTCGTCATCGAATTTGAGGAAGCCTGGGCCGCCGACGGGCAGCAGTGGACCGCACGCGAGATGGCCCGGGCGGACGTCGCCGGCGGAGAGGTGGCCGAACTGTCCGTCTACTGCACCGGGGACTGGGACCAGGCGCTCAGGGCGCAACACGCGGCCGCGGAAACATTGATCAGGCCCTGACGCCGCCGGAAAGGTGGGAACGGCCCCGCCGGATGTCTATGATCTATGCATGGCCACTGCCATGGGGTCCGATTCATCCGCCGGGGCCGGCTCTTCCGGGCCATCCGCCGTCGAACTCCTCCAGCGCGCGGCCGCCGCCCGCCAGGCCAAATCGTCCGACGCCGACGGGCTGTACCTCGCCGCGTGCCGCGCGGCCGCGCAGTCAGGCCAAACCGGCGTGCTGGTCTCCGCCGCGCTGGCCCTGGTGGACCACCACCGCTTTGGGACCCCGGCCGGCACGCTCCCGGCCCTCCTCCACCAGGCCTACTCCGCTGCGGGGCCGCCTGAGCGCGGGCGCCTGGCCGTTGCGCTGGCCCGGCTCTGGGTGTACGCCGGGGAGGCCGCCCGGGCGGCGCCCTTCGCTGCGGAGGCGTTGGACACGGCCCGCGCATCCGGCGACGCCGACGACGTCGCCGCGGCGCTGGAGGCAGGGCTGCTGGCGCACTGGGGGCCGGACGACTTTGGGGTCCGGACACCGCTTTGTGCCGAGCTGGAAGAACTCACGGCCCATACTGCCGACGTCGACCTGCGCCTCCGCGCCCTGTGCTGGGCCCTGACGAGTGCCCTCGAACGGCTTGACGGGCTGGCCCTTCAGCGCCGACTGCGCGACCTCGAACTGCTGGCCCGGCAGTCCGGTGCGGAACGGGCGCTCTTTTACTCGCAGTGCCGCAGGGCCATGGCCGCGCTCCTCGCCGGCCGGACCGGCGAGGCCGAACGGTTGGCTGCTGCCGCCGCAGCCTCCGGCGCCCGCGCCGGCGAGGCGGACACGTATGCCGTGGGGCATGCGCTCGGCGGCGAGATTGCCCGCCAGCGCGGCCGGGCCCCGGAGCTCCGTGCCGAGGCCGCGAGCTATGAGGACTACGCGACCGCCGAGGGCGTGCCTTCCATCCTGGCCCAGGCCGCCGTCCTGTGGCTCGACGCCGGGGAGTCCGGACATGCGTCCGTCCTGGCACGGCGCATCATTGGCGACGGCTTTGCCGGCATTCCCCGGGACGTCGACTGGCTGCTGACCGCAACCCAGGTGGCGGAGGTTGCGACGGGGACCGGCGACCGGGCCGCCGCGGCGCTCATGGCAGGCGTCCTTGAACCCTTTGCGGGGCGGGGGGTGGTCAACGCCGCGGCTGTCAGCTTCCACGGCGTGGTGGACCACTATCTTGCCGGCGCCTACACCCTGCTGGGCGACGGCGGCCGGGCGGAGCGCCACCGCTCGGTCGCCGAAAACGCGTATGCCGCCCTCGGGGCCGATTGGTGGGCCGCGCGCCTCTCCCCGGCGGCCGGCGAAGGTGCGGCGGCCGGCGGCAGGGCGGCCGGAGACGGGGCGGGAGACCGCGGCGCGGCGGACAGGCCAGGTCCTTCCGTCCACCTCGCGGGCGCGCCGCCGGCTGAACTGCTGTTTGCGCCCGGGGCGCCCGGGATCTGGCAGATCGGCCGGAAAGAGGCTCCACAGGTCTTTCCCGCGCGAGTGGGATTCTCATACTTGCGGCTGTTGCTGCGGAACCCGGGGAAGGACATTGCCAGCGTTGACCTTGTTTCAGGGTTTGACAGGGCGTTGCGGGCCGACCAGGACTCGGGCGGCCCCGTTCTCGACGCACGGGCCCTTGCTGCCTACCGGCGGCGCCTGGCGGAGCTGGATGCGGAGATCGGCGAGGCCGAGGACTGGAACGATCCGGACCGCGCCGCCGCAGCCCGGAGTGAACGGCAGGAGTTCATCCACCAGCTGGCCGCGGCCCGCGGGCTGCTGGGGCGGCCGCGCGCCTTGGGCCCGGCGTCTGAACGGGCTCGGACATCGGTGCGCAAGGCTGTCGCCGCCGCCTTGGAAAGGATTGCCGCCGCGGATCCGGACGTGGCCCGCCTGCTGCGCGACGGGATCAGCACCGGGAGGATGTGCCGCTACGAGCCCGACCCGTCCCGGCCTGTCCGGTGGCTCACCGACCCGGCCCGGCGCGAGTAGCCGCGAGGGACGGAGTGCCAGGCCGGCGGCGGCGTGTGAAATTCACACGCCCCGCCGGTATGGCGCGCCGTCGGCTTTGGGGCCGCTGGAAGGTGTGCCCGCCGTCGTCTTGGCTTCAGCGCGTCCACTCGTACGGCGTCGTGGTGGACACCTTGACGAGCCCGGACCGTTCGAGGATGGGGCGGGAGAATTCCGTGGAGTCGCTGTGGACCAGCTTTTTGCCCATGGCCAGCGCCGAACGGGCCCGTGCGGCCGTCAGCGCCCGGTAGATGCCCCGGCCGCGGAACTCCGTCAGGGTGGCGCCGCCCCAGATCCCCGCGAAGTCCGTGCCCGGGACAGGTTCCAGCCGGCCCGCGCTGACCATGCGGCCGGCCGTCTCTGCCACCCACAGCTCCATCCCGTCATCGCGCGCCAGGCGCGCGATGAGGGCGTCCGCGCTGCGCGTGTTCACGGACTCGCCGAACGCCTCGTCGGCCATGGCGCTCATGGCCCGCACGTCGCCATCGTCCGTGACCTTGCGCAGCGTCACGCCGGCCGGCACGGGGGCGTCCGCACACAGGCCCTCGAGCGGGCCGACCATGATGGATTCGGGCTCGCCGGGCACAAAGCCGTTCGCCACCAGCGCCTCGTGCAGGCCCGGCGCGTGGTCGTGGCCACGGGTCTTCCATTCGACGCCGGCGATGTCCGGGTCCGCGCGGAAGTGGGCCAGCGCGTCCCCCACCAGAGCCGCGATATCAACGGCCCCCGCCAGATCCCGGTAGGTGACGAATCCGCGGCCCCCGGCAAAGGTCACCAGCCGCAGCGGCCCCATCGCGGCCACGCTCAACGCGCTGGGCGTTTCCGCGTCGGTCCGGAGCTGGTCGTCATAGGCCTGAAGGTACCGCTCTGTGTCAGTCATTCTGACCATCTTCACAGTCCGCTACGCTGGCCGCAACCGGGCCCGCCGCTGTCATCCCGCCGGCGGACGCACCGTGTCAGCCCCACCCGCTACGGTTAAACCATGACCCTCACCGTCGCCCAGCTGTCCGAGTCCGAGCTGCTCCAGCGCATCTTCCCGCGCCTGCATGCCGGCACCTCCACGCTGCTGGGACCCGGCGACGATTCAGCCATCATCGCCGCCCCTGACGGCCGCACCGTCATCTCGATCGACACCCAGGTCCAGGACAGGGACTTCCGCCTCGCCTGGCCCAACGGCTACGCCACCACCGGCTACGACGTCGGCTGGAAGGCCGCTGCGCAAAACCTCAGCGACATCAACGCCATGGGCGCCGTGGCCACGGCCATGGTGGTGAGCCTGACACTTCCGGGCACGACGCCGGTGGCCTGGGTTGAGGGGCTGGCCGACGGCCTGAGCGCCGCGATTGTTGCGCTCGGCGCAAGGCAATGTTCCGTCGCCGGGGGAGACCTGTCCGGCGGCTCTGAAATTGTGGTGACCGCCGCGGTGACCGGCTCCCTCGACGGGCTGGACCCCGTGCTGCGCAGCGGCGCCCGCCCCGGGGACGTTGCGGCCGTATGCGGCAACCTGGGATGGTCCGCAGCCGGGTGGGCGCTGCAGGAAAGCGGCATCGCGCCGGAGAGTTACACCGCGGGCCCGCAAAAGGCCGCGGACCTCTTCAACCGGCCGCAGCCGCCGCTGGCAGCCGGACCCGCTGCCGCCCGTGCCGGGGCAACAGCCATGATGGACATTTCCGACGGCCTGCTGCGCGACGCCGGGCGCCTGGCCGCGGCCAGCGGCAGCGGCCTGGACCTGGACGGCGTCGTGCTGGCAAACATGGCCGGGCAGCTGGCGGAGTGCGCGCTGGCGCTGGGGGCGGATCCGCTGCGATGGGTGCTCAGCGGTGGGGAGGACCACGGATTGTTATCCACATTCCCAGCCAACGCTGCGCTCCCGCACGGGTTCGTTGGGATAGGCTCAGTAGTGTCCGCGGGCGCCGGCCAACCGGCCGTTTCCATCGACGGACGGAACTTCAAAAGCGTCGTGGACGGCGCTGTGGGATGGGATCATTTTGCAGTCTAAGATTGCCGCAACTGCCCCCGTAATTCGGCGTTGGCTCGTCAAGGCCGAACAGACACTCGCCAACCACAGCGACCGGCTCAACGCCATCAACATCTATCCCGTGGCCGACGCCGACACCGGGACCAACCTCTACCTGACCGTCAGGGCCGCCTCCCAGACCGTGGCCGAGCTCGAGCCCTGCGACGCCGGGGCCACCATGGCCGCCGCCGGGCGGGCCGCCATGGAACATGCCCGGGGCAATTCCGGCACGTTGTTCTCCGTTTTCCTCAGCGCCATGGCCGAACCCCTGGCCGGGCAGCAGCGGCTCAGCGGGCCCCTGCTGGCCGCCGCCCTGCACCGGGCCCAGCTGCGGTCCTGGAGCGCACTGAGCGATCCCATGCCCGGGACCATGCTGTCCGTGCTGGAGGCAGCGGCGCACGGCGCCTCCGAGGTGGAATCCGCGCTCAACGGCGACGACTCCAACCAGGCGCTGGCCGAAACCCTTGACGGCGCCGTGGCCGCGGCCCGGGAAGCCGTGGTGCTGACCGAAAGCCAACTCGGCGTGCTGTCGGACGCCCATGTGGTGGACGCCGGCGGGGTGGGGCTGCTGCTGATCCTGGACTGCCTGCGTTCGGTGGTCGTGGGCGAGCCGCTGCAGGAGGACCTGCTGGACGGGCTTGCCGGATACAAGATCCAGGACCCCAACATCGCCCTCGACATGCCCGAACAGCTGGGCGTTGAGGTCATGTGCACCATCAACCTCACGCCGCTCGCGGCCGCCGGGCTGCGCATGCAGCTGGACGAACTGGGGGAGTCCGTGATCATGAGCGCCGTCTCCGAACAGGCCGACGACACCGGCGCGTACCCGTGGCGCGTCCACGTCCACGTCCCCTCGCCGGCCACCGCGCTGGATGCCATCCAGGCCGTGGGTGATCCAAGCAATGTCAGCATTTCAGGCCTGAGCCCCAACGCCGTGGCGGACGCCCATGACCTCCTCTGAGGGCCCCGGCTTTGATTTTGGCGCGTTCGACGCCGGGCTCGGCGGCGTGCCCGACTCGCCGCAGCCGCCACGCCCCCGCGAATACGCCGACCTGGCCCTGCAGCTCTCCCGGCTGGTGGGCGCAGCCAGCGCGAAGTCGGTGGAGAAGCACCTGGACATCACCACGGTGGGCCAGATGCTCCACCAGTTCCCGCGCCGGTATCTCGCCCGCGGCGAGCTGACCGACCTTGACAACCTTCCCCTCGATGAGGAGGTGACCATCCTGGCCCGGGTGGTGGACCTCACCACCCGGCACATGCAACGGCGCAAGGGGACCATCAGCGACGTCGTCATCACGGACAATTCCGGGCGCCCCTCCACCCTGAAGATCAGTTTTTTCAACGGCTGGAAGGCGCAAAAGGAGCTTCATGCGGGCGTGCTGGCCATGTTCTCCGGCCGAGTCTCCCTGTACGGCGGCCACAAGTCGCTGACCAACCCGGACTACGTGCTGCTGCCGGATGATCCCCTCGCCGAACACGAGGCCGAGCTTCAAGCGGTCAAGCCGGTGCCCGTCTACCCGGCCACCGCAAAGTTTCCGAGCTGGAAGACCCAAGGCGTCATCACGGCCCTGCTGCCGGCCCTGGACCTCACCAAGGTTCCCGACCCCGTGCCGCCGGCCATTGCCGCGCGGGAAAGGCTCATGCCGTTGTGGGAGGCCTACGAGCAAATCCACATGCCCGCCACCATGGACGACTGGCCGCGCGCGCAGCAACGCTTCCGCTACCAGGAGGCCCTGGCGCTGCAGGCCTCGCTGGCGCAAAAGCGGCTTGAGGCCCTGCGGCTGGACGCCACCGCGCGGCCCCTGGTTCCGGGCGGGCTGCTGGACGCCTTCGACGCGCAGCTGCCCTACACGCTCACCGCTGGCCAGCGTCAGATCTGCGACCTCGTGGCCGGCGAAATCGCCGCCGGGCACCCCATGCACCGGCTGCTGCAGGGCGAGGTGGGCTCCGGCAAGACCGTGGTGGCCCTGCGCGCCATGCTCCAAGTGGTCGACGCCGGCGGGCAGGCCGCCTTCCTGGCCCCCACCGAGGTGCTCGCCGCCCAGCACCTGACCTCCGTCCTTGCCCTGCTGGGGAGCCTGGGCCAGGGCCCGCTGCTGGGCGGGCCGCACGCCACCACCGTGGTGCTGCTGACGGGCTCCATGCCGGCGGCGGCCCGCAAGAAGTCACTGCTGGCCGCGGCGTCAGGGGAGGCCGGCATTGTCATCGGCACGCACGCGCTGCTTTCGGACAACGTGCAGTTCGCCGACCTGGGACTGATTGTGGTGGACGAGCAGCACCGCTTTGGCGTGGAACAGCGCGACGTCCTGCGCTCCAAGGCGGCCAAGCCGCCACACCTGCTGGTCATGACCGCCACGCCGATCCCGCGCACCGTGGCGATGACCGTCTTCGGTGACCTGGAAGTGTCCGAGCTGACCGAGCTGCCCAAGGGCCGCGCCGCCATCACCACGCACGTGGCGCCGCTGGCCGACCACCCGTCGTGGGCATCGCGGGTTTGGGAACGGGCGCGCGAGGAGATCGACGAAGGCCGCCAGGTGTACGTGGTGTGCCCCAAGATCGGCGACGACGACACACCCGGTGGGAGCGGCTCCGGTGGTCGAGCAGCGAGCCCTGCGAGCGGCCCCGGTAGTCGAGCAGCGAGCTCTGCGAGCGCGTCGAGACCTGGCGTTTCGACAGGGGCCCACGAGCGCGAGGGGGCCCCGGCCGAGCTTGCGAGGCAGGGGAGCGCTTGGGGATCGACCACCGATGGCGGCGACGAGCGCGCCATGGCGGGGGTACTCGACGTCGTACAGTATCTGCGCACGGTCCCGGCGCTGGCAGGCACGCGCATTGAGGCGCTGCACGGGCGGCTCGATTCGGCGGACAAGCAGGCCACCATGGCCGAATTCGCGGCTGGCGGCATTGACGTGCTCGTGGCCACCACGGTGATCGAGGTGGGCGTGGACGTGCACAACGCCGCGCTGATGGTGATTCTTGATTCGGACCGGTTTGGGATGTCGCAGCTGCACCAGCTGCGCGGGCGCGTGGGCCGCGGCGGGCACAAGGGCCTGTGCCTGCTGGTGACCGGGCTGGAACGCGGCCACCCCAGCAGGCGGCGGCTCGACGCCGTGGCTGCAACAACGGACGGATTCGCGCTGGCGCGCCAGGACCTGGAACTGCGGCGTGAGGGTGACATCCTCGGTGCCCGGCAGTCCGGCGGGCGCTCGGGCCTGCGCATGCTCAGCGTCCTGCGCGACGAGGAACTGATTGAACGGGCCCGTGCGGATGCCACCGAGATTGTCAGCGCCGATCCGGAGCTGAAAACGCACCCTGCGCTAAAACTTGAAATCGACACCTACCTGACTGAACAGAATGAGGCCTTCCTTGAACGCGGCTAAGGGCAGTTCGGATCCTTCAAGGATGGCCGCGTGAGCCGGATTGTTGCCGGTGCCGCCGGTGGAACGCCGCTGGTGTCGGTGCCCGGCGACGGCACGCGGCCCACCACGGACCGGGTGAAGGAGGCGCTGTTCTCGCGCCTGGAATCCATGAACATGCTCGCCGATGTCCGGGTGCTGGACCTCTATGCCGGCTCCGGCTCGCTCGGGGTGGAAAGCGCCAGCCGCGGGGCGAAGTCCGTGGAGCTGGTGGAGTTCAATGAAAAGGCCGCCGGCGTGTGTCAGCGCAATGCCGAACTCGTGAACAAGGTCCGCGGAGCCAAGGTTGTCTCGGTGCAGCGGTCCCGGGTGGAATCGTTCCTCGCACGTGTGGCCGACGCCGGCGTGGACCAGTGGGACCTGGTCTTCATGGACCCGCCCTACCCCCTGACCGAGCCCGAACTGTCGCAGGTGCTGGAGCTTCTGGGCCCGCGGCTCAGCCCGTACGCGGTGGTGGTGGTGGAACGCTCCGCCCGCACGCCCGAGCCCGCCTGGCCGGCGTCGTTGGAGCTGTTTGCGGAGAAGAAGTACGGCGAGACACGGCTGTGGTTCGCCGAGCCGGCAGGTAATTGACCCGCAGGTGACTGCACGGCTGTCGTTTCCCCGCCGCCCGACTGGCACCGCCGTCTTGCATGAATTCGACTTTGATCAGGATGACGAATCGGAGATTTGAGGCGGGTATATCGGCCTCAAATCTCCGATTCGTCATCCGCGGCCGCGGGACCGCCTGACAACGTCCCGCGGCCGGATCAGGCTGCCTAGAACGTGAAGTTCAGAATGCTCGTCGTCCCCGAATTCAACTCCAGGGTCATGGACTGTTCGCCCGACTTGAAGCCGGGGATCCGGGCCTGCTCGGCCAACGGCTTGCCCGAGGACTCCTCGCCGTCGATCCGGGTCTGGTCCCGGGCGCTCAGCGCCGGGCCGGACAGCTGGGTCATGGTTCCCGTGGCCGCCTGGCGGGGCAGCATCAACGTGATCTTGACAGGGGTCTGCTTTGCGGGGTCGTTTTGGTTGACCACCATGACACCCATCGTGCCGTCCTTGTGCTCGACCGGGTAGGCGTAGATGTTTTCGTCGCCGTCCACTTCAGACCTGAGGAAGTTTCCGGCACCGAGCTTGTTGACCATCATGATTCCGTAATACAGGGGCTCCATTCTTAGCTTGCCCGTCGGCTGACTGCGCGTTCCGGTGTCACACAAGGGCGACATTGGAGCGCCGCCGCGGCACGGTTCAAAGCCCCCGTGGAAGTTGAGCTGGGTCACTCCCGCCTCGGCGGAGCCCAAGGCAAAGTTGACGGCCCAGACAGCGGTGGCATGGGACCGGGTGACTTCATCGGAGCCCGAGCACGAGGACGCGTTGGTCTCCGTATTCCAAGCGTGGAGGCCAGCAGCGCTGGCGGCTTTTGCTGCTGCCGCGGCATAGTCGAAGCTGGCTTCCGCCCCTTGGCGTGACATAAGGTTCGCGATGGAACGCGTGAACGGTTCAGGCGAGTCTACTTTGCACAGGTATAAGGGGTAGTTGTGGTACGACATCGCGCCAATGTTTGGAAGCTTGAGCGCCACAAAATCCTTCCACCAGCTTTCCCTGTATACCTCGGGGCCAATGACCTTGACGCCGGGTGCCGACGTGGCAATGGCAGCCGACACCTGCTGCGCTTCCACGTTGTAGTCCTGGACCGTCCAAGGGGCCTTTCGCAGGGTCTTATACGGGTCGCCCGTGAGGGCCCAGCCGTTGGGCTCGTTACCCAAACTAATGCCAACGAGCCGGTTGCCCAGGATTTCTTGGGCCCATTTGGCCAGGTCCGCGGAACGTGCGGGGTCCAGGTGGCCCATGTCCGTTGACAGCAGGACGCGGGCGTCCCCGGCGTCGAGCAGGCGTTTGAGCGTACGCAACGTGTCGGGCGTCACCTTGACGATTTGGCGCTTGTCGCCCTTGTAGGCCGGCACGACCTTCCAGTTCGGGATGGGCTCGTCCGTGGACGTCCAGAAGAACCGGCGGTCCACGGCCTGCGCCCCGAAGCGGATGACGGGATCGCCGGACATCTTCAGGATTTCCGCAAAGTTCGATTGGGCTGGATCCATCTGCATATCAACAAGATGATCCGTGTCCATGGAAAGCCCGGCCAGCCCGACGGGCATGATTTTTCCGGTGGCGTCGGAGCCGACCTTGATGGTGGTCGGCTTGACCGCTTCGGTTGCCGTCGCTGGCACGGCCGGCTGTACGTACGCCGGCCTGTTAAAAGTCGGGAACACCGACGGCGTGGCCGGAGTGGTAATGACGATGGGAGCCTGTGTGATTTTCTCGGCGCCGCTGGACCCGAAGAAGTTGTTTAGCATCGGCATGCCCGCCACCACGAGGGACACCACGGCCGTGGCCACCACCGCACCGGCCACGCCGGCCGCAGCCATGCGCTTTCGGGCCATGCCGCCCGCAGGGGACCGCTTCATCCGGCGGGCCTGGCCTTGGCCCTTCGGTTTGGCGGGTTGCTTGGGGGACTTGCGGGACGGTGTCATTTAGGCTCCAGAAATGCAGGTGATGGTGGGGCCTGCCAAAAACAGGCCCGTCAAAGTCTATCGGGACATGCGCCGACACGGACGTCGGCAGCCCCTCCGGTTGCCCGTCCCGCGGCGTGTGTTCTCCCGGCTGCCAGCGGGTCAATTCCAAGCATCGGCGAGTAGCGTTGCCTGCAACAAAAAGTACGTGCACATAAAGGCTCCAACCAACCAGCCTTTTCGTTCCCGCCGCCGGTGCGCTGCCGGCGTCGAGCCCGTCGACGCGGCGCGCGGCACTCCCCGGAGGCCGGAACGCCGCCGGCAACCACAACTTCATTTCAGGGCCGCCGGGCAAGCCGGCGGCCCGCGGCCGGCGCCGCACGCGGCGTCTGGCCCAGTGCAAAGGCCGCGACCATGCCATTACTGTTAGCGTTCCTGCCACTCATCGCCATCATCGTGGCGGTGGTGGTGCTTCTCGTGGTGATCCGGGTGTCCGTGAAAATGATGTGGCAGGTGGCCGAACCCAACGAGGCCCTGATTATCTCCGGCTTGACCCGCGGACGGCCCGCCACCACCGACGGCATGGACTTTAAGATTGTCACCGGTAAGGGCGCGTTTGTGGTCCCCGGGCTGCAGACCGTCCGCGCCCTGTCGCTGACGTTGAACGAGACGGAGCTGCAGGTCAACTGCGTCACGTCGCAGGGCATCCAGGTGGTGGTCCAGGGCGTGGTGATCTTCAAGATCGGGGACTCGACGCCGTTCATCGCCAACGCCGCGCGGCGCTTCCTGGGACAGCAGCCCAAGATGGAAAGCCAGGTCTACAACGTCTTTGAAGGGCACCTGCGCTCCATCATCGGCAGCATGACCGTCGAGGAGATCATTCGGGAGCGCGACAAGCTCGCGTCCCAGGTGCGCAGCGCCAGCGGCATTGAAATGGAGAAGCTGGGGCTGGTGGTCGACTCCCTGCAGATCAAGGACCTCGAGGACCCCACCGGGTATATCCAAAACCTGGCGAAGCCGCACATTGCCCAGGTCAAGATGGAGGCGCGGATTGCGGAGGCCACCCGCAACCGCGAGGCCGCCGAGAAGGAAGCCGAGGCGGCGTCTCTCATTGCCGACGCGCAAAGCGTCTCCGCCATCCGGCAGTCCGCCGCCGCCGCCAACGCCGAGCGTGCCCGGGCCAACGCGGCACAGGCCGGCCCGCTCGCCGAGGCCACGGCGCGGCAGCAGGTGGTGGTGCAGGAGACCCAGGTGGCCATGCTGGAGGCCGACCGCGAGGAACAAAAGCTTCAGACCACCGTCCGCAAGCCCGCCGACGCCCGGGCCTACGCCCAGCGCACCGAGGCCGAAGCCCAGAAGGCGGCGGACATCAGCGCCGCCGAGGCCCGGGCCAAAAAGACCGAGGTGGAGGCGCAGGCCAACGCCACGGCCGCCGCGGCCATGGCCGGCGCCACGAAGATCACCGGCGAGGCCGAGGCTGCCGCGACGAGGGCACGCGGGGAGGCGGCGGCGTCGGCCATCAAGGCCAAGGCCCTTGCCGAGGCCGACGGCATCAAGGCCCGCGCGGAGGCCCTCGGCAGCAACCAGGAGGCCGTCATCTCGCAGCAGCTGGCGGAAAACATGCCCGCCATTGTTGCCGCCGCGGCCGAGCCCTTCGGCCATGTGGGCCAGCTGACCGTCCTCAACGGCGGCGACGGCGTCAACGAGATGGTCGGCGGCATCCTGGCCCAGGTGGGGAGCTACCTGCCCGCCCTGACCGAATCGCTGAGGAAGGGAAAGGGCGATGGCGGGCGGCCGTCCCAACCGTAGGGACCTGGACCGGAGCCTGACGGGACGGGTGGGCCGCGTGTCAGGGGCGGTGGGGCCGGGAACGGTGGGTGAGGTGATGGTCCCGTTTCTGGGCGGAACCACCGCGTTCCATGCCCACCCCTACGACGAAACCAGCGTGTATCCCGTGGGGGAGCGGGTCCTGGTGATGTACTTCGAACCGCCGCAGACCGTCTACGTGGAGCAGCTGCCGGACTTCCTTCGCGAAGACGGGTGACGTGGGCCGCCGCGGCTGCGGCGCGTGTCACCCGGCGAGCTCGTCCAGTTCCACGCCGCTGAGCACCGTGGCCGGGTGCGGGCCGGCCGCGACCAGCGCCTGCGACCATTCGGCCGGCCAGCCACCCTTCCGGCCCAGCAGGATGATGTTGCCGGGGTAGCGCCGCGTGAACAGGTTCGTGGCGCCGTACGCCGCGGTGCCGGGAATGGCCTCCCGCATCGCCCGGGCCTGGCTGCGCACCAGCGAAAACCCGGGCTCGTCGCCCACATTGACGGCCAGCACCCCGCCAGCCGCCAGCACGGCCGCCGCTTCGCGGTAAAAATCCGTGCAGGCCAGGTGGGCCGGCGCGTCCGGTCCGCTGAAAATGTCCAGAATGACGACGTCGAACGTCAGGCCGGCGGGCAGCGCGCCGAGCGCTTCGCGGGCGTCGCCCACGTGGCTGGTGAGGTTCGTCCCGGCCGGCAGCGGCAGGTGTTCAAGGACAAAGTCGAGCAGTTCGCGCTCCAGCTCCACGGCGTGCTGGACGGAGCCCGGGCGGGTGGCCTGGATGTAGCGGGCCAGCGTGAGCGCGCCCGCGCCCAGGTGCAGGACAGCGACCGGTTCCCCGGCCGGCTTGACCAGGTCCACGGCGTTGGCGATCCGGCGCAGGTATTCGTAGAACACCTCGTCCGGGTGCGCCAGGTTGACCTGCGACTGTTCGGCGTTGTCAATGCTCAGGACAAAGGCATGCTCATGCCAGGGATCGGCGTCGATCGTGGCGTGCACGCCTGAAGCGCGCAGGTAGCGGCTGGCCAGGACCACTACAGCTTGTCCTGCAGGGTGGCCAGACGTCCGGCGGCCTGCTCCAGCACTTCTTCCCTCTTGCAGAACGCGAAGCGCAGCAGGGACCGGGTCCGTTGTGCGCCCTCGGGGTGGCAGAAAACGGCGACGGGGATGGCTGCCACGCCGATGAGCTCCGGGAGGCGGCGGGCCAGGGCCGTGGCGTCGGTGATGCCCAGCGCTGCGGTGTCGGCGTTGATGAAGTAGGTGCCCTGGGAGGTGAGCACGTCCAGGCCGGCTGCGCGCAGGCCTTCGCTGAGGATGTCGCGCTTGCGGCGCAGCGTGGCGGCGGCGCCCGTGAAGAAGGTCTCATCCATGCGCAGGCCCGCGGCGATGGCGGTCTGAAACGGGGTGCCGGAGGAATAGGACAGGAACTGTTTAACCGTGCGGGCCGCGGCGACCAGCTCCGCCGGGCCCGAGATCCAGCCGACCTTCCAGCCAGTGAAGGAGAACGTCTTGCCGGCCGAGGAAATGGTCAGTGTCCGTTCCGCCGCCCCGGGCAGCGTCGCCACGGGTATGTGCCGGGGACCAAACGTGAGGTGCTCGTAGACCTCGTCGGTGAGGATCACGGCATCGTACTTGATGGCGAGGCGGACCACCTCGGTGAGCACGGTCTCGGGGAACACTGCGCCGGTGGGGTTGTGCGGGTTGTTGACGATGACCATTTTGGTGCGTTGGCTGAAGCTGTTTTCCAAGGCGGCGAGGTCCGGCATGAAATCGGGGGCCAGCAGGGGCACGGTGGTGTGGCTGGCGCCGCTGAGGCCGATCATGGCGCCGTAGGAATCGTAGAACGGTTCGAAGGTGAGGACTTCGTCGCCGGGTCCGGTCAGCGCGAGGATGGCCGAGGCGATGGCTTCCGTGGCGCCCGTGGTGATGACGATTTCCGTGTCCGGGTCCGGGGTGAGGCCGTAAAAGCGTTCCTGGTGTTTGGCGACCGCTTGGCGCAGCTCGAGGATGCCCTTGCCGGGCGCGTACTGGTTGTGGCCGCCGGCGATGGCCTCCTGCGCCATGCGGCTGAGCTCGGCCGGCCCGTCCTCGTCGGGGAAGCCCTGGCCCAGGTTGATGGCCTGGTGCCTGTTGGCGAGCGTGGTGATTTCCTCAAAAATGGTCACCCCCAGCGAGCCGTCCGGGCCCAAAAGGTTGGCGCCGTCCGCGGTGCGCTGCCATGGGGTGGTCATTGCTGCTCCTTGCTGCCGGACCCGCGCGGCTGCCGCGGGGTGGTGTGGTTCTAAATACGTTACCCGGGGTGGCGCCGGACGGCGCGCCGTGGCGGACCGGGGCGTACCGGCCGGTAGGCCACGTAACGGAGACGACATGGGCCCGAACGGGTCGTTTCCGGGGCGTTCTTCGGATAGATTCAGGCTATGCAGCGCGCCGTATGCCCCGGATCGTTCGACCCGATCCACAAGGGGCACATAGAAGTCATCGCGAGGGCCACCGCACTTTTCGACGAGGTGGTCGTGGCCGTGTCGACAAACTATGCCAAGACGTACCGGTTCACGCTGAATGAACGCCTGGACATGGCACGGACCACGTTTTCGGCCCTGTCGGGGATCGTGGTGGAGCCGATGGGGGAGGGGCTGCTGTCCGACTTCTGCCATTCGCGCGGAATTTCCGCCATCGTCAAGGGCCTGCGCTCCTCCTCGGATTTCGACTACGAGCTGCCCATGGCCACCATGAACCGCCAGCTCTCCGGAGTGGAGACGGTCTTCCTGCCCGGTGACAGCCGCTACCTGCACCTGTCCTCAACGCTCATCAAGGAAGTCCACACGCTCGGCGGGGACGTCTCCGACTTCGTGCCGCGGGCCGTGTTGCGCCGGCTGCAGGGCGACGTGGGACCGGACACCCGCCCGACGCCGGTGGTCCCGCCACGCCCATAGCGTCCCGTCCGGTTTTCGTCCCGTGGTGCGCACCGCCCGGCATGCCCACGGCGCACAACACCGTCCTGCGCCAGACACGCAGCGGCCGCAGCGCAAAACAGGACAGGGTCGGCGGCCTCCGCTCCGCACCACGGGACCACAGCGGCGGGCCGGCGCGCGGCGCAAGCCGGCCCTCCGGCGTCGTGCCTCCTGAGAGTCACGTCACGGACGGCACGCCCCGTGCGGTTCGACTCCCCGGTGGCGGCTGGCGTAGACTGGACAAGGCCGAAATGGCTTTGGTAACCGCCCGTTTTGAAGCCCGTGATTATTCGGGATAGGATGGTGCGTCGGTCGTATGTTCATTCAGGAGTTCTCATTAGCGCAACCACGTTGGGCAGCAATCCCAACCACGGCACCCCCCTCACCGTAGGTGTCAGGGAGCTCGGGCGAAGCCCGGGCAGCATGCGGACTTTCAACGAACGTATTCCCGTGCCAGAGGATTTTGGCACCCCGCTCATCAAGGTGACGCCCGGAACCGATCTGGATCTGGAACTCCGATTTGAGGCCGTCCATGAAGGAATTCTGGTGTCGGGCAGCGTGCTTGTCGAATTGACAGGCGAATGCTCCCGGTGCCTGGCGAACTTCACGGAGGACCTTGAGGTTGATGTGCAGGAACTTTTCTTCTACGAGCAACCCCCCGCGGGCCTTGATGAAGACGAAGATACGCAACGTTGGGTCGAGCACGATTTCATCGATCTTGAACCGGTGTTGCGGGACGCAGTGGTAACCGCCCTGCCGTTCCAGCCGGTGTGCCGGGAAGACTGTGAGGGCCTGTGTTCCGAATGCGGGATACGCCTTGCGGATGAGCCGGGGCACCACCACGAGATCCTGGATCCCCGGTGGTCCGCCCTGCAGGGCTTGACCGGCGAAGAAGACTAGTCAATAAGTTTTACCTGTGGGCACGTGCCTGCCGGTTATCGAGAGAAAAGAGTTTGCCGTGGCTGTTCCCAAGCGGAAGATGTCCCGTGCCAATACGCGCGCACGCCGTTCCCAGTGGAAGGCCACCGCGCCGAACCTGGTCAAGACCATCGAAAACGGCCAGGTTGTCTACAGCCTGCCGCACCAGGCCAAGGTCGTCACCGACTCCGCCGGCACCGCCCTGTTCCTGGAATACAAGGGCCGTAAGGTTGCCGACGTCTAAGACGTCCTTGCGGCCATCCGGCCGTTCGACCACTTAATAGTCTTGCAGGAGCTGCTCATGTCCTCAGTTGCGGAACCCCCGAAGCTCGAGGACGGGCACAAACTGCTTTTGAAGCGTCTCGGTGTCACTATTGATGCCGGGACGCTTCGTCTTGCCCTGACACACCGTTCCTACGCATATGAAAACGGCGGCATCCCAACCAACGAACGCATGGAGTTCCTCGGCGACTCCATTCTGGGCTTCTCCGTCACGGACGCCCTGTACCGCGACAACCCGTCGCTGCCCGAGGGTGAGCTGGCCAAACGCCGCTCCGCCGTGGTCTCCACCCGGGCCCTCGCCTCGATTGCCCGCTCCCTGGGCCTGGGCGAATTCATCTACCTGGGCCAGGGCGAGCGCCTCACCAAGGGCCGCAACAAGTCCTCGATCCTGGCCGACACCATGGAAGCACTCATCGGCGCCACGTATCTGACGAACGGCATCGAGACGGCCCGGCAGCTGGTCATGCGCCTGGTGGGGCCGCTGCTGGCCGACTCAGAGGTCCTCGGAGCCGGCACCGACTGGAAGACCAGCATCCAGGAAATTTCCGCCGCCCGCCACCTGGGCTCGATCGCCTACGAGATCGACGGCACCGGCCCCGACCACGACCGCTCGTTCTCCGCGCGTCTGGTGATCGGCGGCCACCACTACGGCACCGGCGCCGGGCCGTCCAAGAAGGAAGCCGAGCGCGCCGCCGCCGCCGCCGGGTGGAAGGCGCTGCAGGAACGCTTTTACCCGTCCAAGGATTCCAAGCACGACGCCGGGACCCCGTCTGCCGATACCGCCCGTTCCGTGGCTTCCGGGGCTTCGGTGGCTTCCAGTGCGGCTTCCAGTGCGGATTCTTCCCCGTCCAAGTCCTCCGGACCAGCCGCGGACTAAATGCCTGAACTACCCGAAGTCGAGGTTGTCCGACGCGGTCTGGAACGCTGGATCGTGGGCCGGACCGTCATCGGCGTCGCCGTGCACGATCCCCGCTCCATCCGCCGCCACGCGCTCGGCGTGGAGGACTTCACCGGGAATCTGGTCGGCGCAACAGTCCTGGACGTGGTGCGCCGCGGCAAGTTCCTGTGGATGCCGCTGGGCGATTTCGCACCCGGCACTTCCGCACTCCCGCACACCGCGCCGCCGCACACCGCTCTCGTTGCCCATCTGGGCATGAGCGGCCAGCTGCTGGTGGAATCGCCCGGGCAGCCGCACGAGAAACACTTGAAGGTCCGGCTCTCCTTCTCCGCGCGTGACGGTGCTCCCGAAGAACTGCGCTTTATCGACCAGCGGATCCTTGGCGGGCTGTTTGTCACGTCCCTCGTGAAGACTGCCGACGGAAAGCCCGGCGGTACCGGCATTTCCATCCCCGCCGGAGCCGCGAACGGGCGCGAATCCGGAGGATGGGCACTGATTCCGTCCGAGGCGGCGCACATCGGCCGCGATCCGCTGGACCCCAACTTCTCCATCGACGCGCTGCACCGAAAATTGCGGGCCACGAAGACGGGCCTCAAGCGAGCCCTGCTCGATCAGGGGCTCGTCTCCGGCATCGGCAACATTTACGCTGACGAGGCCCTGTGGGCGGCCAAGATGCATTACGCCCGGCCCACTGACACCATGCGCCGCCCCGACACGGAGCGGATCATCCACGCCGCACATGACGTGATGTCCCGGGCCCTCGACGCCGGCGGCACCAGCTTCGATTCGCTGTACGTCAACGTCAACGGTGCCTCCGGCTACTTCTCCCGGTCACTGAACGCCTACGGGCGGGAGGGCCAGCCGTGCCTGCGGTGTGCTGCCGCCGGGCTGTCGACGAGGATCCGCCGGGACACCTTCATGAACCGGTCCTCCTACAGCTGTCCCGTCTGCCAGCCCAAACCCAGGAACGCCCGGCTCTAGACCGCCGCCTTGGGTGGCAACAAGGGGTGCGGACGGGTGGCTCGGTGGCCCGAACCCTGACATTGTTCCCGAACTCTGATGCCGGAGGCCTTGCACAGTTCGCTGCGTCAGGGTTGGCGGACTTAACCAGTGGCGCGTGCTCTGGCGGCCGGGCCGGGCCGGGCCGGGCCGGGAACCGCATACACGCACCCCAGTTCCACCATCCTCCATGTCCTCCACCTGTGGGGACGCAACAGGGACGGCCACGTCAACGTCCCCTACCAGGCCTCCCCCTCAAGGCAGGCGCCCGGATTCCACAGGCATGTCCAGAGCTTGACGCCCGACGACGTGACAGCAGGCTTGGCGGAACTGCTGGACCGGATGGCCGGACGCCGGGGAGTCCGGCGGACCCGGAATGTCGTTGCCGCCCTCAACGCCCTCTCGGAGTCGGCCGGTGAATCACGGACCCGCCTCATCATCGCCCACCCGCCGATCGAGGTGCCGGAGCTACAGGTCACCCTGAACGCGAGCGGGCGCTCCTACCGTGTTGACTTCGCTGCTGACAAAACAGCCGAACCCTGATGCAGGGGCTGGGGTGTGTGGCGGCGCATCAGGGTTCGGCGAAGTAACCAGGGTTGGACGTGCGCCGTGGTCCGCGGCGGGTTCTAGCTCTCCTGGTACACGATCTCCTTCTGGTCCTTGCCGGAGAAGAGGTTCCAGTACTGTTCCGCGATAAGGTCCGGATCGAAGAATGTCCCGGGCTTGACCACCCCGCCGATCGTGACGGTGCCGACGGTGATGCCTGCCGGCGCCAGTTCGTCAGCCAGAGTGAAGGCGAGGTTTCGCAGCCCCGCCTTTGAGATCGCCGCGGAGGCCCGTGAGGCCACGGGGCGCAGGGCGAGCATGCCGCCGGTGAACAAAATGCACCCGGAGCCGCGTACGGTCATGGCCGGGATGACGAGCTGCGCGGAGTTCAGGGCGCCCGCGACGTTGATCGTGAAGTCGTTGAGCATGTCTTCTGCGGACAGCGCGGACGGCTCGGAGATGGAGTTGGCGCCGGCGTTGTACACCATGACGTCCGGGGCCCCGAACTCGGATTCAACCTGGGCGAAGGCCTCCGCCAGGCTGTCCCGGGACGCGGCGTCGGCGACGATGGCATGGGCTTCGATGCCCTGGGCCTTGAGCTTCACTGCCTCCGACTTCACTGAATCCAGACGCCGTGCCAGCAGGACCACCTGGAATCCCTCACTGCCGAACCTCCTGGCGATTCCCGCGCTGACGCCGGGGCCCGCCCCGACGATGGCAATTAGCGACTTGCTCATTTCAACAACCTCCAGTGAACTTGCAGACGGCTTCAGCGGCCGGTGGCCGTGCCCGACTCGCCGACAGGGGCGACCATGGCATATGAATAGATTCCGGATCCATATTTATAAGGGTACCTAAATAAAATAGCACGGCTTGGTTGGCATCGGCCGCTGGGTGCGGAATCTCGTGGTGGATCACACACCGTCCCGTTGGTTTGCCCGGCGTGCTGCCGCGAGGCGCGGGGTCGCCTGGCTGCATGCGGCTATTCCGCCACAGCCCCATCCTTCGAGTTAGTCTGACTGCCCCTGACACGGCAACTGCCATAGGCCTCCCTGTTGTTGCGCGGACGCTCCGGGATTGCACGCCCGAATGTGCCACCTCGGGCCGGTCACGGGCCATGGCGCAAAAGGCCGGCGGCCAGTGTTTGTATCGTTGCGTAATTGTTAAAATATTGTTGCTATTTGGGGGGATGTCGGTAGCATGCTGTAAGTCACGTCACACGCTCCTTTTATGAGTCGAGAGAAGATCACCTTGCGCGCACCAAGAAATCAACGACGATTCGCCGCCTCGCTTCGATGGCGGGCCAGTGCAGCCGCAGCCGTGGGCGCAGCCCTTTTGGGCGGCATGCTGCTGGCCCCGCTCCAGCCGGCCCAGGCGCTGGACAACGGGGTGGCACTGACGCCGCCCATGGGGTGGAACAGCTGGAACCAGGTCCGCTGCTACGGCCTGAACGAGAATGTCGTCAAGGCAACGGCCGATGCCATGGCTGCCAACGGCATGGCCAAGGCCGGCTATGACAACGTGGTGGTCGACGACTGCTGGCAGGGCGGGCGGGGAGCCGACGGTGCCCTCTTTTCCAACCCCGACCGCTTTCCCGGCGGCATGAAGGCGCTTGGCGACTACATCCACTCCAAGGGCCTGAAGTTCGGCATCTATGCGGTTCCCGGCAGTGAAACGTGCGCCAACCATTGGGACGCCTACCCCATTTACGGGCTGGGCAGCCTCAACCACGAACAGCAGGACGCCGACACCTTTGCCTCGTGGGGCGTGGACTACCTCAAGTACGACTGGTGCCGCGCCGACGAGACCGACAACCTCAACCGCCAGGCCGCCTTCGCCAAGATGCGCGATGCCCTGAAGCAAACGGGCCGGAAGATGGTCTACGGTATTTCCGAATACGGGGTCACCCAGCCCTGGACGTGGGGCAAGGACATCGCCAACCTGTGGCGCACCACCAGCGACATCGCCCCCACCTGGGCCTCGATCAGCGGCATCATCAACAGCCAGGCAAGCTTGTCACAATACGCCGGCCCCGGCGGCTGGAATGACCCCGACATGCTGCAGGTGGGCAACGGAAGCCTTACGGACGATGAAAACCGCAGCCACTTTGGCATGTGGGCCATGCTTTCGGCGCCGCTGTTCATGGGCACGGACCTGACCCAGCTGTCCCCTGAAACCCTGAAGACCGTCAGCAACGCAGAAGTCGTGGCCGTCGACCAGGACCCACTGGGCAAGCAGGCCGTTCGTGTCCGCAACAGCGGCGGCATCCAGGTGTGGGCCAAGGAGCTCTCCGGTGGGGACATTGCCGTGGCGTTGTTCAACACCACCGCGCAGCAGCAGCTGATTTCCTCCAACGTGGGGGAAGTCAAGGGAAGCGGGGCCTACTCGGTGCGCTCCCTGTGGGACGGCGCCGACGTCCTCAACACCTCCAGTGCCTTCTCTGCCACGGTCCCGAGCCATGGCACCGCACTCTTGCGCCTGACCCCCGGCACAATACCGGGCCTGCCTTCGGTTCCCGGCATCGGGGGCAAGGTCACGCTGGCTCCAGGGGCCTCGGGGACCATTCCGGTCACGGTGCAAAATATCGACCAGTCCGCCCTCGCCGGGGCAAGCCTGACGTTTGCGGCCACACCCGGGCTGACACTTCCCACAACCGCCGTGGCGGTGCCAAGCATTGCGGCCGGAGGCACGGCCACCGTCCAGGTTCCCGTGACCGCCGGATCCAAGGCCGCTGGCAGCTACACGGTCCCGGTGACCATCTCCGTCGGGGGTAAGGAATTCCCCGGAAGCGTCACGGTAAAAGTCCTGCTGGCCGACAGTGTGTACGTCTCGGACCTGACGTGGGACAACTCCACCAACGGCTGGGGTCCGGTGGAACGGGACATGGCAGTGGGCGGCAACGCCGCCAACGACGGCCCGGCCATCAAACTAGGGGGCGTCACGTACCCGAAGGGCCTGGGCACCAACAGCCCCGCATCGGTGACGTTCACCGTGGATGCACAATGCACCACCTTCCGGTCCGTCATTGGCATCGACGACGACGTCATCGCACGTGCGGCGAAGGACGGCGTCACTCCTCGGAGCACCTTTGAGGTCTATGCCGACGGCAAGCAGGTCTATGCCAAGACCATTGCCCAAGGCATTGACCAACCGCAGACGCTTGCCGTGGACATCAGTGGGGCCAAGGTCGTTGAGCTGCGCAACAACCTCGTGGGCACCGCCTCCACCGCGTCCTGGCACGCCTGGGCGGACTGGGCCGATGCGAAACTGGACTGCGGCGCTGCCGACGTCGTGGCGCCCACGGCGACCATCACCACAGACACGGCCGCCAACGCCGCCGGCTGGTGGAAGGCCCCGGTCGTGCTCACCGTTGCAGGCGCAGACGACCGCGGCGGGCCGCTGGCCCTGGAGAGCCGCACCGACTCGGGCGCCTGGACCCCCTACACCGCCCCGGTGACCCTGTCGGCCGAGGATAGGCACACTTTCGAAGCGCGGGCCACCGATGCGGCCGGAAACGTCTCCGAGGTGGCCCACCAGAGCGTCGGGATCGACACAACCGGCCCGAAGCTCGCACTGGCCAACGACAAGGCAGGCAAGGCCATCACCGTGACCGCCTCCGACGCCCTCTCCGGGCTGGCCAAAGTGGAATACAGGATCGACGGCAAGGACACCTGGCTTCCATCCGGAGCCGCGATCGCCATGACCGGCAAGCCGACCCTGGTGCGCGTGCGCGCCACGGACGTGGCCGGGAACGTCACCAACGGCTCAATCCAGTGGGAACGTCGACACCGGCCCAATCCTCCGGGACGGGGCGGTGCCGGAGCCCACTGACGCCGCGGCGGCCGTGGCGTCGGCGGGAACGCCACGGCTGCCGGCCGAACCCTGCTACGGCCCGGTCCGGTAATATTCCGCCAAGCGGGCCAGGCTCTCGTCCAGGGATACGGCCGGCGTCCAGTCCAGCACGGCCTGGGTGTGCCGCTGGTCAAACCAGTGGGCCGTGGAGAGCTGCTCGGCCAAAAATCGTGTCATCGGGGGTTCGTCGTTTACCCAGCCCCTCGTCCCGGCCGCCGCCCACGCCTTTTCAATGACGGAACCGGCCCCGCGGGCCAGCCAGCCCGGCACCGAGAAGGCCGGTGCCGGCACGCCGGCGGCGACACAAATGCCCGCAATGAGCTCACCCACGGGACGCGGTTCGCCGTTGGTCACCACCAGGGCCTGCCCATGGGCATAGTCCATGCGCTCGAGCCCGCGCACAATCGCCTCGGCGGCGTTGTCCACATACGTGGTGTCGATCAGTGCCCGGCCGCCGTCGATCAGCGGAAGGCGGCCGGCACGGGCCCGCTCCACCACCCGTTCCACCAGCTGGGTGTCGCCGGGACCCCACACAATGTGCGGCCGGATGGCCGTCACCCTGAAACTGGGGGAGTCCTCGGCCAGCGCCAGCTCCTCCGCCGCGGCCTTCGAGCGGGCATAAAAGCCGCGGGCCAGGTCAGGGTTGGCCGGTGCGGCACCGGCACCCACTATCGAGGCGCCAAAGTGGGCCACGGACGGTGAGGACACAAACACGAAGTCACGCACGCCGGCACGTTGCGACGCGGCCAGGAGCTGGCGGGTGCCCACAATGTTCGTGGCCACAAAGTCCCCCCACTCGCCGGTGAAGGAGACTTTGGCGGCCAGATGGATGACGGCGGCAACCCCTGAGACCGCACGGGCGGCCACGTCGGGATCCGCCACAGAGCCCTGGACCGACTCCCACGGGTCGTGCACGGCGCTGCGCTGCAGCGTCCGCACCGCGTAGCCGCGCCCGTGCAAAAGCTGCGCCACGGCGCGTCCCAGCAGCCCGCTGGCGCCCGTCACCAGCACGCGGGGCCCGGCCGCCGGCTCAGGCGAGGGACCCGGGGAGCCCTGGGGCGCCGTCGAACGCCGCCTTCCGGAGGGCCTGTTCACGGGCGGCCGGCCTTCTCCCCGGCCAGCATGCGCGACGCCCACGCGGACAGCGCCGTGCGGTCGATCTTGGAATTGTGGCGGATGTCGGTGGGCATGGCGTCGATGACCAGCACGGCGGACAGCTCCAGCCCCACGCCGGCGGCGGCGGAACGGAGCTGCGCGGCCAGCCCGGTCCCGGCCAGACCGGAATGCTTCGCGGGCGGGACGGTTTCCACGACGGCCACAGCTGCCTGCACACCGGCGGGACCCACGCCCACGACGGCGGCCCGCGCCACGCCGGGCACCTGCTCCGCGGCGAGTTCGCCCGCCACGGGGGTCCTGACGCCAGCGGGCGTCGTCAGAATGTGCGCCAGGCGGCCCTCAACCCAAAGCCGGCCGGCGTCGTCGAAGTGGCCCACGTCGCCGCTGCGGTGCCAGCCGGGAATCGAGGCGCTCTGCTCCTGCGTGATCCACAGGCGGTCGTAGCGCTCCTTGACATGCGGGGCGCGTACCAGGATCTCGCCGGTGACATTGGCGCGGGTGGTGGGCTCGGGATCCACGCCGCCCTCGGGGGTGAGGGGGGCGACGGCCACGGTGGCGCCACTGACGGGCATGCCGACGCACACACCGTTGCCGGCGCCGGCCTCGCGGATGCCGGCTAGGCTGATGTCCGTCACGGGCAGCGCCTCGGTCATGCCGTAGGGCGTGTGCAGGGTGGCCTGCGGTGTCAGGTCCTGCACCTGGGCCAGCAGGGGCTCGCCCAGCGGCGCGCCCGCGGAAAGCACAATTTCGACGCCGGCCAGCGCCGTTTTGTGGGTGTCCGTCAGTTGCGCCGCGGTCGCCACCACGTTGACCAGTGCCGCCGGGGAGGCGAAGACGACCGTGGCGTCGATGGCTGCCGCGGCATCCGCCAAAGCGGCGGCGGTGAGGGTGCGCGGGGCGGTGACGTCCATGTCCGGGGTGACCGACGTGGCGCCGAGTGCCGGGCCCAACAGGGCGAACGGGGCGAAGCCGGCCACGAGCGCGGTGCCGGCCTCCAGCTTGTAGGCGGCCTTGAGGGTGTCCCGCATGGCGGCCAGCCGGCGGTGTGTGTAGACGACGCCCTTGGCCGGGCCCGTCGAACCGGAGGTGAACAGCACCGCGGCGTCGTCGTCGGCGCCCGGAGACCCCATGGCGGGTGCGGACGCGGCCAGGTGCATGACACGGCCGTTGGCCAGCAGCTGGGGAACCGTCGCGGCCACGTTCAGCAGCTTGCGCTTCGTGGCATCCATTGCCGGGGTGAAGTCCTCCGAGCAGACTTTCACGCCCGGCCAGTTGTAGAGGCGGGCGCCCGCCAGCGCGCGCTCAATGCCGATCAGGTAGGCGGGGCCGGCCCCCTTGATGGCGCGGCTCATGCCCTTGGTGCCGAGGCCGGCGTCGGCCACCACGATGACGGCACCGAGCCGAAGGCAGGCGTAAATGAGGGTGGTCAGCGTGATGCCCGGTGGGACCAGCAGGCTGACGCGGTCGCCGCCGCGGACGCCGAGGTCCGCGAGGCCGGCGGCGAGATCGTCCACGTCGCGTGCCAGGTCTGCCCAGGATACGGAGCGCGGGCTGGATCCCGATCCCTGGCCGCTCGCAGGGCTCCCCGCTCGATCGCGGGTGGCTGCCCGGCCGGCGGCGGGGACCATGTCCACGATGGCGGTCGAGTGGTCGTTGCGGCGGGCGTCCAGCTCGGCGAGCATGGGGCGGAATGGCCCGGCGTCGGATTCCGGCGCGTCCGCCGGGCCCGCTGCCCGACCGCCGGGAGCCACGTCGCCGGGAGCCCGACCGCCCGGGGCGACGACATTTTTCGCCAGCCAGTCAAAGGCGGGGGTCGCGATGTCGCGGTCTTCCTGGACCAGGTGGCCGGCGCCCTCGAAGCGGTGGACGTCCGCGTGCGGCATCCGGGACAGCAGGTCACGCAGGTAGCGGTCGGAAAACACCGGGTCCTTGGGGCCCCACATCATGAGCGCCGGCACGCCCAGGGTGCGGATGCCGGAGGAGACCTCCTCCAGGGCCGCCCGCGACGGGTGCGACTCCGCAGCCGGGATGTCCGCCACGAAGTTGCCCACACCGGCGCGGCGCAGGGCGGTGCGGTACGGGGCCATGAACGCGTCGCGGACCTCGGGGGCGAGTGCGGGCTGTGCAAGTGCGTGCGTGACGCGCAAAAAGGCGGCGGACGTCGTCGTGCCCCACCGATGGATGGCGGGGTGGAGGGCCAGCTTCAGGGCGGGCGGCAGGGAAAAGCCCGCCGGGTGGACGGCCGTGTTGGTCAGCACGACGCCGGCCAGCTGGTCCCGGTGGCGGTCGGCCCAGCCGAGGGAAATGATGCCGCCCCAGTCGTGTCCCACCGTGACCACGGGCCCGTCAAGGTGCAGCGCGGCGGTGAGGTCGCCGAGGTCGGTGATGCGGTCTTCGAGGCGGCGGAAGGTGCCGGTGCGTTCGGAGAATCCCATGTCCAGCTGGTCGACGGCGACGACCCTCCAGGGGCCGCCGGCAGCCAGCGTGGACGGGGAGGTGGCCCCGGCCAGCAGGGTGCGCCACAGGTACGACCAGGTGGGGTTGCCGTGCACGCACAGCAGCGTGCCCGCCGGTTCCACGCCCGTGGCGGCGACGTCGTCGGCGTTGTCCAGAAAGTGCCACTGCCGGGACGTGCCGGGCGCGTCCACGGCGGCGGTCGACGGCACGGACAGGGTGCGGCGCCAGGAGGCATGCACGCCGGGCCAGGGTTCGGGGGCGTGCGTGGCGGCCCCGGGGGACGCGGCGGAGGGGGAGAGGGGAGAGGCGGCCGTGATCCCAGCTACCACGCAATCTCCATCATCGCGGTGTTCAGCCCCGAGCCCACGCCCATGCACAGCACGCGGTCGCCGGGGCTGAGGCTCTGGGCCTCCTGCGCCAGCGTCATGGGCAGGGACGCCGGGCCCACGTTGCCCCACTTCGGGAACGTGATGGGCACGCGGTTGCGGACCAGATTCACGGCCTTGATGATGGCGTTCGTGTACGAGTTCGACACCTGGTGTGTGACGTAGCGGTCCATCCCGCTCCAGTCCCAGCCGTCGGCGTGGGCCTCGTGCCAGGCGTCCGTGACCAGTTCCAGTCCGTTGTCCAGCAGGCCCTTGGTGTCCGTGAACATGCCGTCGGGCCCGCCCACGCACAGCTCGTGGTGGGAGGTGCCCGCGCGGGAGACGCCGCCCAGGATGCGGTGGCCGCCCGGATGGGCGTCGGCCGGGCCGATGACGGCGGCCGCGGCGCCCGAACCCAGGGTCAGGGTGGCGAACTCGCGCAGGTAGTCGTCACGTGTGGACGTCTCGGCGTTGAGCCGGCGGAAGGTGGTTTCCTGCGTGGCCTGGGCGTCCTCGCCGGCCACGATCAGCGCGTACTTGATCTGTCCGGAGTCGATCATGTTGGCGGCCAGCGTGATGCCGTTGACGAAGCCCAGGCAGGCGTTGGCCAGGTCGAAGTTCAGGGCCGACGACGGCAGGCCCAGTGCGTTGTGGATCTTCACCGCCACGGACGGCTCCAGGTTGCGGCGGGTCACGGAGGTGTTGATCAGCAGGCCGATCTCGCCAGCCTCAATACCCGCCTCGGCGAGGGCCTTCGCTCCGGCCTCGATGGCGGCGTCGTCAAAGGCGGTCCCGGGCGCCCACCAGCGGCGCTCCTCGACACCGGCAACACGTTCCAGCAGCCGCTTCGACAGGCGCAGGCGCTTCAGGCTCGGCGCAAGGCGTTCGTCAAAATCGGACGAACTGACCACCACGGGGGCCTCGACACTGGTGACGGCGAGTAAGGCGGTGTTGTGGTGGTGAAAAGTCGCGTTGCCGATCAAATTCCAGCCTTTATCTTCTGTGTGCGTACGGTGCCCGGGAACCGAAAGAACGATGGTATGCGGCCGCGACCGGGGGGCATCCGCGTGCCTCCATCCCCTCGCGACAACAAGCCTCACCGTTAACTATGCACCTTGCGGCCGGTTTGACGCACATGCACCGCGGTGCATACATGTGGGAAACTTCCCCGGCAGAGTGCCGCGGCACGGTAGATTGGCTAGTGAAAACCGCCCCGGCGCAGGAGTAGAAAACAGTTTGCATCTAAAAAGTTTGACCGTGCGCGGATTCAAGTCGTTCGCCTCGGCCACCACCTTTGACTTTGAGCCGGGGGTCACGGCCGTGGTGGGCCCCAACGGCTCCGGCAAGTCCAACGTGGTTGACGCCCTGGCCTGGGTCATGGGCGAGCAGGGGGCCAAGACGCTGCGCGGCGGCAAAATGGAGGACGTCATCTTTGCCGGGACTGCCGGGCGCCCGCCGCTGGGCCGCGCCCAGGTGGCCCTGACCATTGACAACGCCGACGGCGCCCTGCCGATCGAATACTCCGAGGTCACCATCTCCCGGACCCTGTTCCGCACGGGCGGTTCGGAGTATGCCATCAACGGCACCGGCTGCCGGCTGCTGGACATCCAGGAACTGCTCTCCGACTCCGGCCTGGGCAAGGAAATGCACGTCATCGTGGGCCAGGGCCAGCTGGACAAGGTCCTGCACGCCACGGCCGAAGACCGGCGCGGCTTCATTGAGGAGGCCGCCGGCATCCTCAAGCACCGCCGCCGCAAGGAAAAGACGCTGCGCAAGCTGGACGCCATGTCCGCGAACCTGGCCCGCCTCAGCGACCTCACCGGCGAGATCCGCCGCCAGCTCACGCCGCTGGGCAAACAGGCCGCCGTTGCCCGGCGGGCCCAAGCCGTGCAGTTCGACGTCCGCGACGCCCGGGCCCGCCTGCTGGCCGACGACATCGTGACCCTCACCACCGCCGTCGAACGTGACGAGGCAGCCGAGGCGGCACTCAAGTCGCGGCGCGAACAGGTCGAGGCGGACCTCCTGGCCGGACGCACCCGGCAGGCAGCGCTGGAGCAGCAGTCGGCGGCCGCCACGCCCGTGCTCAACGCCGCCCGTGACACCTGGTACCAACTGTCCGCCACTCGCGAAAAGATGAAATCGCTGGGTGTGCTGGCCCAGGAACGGCAGCGGCACCTGGGCGCCGCCGAGGCCGCGCCGGATCCCAGCCGCGATCCGGACCGGCTGGCCGGGCAGGCGCAGCGGCTGCGGTCCGAGGAGGCCGAGCTGGATCTGGCGCTGGAGGAGCGGCGGATCGCCTTGGAGACCGCCATGGACATCAAGGAGGACGTGGAGGCCGCCGTCCGCGCCGAGGAACAGCGCGTCCGGGAGCTGCTGCGCGCCACGGCGGACCGGCGCGAGGGCCTGGCCAAGCTGGCGGGGCAGGTCGCTGCGGCCCGGTCCCGCGTCGAGTCAGCCGAGGCGGAGATCGGCCGCCTGCACCAGGGCAAGGCCGCCGGCGCCGAGCGGCACGGCGAGGCCGCCCGCGAGTTTGCGGCCCTGGAGTCCCAGGTGGCCGGCGTGGAGGAGGGCGAGGAACGGCTCGACGCCGACTACGAGGAGGCCGCCGCGGCGCTGGCGGAAATTGACGAACAGATCCGGGAGCTGACGGCCGCCCAGCTCGCCGCGGACCGGGAGCGCGATTCCCTCACCGCCCGCCGCGACGCCCTGTCCGTGGGCCTGCTGCGCAAGGACGGCTCCGCGCACCTGCTGGCCGCCGGGCTGCCGGGCGTGCTCAGCGCCGTGGCGGAGCTGCTCACGGTGGCGCCCGGCCACGAGACCGCCATCGCCGCTGCCCTGGGCGCGGCGGCCGAGGGCGTGGCGGTGGACTCGGCCGATGCCGCCGTGGCCGCCCTGGAGCGGATCAAGGCGGACGACGGCGGACGGGTCACCCTGGTCGTGGCGGGCGGCGCGGCGGCTGCTGGCACTGCGGCGGCAGCGGAACCGGACGGCACGCAGCGGCGCCGCGCGGCTGCGCCTTTCCTCGCGGGAGACGTGGAAGCCGCGGCGGCCGCGGTGGCGGGGGGCGGCGTCGGACGGGCACAGGTGGATGGTCCGGCGGAACTGGGTCCCGTGCTGGACGCGCTGCTGGACGGCGTCGTGCTGGTGCCTGACCTGACCGCGGCGCAAACCGTCCTGGAGCAGTTTCCGTCCCTGACGGCTGTGACCGCGGACGGGGACGTGCTGGCCGCGTATTCCGTCCGCGGAGGATCGGCCACGGCGCCCTCGCTCCTGGAACTGCAGGCCGCCGTCGACGAGACCGACGCCAAGCTGCGCGACGCCGCATCCGAGGGGGAGCGGGCACGCTTCGCGCTGGCGGCCGCCAAGGCTCAGCGGACCACGGCCTCGGAAAATGAGACAGCCACGCTGGCCGCGCTGCACGAATCCGACGCGCGGCTGGCCGCCGTGGCAGAGCGGCTCGGGGCGCTGGGCGCCACGCTGCGGTCGGCGGCGGGGGAGGCGGAGCGGCACGAGCTGGCGCTGTCCGTGGCGGGTGCCAACCTGGAGAAGGAGCAGGCGGCGCTGACGGAAATTGCCGCGCGGCTGGCACGCGCGCAGGAGGCCCCTGCCGAGGCCGATCCGTCCATGGACGACCGGGACGCGCTGGCCGCGCAGGCCACGGCGGCGCGTGCCGTGGAGATGGAGTCCCGGCTGGCGCTGCGCAGCACCGAAGAGCAGTTGAACGCCGTCCGCAACCGGGCCGCCGCGCTGGAACGGGCCGCCGCCACGGAGCGCGCCGCCCGCGAGCAGGCCGCGCAGCGCGCACGCCGGCGCCGTTTTCAGGCGCGGAAGGCCGCCGCCGTTTCGGCCGGCGTGGAGGCGCTGCTGCGGCATGTGGAGGCGTCCATTGAACTGGCCGAGGAGGAGCGGGACGCGGCCGAGGAACGTCGGGCCCAGCGCGAGGTGGAGCTCATGGCCGTGCGTTCGGCCACGATGGAACTGGAAGTGGAACTGGCCAAGCTGACCGATTCCGTCCACAAGGACGAGCTGGCCAGGGCTGCCCAGCGCCTGCGCGTTGAATCGCTGGAAAACAAGGCGATCGAGGAGCTGGGCCTGACGGTCGACCACCTGCTGGCCGGGTACGGCCCGGACACGCTCGTGCCGCCCAGCCCGGGGGCGTCAACGGACAAGTGGGCATCGCTGCGCGTGGCCGTGGACGACTCCGGCAGCGAGGTGCCCGAGGGCGTGCCGTTTGTGCGCGAGGAGCAGGAAAAGCGGCTCAAACGGGCCGAACGGGACCTGGCCGCGCTGGGAAAGGTGAACCCGCTGGCCCTGGAGGAGTTCGCGGCGCTGGAGGAACGCCACCAGTTCCTGTCCACGCAGCTGGAGGATTTGAAGTCCAGCCGCAAGGACCTGATGGACATCATCAAGGAGGTGGACCAGCGGGTGGAGGAGGTGTTCACGGCCGCCTACACGGACACCGCCGTGCAGTTTGAGCGCGTCTTTGGCCGCCTGTTCCCCGGCGGCGAGGGCCGGCTGGTGCTGACCGACCCCTCCGACATGCTCACTACCGGCATCGAGGTGGAGGCCCGGCCGGCAGGCAAGAAGATCAAGCGGCTGTCCCTGCTCTCCGGCGGGGAGCGTTCGCTGACCGCCGTGGCGCTGCTCGTCGCCATCTTCAAGGCCCGGCCGTCGCCGTTTTATGTCATGGATGAGGTGGAGGCGGCCTTGGACGACACGAACCTCGGCCGGCTCATCACCATCTTCGAGGAGCTGCGCGAATCCAGCCAGCTGATCATCATCACGCACCAGAAGCGCACCATGGAAGTGGCGGACGCCCTTTACGGCGTCTCCATGAGGGGCGACGGCGTTTCCACCGTCATCAGCCAGCGCATCGACCGCGCCCCGGCAGACGTCTGACCGCTTCCGCCCAACCCCTCCCTGGACATCTATGTTGCAGTTATTCGACCGGGAAGCGTTTTCCTGCGCGAATTTGGTCCAACTTCTGCAACACAGAACCGGGGCGGGACCCGGACCGGGAGGGGGCGTCAGCGCTGGGTCTCGGCCGCCGGGAGCCAGAACACCACGGCCACCAGGGCCACCACCGTCGCCATCGAAAACGCCAGGCCGTAAGAAAACAGGTCCACCAGGTAGCCGGCCGCGATGGGCCCGATGATCGCGCCGAAGTCGGAGCACATCTGGAAGGTGGCCAGGACCTTGCCGCCGGAGCGCTCGTTGCCGATCACGTCCGCCACCGTGGCCTGCTGGGCCGGCCCCATGAGCCCGCTGCCCAGCCCGGCCACGAGCGACACGGCAAAGAACCAGAACACGTCGCCGGTGAACCCGAGGACACCCATGCCCAGGCCGTTCACGAGCAGGCCCAGCAGGATCATGGGCTTGCGGCCCCAGGTGTCGGCCAGTCTGCCGGAAAACATCAACGCGATTCCGGTGCCAATGGCGAAGACCGCCAGCGAGATCCCGGCCACCTCCGGCCCGGCGCCGAGGGCAGCCGTGGCGAACAGTGGCACCAGGGCCATGCGGATCCCAAACGCCGACCACCCGTTCGCGAAGCTCGACGCCAGGACGGCCCGGTAGGCGGGGATGCCCAGGGCAGCGCGCAGAAGCAGCGGCTCCTGCTTGACAGTGTTCGACGCCGGACCCCCGCCTGCCGCCGCACCCTCGCCCGCCGGGAGGGGGCCGGCCGCGGCCCCCTCCCGGACTGGACCCTGCGCGACGGCCTGGACACCCGCCGGCTCCGCAGCCTTGGCCGGCACCGGCACGGCGGCGGGCAGCTGCGTGGCCACGAGCAGCGCCACCAGCACCAGGGCGCCGGCATAGACAAGGAACGGCAGCTGAAGGCCGAACCCGGCCAGCAGCCCGCCGGCCGCCGGACCCGTGATGTTCCCCAGCAGGAACGACCCGGCGTACAGGCTGGAGACCTTTCCCCGGGCCTGCGCGGGAGCGAGCCTGATCAGCAGGCCCATGGCCGAGACCGTGAACATCGTGGAGCCGATCCCGCCCAGCCCGCGGTACAGCAGCAGCTGCCAGTAGTTCTGCGCGAAGGCGCAGGCGGCGGAGGACGCCGCGACGATCAGGATGCCCAGGATGTAGGTGCGCCGCTCGCCCAGCCGCTCCACGAGGACGCCGCTGAGCGGGGCAAAGACCAGCCGGGTGAAGGCGAAGACGCTGACCACGACGGCGGCGGCACCCACGCTGACATGGAAGCTCTGCGCAAACTGAGGCAGGACCGGGGCGACGATCCCGAAGCCGATGGCGATCAGGAATGCGGCGGCGACCAGGACCTTGATCTCCCGCGGGAGCTTGACCGCGGCGGCACTGTCGGCTTCGGGGGCTGGGCTGGGTGTTGACATCAGCATTGAGTTTGCCACAGCCCGGCCCAAGCGGGGGACCGGAGGGCCCGTGAGAGACTGGGACGGTGAACCAGACTCTTGCCATCATCCTGTACATCGTCATCGGGCTCGCCGTCGTCGGCGCCCTTGTCCCTGTCTTCCTGAAGGCGCGGAAGAACTCACAAAACTACACCGGCCCGCGCGACGCGAACGACCCGGCACCCCTCGACCCGGCGACGGGCCAGGCCGGGGACGCTTCCCCAGGGGGCGGCACCCTGGTGGAGGAGCGCCCGGAAACCCAGGCCCCGCCGTCGGACGTCGTAACGGCGGCCCCGACGGAAACGGCACCGGCGCTGGAAACCCCGTTGCCCGCGGAGGGCCGGCTGGTCCGGCTGCGCGCCCGGCTGGCCAAGTCCAACAACGCGCTGGGCAAGGGCCTGCTGGCGCTGCTCTCGCGGGACACCATCGATGAAAACGTGTGGGAGGAAGTCGAGGAGACGCTGCTGCTGGCGGACATCGGCACCGATTCCACCATGGAGCTGGTGGACACGCTGCGCGAACGCGTCAAGGTCCTGGGCACCCGCAGCGCCGAGCACGTCCAGGGCATGCTGCGCGAGGAGCTCGTCAAGCTGGTCGACCCCACCATGGACCGCAGCCTGAACATCGACCGCCACGACGGCCGGCCCGCCGTCCTCATGGTGGTGGGCGTCAACGGCGTCGGCAAGACCACCACCGTGGGCAAGCTGGCCCGCGTGTTCGTCGCCGAGGACAAGGACGTGCTCCTCGGGGCGGCGGACACGTTCCGCGCGGCCGCCGCCGAGCAGCTGGCCACCTGGGGTGCCCGGGTGGGAGTGCCGACGGTGAAGTCCGACGTCGACGGCGCGGACCCCGCCTCCGTTGCCTTTGAGGCGGTGAAGGCCGGCATTGAGGGCGAAGTTGACGTGGTCATGATTGACACCGCGGGCCGCCTGCAGAACAAGGTGGGCCTGATGGACGAGCTCGGCAAGGTCAAGCGCGTCATTGAAAAGCAGGCCACCGTCGATGAGGTGCTGCTGGTGCTCGACGCCACCACCGGGCAAAACGGGCTGGCCCAGGCGAAGGTGTTCTCCGACGTCGTCAACATCACCGGCATTGTGCTGACCAAGCTGGACGGCACGGCCAAGGGCGGCATTGTGGTGGCGATCCAAAAGACGCTCGGCGTGCCGGTGAAGCTGGTGGGCCTTGGCGAGGGCGCGGACGACCTCGCGCCGTTTGACGCCGAGGGCTTCGTGGACGCCCTGCTGTCCTAGAGCATGGTGTCCTAAGGCCTGGATTCCTAAGACATGACCGGCGCGCGTAACGCGCCGGAAACAAAAGCGGCGACAGGAATTAACCTGTCGCCGCTTTTTGTAACACGGCGGCAATCTTTGCCGCGCGCGACGGAAACACGGCCACGGAACAGTTGTAGGTGTCCAGATTGCACAGCCCCAACGGAGCGGCGGCGGCAACACCACTTGCAACGAAAGGCCGTAACCATGAATACCGGAGACACTGCCTGGGTCCTTGTGTCCGCAGCCCTGGTGCTGCTGATGACCCCGGGCCTGGCCTTCTTCTACGGCGGCATGACCCGGGCCAAGGGCGTGCTGAACATGATGATGATGAGCTTCGGCGCCATCGCAGTGGTCGGCGTCCTTTGGGTTCTGTTTGGCTACTCCGCGTCGTTCGGGAACGACGTCGGAGGAGGACTTCTCGGCAACCCGCTGCAAAAGCTGGGTCTGGCGGGCGTCCTTGACACCGGCAAGACCATGCCCCTGATTGGCACCATCCCCGAAATCGCGTTCGTCGGCTTTCAGGCCGTCTTCGCCATCATCACCGTGGCCCTGATCAGCGGGGCCATTGCGGACCGCGCCAAGTTCGGCGCCTGGATGGTGTTCGCCGCCATCTGGGTGAGCCTGGTCTACTTCCCCGTGGCCCACTGGGTCTTTGACTTCAGCAAGGACGCCAACGGAAGGAACACCGGCGGCTGGCTCGGGCAAGGCCTGGGCGTCATCGACTTTGCCGGCGGCACGGCCGTGCACATCAACGCCGGCGCCGCCGCCCTGGCCCTGTGCCTGATCCTGGGCAAGCGCAAGGGGTTCGGCAAGGATCCGAGCCACCGCCCGCACAACATGCCCTTCGTGATGCTTGGCGCCGGCCTGCTCTGGTTCGGCTGGTTCGGCTTCAACGCCGGCTCCGCGCTGGGCGCCAACGGCATTGCTGCCTTCGCCTGGATCAACACGCTGGCCGCCCCCTGCGCCGCCATCCTCGGATGGCTCCTGGTGGAAAAGCTGCGTGACGGCCACGCCACCTCCCTGGGGGCCGCGTCCGGCGCCGTCGCCGGCCTGGTGGCAATCACCCCCGCCTGCTCCGCCGTCACCCCGTTCTGGGCCATGGTCCTGGGCCTGCTGGCCGGCGTCGTCTGTGCCATGGCGGTGGGCCTGAAGTTCCGCCTCGGCTTTGACGACTCGCTCGACGTCGTCGGCGTCCACCTGGTGGGCGGGATCATCGGCACCCTGTTCATCGGCCTGGCCGCGGACCCCAACGCACCGGCCGCCGGCCAGGGCCTGTTTTACGGCGGGGGCCTGGAACTGCTCGGCAAGCAGTCCATCGGCGCCTTCTCCGTCCTCCTCTACTCCTTCGTCCTGGCCTACGCCATCGGCTGGGTCATCAACAAGACGATGGGCTTCCGCATCTCCGCCGCCCACGAGGCGGCCGGCATCGACATCTCCGTCCACGCCGAATCCGCCTACGACATCGGCGGCCGCATCTCCGGCAGCTTCCACCCGCTGGACGGCAACCCGGCCTGGCAGCACGCAGTCCCCGCCCACACCGAGTCAAAGGTTGACGCATGAAACTGATTACGGCCATCATCCGACCCGAGCAGCTCGACGATGTCCGCGGCGGCCTCGAAAGCTACGGCGTCCAGGGCCTGACCGTCAGCGGTGCCCACGGCTACGGACGCCAGCGCGGGCACACCGAGGTCTACCGGGGCGCCGAGTACACCGTGGACCTCCACCCCAAGGTCCGCATCGAGGTCCTCACCTCCGACGAACGTGCCTGGGACCTCGTGGACATCATCGTGGCCAGCTCCAACACCGGCACCGCCGGCGACGGCAAGGTCTGGATGGTGGAGGTCTACGAAGCCGTCCGCGTCCGCACGGGTGAACGCGGAGTCGCCGCCATCTGACGTCGGCGGCCGGGCCCCGTCGGGACCCTGTACGACGCCGGCACCCCACGTTCCCTCCACACGGAGACCCCCGCCGAGATTCATCCACAAATGCTGGGAGGCCGGAGCCGCTACCGCGGCGGGTTCGACACACTGGACGGCATGACCATTCAGGAGATCCGGAAAGGCAGCACCGCGGAGAACGCCATCAGGGCATTCGGCACGGTCGCGCGGCGGAAGGACCTGCTGTCGCGCGGCTGCACGGCGTGGGACTTGAAACAGGCACTGGCCGGGGGAACCATCCGGTCGGTGGCGCGCGGCTACTTTGCACTGCCGGAGGCCGATCCCCTTGACCTGCCGCTGGCCCAGCATCAGGCGCGGAGGACCTGCTTCACGAAGGCGGAGGAATGGGGCTTGTGGGTCATCCGACCCAAAGCGGAGCCCCATGTTGCGGCGGCGCACGGACGGCAGGTGCCCGGATGCGTCGTCCACCGGGTTCGTGGCGGGCTGACGTTGATTGACATTCTGCATCAATGCGTCCGCCGCGGGACGCAGGTTGAGGCCCTGGCAGTCCGAGTCCGCCGTGGTGCTCAAAAGGTGCACCATCGGCCGGCTCCGGAGCGCCTTTTCGGGGCGGGCCGGTGCGCCCGGACAGGCCATCGTGGCGATGATCGACCCGCAGCCCCAGTCGATCGTCGAACCTGTGGGCCACTACTACCTCAAGTCCGCCGGGTACAACGTACAGGGGCAGGCGGCCGTGCGGGGCGTTGGTCATCTGGATTTGCTGGTGGCGGGCGTCCGCGGGGTGGAAACGGACGGGGAGCAGTACCACAACACACCCAAGGGCTGGGCCGAAGACCTGCGGCGGGACAACCTGCTGGTCATCGAGGGAATCTGGAAACTACGAATACCGGCAGCCGTTGTTCTGTACAACCCGGAACTGATGCTGCGCTGCGTCAGACAGGCCCTGGACCGGATCGAGTCCACGAACACGTGACACCGGCCGGCACCTTGAGGGACCGGCCGGTGTCTTTAGGCGCAACGCGGCGGGCCGGCCTTGCGCATGGCGGTGAGGAGGGTCAGTCGTTGCTGGTGGTCCAGTCGGCGGGACCGTTTGAGCCGGCGGCGTATTCCTCCATGGGGACGGTGCCTTTCTTCCAGGCGTCAAAGGCCGGTGCCACGATCCGCCAGCAGTCCTCGGCCGTGTCGCCACGGACGGAAAGGAGCGGGTCGCCGTTGAGCACGCCCTCAAGGACTTCGCCGTACGGCAGCAGGGGGTCGCTGGACAGTTCCGTTTCGAGCTGCACGCGGTCCAGGGTGAAGAGGTCGCCGGGTCCGTTGACGTCCAAGTCCAGCGTGAGCGTCTCCGGCCCGAGCCCGATGTGGAGCCGGGTGGGGGAGTCGGTGCCGGTGAAGCCCTTCGGCAGGTGCGGCACCGGCTTGTAGGTCACCACGGCTTCCTTGCGCGCCCGTCCCAGCGCCTTCCCGGAGCGCAGAATGAACGGCACCCCGGCCCAGCGCCAGTTGTTGACGTAGACCTCCACCTCGGCAAGCGTTTCGGTGTCGTTGGCTGGGTCCACGCCCTCCTCGGCCACATAGTCGGGCACCTTCCGCTTTCCGATGGTGCCTTTCGTGTAGCGCGCCCGCCGGGTCGAATCAGCCAGGTCGGGCTTGTAGGAGTTGCCGATGGTGCTGGCGCGGAGCACGGCGGAAATGCTGGAGCGCACGTCCTGCTGGTCCAAGGTGGCCGGCGGCTCCATCGCCATGATGGCCATGATCTGCAGCAGGTGGCTTTGGATCATGTCCCTGCCTGCGCCGGCATGGTCATAATAGCGGGCACGGTTTTCCAGCGTCAGGTCCTCGTCAAAGATGATCTCGACCTTTTCAACGTGCTCCCCGTTCCACAACGGTTCCAGCAGGCGGTTCGCGAAGCGCAGGCCCATGATGTTCAGCACCGTCGACTTGCCCAGGAAATGGTCCACGCGGTGGATATGGTCCTCCGGAACCAGTCCGGCCAGCGTCTCATTGAGTGCGTGCGCGGATGCGGCGCTGGAGCCGAACGGCTTCTCCATCACCAGGCGGGTGCCGGCCGGCAGTTCCTTTTTCTTCAGGACCTCACAGGCCTTTTGGCTGATGGCCGGCGGCAGCGCGAAGTACAGGGCTGCCGGACCTTCCACCGCGGCCAGGAGTTCGCCAATCGCTCCCTTGGCGGTCACGTCGACCTGTTGGTAGCGGCTGTCCTTCTGGACCTTCTTCAGCTCCTTGATGCCGGCCGTGGTGGATGACCCGCCGGGTTCCATAGCCTCGGCAAAGCTCTCCGTCATCCGGTCCTGCCACTGTTTTGCACTCCAGTCGTCACTGCCGGCGCCCACCAGGGTGATGCCGGGTGCCCGCCCCGACGCGATGAGGCGTGCGACGCCGGGGAGCAAGAGCCTGCCTGTCAGGTCGCCCGAGGCGCCCAGGATGACCAGCGTCTTGATGCGCTTACCGCCAGAACTCCCGGAACCGCCTGAAGCCGCGGCGGTCCCCCAAGCCGGGGACCCGGCGTCGGCCTTGACAGAAGACTTTGCCGGAGTGGAAGCCCCGGAGCCGGTGTGCGACGGGCCGCGGGAGGCGGGAGTGGTGGCTGACTGTGGGCTGCGGGTCACTCTTGTGGTTTTGGTCACCCACCCAGCATGCCACTTAATCCAGGGGATTTCCTTTCCCCGCGGACCCACGGGGTGACGGCCGAAAGGCAGTGCGGCCGGCAGCGAAAGGGTGCAACGAACGCCCCCGCACTTGATACCCTTGATAGTTGAGTCCCACAGGAAAGGGAGCGGGCAGCCTTTAAGGGCTGGCCCGCCGTTCTCATCCTGCAAATTCGAATCGCCGCACCCGCGGCCTTGCCGCCATGGCCGGGCCGCGCGGGTGATGGCTGTACCCCAGACGAAAGAAGTACACGGCGCGTGTTCAACTCCCTATCTGACCGGCTGACAGCAACTTTCAAGAACCTGCGCGGCAAGGGCCGGCTCAGCGAGGCTGACGTCGACGCCACCGTCCGGGAGATCCGTCGCGCCCTGCTCGATGCCGACGTCGCCGTTCCCGTGGTGCGCGAGTTCACCGCGAAGGTGCGCGAACGCGCCCTGGGCTCAGAGGTCAACGAGGCGCTGAACCCGGCGCAGCAGATCGTCAAGATCGTCAATGAGGAACTCGTGACGATCCTGGGCGGGGAGACCCGGCGCATCAACCTGGCGAAGAACCCGCCCACCGTCATCATGCTGGCCGGCCTCCAGGGCGCGGGCAAGACCACGCTGGCAGGAAAGCTGTCCAAGTGGCTCAAGGCCCAGGGCCACAGCCCCCTCCTGGTCGCGGCCGACCTCCAGCGCCCCAACGCCGTCAAGCAGCTCCAGGTCAACGGTGAGCGTGCCGGGGTGCCCGTGTTCGCCCCGCACCCCGGCGTGTCCAGCGAATTCGAAAATGCCACCGGCGATCCCGTGGCCGTGGCACGGGCCGGTGTGGCCGAGGCCAGGTCCAAGCTTCACGACGTGGTCATTGTGGACACCGCCGGCCGCCTCGGCATCGACGCCGAACTGATGGCGCAGGCCGCGAACATCCGCGCCGCCATCAACCCGGACGAGGTCCTCTTCGTCATCGACGCCATGATCGGCCAGGACGCCGTCACCACGGCCAAGGCCTTCGACGACGGCGTGAACTTCACCGGCGTGGTCCTCTCCAAGCTCGACGGCGATGCCCGCGGCGGCGCGGCACTGTCGGTCGCGTCCGTCACCGGCAAGCCGGTCATGTTCGCGTCCACCGGCGAGTCCCTGGACGACTTTGAACTGTTCCACCCGGACCGCATGGCCAGCCGCATCCTGGACATGGGCGACGTCCTCACGCTCATCGAGCAGGCCGAAAAGAACTGGGACAAGGGCGAAGCCGAGCGGATGGCGCGGAAGTTCGCCGACCAGGAAGACTTCACGCTGGATGACTTCCTGTCCCAGATGCAGCAGATCCGCAAAATGGGCTCCATGAAGAAGATGCTGATGATGATGCCCGGCGCGGCAAACATCCGCCAGCAGCTGGAAAACTTTGACGAACGCGAGATCGACCGGGTCGAAGCAATCGTCCGCTCCATGACCCCGCACGAGCGCGTGGCCCCGAAGATCATCAACGGCTCCCGCCGCGCGCGCATCGCCAAGGGTTCCGGCGTGCACGTCTCCGAGGTCAATGGCCTGCTGGAGCGCTTCGGCCAGGCCCAGAAGATGATGAAGAAGATGGCCCAGGGAGGCGGCATTCCGGGCATGCCCGGCGTTGCCGGTCCCGGCGGCTTCGGGGGCGCCCGCAAGGGCAAGAAGGTGGTGAAAAAGAAGGCGCGCTCCGGCAACCCGGCCAAGGCGGCCGCCGAACTCAAGGCGGCACAGGAGAAGGCCAACGCGCCCAAGTCCCTGCCGACCGGTGCCGCCTTCGGCAGCGGCAGCGGGGACTTCGACCCCGCCAGCCTAAACCTGCCCAAGGGCTTCGAGAAGTTCCTGAAGTAGGACCGCTTTCCCGGAGCCAGGTCCGGCATGCGCGGCTGAGCCGGGCACTACGCCACACGGCGTGCGCGCGGCGCCAGCGCGAACGCCGCCAGTGCGGGCAGCACCGCCAGCGCGAAGCAACCGGCGAACGGCCAGGCCCCGCCCAGCCCGGCGAGCGCGGCGAACACGATGGCCGTCGCCGCCAGGGCAAGTGAGGCGCCGATGGAGTCGGCGATGCTCAGCGCGGAGCTGTTGAAGCCCTGGGTCTCCACCGTGGAGTACTCGAGGGTCGCGACGCTGGTGCGCGGATACATCAGTCCCATGCCGAATCCGCCCAACGCCCATCCGGCGATGGCGACCGCGGGCACCAGGGTGAGGGCCGCCGTCGCACCTGCCGCGGCGATGGCCAGGCACAGGAAAACGGCGCCGAAGCGGATGCTGCGCGCATGGCTGAGGCGGCCGCCCAACCGGCTTTGCAGCCACGAGCCGACCGCCCAGCACAGGCCGGAGACGGTCACGGAGAGCCCGGCGGCCAACGGCGGGAAGCCGTATCGCACGGTCAAGAGGTAGGGAATGTACACGTCGGCGCCGAAGAACGCGCCGGCAACCAGGCCGCGGCTGAGAATCACGCTGGGTAGGCCGACGTCGGACATCAGCGTGCGCCGGGGAAGCAGCGGGCGCAGCGCCAACAACGCGATGACGGCCGCCGCCGCGGGGCCTATCCAGAAGAGCAGGCCCTTGGAGTCGGCCAGGAGGTTGACGCCGAGCACGGCCGCCGCGGCCAGCAGGGCCCAGCCGAGGCGGCGCAGGTTCCACGGAACGGTCGGCCCGCCGGCGGGACGGCGCAGCCGGGCCATGGCGGGGATGACCATGGCCAAGGCGGCAGCCACCAGCCCAATGACCCCCAGAAACACCCACCGCCACCCAAGGGTCTGCGCAATCAGCCCGGCGATCAGCGGGCCGACGAGCGAGGGCACAACCCACGAGGCGGCAAACGCGGCAAAGATCTGCGGGTGGAGTGCGGACGGGTAGGCCCGGGCCACCACCACGTAGAGGGCAACGGTCAGCGCTCCGGTGCCGAGCCCCTCCACAAGGCGGCCGGCCAGGAAGACCGGCATGCCGGGTGCGGTGCCGACGACCGCCAACCCGGCGGCGAACAGCACCACGGAGGCGTAGAGGGAACCCCTCGGACCGGCGCGGTCGCACCAGTTTCCGGCCAGCACCATGCCCACGACGCCGGCGGCCAGGGGTCCCGCGAAGGCGAGCGCGTAGAGCGCCGCACCGTCCAGTGCCGCGCTGATGGTCGGCATGATGGTGGTGATGGCCAGCGCCTCGAAGGCGGACAGCACGATGAGCGCACAGATCCCCAGCGTGACAGTGCGGTAGCCGCGGCCGAGAATGCCGCCGGGCGCTGCCCCGCCGGGCGCTGCGTCCTCAACCCGCGCGCCGGAATTCTCTTCCTCGACACTCACACATCCCACAGTAGAACCTCACATGGCGGCGAGGAGGTCGATATGGATATTTGAGGTCGATATATCAGCCTCAAATATCCATATCGACATCCTCCGCGCTGGAGACGGGCAGGCAGCGGCCCCGAGCGGCACCTTTTGCCTGCCTACCCGGGGAATTGGCAGGAAACTGGTAGAAAACTGCCAGAGAACGCCCATTGGCAACCGTGACCTGCGGAACACCGCGCAAATGCCCATCCGTGCCAGGCAAAACGGCGTTCCTTAGGCCTTTTCGTGGCCAAATCGTCCTCCTGACAGTACGGCGGGGGAGGTTTACAATCTCCAGTAGGAGCCTTGAGTGGACCAGACAGGCCCGCTTCCGCGCTCTGCCATGGAGGCGCATGATGAAAAAGTTGCGAACTCATGGGGGGATCCGGAAGCCGATCTTCCGGATATTTGGAAGTATTGCAGTGGTTTTGCTGGCATTGACGGGGTGCTCCTCCGGAAGCGGGAACTCGAGCCCCACCTCCAGTTCAGGAAATGCCCCGGGAAAGTCTGCCAACACCGCCACGTTCGCGGAACCGCCCAACACAGTGCCGAACTGGATTTGGCCCTTCTCGCCACTCGCTGATTTTACCGTTTCCAACTCCTCGGACCTGCAGTACCTGCTGTTCCGGCCGCTGTACTGGTTCGGCAACGACGGCAAGGCCGAGGTCAGCGATTCGCTGAGTCTGGCCGCGGAACCCGTTTTCAGCAACGGCGGCAAGACGGTCACCGTCAAGCTCAAGGACTACAAGTGGTCCGACGGCACCAGCGTGACGGCACAGAACGTGATGTTCTGGTACAACATGCTCAAGGCGGAGAAGAAGAACTACGCCGCGTACACGCCGGGCCAGTTTCCGGACAACGTCGTCTCCGTCTCCACACCGGATGCGAAGACCATCGTGTTCAACACGGACAAGGCCTACAGCCAGCAGTGGTTCCTGTACAACCAGTTGAGCACCATCACCCCCATGCCGGACGCCTGGGACATGACGGCCGCCAACACCAAGGGAGACTGCGCCACGAACGAGTCCGGCTGCGCTGCCGTCTACAAGTACCTGATTTCACAATCGAAGGACCTGCCGACGTACGCCACCAACCCGCTGTGGCAGGTCGTGGACGGGCCGTGGAAGCTGACGAAGTTCAACGCCGACGGCCACATCACCTTTGTTCCGAACCCCACCTACTCCGGGCCGGTCAAGGCCAGCCTCAAGGAGTTCATTGAGGTTCCGTTCACCACGGACGACGCCGAATTCCAGGTCTTGCGCGGTGGGAACACCATCGATGTTGGTTACCTGCCCACCCAGGACCTGCAGGCAGCCAAGCCGGCCAGCACCGGCCCCGCCGAGGCCGGGCCCAACCCCTTGAGCGCCAACTACACGCTGGCGCCGTGGTTCCTGTACGGGATCAACTACTTCCCGATCAATTTCAACAACCCCACCGTGGGGCCGATTTTCAAGCAGCTCTACTTCCGCCAGGCACTGCAGTCGGTCGTTGACCAGCCAGCCATCCTGAGTTCGGCGGCGAAGAACTACGGGGTGCAAACCACCGGGCCCGTGCCGCTTTATCCGGACAGCCCGCTGATTTCCCAAACGGAGAAAAACAACCCGTATCCGTTCAGCATCGCCAATGCCAAGAAGGACCTCACCGACAACGGATGGACGGTCAACCCGGGCGGCATCAGCGTCTGCGCCAAGCCGGGCAGCGGTGCCGGCGAGTGTGGTGCGGGCGTCGCGGCTGGCGCCAAGGCTACATTCAACCTTCAGTATGCCAGCGGCAACCAGACAATCACGACCGCCATGCAGTCGATGAAGTCGAACGCCGCCCAGGTCGGCATCACGCTGAACATCACCCCGGCTCCGTTCAATACGGTGACCGGAACCTCAATCCCCTGCTCGGGCAAGACCTGCACGTGGCAGATGGGAAACTGGGGCGGTGGCTGGGTGTACGCACCTGACTACTACCCGACGGGCGAGGTGCTCTTCGAGACCGGTGCCGGTTCGAACAGCGGCAGCTATTCCAACCCGGCCATCGACAAGCTCATTGCCGACACCACCACGCAGAGTGGCACGGCCGTGATGCAGGCCTACGAGGATGCGCTGGCCAAGGACCTGCCCGTGATCTGGCAGCCGAACTACACCTACAGCCTGACCGAGGTGGCCAACGGCCTCCAGGGCGCCACGACGCAGAACCCGTACAGCGCCATCAACCCCGAGGAATGGCACTACTGAGCCGTCCTTCGGGCACAACAACAAAACACCATCACAGGGACGAGGGTGGTCCAGCCATGGCAGGCGCAGGAGCATTGGCCAGCATGGGACCGGCGAGGCGCGCGGCATCATGATTGGCTACATCCTGCGCCGCCTGGCCCAGGCCATCCTCGTGGTCCTTGTGGTGACCATCATTGTCTTCATCCTGCTGCACCAGCTTCCCGGCGGTGCGGCGCGGGCCATCCTGGGGCCGCGGGCCACCGCGCTCCAGGTGGCGCAGTTCAATGTCGCCAACGGCTACGACCAGCCCTTGTTTGTCCAGTATTTCAGGCAGCTGGGCGAGTGGTTCAGCGGCAACTTTGGCTTTTCCGTCAAGCTGAACCAGTCCGTCAGTTCGCTGCTGATCCAGCGCCTGCCCAAGACCGTCATCCTGAGCCTGCTCTCCCTGCTGCTCACGGTCATCGTCGCCATACCGCTGGGCATCTACCAGGCAGTCCGGCGCAACCGCTCCTTCGACTACGTGGCCACGGGGTTTTCCTTCATCTTCTACGCGGCGCCGACCTTCTTCATCGGCATCATCATGATCGAGGTCTTTTCGCAGAACCTGGGCTGGTTCCCGCCGGAGGCGCCGCAATCCAACGGTGTGGGTCCCATCTTCCAACAGTTCGACGCCATGATCCTGCCCATCGTCACCCTGGCGCTGCTGAGCATTGCCGGGTTTTCCCGCTACATGCGGTCCTCGGTGCTGGACAACGTCGACCAGGACTATGTCCGCACGGCCCGGGCCAAGGGTGCCTCGCCAACCCGCGTCTTGTACCACCACGTGCTGCGGAACGCACTGATCCCCATCATCACGCTGCTGGGCCTGTCCCTGCCGGCACTGTTTGCCGGCGCGCTGGTGACCGAATCCATTTTTAATTTTCCCGGCATGGGCCTGCTGTTTTGGCAGGCGGCGCAATCGTCCGACTACCCGGTGGAACTGGGCGTGGTGATCATCACGGCGTTTGCCACCGTGGCCGGGAACCTGCTGGCGGATGTTTCGCTGGCCATCATCGATCCGAGGGTGAAGCTGTGAGCGATCCAAGCAGGGCGAAGGTCGAGGTATCCGGCGAGGCGCCGCGCCCGGAAGGGCCGCCGGTTGCCGCCACGGGCCTGCCCGCAGGCAAGGCCAAGAGCATGTTCCGCCTCGGCTTTGAGGTCTTCATCCAAAACAAGCTGGCGATCGTGGGGATCGTGGTCCTGGTGCTGGCCGTGGTGTTCTGCTTCCTCGGGCCGCTCGTCTACAAAACGGATCAGGTCACGGTGAACCTGCTCCAGGTCAACCTGCCGCCGGGCCCGGGCCATCCGCTGGGCACCAACGAGACCGGCTACGACCAGCTGGGCAGGCTGATGGTGGGCGGGCAAACGTCCCTGATCGTCGGCTTTGCCGCCGCCATCATCGCGACCATCGTCGGCACGGTGTGGGGCGCCATCGCGGGCTTCTTCGGCGGCCTGGTCGACGCCGTCATGATGCGCATTGTCGACGCGATCCTCTCCATCCCCATCCTGTTCCTTCTGCTGTTCATCGTCACCATCGTCTCCCCAAGCGTTCCCGTCATGATCTTTGTGCTGGGCCTGACGGCGTGGCTGGTGCCCGCACGGCTGGTGCGCGGGGAGTCCCTGACGCTGCGCGTGCGCGAATACGTGCAGGCAGTGCACGTCATGGGCGGATCTTCCTGGCATTCGGTGCTGCGGCACATCATGCCCAACGTGATCGGCACGGTCATTGTCAACGCCACCTTCCAGGTGGCCGACGCCATCCTGCTCATCGCCTACCTCGGCTACCTGGGCCTGGGCATTTCGCCGCCGGCCACCGACTGGGGCGGCATGCTCAGCAACGGCACGGCCTTCATCTTCACCAACTACTGGTGGCTCATCTACCCTCCGGGAATCCTGATCATCGTGGTGGTGGTGGCCGTGAACCTCGTCGGCGACGGGCTGCGCGACTCCGTGGAGGTCAGGCTGCAGCGGCGCTGAAGGAACAAGCGCAACCCGGCCCTCCGGCGTCGTACATCAGGCAGGAAAGGAAAGGCAGCACCATGGCACTCCTGGAGATCACGGACCTCAGCACGGACATCCAGCTGAGCAAGTCGGTGGTGCATGCCCTGGACCATGTCAGCCTGCACGTGGACGCCGGGGAAACGCTGGGGCTGGTGGGGGAGTCCGGCAGCGGCAAGACCATGACGGCCATGTCCATTGAGAGGCTGCTCCCGCCCGGAGGCCACATCACCCGCGGCGAAATCCTCTTCGACGGCGAAGACCTCGTGCAGCTGGACGAGCCCAGGCTGCGCGAGATCCGCGGCGGGGACATCGGCATGATCTTCCAGGACCCCATGACGTCGCTGAACCCGGTCATCCCCATCGGCGACCAGGTGGCCGAGCCACTCATGCTCCACCGCGGGCTGTCCAAGCGGGACGCGATGAAGCGGGTGGTGGAAATGTTCGGGCTGGTTGGCATCCCCAGCCCCCTCCAGCGGGTCAAGGACTTCCCGCACCAGCTCTCCGGCGGCCAACGCCAGCGCGTGATGATAGCGATGGCGTTGATCTGCCAGCCCAAGCTGCTCATCGCGGATGAGCCCACCACCGCCCTGGACGTGACGGTGCAAAAGCAGATCCTGGAGCTCGTGGACAGGCTGCGCGATGAATTTCACATGGCCATGATCCTGGTCACCCACGACCTCGGCGTCATCGCCGGCAGCGCCGACCGCGTGGTGGTCATGTACGCCGGCAAGGTGGTTGAAATGGCCGATGTCCACACCTTGTTCGCCGCGCCCAAGCACCGCTACACCGATGCCCTGTTCGAGGCGCTGCCCGAGCGCGCCGCCGGGACGGGCGAACGGCTGTACTCGATTCCGGGCCTCCCCCCGGACCTCGTGGACCCGCCCCCCGCGTGCCGCTTCGCGCCGCGCTGCCGATTCGCCGTCGAATCCTGCCGCGCGCAGGTGCCGCCCGTGACCACCATCGCCACCCCGTACGGTCCTCAGGAATACGCCTGTTTTGTCCCGCGCACCACGCCGCTGAAGGTGCCCGAGCCCGTGGACCTGCGCACCACCGTGCCCGAGGCCGCGCGGGTGGAGGCCGCGGAGCTGGAGGCCGGCATGGACCTCTCCGACGTCCCGGACGCCCATGTCAGGCACGACGCCGGGACCCGGCCGGGCGCGATGGTCACCCCGGGTGCGTCCCACCGGGCGACGGAGAAGCCGGCCGACGGCGCGGCGTCCGACGACCGCGGCTGGGTGGCGCCCACCACGTTCATTCCGGCCGACGGCATCCCGCTCCTTCAGGTGCAGGGGGTGGTGAAGGACTTTCCGGTCACCGCCGGCGCCGTGCTGCGCCGCCACGTGGGGGACATCAGCGCCGTCGCCGACGTCACCGTGTCCATCCCGCGCGGGCGGACACTGGGGCTCGTGGGGGAGTCGGGCTGCGGGAAGACCACGCTGGGGCGGCTGGTGGTGGGGCTGGACGTGCCCACGGCCGGGAAGATCCTCTTCCGCGGCAGGCGCATTTCCCAGCTGCGCGGCAAGGAGGCGAAGGAGGGTCGGCGCAACGTGCAGTTCATGTTCCAGGACTCCTACGCTTCGCTGGACCCGCGCATGCGCGTGCGTTCCATCCTGCGCGAGCCGCTGGACATCCAGCACGTGGGCTCGCCGCGCGACCGCAACGAGCGGGTGGACGAGCTCCTGGCCGCCGTCGGGCTTCCCGCCCGGGCCGCCGAGCGGTACCCGCACGAATTTTCCGGCGGGCAGCGCCAGCGCATCGGCCTGGCACGGGCGCTGGCCCTGCAGCCGGGGCTGATCGTGGCCGACGAACCTGTCTCGGCGCTGGATGTGTCCATCCAGGCGCAGGTGCTGAACCTGATGAAGGAGCTGCAGCGCGACCGCGAGCTGACGTACCTTTTCATCAGCCACGACCTGTCCGTGGTCCGCTACCTCTCCGACGTCATCGCGGTCATGTACCTGGGCCGGATGGTGGAAGTGGGGCCGGCCGCGGCGGTGTATTCGCACCCGCAGCACCATTACACGCGCGGGCTGATCGACACCATCCCCATCCCGGACCCCATCGTGGAGCGGCAAAAGGCGAAGCTGGGGGTGCGGGGCGAACTGCCCTCGGCGATGAACCCGCCCAGCGGCTGCCGCTTCCGCACCCGCTGCCCCATGGCGCAGGAGATTTGCGCGAAGGTGGTGCCGCCCCTGCAACCGGGCGGGGGATCGGTTCCCATGCCCGCAGCGGACGTGGAGGCGGCAACGGCCGCCGCCGCGGCGCACGGGACCATGGTGCACATGACCGCCTGCCACTTCCCCATCAACGGGCACGCCGCCGCGGACACCCTGGTCGAGGGGACCGTGACGCCGGGCGCCTAGCGGGCCGGGGTCCGCCTGGAGACAGCGGCCAGCGGCTTGGACCCCTGGGTCCGCGGGCCCAGGGGTCGACGGCCCTGTCAGGGTGGTCCGGTACCCTGCTTGAATGACTAAACCCCGGATCGTGTTTGTGCACGGGATCGACGGCTACGGCGCGTCGGCCTGGCCTGTCCAACACCGCCTGGCCGGGCGCTACGATGCCCTCTTCCTGAAGCGGTCCGGATTTGACGCCGTCGAGCCTCCCGTGGCCACAGACTTTGCCGGCGATGCCAGGATCGTCATTGATGCCTTGGCCGACGGCGGGCACGTCGTGGCGCACGCGCAGGGCGCCATCGCAACAATGATGGCGGCGGTGGAGCGGCCAGACCTCGTCAGGTCCCTGGTGCTGCTCGAGCCTGCCCTGCTCTCGCTGACGGCCGAGCTGCCCGCCACCACCGCCTACCGCGAACATCTCGCGCCGCTGTTTGCGCGCAGCGCGTCCCTGACCGACACGGCGTTCTCCGCCGAGTTCCGCCGGCTGACGGCGTCCATGAACGGGCCCGGCGGCAGGCCTGGCGCCTTCGCTGCCGGTACGGCTCGGCCGCGGACGGTCCCGGCGGAGTCCGCTGCCAGGATCGCGGCCCGCGTTCACCTCCAAGCGCCTCAGTGGGACGCGCCGGTCCACATAGTCCCGGGCGTGCCCACGCTGGTCGTCACCGGCGGATGGGAGCCGCTGTATGAGGAGATCGCCGCATACCTCGCCGCCACCGGCGCCCGCCACGAGGTCACCCGCGGCGGCCACCGGCCGCAGGACTCCGAGGCAGGGGCGGCCCTGATTGAGGAGTTCATCGGCGGCGTTGAGGCCGGCGGCTGACGACACACGACGCTCGCGCCGCCGCTCCGGCGCGAAGGGCCAGCGCGACGGCCGACACGAAGGGCCCGGGCGACGCCCGACGCCGCCGCTCCGGCAGCTATGAACCCGGCGCTCCTGGCTGCCGCGTCGCTGCCGATCTGCCTCTGGTCCGGAGTTCCGGGCGGCTTCGGGTATGACGATTCCGATCTGCCGGGGGGCGCTTCGCGGCGAAGAATAGTCCCCGAGAGTACGGCAGTGGCGGGGTCGCCGGCTGCCGGCCCGCCGGGAGCTGTACCGTGCGTGAATACCACCCTTGCGGAGGTCGAAACGGATATTTGAGGCCGGCATGGACAAATGAGGTCGATAAATCAGCCTCATATGTCCATATCGGCCTCATATCTGCATCTCGGCATCCTGAGCTGCACCAAGGCGCGAGGGCATGGGCGGGATCGTGGCCCGTCAGGCCCACTGGTACGTTCTGGGGCGCCCGAACGTTCCAGCGGACCAGCCGGGCGGTTCTCGCATTCACGGCTTTGGATCTCGGGGCGGGCGACGCCGGACCTGTACAGGAAAGGGGGTCGGTGCCAGGCCGTAGGATCGTTCCATGCTTGAAATCCGTCCGGCGGCCTTGAGTGAATTCTCACTTTTGCCTGCCCTGGAGGCAGACGCGGACCAGGCGTTTGCCACCCTGGATCCACCGTTCCCCTTCGGCGACTTTCCGCCGCCGGGCACGGCCGCGAGCTATGCCGGCGCTTTCCACATCATGGTTGCCGGCCGCCCGCCCGTAGGGTTCGCCCGCCTGGAAGTCGTCGACGGGCAGGCCCATTTGGGCCAGCTGGCCGTCAGCCCCGAGCACGCACGGCGGGGGATCGGCCGGGCGCTTGTCATGGCGGCCAAGGCGTGGGCGCTGGAGGTCGGCTTTCACACGATGACGCTGTGCACCTTCGCCGACGTGCCCTTCAACGGACCGTTTTACGCCAGCTGCGGCTTTGTTGAAATGCCCGGAGGGCCGGAACGGCCGCTGCCGCCTGGGTTGGCAGCCCTGCGCCGCGACGAAGTGCGCCTGGGCCTCGACGCCCTGGGACGCCGCATCGCCATGTGCGCAGACCTTCGGTGAGGTGCGGCTTGCTCTGGCTTCGCGGCCCGGGCGGGGCAGCACCGGTCTGACAGCACGCGCGGGCAGCCCCCTCGCGACCAGCCCCCGCGGGGCGCACCGGCAAAACTGCCGGGCATTAATGGGTCATCTGCCCCATGTTGTTGGAGTGCCGCAACATTAGGCTCGTGACACAGCAAAGGAGCACGCAATGACAACCACAACACCACAGGAATCCGCAGCCAGGGCCGAATCCGCAGCAACGCTGCCCGACGACCCGGCTGAACACTTCGCCGGCTACGCCGTCATGGGAGTGCCGTTCAGTTCCGGGCACTACCTGGCGTTCCGGCGCTTCCCGGCCAGTTCGATCGGCCCCGGCTATCGCGCCGTCTGGCTGCGCACCCCCGACGGGCACTGGAGCATTTATGCCGATGTCCCACCGGACCGCAGCTGCGCCAGGTACTTCGGAGCCGCAGCGGCGGAGACCGTGACCGCGCAGGTCGACGCCGAGTGGACGGGCGCCTGGACACTGACGGTGGGAGTGCCCGGCGTCGTACATTGGAAGCTGGAGCTTGCGGCAACCTGGGTCACGGCCGCGGCCACGGCGATGGCCCTGCACTTCCCCTCCGCACTGTGGCGCAGGGACAGCATGGTCAACGCCATGGGCCGGATGATGGGGCCGGCCCTGGGTGCGGGAAAGTTGAAATTTGCCGGACTTGTCCCGAATGGACAGTCGTTCCAAGCCAAGCCGCTGCGCGTCTGGGCCGTCACGGGCAGCAGCGCCATGATCGACGGCGTCGACGCCGGCGCCCCGCAGCCGCTGCCGGTCCAGGACCACCTGGCTGATTTTTGGCTGCCGCAGCGGGGGTTGTTTGTGGCGGACACCAGCGTCAGGTTCCCGTCCACCGCGGCATCCCCTCACGACGCACTTGCCGGATCATGAAAGGACGGCCGCACCATGAGCATCATTGAAACCACCCCGGAATCGACTGCAGCAGGGCCTGTCGCGCGGATTTACGCCGACGACCTCCAGGCCCTCGGCTACGTCCCCAGCCACACGAGGGCCATGGCAGTGAACCCCGAAGCCCTCGCCGCCTGGCGGGCGCTGCAGGCCGCCATCGCCGGTTCGCTGGGAGTGCGCCGCTACGAGCTGGTGACGCTGGCAGCGGCGCGCGGCCTCGGCTCAACGGCCTGCCTGCTCGCGCACGGCAAGAAGGCGCTGAACTTCATGACGGAGGACGAACTCATCCGAGTTGCCCACGACTACCGCACGGCCGGCCTGCCCCGGGAAGAGGTGGCCATGATGGACTTTGCCGTCAAGCTGAGCACCAGTTCCGCCACCATGGACGACGGCGATTCCCAGTCCCTGCGCGATGCCGGCTTCAGCGACAGGGAGATCGTGGACATCGCCTTGGCAGCCGCGGCCCGCAACTATTTCAGCAGGGCGCTGCAGGCGCTGGCCGTGGACGTCGATGTTCCGCCCGGGCTGGGACGCGAACTGCAGGACGCCCTGCTGGCACCCCTCCGCGGATCGGCGGATCACCCCGCCGGCGCCCCGGCGCCGGCACCGGTTCCAGACGACTGACCAGCGTCCCGGGAAGCGGGCGGCCTTACACTGGAGATGTGGCAGCGCGCGGTTTCGGGGACTCGACCTGGCCTCCCACGGCCCCCGGGCCTGCGGGAATGTCTCCGCGGCCTCCGGCAGCGGCCGGACGCGCCGAAGTCCTGGCAGCCCTGTCCCTGGCCATCGACTTGGGACTCGGCCAGCCCATGGAGCACATGTTGCGGGCCATGCTGCTGGGGATGCGGATGGCCGAACAACTCGGAATCGGGCAGGAAGCACGGGGACGGATCTACTACGCCAGCCTTCTGGCCTGGATTGGCTGCCACGCCGACTCCTTTGAGCTGGCGGCGCGCTTTGGGGACGACATCGGTTTCCGCGCCGACTATTACCTGATCGACGCACAGGGGCTTCCCATGCTGTCGCTCATGCTTCGCCGCACGGGCACGGAACTGCCGCCGCTGCGGCGTGCGGCCCGGCGGTCCCGGTTCGTGGCCACGGCGAACACGGCGGTCAGGGATTTGATCCGTTCCCACTGCGTGTCCGCCGGCCAGCTGGCGACCAGGGTGGGGCTGGACCCGGGCCTGCCGGCCATCCTGGGCCACGCCTTTGAACGCTGGGACGGCAAGGGGCTTCCGGCGGGGAGGTCCGGCGTCGAAATTCCCCTGGAAATGCGCATAGCCCAGCTGGCCGACACGGCCGAGGTCTTCCTGCGGACCGCCGGCGCCGAGGCTGCCGTGGCCATGGTCAGGCAACGTCGCGGCACCCAGTTCGACCCGGAGCTGGCGGACTTGTTTTGCGGGCACGGTGCGGAGCTGACGGCGGGGCTGCTGGACGGCGATCCGTGGCCGGCCGCGCTCGCAGCGGCACCGCGCGACGCGGCCCTGTCGGAGGCCGACATGGATGCGGTCCTGGCCGCCATGGGAGACTTTGCCGACCTGAAATCCCCGTGGACGGCGGGACACTCCCGGGCCGTGGCCTTCCATGCTGCGGCCGCCGCCGCTGAATGCGGGCTCCCCGACGTCGACGTGGGTCTGCTGCGCCGCGCCGGCTGGGTCCACGATCTGGGCCGGATGGGCGTTTCCAACGCGATCTGGGACAAAGAAGCGGAACTGTCGTCGATGGAGCGCGAGCGGCTGCACATGTACCCGTTCCTCAGCGAGCGCATCCTGGGCCGGGTGCCGGGCCTGCGGCGGGTGGCCGCGCTGGCCGGTGCGCATCACGAACGACTTGACGGGTCCGGCTACCCGCGAGGGCTCACGGGCGCGGAGCTGGATGCGGGCCAGCGCATCCTTGCCGCGGCCGACTACTACCAGACCAGCCTGGAGCCGCGTCCGCACCGTCCGGCCGCCGCGCCGCAGGAGGCCGGTGAGCGGCTGCACGCCGAAGTGGTCACAGGCCGGCTGGATGGGCGTGCCGTTGATGCGGTCCTTGCCGCCGCGGGCCGCGGCGATCCCCGGCGGCGCAGCGGACCCGCCGGGCTGACGGCCAGGGAACTGGAGGTGCTGGCGCTGGTGTGCCAGGGGAAGAACAACCGGGACATCGCCGCCGCGTTGTTCATCGCGCCAAAGACCGCACGCAACCATGTGGAGCACATCTACGAAAAGACCGGGTCCGCCAACCGCGTCTCGGCCACCATCTTCGCCTTGGACCACGGACTGTGGGACCGGTCGGCAAACAGAACGGAATCCCGGGAATAACTTGAAGCTTCAAGTAGTTTGATACGATATGAACACCACAAACCTTGGAGAAGCCATGACCAGCCAGCAAGACCTTTTGTCCCCCGGCCTGCAAATGGGCACTGTGATGCTCAAGGTGGGGGACATGTCCCTGATGGGCGACTACTACCACAAGGCGCTCGGACTTGACGTCGTCGCCGAGGCCGACGGCGGCCAGTACCTGGGCCGCGGCACCACGCCGCTGGTCCACCTGCAGCCGGCCGGAGGCCTCCACGTCCCCGGCCGCGGCGAGGCCGGACTGTTCCACACCGCCCTGCTTTTTGAGGACCAGGCAGCCCTCGCCGCCACCGTGGCCAGCGCCGCCCACCACAATCCGCAGCTGTTCGTCGGAAGCGCCGACCACCTGGTCTCGGAGGCGTTCTACTTCACCGACCCCGAGGGCAACGGCATTGAACTGTACTGGGACCGGCCGCGGGACGCCTGGACCTGGAGCGGCGGCACCGTTCAGATGGACAGCCTGGCCCTGCCGCCGCAGCAATACCTCCAGCGGCACCTGACCGAAGAATCGGTGGCCGCGCAGCGGGACGCAGCGGCCGGCGTCGGACATGTCCACTTGCAGGTGGGGGACGTCCAGACAGCCGAAAAATTCTACGTGGACACGCTCGGCTTCGAACGCACGGCGGGGTGGCACGGCCAGGCGCTGTTCGTCTCCGCGGGCGGCTACCACCATCACATGGCCATGAACGTGTGGAACAGCCGCGGAGCCGGGCCCCGCAAGGACACCTTGGGCCTCGGCGAAGTCCTGATCAAGCTCCCCGGCCAGGACGACGTCGGTGCGCTCGCCGAGCGCCTTGGCCACCATGGCATTGCCGTCGCCAACACCGGCGCCGAGATCCTCTTCGATGACCCGTGGAAGAACCGGATCCGGGTTAGTGTGGAGACTGCACCCGCCGCGGCCCAGCGCTGACCCGGCACCCCCTTCGCGAAAGGCACAGTGTGGCCCTTTACTCCGAGTTCTTCATTGCCGACCACCACCAGGCCGTTGCCCGGGCCAAGGCCCGCGAAGCAGGAACGTCGCCCGCCGTGGACGTTCCCGTGCTGCCCACCCCGGGCCTGAGCGACTTTGAAATTGAGATTTTGGGGGAGCTTGCCGTGAAGAAGGTCCATGCCACGGGCGTCGGCGCCGAACTCAGCCTGGTGGACATTGAGCTGGATTCGCTGTACGCGGTTCCCGACGCGCTGCTGGAAGTCTTTGCCGAGCTCAACGCGCCGGAAGAGCCGGACGACGTCGTGGAGCTGGCCGCCGAGTGGGCTGCCGCGGAGGAGATGGAGTCCACGCCCGAGGTTACCGAGCCGCTGTTGCGCGCCCTGGCGGCCATGGCCGTCGCCGCCACGGCCGTGGCCGAAGACAATGCGAAAATGGGGTTGTTCTTCTTTTCGGCGGCATGATCCCCGGCCGCTCCCACCCGCTCCGACCGCTCGCACGAGTGCTGACGTTGGCTGCGAGACCGGTGGTTACAACGGCTTTTTTGTCGCCAACATCAGCACTCGCGGCGCCATGACGCAAAACACGCGGCGTGCACGGTGTCACGCGTCGCACGGGTGCGGGATTATCTGGCATAATGGACGGGTACTCGATCCGTGCGGCCCCTCTCTCCGTTCGATGATCCTGTCCTTAGAAATCTGCGTGATCGGCCCGCCCCACGGGAGCGTGATAGCGGAATTCGCCCCTTTTCGAACCAGGAGTAACCACAAAAGTGGCCGTAAAGATTCGCCTTAAGCGCTTCGGCAAGATGCGCGCACCGTACTACCGCATCGTCGTCATGGACTCTCACGCGAAGCGTGACGGCCGTGCCATCGAGGAAATCGGCAAGTACCACCCCACCGAGCAGCCTTCCTTCATCGAAGTGAAGTCTGACCGTGCCCAGTACTGGCTCGGCGTTGGCGCCCAGCCGTCGGAGCCTGTCGCCAAGATCCTGAAGATCACCGGTGACTGGCAGAAGTTCAAGGGCATCAAGGGCGCCGAAGGCACCTTGAAGACGAAGGAAGCCAAGGCTCCCTTTGTCGCTCCCGAAGCCAAAAACCTTGTTGTCAAGGAAGCCATCACCAAGAAGGCCGCCAAGGCTGACGAGGCTGAGGCTGCCGAGAGCACCGAGGCAGAGTAGCTTGTTGGCTGAAGCGCTGGAGCACTTGGTCCGTGGGATAGTTGACTCTCCCGACGACGTCAAGGTGGGCCTCAACAACAACCGCCGCGGGGAATCCCTCGAGGTGCGCGTTCACCAGGATGATCTGGGCCGGGTCATCGGCCGCCAGGGACGCACCGCCCGCGCGCTGCGCACCGTGGTGGCAGCCCTGGCCCACGGCGAGCCGGTCCGGGTTGACGTAGTCGACACCGACCGCCGCCGGTAACCTGCCGCCACTTTAGCCTTGCGCCCGCACGTGGCGAGGCAAAAGCTTTCAGTAGTAAAGCCACGCGTTTGGCCCCGGCACCATAATGGTGTCGGGGCCAAATCTTTTCCCGGCCATTGCGGCCCCCAACCACCACGCACCAAGGAGTTCACATGCAGGTTCAGGTTGCCCGGATCGGCAAGCCACACGGCATTCGCGGCGAAGTGACAGTGCTTGTCCTCACAGACGCCCCCGATTCCCGGTTTTCCGTCGGAACTGAATTTGCCGCCGAGCCCGCGAAAATCGGCACGCTCACGGTGCGCAGTTCGCGCTGGAACAAGGACATCCTGCTCCTTGGCTTTGAGGGCGTGGACACCCGCAACGACGCGGAACTGTTGCGCGGCACGACCTTGTTCTTCGAATCCGACGAAGACACGGACGACGACGCCTGGTACGAACACGAACTGCTGAACCTTGAGGTCAGGGTCGGCGCCCGGACCGTTGGCAAGGTCACGGGCCTGCGCACGCTGCCCGTCCAGGACCTGCTGATCGTCGAGGACAACGACGGCGACGAAGTCCTGGTCCCGTTCGTGGACGAGATCGTCCCCGAGGTGAACATTGAAGAGGGCTACGTCCTCCTCACACCCCCGGCGGGCCTGTTCACGGTGAACAAGGAGGCCTCAGAAAACGATGAATCCGGCGAGGCCGCTGAAACGGAAGGCCAGCAGGACTGATGCGCTTGGACGTGGTCAGCATCTTCCCCGAGTACCTGGCGCCGCTGGAACTGAGCCTCATCGGCAAGGCCCGCACCGAGGGCCTGCTGGAACTGGCCGTCCACGATCTGCGCGGCTACACGCAGGACCGCCACCGGACCGTGGACGACACCCCGTACGGCGGCGGAGCCGGCATGGTCATGAAGCCCGAGCCGTGGGCGCAGGCCCTGGAAGACATCGCCGCCTCCAGCCCCGCGTCCGAGGGCGCGCGGCCCACCCTGATCGTCCCGTCGCCCGCGGGCGAGGTGTTCAACCAGGCCCTCGCCTACGAGCTGGCCGAGGAGGAGCATCTCGTGTTCGCGTGCGGCCGCTACGAAGGCATTGACGAACGCGTCCTGGAATGGGCCACCGACAGGTACACCGTCCGGCCCGTCAGCCTCGGCGACTACGTCCTGAACGGCGGCGAAGTCGCCGTGCTGGCCATGGTGGAGGCCATCGGCCGCCTCATCCCGGGCGTCGTGGGGAACCCCGAATCGCTCGTTGAAGAATCGCATTCCGACGGACTGCTGGAATACCCCGTCTACACGAAGCCTTCAAGTTGGCGCGGCCGGGACGTCCCCGAGGTGCTGCTCAGCGGCAACCACGGCAAGATCGCCAAGTTCCGCAGGGAAAACCAGCTGCGCCGCACGGCCGCCCGCCGCCCCGACCTGCTGGACAAGCTGGACGTCTCCAACTTCAGCAAGACCGAACGCAACGTGCTCTGGGAACTCGGGTACGCCGTCGAACAGGGCAGGGCGGTGCGCCGGACCGGGGAGTAAGGAGTCCCTCCGCAGCTGCCAGCGGCCCCCCTTGACAGCTTCCCGCCGCAGGCCTACGTTGAGGGCAACATTGGAGCGGTCAATCCGTGGCAGTCGTGCCGGCAGGATGCAGCATGGGGCGCAGGAGCCATCGGTCCGACCGATGCGGCAGACGCCGCGGAACGCTGGGGAGAGCACCATGCAAAAAGACTTAGCCGTCCGGGTCCTCAGCGGGGCCGCCGCGTTCGGCACGGTGCTGGCATTGAGTGCCTGCGGCTCGGGCTTCGGCGGAAACGCGGCCTCGACAGGCTCCGGGGCGGCAGGGGGAGGAGGCGGCCTGACCTCGTCGTCGTCCGCCCTGACGGTCATGATCGGTTCCAGCGGCAACGCCGAAACCAATGCGGTGAAGAGCGCCGTGGCCGACTGGTCCAAGTCATCCGGAACGAAGGCCACGGTGATCGCGGCCAGCAACCTTGACCAGCAGCTGGCTCAGGGGTTTGCCGCCAAAAAGCCTGCCGACGTCTTCTACCTCTCCACCGGCTCGCTCGCCGGGTACGCCGCCAACGGCTCGCTTTTGGCCTACGGCGACCAGCTGAAGGACACCTCCGACTTTTATCCCACGCTGGTGAAGTCGTTCACCTACAACAACAAGCTCTATTGCGCGCCCAAGGATTTCTCCACCCTGCAGCTGGTCATCAACACCGACATGTGGAAGGCCGCCGGGCTCACCGACTCCGACTATCCAAAGACCTGGGACCAGCTGGAGGCCGTCAGCAAGAAGCTGACCACCGGCAAGCAGACCGGCCTGGTTGTCAGCGGCCAGTATGAACGGCTCGGGGCGTTCATGGTCGAGGCCGGCGGGAACCTCATGAACGCCGACAGCACGCAGGCCACCGCGAACAGCGCAGCGAACGTCCAGGCGCTCACGTACGCCAAGAAGCTCCTGAACGACGGCGCCATGAAGTTCGCTGCGGACGTCGGCGCCAGCTGGGGCGGCGAGGCGCTCGGCAAGGGCCTGACAGCGATGACGATTGAAGGCAACTGGATCACCGGCGGCATGCAGTCCGACTACCCGAACATCAAGTACAAGGTCATCCCGCTGCCGTCCGGCCCGAAGGGGCAGGGCACGCTGGAGTTCACGAACTGCTGGGGCATTGCGGCCGACAGCCCCAACCAGGCAGCCGCGCTGAAGCTGGTGGAGCAGCTGACCACCAAGAGCGACCAGCTCGGCTTCGCGAAGGCGTTCGGGGTCATGCCCTCCATCCAGTCCGCGGCGGACTCCTGGAAGCAGGAGTATCCGCAGCTCGCCCCATTCCTCGAAGCCGCTGCCTACGCCCAGGGCGTGCCGGCAGCCAAGGGTTCCGCCGCCGTCGTCAGCGACCTCGATTCAAAGCTGGGAAGCCTGGCCAAGAGCGATCCAAAGACACTCCTGGATGAGACACAGAAAAACCTCCAGGCCCTGCTGAAGTAGCCGTGTCCGCCAACGCCGTGCGGTCCCGCTCGGGTATCCACGGCCACGAGACCGCCTCCGGGTGGCTGTTCACCGGCCCGGTGCTCTTCCTGCTCGGCCTGTTCCTGGTGATCCCCGTCCTGATGGCACTGTGGGTGAGCTTCTCCGACTGGGGCGGCCGCGGCAGCCCGTTCTCGGCCGGTGTGCACTTCATCGGCTTCGACAACTACTCCAAGCTGCTCGCCGGCGGCGGGCTGGCGGAGCAGGACTTCGGCACCTCCCTGCGCAACAACGCCTGGTACGTGGTGCTCGTGGTGCCCTTGCAGACGGCGCTGTCCCTCTTCCTCGCCGTGCTGGTCAACCGGGCCGTCCTGCGCGGCCGCGGCTTCTTCCGCACGGCGTTCTACTTCCCCTCCGTCACGAGCTCCGTGGCCATCACCGTCCTATGGCTGTTCCTGTTCAGCTCCACCGGCAGCGTCAACAAGCTGCTCTCCTACATCGGCATCACCGGGCCGAACTGGTTCAACGAACCCAGCGGCATCCTGCACGACCTCCTCGGCGTGTTTGGCGTGCAGAACGGGCCCGCCTTCCTCACCGGCGGCACGTTCCTCGGGATCTCGTGGTGGGACTGGCTGGCCGGGCCGTCGGTGGCTATGAGCGCCTACATCATCATGGGGATCTTCACCACCAGCGGAACCTTCATGCTGTTGTTCATCGCCGCGCTGCAAAACCTCGACCGCGACGTCACCGAGGCGGCCATGGTCGACGGCGCCAACGGCTGGCAGCGCTTTTGGCAGGTGACCCTGCCGCAGCTGCGCCCCACCCTGTTCACCGTGCTCACCCTTGGCCTGATCGGCTGTTGGCAGGTCTTCGACCAGATCTACACCGGCACCCAGGGCGCCCCTGACAAGACGACGCTCACCCCGGCCTACCTGTCCTATCAGGCCGCCTTCCAGGACCAGGGCTGGGGGCAAGGCGCCGCGATCGCATTCATCCTGTTCGTGATCATCGTGTTCTTCACGCTCTTCCAACGCTGGGTGCTGCGCGAACGCAAGGTCTCCCGGCGCAAGATGCGGCCCTACCTGTCCGTGGGAACAGGCAGCAGCGGCGTCCCGGCCGGCGCCGCGGCCGCGGGGCCACCACCGACGCCGGACGGAGAACGCCGATGAGCATCACCCGGTCAACAGACACAGCCGGCACGAAACAGCACCCCGTGCGCCGCCGGGACCGCAACGGCACCGTGGCCGCCACGTCCGTGCTTTACGCCGTCCTCATCGCCCTGGCCGTCATCTACATCTTCCCGTTCCTCGTGCAGGTGGCGACGTCGTTCAAATCGGAGACGGAAGCGGCGCAGAGCCCGGTTTCACTGGTGCCGCAGGTGTGGACGACGGCGGCCTACCGGGGGCTGTTCGCCCACTCGGACTTCCCCGTCTGGTTCAAGAACTCCGCAATCGTCACCGTCTGCGTCACCCTTGGCCGCGTGTTCTTCGACTCGCTCGCCGGCTACGCCCTGGCCCGCCTGCACTTCCGTGGCAGGGGCGCCATCTACGCCGGTCTCATCGCCGTGATGAGCGTGCCCGGCGTCGTCCTGCTCATCCCCAAGTTCCTGGTGCTCAACCAGGTCGGCATCTACGACTCATACACCGGGATGATCGTGCCCCTCCTCACCGACGCGGCCGGCGTGTTCATCATGAAGAACTTCTTTGAATCGGTCCCGATCAGCGTCGAGGAGCAGGCCCGGATCGACGGGGCCGGCACGTTCCGGGTGTTCTGGTCCATCGTCCTGCCCATGTCCCGGCCGGCCCTGATGACCATCATCATCCTCTCCTTCCAAGGGTCGTGGAACGAGCTCTCACACTTCATCGTCTCCACCCAGTCGCCGGCTCTGACCACCCTGACGAAGGGGGTGGCCTCGCTGGCCAGCGGACAGCTGGGAGGGCCCACCCAGTATCCGCTCAAGCTTGCCGCCGCCGCGCTGATGACCATTCCGGTCGCCGTCATGTTCTTCATCTTCCAGCGACGGATCATGAACGCCACTGAGGGGGCCGTGAAGGGATGAGCCACGGCGGGGCCGCGCCCGCGCCCCGGGCCGGGACCCGGCGTCGTGCCGCCGACATCCTGCTGCCGGACAATTAGTTGTTGCCCCGCACGGTGTGGCAAAATGGGGGAAGTGCCTACTGGGCGCGTTCCTGCCACAGGGGGAGCGTTCGTCAACAGGGCGGCACGCCGGGATTCATCCTTGATACCCCGGGCTAAAATCTTTCGCTTTCCATGACTGGCCCCGCGCCGTCCATGGGGGCGTGACACAAAGCAGATGACCTGTGGCGTCTGCCTGGAGTGAAAAATGCAGATTCTCGATTCTGTTGACGCAGCCAGCCTGCGCAGCGACATCCCCGCCTTCCGTGCCGGCGACACCCTCAACGTTCACGTGAACATCATTGAAGGTTCCCGCTCGCGTGTCCAGGTGTTCAAGGGCTTCGTCCTTGGCCGCCAGGGCGACGGCGTCCGCGAAACCTTCACGGTCCGCAAGGTCTCCTTCGGTGTCGGCGTGGAGCGTACCTTCCCGGTGCACTCCCCGGTCATCGACAAGATCGAGGTTGTCACCAAGGGTGACGTCCGCCGCGCCAAGCTGTACTACATGCGCAACCTGCGCGGCAAGGCTGCCAAGATCAAGGAAAAGCGCGACGCCGTTCCCGCCAAGTAAGGGATCCGCGCTTTGATCCAAGCGAAACGCCAGTCCAGGAAACTGGGCTGGCGTTTTGTTGTTGTGGCCGTCGTGGTGCTTTTCCTGCTGACGGCGGTGGTGCGCAATGTGTGGGTGGACGTGTATTACATCCCGTCCGCGTCCATGGAACCGCTGCTGCTGACCGGGGACCGCGTGCTGGTTTCGCGCACCGATTTTGCGCTGGCGTCCATCAAGCGCGGCGACGTGGTGGTCTTTGACGGCCGTGGATCGTTCACCCCGCTGCAGTCCGGCAACGATCCTCTCGCGGAGGCAGCCGTTGCCGCCGGGCAGTGGCTGGGCCTGGTCCCGAACAACAACATTTACGTCAAGCGGGTGCTGGGCGTGGCCGGGGACACCGTCAAGTGCTGCACCGCCTCCGGACGGCTCGAGGTCAACGGGGTCCCGGTCACCGAGAATTACCTGTACCCCGGCGATGAACCCAGCGCGTTGAAGTTCGACGTCACCGTTCCGCAGGGTAAATTGTGGCTCATGGGCGACCACCGGAGCATCTCCGCGGACTCCCGGTCACTGCTCGGGATGCCCGGCGGCGGCCTCATCTCGACCAGCAAGGTGATCGGGCGGCCGTGGGCCACGGTCTGGCCGCTGGGGCGGATCCACCTGTTGCCGCGCGACGCCCCCTGACGTGGCCCGTCCCACCGCCTGCTGAACTGAACTGTTGAACCCAACTTAAGGAACCACTCCCATGGAGCACAAAGTGCCCGGCGATCCCGGCCAGTCCCACCCGGGCGACGGCGGTGCCCCGGGCGTCCCGGGCGACGGCGGTGCCCCGGGCGGCAGCGCCCACCACGGCACCCATGCCGCACACGGCGCACATGCGCCCGAGGCCACCGCGATGGAGCGCTTCGGCAACAGGGCCTGGTCCTGGGGCAAGGAGATCGTCACCATTCTGGCCATCGCCTTGGTGCTGTCCTTCCTGATCAAGACGTTCCTGTTCAGGGCCTTCTACATTCCTTCCGGCTCGATGGAAAACACCCTGCGCATTGACGACAGGATATTTGTGAACCTGCTGGTGCCCAAGCCGTTCGCACTCGAACGGGGGGACGTCGTCGTCTTTAAGGACACCCAGGGCTGGCTTCCTCCGGAACAGCCGCAGACCGGACCGTTTACATGGGTGGGCGACGTCGCCACGTTCCTGGGGCTGGCGCCCGACAGCTCGCAGCAGCACCTGGTCAAGCGCGTCATCGGCCTTCCGGGGGACCATGTGAAGTGCTGCGACGCTGCTGGAAAGCTGACCATCAACGGCGCGGCCATCACGGAGCCGTACCTGTTCCCGGGGGCCTCGCCGTCGGACACCACCTTCGACGTGACGGTCCCCGCGGGGCATCTCTGGGTCATGGGCGACCACCGGAACAACTCCGAGGACTCGCGCGCGCACCAAGCCCTGAGCGGCACCGGATTTGTGCCGATTTCCGACGTGGAGGGCCGTGCCATCGTGATTGCCTGGCCGCTGAACCACATGGGGATTCTGGGGAACTATCCCAACGTCTTCGCCAACGTGCCGAAGCCGTCCAGCGTCAGCCAAGGGACGTCGTCGGGCGTCGTCCCCACGGGAAAGTAGTGGCAGCCCTGCCGCCCACCCTGGAGTGGGAACGCGAGCTGGCGGCCCAGGGCTACACGCTGGTGGCGGGCTGCGACGAGGTAGGCAGGGGCGCGCTGGCCGGCCCGGTCAGCGTCGGGGTGGTGGTCATCGATGCCGCCACCGCCGCCGAACTGCCCGGGGTCAAGGACAGCAAGCTGCTGCGCGGACCGGTGCGCCAGGCCCTGGTCCCGGCGATCCAGGAGTGGGCACAGGCGTATGCCGTCGGACACGCGTCCGCGGCGGAGATCGACGCCGTCGGCCTTATGGCCGCCCTGCGATTGGCGGGGACGCGCGCCCTGGCCGCGGTGTCCGCCGAACTGCTGCCGGGCTACGTCATCCTGGACGGCAACCACGACTGGCTCTCCGTGCCCGTGCAGCCGGAGATCCTGTTTGCCGGACCCGCCGCCGGACCCGCCGTCGAGCCCGCCCCGGGCGCGGCCATGATGGTGCGTACCCGCATCAAGGCGGACATGACGTGCCTGTCCGTCGCCGCCGCCAGCGTCCTGGCGAAAGTGGAACGCGACGCCATGATGGTGGAGCTCGCGCAGCAATTCCCGCAGTTCGGCTGGGACGGCAACAAGGGCTACGCCACGGCCGGGCACCGGGCCGCGATTGCCGGCCACGGCGCCACGGACTTCCACCGCAGGACCTGGCGCCTCACCTAGCGTTTCGCCGCCGGCGTACGGCCCCGTTCGTCGGCAGTGCCCCAAGTGATGGATGATGGAACCATGAGCGCTGAGGACCTGGAAAACTACGAAACCGACATGGAGCTGCAGCTCTACCGCGAATACCGGGACGTGGTGAACCTCTTCAGCTACGTCGTGGAGACCGAACGCCGCTTCTATCTGGCCAACCACGTCGACCTGCAGGCGCGCTCCGCCGACGGCGAGGTCTACTTCGACCTGACCCTTCAGGACGCTTGGGTGTGGGACGTCTACCGCACAGCCCGGTTCGTCAAAAACGTCCGTGTCATCACCTTCAAGGACGTCAACGTGGAGGAACTGATCAAGACGGACGACCTCCAAGTCCCCAAGGACGGCCAGCTGGGACCGCTGGGCTGAGCACTCCGTCGCCGCTGTCGGCACCAGGGCTGACGCGGGCTGAACTGACGGTGCCACCGCACACGGCGGGGACGACGGCGGGACGCACGTTCCGCCGTCGTCCCCGCCTTTGTTCCTCCACAAGGCATGCCCGGGTGCGAGCCGTCCACATTTAGCCCAACCCCCCTGCCCCGGCGTGGAATTCTCCGCCACGCTGGCAGTGGAGGTTGCCATGAAAGCAAAGGATGCGTTGGGCCAGACCGGTGAAATGGTCGCGGCGGACTACCTCGAGGACCGGGGATTCCGGGTCATCGACAGCAATTGGCGCTGCCCGTCCGGGGAGATCGACCTGGTGGCCCTTGACGGGTCGGAGCTGGTGATTGTCGAGGTCAAGACGCGGCAGTCGAGGCGCTACGGCGACCCCCTGGAGGCAGTGACACCGGCCAAGCTGCGCCGGCTGCGGACCCTGGCCGTCCTGTGGGCACGGGAACACCGGCACGTCATGGGCCGGCTGCGCATCGACGCTGTGGGCATCATCATGGACGGCCGCTCGGCCCCCAGCATCGACCACCTCAAGGGTGTGGGCTGAATGGGGATGGGAAGGGCTCTGGCGGTGGCCCTGATGGGCCTCAACGGCCACGTCATCGAGGTCGAAGCCGACATTGGCCAGACCCTCCCCAGCTTTGTCCTGCTGGGTCTTCCGGACGCCGCATTGAATGAGGCACGGGAACGCATCCGCTCGGCCGCCCAGAACTCCGGCATACCCCTGAGCCGGCGCAAGATCACGGTCAACCTGGTCCCCGCGTCACTGCCCAAGAAGGGCTCCGGCTTTGACCTGGCCATCGTCATGGCCGCGCTGGAAGCCGCCGGAGACGTGCGCCGGACAGGGGGGACGGTCTTCATCGCTGAACTTGGACTGGACGGGCGGCTGCGCCCTGTCCGCGGCGTGCTGCCCGCCGTCCTGGCCGCCATGCGGGCCGGGCGGCGGGAATTCGTGGTGGCCGAATCGAACCTCGCGGAGGCGGAGCTTGTCGCGGGCGCCAAGGTGCGCGGCTACGGCTCGCTGGCCCAGGTTGCCGCCGACTTCGAAGCCGATCCCGAAACGTTGGTGTTCGCCGTGACGCAGGGCGCCGGCACGGCAGCCGCTCCGCTGCGTGAAGACGCCGCGGCCGCGAGGCAGGGCCCGCCGGACCTTTCGGAGGTGGCGGGCCAGGGGGAGGCCCGGCTGGCCCTGGAGATCGCGGCTGCCGGCGGGCACCACCTGATGATGGTGGGCCCTCCGGGATCCGGGAAGACAATGCTGGCCGAACGCCTTCCGGGTCTGCTGCCCCCGCTTAGCGACGACGAGGCGCTGGAAGTGACGGCCATCCATTCCCTGGACCACGTGCGCCGCGGCGTCAACGGCCTGATCCGGCGCCCGCCCTACGAGCGCCCGCACCACTCCGCAAGCACGGCGTCGATCATTGGCGGCGGCACCGGCATTCCCCGGCCCGGGGCTGCATCCCGAGCACATCGGGGGGTGCTTTTCCTGGACGAGGCACCCGAATTCGACAAACGCGTCCTGGATGCCCTCCGCCAGCCGTTGGAGAGCGGCGAACTGGTGCTGCACCGCTCGGCGGGAACAGCGGCATACCCGGCACGCTTCCAGCTGGTCCTGGCCGCGAACCCCTGCCCCTGCGGGAAGGCTGCCGGCAAGGGCATCAGCTGTGAATGCACGCCCATGGCACGGCGCCGCTACTTTGGCCGGCTCTCCGGTCCGTTGCTGGACCGAGTGGACATCCAGTTGCAGGTAAACCGCGTGCAGCTGGCCCAGCTGTCCGATTCCGAGCCGCGCGAAGGCACGGTCCAGGTGGCGGCAAGGGTGCAGGTGGCCAGGGACACCGCCCGCGAGAGGCTGCGTCCATTCGGACTGGTCCACAACGCCGACCTCACCGGCAGGATCCTGCGCGGGCCCCTGCGCCTGCCCCCGGCGGATACGGCACTGCTGGACCGGGCCATGGGTCTGGGATCACTGACGGCCCGGGGCTATGACCGGGTGCTGCGCCTGGCCTGGACTGTGGCCGACCTGCGAGGGCGGGACCGGCCCGGCGCCGAGGACGTGGGCCTGGCACTGACATTGCGACAACGAGGAGAAGGACAATGAACGGCAACACTGTGGACTCCGCCATGCCCGCGGCGGGCAACGCCGACCTCCGATTGGCGCGGGCGGCCCTGACCCGCCTCATGGAACCATCGGACTTGGCCGGGCTGGCACTGATCGCGGTCGCGGGCCCGGTGGACGCGCTGGCGTTCATCCGCAGCGGCGCGGAGTCAAGCGCCGTGCTGGAACAGGAAATGACGGCGGTGCTGGCTGAGACGGGCACCGGCCGATGGCCGGGCCTGGCTGATGCCTTGGGACGGTGGCGGCCGCGGGTCGGCGACCTTGCCCCTGAGCGCGACCTGCGGATGCTGGAACGGTACGGCGGCGGCTTGCTAATTCCCGAAGATCCCGGATGGCCGCGCGCCCTGGCCGACCTGCAACTGACCGAGCCCATTGCCCTCTGGATGCGCGGACGCGTGCTGCGCATACCTGGCCAGGAACGGTGCATTGCTTTGGTCGGCTCGCGGGACAGCACCAGCTATGGCGCCAACGTCACGGGCGAGATGGCATCGACCCTCGTCCAGCGCGGCTTTACCGTGGTCAGCGGCGGTGCGTACGGGATCGATGCCAATGCGCACCGCGGTGCCCTCGCCGCCGCGCGACAGGACCCGGGCTATTGGGGCGTGCCAGCATTGGAAGGTGCCGCGTCCGCCAGCATGGCACAGCCGCCGACGCTGGCCGTCATGGCCGGGGGCGTGGACAGGTTCTACCCCTCTGGCAACGAGGACCTGCTGCGCACCGTCACCGAGCAAGGGTGCGTCATCGCGGAGGTTCCGCCGGGCACCAACCCCACCCGATACCGCTTTCTGCAGCGCAACCGGCTCATCGCCGCGCTGTGCGAGGTGACAGTGGTGGTGGAAGCGAGGTGGCGGTCCGGGGCACTCAACACCGCACACCACGCCGAGGGGTTGAGCCGCTCCGTCGGCGCCGTCCCCGGGTCGGTCTATTCGGCAAATTCGGCAGGCTGCCACCGCCTGCTGCGGGAAGGGGCCGCCGTCTGTGTCACGGACGCGGCGGACATCGCCGAGCTGGCGGGAGCGGCCGGCGCCAACCTGGCGCCCGAACAGGAAGGGACAGCGGCCCTGCATGACGGACTCGGTGTTGAAGACCTCCTCCTTCTGGACGCGCTCCCGCTCCGCTCGGCCACCACGGCGGATAAGCTCAGCGTGGTGGCCGGCCTGGGGACCGAATCGGTGCTGGCCGGGCTGGGACGGTTGGAACTGCTCGGGCTGGCCCAGAGGCAGGGCGGCGGCTGGAAACGTGGCAGCTAAGACATGGCTGGCCGGCGGCCAACGCGGACTTGATAACGTGGGCGCCATGGACATCACGGTTGTGCAGGCGGACATCACCACGCTGGAAGTGGATGCCGTGGTCAACGCGGCCAATTCCGGGCTTCTTGGGGGAGGCGGCGTGGATGGCGCCATCCATCGCGCAGCCGGGTCCGAACTCCTGGCCGAGTGCCGGGAACTGCGACGTACACGCTATCCGGAAGGGCTGCCCGCCGGGGAAGCCGTCGCCACGGGGGCCGGGCGGCTTCCGGCCCGTTGGGTGATCCACACGGTGGGGCCCAACCGACACGCGGGCCAGGTGGACAGGCGCCTGCTGGAGCTGTGCTTCTCGCGGTGTTGTGAGGTGGCCGCGGAGATCGGCGCCCGGTCCGTTGCTTTCCCTGCGATCGGCGGGGGAGTGTTTGGCTGGTCCACGCAGGATGTGGCGGCAGCGGCAGCGGCCGGCTTCTCCGACGTCGAACGCCGCACCGCAGGCCGCGGCGGGCCGGAACTGCCGGCCTCGGTTGTTCTCGTGGCCTTTTCGCCGGCCATGGCGCAGGCGTTCCGCGACGCCCTGGCCTGACCTGAACGGATGCAGACGGCTGGGGCGGACCGCGACGCGGGGGCCGGGCTGGGCTGAACTGCGTCTCCGTGGACTGAACGGAACGGCGACGCCTTGGTCCAGTCCGCGTGGCACCGGCGGGTCAGCTTGCCGGGACGGCGCAGACAGCGCACAGTGGGGTTGTGGACCATGACGAACGCACCCGCCTGCCTGAACCGCTGGCCCGGGCAGCCGACGGCTTTGAACGCTACCTCGTGGCGGAACGCGGGAGGTCTGCGCACACTGTCCGGGCCTACCGCGGCGACGTGGACTCCCTGCTCATCCACGCTGTGGCAGAGGGCGTCACCAGCCTTGGCGGACTTGAACTGGCGCTGCTTCGCCGATGGCTGGGCGAGCAAAGCGCAGCCGGATCATCACGCTCCACGCTGGCCCGCCGTGCGGCAGCGGCCCGCAGTTTCACGGCTTGGGCTCTCCGCGAGGAGCTCGTGGAGAAGGACCCGGCGCTTCGTCTGAAGGCGCCCAAACAAGACCACGCGCTCCCGGCAGTTTTGCAGCAGCAGCAAATCCAGCGGCTCATGGCTGCCCTGCAGGATGCAGCGGCGGGCGGAGATGCCGTTGCCCTCCGAGACCATGCCATGGTGGAGCTGCTGTACGCCACGGGCATCCGCGTCGGCGAACTCGCCGGCGCGGACGTCGACGACCTCAACCGGGAACGGCGGACCCTCCGCGTCCTCGGCAAGGGCAACAAGGAGCGCGTGGTCCCCTACGGGCTGCCGGCGGCGGACGCCGTCGAGCGGTGGGTGGCGGCCGGCCGGCCGGGGCTGGCCACGGAACGCAGCGGCCCTGCGCTCTTCCTGGGCAAGCGCGGAGGCCGGATCGACCAGCGCACGGTGCGCACCGTCGTCGAACACGTCTTTGGCGCGTTGGGCGACACTTCCGCCACCGGGCCGCACACGCTGCGGCATTCGGCGGCCACCCACCTGCTGGACGGGGGCGCGGACCTGCGGGCGGTACAGGAGATCCTGGGCCACAGCTCGCTGGCGACCACGCAGCTGTACACGCACGTTTCGGTCGAGCGCCTCCGCGACGGCTACCGGCAGGCGCATCCGAGGGCCTGAGCCGGGCCGGCGGCATACTCGCAGCGGCCATGTGCGACACTTTTATGACCTGTGGTGGCGCAATCGGCGCCGCTACGGCACAATGAGAAGGAACCATGGGGCTGACGGCGATCCGCCGCCACAAGCCATGGTGGCCGCATAAGGCTTTTGGCAATCCAGGGTCGGGCACATCCGGCTCCGCGCAACAACATGTTCCATCCGGTTGAAGGTCGTTGGGGAAGACGCACCTACTGCAATGGAGGATGGAATGAACGTCGTATCGACGCGCGGTGTCTTGTTTGTGCACTCAGCCCCGGCTGTCATGTGCCCACATATCGAATCATCCATCGCCGGAGTGATGGACCAGCGCACGGGTTTGCAGTGGACGCCACAGCCCGCGGCGCCCAATGTCATGCGCACGGAGTATGTATGGCACGGTCCCGCCGGCACGGGGGCGCGTCTGGCCTCGGCGCTTCGCGGCTGGGCCAATGTGCGCTACGAAGTCACGGAGGAACCCAGCGCCGGCTGCGACGGCTCACGATGGTCGCACACGCCGGAATTGGGCATCTTCCATGCCGTCACCGATGTCCACGGCAACATCATGGTGTCCGAGGACCGCATCCGTTACGCCTATGAGGCAGGTAAGGGCGAACCCGCCGCCGTCTATCAGGAGCTGTCTCTGGCACTCGGCGAGGCCTGGGATGAGGAGCTGGAACCGTTCCGCCACGCGGCAGCAGGCGCCCCGGTGCGCTGGCTCCACCACGTCGGATGAACCCCCTTCGAGATTCGAGATAACCACTTCTTCAACTGTTGAGGTTCGAGATAACGACCTCTCCGTCGGATGAGAACCGAGATGGATCGGTCGTGATCTCGAACCTCAGCGGCGTGGGAGGTCGTGATCTCGAACCTCAACGAGAAGGCGGCGCCCACGTTAAAACGTGGGCGCCGCCGTCGTGCTTCACTACAGCCGGGAAACGTCAGTCCCGCCGGGAAGGCTAGACCATGTCAACCTTCGGGCCGGTGCTGCGGATGGCAACAACGGCGTTGTGGCCGCCAAAGCCGAATGAGTTGTTCAGGGCCACCACCTGGCCCTCGGGCAGTCCGCGCGGGGTGCCCGTGACAATGTCCAGCGGAATTTCGGGGTCCTGGTTTTCCAGGTTGATGGTGACGGGCGCCAGGCGGTGATAGACCGCCAGGACCGTCAGCACGGACTCAACGGCGCCTGAAGCACCCAGCAGGTGCCCCGTCTGCGACTTCGTGGCGGAGACGCACACGTTGTCCACGTGGTCGCCCAGGGCGGCGCGCAGTGCGGTGTACTCGGGCCGGTCGCCCACCGGGGTGGACGTGGCATGGGCGTTGACGTGGACCACGTCTTCGGCCTGGGCGCGGGCGTCGAACAGCGCGGCCTTCAGGGCGCGGGTGGCGCCAAGGCCTTCCGGGTCCGGCGCGGTGATGTGGTAGGCGTCGGCGGTCACGGAGGTGCCGGCCAGTTCGCCGTAGATGCGGGCGCCGCGGGCCAGCGCGTGCTCCTCGGCCTCGAGCACCAGCGCCCCGGCGCCTTCGCCCATGACGAAGCCGTCACGGTTGACGTCGTAGGGCCGTGAAGCGTGCTCGGGGTCGTCGTTGCGCTTGGAGAGCGCCTGCATGGCGGCGAAGGCGGCCATGGGCAGCGGGTGGATCGCGGCTTCGGCGCCGCCGGCCACCACGATGTCGGCCTTGCCGGAGCGGATCAGCTCCAGGCCCAGGTCCATTGCTTCAGTGCCCGAGGCGCAGGCGGAGACGGGCGTGTGCGCACCGGCACGGGCGCCAAGGTCGAGGCTGACTGCCGCGGCGGGGCCGTTGGGCATCAGCATCGGGACAGTCATGGGCAGCACCCGGCGCGGGCCCTTCTCCCGGAGGGTGTCCCAGGCGTCGAGCAGCGTCCACACCCCGCCGATCCCGGTGGCGAAGGCCACGGCCAGGCGGTCGTGGTCGACCTCCTCCAGGCCGGAATCCTTCCACGCCTCGCGTGCCGCCACCACGGCAAACTGGGTGGACGGATCCATGCGCTTGGCTTCCACGCGGCTGAGGGTCTCGGAGGCGGGAGTCGTGACCCTGGCGGCGAAGTGCACCGGGATGTCGTACTTTTCCACCCACTCGTCGGTCAGGGTGTGGGCGCCGGAAACACCCTTCAGCGCGTTCCTCCACGTGGTGGGGACGTCGCCGCCGATCGGCGTGGTTGCTCCGAGTCCAGTGATGACTACTTTGCGGGCCATGGTTCAACTCTCTAAAAATGAACAAAAATGTACAGGACAGACTCAGTTACTGCTGTGGGTGGCCGGCACGCGATGTGCCAGCCACCCACGAATGCCCCGTGTCGCAGTTGCGGATGAGGGCAGCAAGGGCGAGAAGTTACGCCTGTGCGCCGGCGATGAAGCTGACTGCGTCACCGACGGTCTTGAGGTTCTTGACTTCTTCGTCGGGGATCTTGACGTCAAACTTCTCTTCAGCGTTGACCACGATGGTCATCATGGAGATCGAGTCGATGTCCAGGTCATCCGTGAAGGACTTGTCCAGCTCAACAGCCTCGGGGGCCAGGCCGGTCTCTTCGTTGACGATTTCAGCCAAGCCGGCCAGGATTTCTTCGTTGCTAGCCATTGACGGCTCCTTCTTTTGTTGTTTTTGCTGTGATCAAGGACTTTGATCTTTTCAGGCAGTGTTGATCAAACCACGTTTGCGGCTTGCCTTGCTATCTGAAGCTAGGGGAGGCGGACCACTTGGGCGCCGAACACCAGGCCGGCACCAAAGCCGATCTGAAGCGAGAGTTTACCGGAAAGCTCCGGATTCTCCGCCAGCAGGCGGTGCGTTGCCAGCGGAATGGAGGCCGCGGAGGTGTTGCCGGCGTCGGCAATGTCCCGGCCGATGATGACGTGCTCGGGCAATTGGAGCTGCTTGGCAAGTTCGTCGATGATGCGCATGTTGGCCTGGTGGGGGACGAAGGCGCCGAGGTCGGCGGGGGTGATGCCGGCGTCGTCCAGGGCCTTCTTGGCCATCTTCGCCATTTCCCATACGGCCCAGCGGAACACTGTCTGGCCGTCCTGGCGCAGGGTGGGCCACAGGGTTGCGTGGGCTTCGTCGGCCGCGGCCGATTCAATGTCGTCGGCCTTCATGGCGTGGTCGCTGAAGTCCCGGACCTCGATCAGGGAATGCGTCATGCCGATGGCGTCCCACTTGCCGCCGTCCGAACCCCAGACGCTGGGGCTGATGCCGGGCTCGTCGGACGGGCCGATCACGACCGCGCCGGCGCCGTCCCCGAGCAGGAAGGAGATGGTGCGCTCGTGGTTGTCGATGACGTCGGACAGCTTCTCCACACCGATGACCAGCACATATTCGGCGGTGCCGGAGCGCACCAGGGCGTCGGCCTGGGCCACGGCGTAGCAGTAGCCGGCGCACGCCGCGGAGATGTCGTAGGCGGGGGCCGGGGTGGCGCCGAGCCTGTCCGCGATCAGTGCCGCGGCCGACGGCGTCGCGTACGGGTGCGTGACCGTCGAGACGAGCACGGTGCCGATCTGCGACGGTTCGATCCCGGCGTTCCTGATGGCCTCGGCGCCCGCCCCGACGGCCATGTCGACGACGGATACGTCGCGGGGCGCGCGGTGCCGCGTGATGATGCCGGTGCGCTGGCGGATCCACTCGTCGGAGGAATCGATCCACTGGCAGACGTCGTCGTTGGTGACGATCAGGTCGGGGCGGAAGGCGCCGATGCCCAGGATGCGGGCCCCGTTGCGGGCGGTGTTTTGTTTCAGCGTGGGTGTGCTCACTTGTGGTCCTCTTCGTGCTGCGCGTGCCCGGACAGCAGCTGCTTGGCGGCTTCCAGATCGTCCGGTGTCTTCAGTGCAACGGTAGCAACACCGCTCATGCCCCGCTTGGCCAGGCCCGTCAGGGTCCCGGCCGGCGTCAGTTCGATCAAGCCCGTCACGCCCACCGCGGACATGGTGTCCATGCACAGGTCCCAGCGGACCGGCCGCGACACCTGGGCGATGAGGGACTGCAGGGCCGCGTCTCCGGAACGGACGACGGCGCCGTCGTAGTTGGAGAGCAACGGCACCTTGGGTGCGTGGGGCGTGAGCGACGGGGCGAGGGCCCGCAGTGCCGCGACGGCCGGCGCCATGTGGTGGGTGTGGAAAGCGCCGGCGACCTGGAGCGGGATGACGCGGGCCTTGGCCGGCGGTGCCGCCACGAGGGCCGCGATCTGCTCCAGCGTGCCGGCGGCAACGGTCTGGCCTGTGGAGTTCATGTTGGCCGGGGCCAATCCGGCGGCGGCAATGGCGGCCAGGACCTCCTCCGGATCGCCGCCCACCACGGCGGCCATGCCGGTGGGGGCGGCAGCGGAGGCCTCGGCCATCTTGTTGGCGCGTTCACGCACAAACGCCATGGCGTCCGCGCTGGACAGGGTTCCCGTCAGGGCGGCCGCCGTGATTTCACCGACGGAGTGCCCGGCGACCACCACCGGCAGGGACTCCAACGGGACGTCCAGCAGGGCCTCGGCGGCGACCAGCCCGGCGGCCACGATCAAGGGCTGCGCGACGGCTGTGTCCTTGATGGTCTCGGCGTCGGAGGTGGTGCCGTGGGCGATCAGGTCGATGCCCGCCGCCTCGCTGAGAGACGCCAGTTTTTCCTCGACGCCCGGGCGTTCGAGCCAGGGCGAAAGGAAGCCGGGCGTTTGGGAACCCTGACCAGGGCAGACTATTGCAAGCACAATTACCAGCTTTCCAAACTTGACGGTGTTTACACGGTGTTTGCGTGCACCAAGCTCAAGGGGATGATTTGTAGGAAGTCTACAATACCCGGGCCGCCAACGGAGGGCGTCAGCCCCGCGCGGCCTGGCGCTCCTGCGGCTGCTTGGGCGCCACGGCCAGCCGGCCCACCACCAAGGCCGTCTGCAGCACAAACGCCTCACGCGGGATCAACGGGTCCCACCCCGTGACGTCGCAGACCCGCCGGAGCCGGTAGCGGACCGTGTTTGAATGGACAAACAGGTCCCGGGCCGCCGCCTCCAGGGAATGCCCCAGCTGCAGGTAGCTGTTGAGCGTTTCAATAAGTCCGTTGGACGCCGCCATCAGGGGACGGTAAATGTTGGACACCAGTGCACGGCGGGCCGAATCGTCACCGCCCATGACCCGTTCGGGCCAGAGGTCGTCCGCCGAAACGGGACGGGGCGCGCCCGTCCAGCCCCTTGCCGCGGCCATCCCTGCGAACGCCGCCTGGGCCGACGCCGTCGCATCCGTCAGCGTCGCCGCGAGCGGGCCGTAGACCACGGGGCCCGGGGCGAACAATTCACTCAGGCGCAGGTAGGCGGTCTCGGGGTCCGCGACGCCGCCCAGCACCAGGATCAGCCGGTCGCCCTGGATGCCCACCATGGCGTCCGCGGCAAAACGTCCGGCGGCGCGGCGCAGTGTGGCCAGGAATGTGGCGTTGGCCTCGGCCGGCGCCGGGCCGACCATGATGGTAAAGCGGTTGTGCGAGGTCCAGCCCAGCGCGGAAATGCGTGACTGCAGGGCGTCGGGGTTCTCCCCACGCAGGATCCCGTCCACGGCCAGGGCTTCCAGCCGGGTGTCCCAGGCGCCGCGGTTTTCCGCAGCGCGCGCGTAGACATCCGCGGCGGCGAACGCCACCTCGCGGGAGTAGCGCAGCACCGCCTCGCGGAGGGCTACCTGCTCCGTGGCGCCGGCCAGTTCGGGGACGCGGTCCTCCACCACCTGCACCACGGTCCGGATCAGCTGGAGCGCCCGCTGCAGGCTGATGGAGCGGGTGAGCTCCGTGGGGGCCGTGCCAAAAACGTCGGAAAGAACCCAGCTGGGTGACGAGGGGTGTTCGTACCAGGACACGAACGCGGCGATGCCGTTTTGTGCCACGAGGCCGAGCGAAGACCTTTCATCCGCGCTGAGTCGGCGGTACCAGGGCAGGGTATTTTCCAGCTCCCGCAGCATGGTGGTGGACAGCGGGCCAATGTTGGCGCGCAGCCGCTCGAGCGTGACCGTGCTGCTCTTGGAGCCCCGTACCTGCTTCGGCGCCCCTGCCTGGGGAGGGGATTCGGGGACTGCGGTGGCGGCTGCTGCCGTACCGGAATTCTTAGCTGCCATTCCTCGAGGATATGTCCTCCGGCCCCCAATGCGGTTAATTGTGTGAATACTACAATTACCGGCGCGTTGGCCGGGTCCGTTGGCCGGGCGCGTTGGCCGGGTCCGTTGTGCGGGTCCGATGGGCGGGCCCTGCCGGTCCGTGGGGCGGCCCCTGCCGGTCCGGGGGTACGCAAAGGGGCCGGTGCAGGCAGACTGCCTGCACCGGCCCCTTCACGTGGGCGCGCCGGTGGGTGTTAGCTGTCGCCGCCGGCGTTGCCGGTGGTGCCGGCGTTGATGTTGTGCAGGTCGTATTTCTCGGCGGCCTGGCGGGGCGCGTCGGGGTCGATCTGCCCGGTTTTGGCGAGCATTTGCAGGGCGCGGACGACGATGCTGTGGGAGTCGATCTTGAAGAACCTTCGGGCGGCGGCGCGGGTGTCGGAGAAGCCGAAGCCGTCGGCGCCCAGGGTCGCGAAGTCGTTGGGCAGGAACTGGCGGACCTGGTCCGGGACGGCCTTCATGTAGTCCGTGACGGCGACGACGGGTCCTTGCGCGCCGGCCATCTTTTCGGTGATGTACGGGGTGCGGGCGGGTTCGCCGGGGTGGAGGAACGCGTGTTCCTCGGCGGCGAGCCCGTCGCGGCGCAGTTCGGTCCAGGACGTCACGGACCACACGTCCGCGGCGACGCCCCACTCGGCGGCGAGGATGTCCGCGGCTTCCAGGGCCCAGGGCACGGCGACGCCGGAGGCGAGCAGCTGCGTGCGGGGCCCGTCGTGGTCGGTTTTTTTGAGCAGGTAGATGCCGCGGGTGATGCCCTCGACGTCCATGGCGGCCGGGGCCTTGGGCTGGAGGATCGGTTCGTTGTAGACGGTGAGGTAGTACATGACGTTGGGATCGGTGGAGTCGGGCCCGTACATGCGTTCCAGCCCGGCCTTGATGATGGCCCCGATCTCGTAGCCGTAGGCGGGGTCGTAGGTGATCACGGCGGTGTTGGTGGAGGCCAGGAGGGGGGAGTGGCCGTCGGCGTGCTGGAGGCCTTCCCCGGTCAGGGTGGTCCGTCCGGCGGTCGCGCCGATGATGAAGCCGCGGGTCATCTGGTCCCCGGCGGCCCAGAACTGGTCCCCGGTGCGTTGGAAGCCGAACATGGAGTAGAAGACGTAGATCGGGATCAACGGTTCCCCGTGCGTGGCGTACGCGGTCCCGGCGGCGGTGAACGCCGCGACGGAACCGGCCTCGTTGATGCCCGCGTGCACGATCTGCCCGGACACGGATTCCTTGTAGGCCAGGACCAGGTCCCGGTCCACGGAGAGGTAGTTCTGCCCGTTGGGGTTGTAGATCTTCGCGGTCGGGAAGAACGCGTCAATGCCGAAGGTGCGGGCCTCGTCCGGGATGATCGGCACGATCCGTGAACCGATGCCCTTGTCGCGCATCAGGTCCTTCAGGAGCCGCACGAACGCCATGGTCGTGGCGGCGTGCTGCTTGCCCGAGCCGCGGTTGGCGACCTCGTAGGTCTTCTCCCCGGGCAGCGCCAGCTCGGTGTGGGCGTGGCGGCGTTCGGGCAGGAACCCGCCCAGGGCGTGGCGGCGTTCCATGAGGTACTTGATTTCCGGGGCGTCCGGGCCGGGGTGGTAGTACGGGGGACGGTACGGGTCCGCTTCCAGGACCTCGTCGCTGATGGGCAGGCGCAGGTGGGTGCGGAAGTCCTTCAGGTCCTGCAGGGTCAGCTTTTTCATCTGGTGCGTGGAGTTGCGGGCCTCGAAGTGCGTGCCGAGCCCGTAGCCCTTCACGGTGTGGGCCAGGATCACGGTCGGCTTGCCCCGGAACTCCACCGCGGCCTGGTACGCGGCGTAGACCTTGTGGTAGTCGTGCCCGCCACGCTTGAGGTTCCACACCTCGTCGTCGGACAGGTGCGCGGCGAGTTCCTTCGTTTGCGGGGTCTGGCCGAAGAAGTGCTCGCGGACGAACCCGCCGGACTCGGCCTTGTACGTCTGGTAGTCCCCGTCCAGGGTCTCGTTCATGACCTTCACCAGGGAATGGTCCGTGTCGCGGGCCAGCAGGTCATCCCACTCCCGGCCCCACAGGACCTTGATGACGTTCCAGCCCGCGCCGCGGAAGAACGCCTCCAGTTCCTGGACGATCTTGCCGTTGCCGCGCACCGGCCCGTCCAGGCGCTGGAGGTTGCAGTTCACCACGAACGTGAGGTTGTCCAGCTTGTCGTTCGCCGCGAGCTGGAGCAGGCCCCGGGACTCGGGCTCGTCCATTTCCCCGTCGCCCAAAAACGCCCACACGTGCTGGTCGGAGGTGTCCTTGATGCCCCGGTTGTGCAGGTACCGGTTGGACTGGGCCTGGTAGATCGCGTTCATCGGCCCGATGCCCATCGACACCGTCGGGAACTCCCAAAAGTCCGGCATCAGCCGCGGATGCGGGTACGAGGACAGGGCATGGCCGGCCTTGGACTTTTCCTGCCTGAACCCGTCCAGGTCCTCCTCGGACAGGCGCCCCTCCAGGAACGCGCGCGCGTACATCCCCGGGGACGCGTGTCCCTGGAAAAAGACCTGGTCCCCGCCCCCGGCATGGTCCTTGCCCCGAAAGAAATGATTGAACCCGACCTCGTACAGGGTCGCCGCGCCCGCATACGTGGAAATGTGCCCGCCGACCCCGATGTCCGGACGCTGGGAACGATGGACCATCACCGCCGCGTTCCACCGCAACCACGCACGATACTTCCGCTCGATCTCCTCGTTGCCCGGAAACTCCGGCTCCTGGTCCGCAGGAATCGTGTTCACATAATCCGTCGTCGTCACCATCGGCACGCCAACACTCTGAGCCCCGGCACGCTGGAGCAGGCTGCGCATGATGAACTGCGCCCGCTCCGTGCCACGCTCACCAATCAACGCATCCAACGACTCCAACCACTCGGCCGTCTCCTCCGGATCACGATCAGGCAACGCATCCGTCAACCCGCTAAGAATATGGGAGCTAGTGTCTCCTGAAGCCACGTCCAACCTCTCTTAAAAGCAGTGGGGGTTTGCCCATTGCGGTGGCACTGGGCGTTTACCAACACTCTAGACCGCCGCTCATGCTTGTGCGTAGCCGGGGCCGCCGGATGAAGCGGAACTGCGGGGGACGCGGGGCCGGGCACCCGGTTGGCCGCGGGCGGGGAACGGCGCGCCATGCCGGATCCCCTCGGGCCCCGGGGTAGCGTAAATCACACCCGGGTCGCCGGCGTGTGCCGGGTGAAGCGGCTTAATCTCCACGATCGGCGCCACGGAGTAGAGGCAATATGGGCGCAACCCCTAGACTGGGGGCTGTACAACTTTTAATCCGGCGCGGAAGCGCTGAACGCAGGAGGAATCACGTGAGCGAGGCCGACGCCGGCACTGTAGCCAAGGTGGCAGGCAAATTGGGGTTCAAGGATGGCGATCTCGTCCAGGAACTCGGATATGACGACGACGTTGATCTTGACCTACGGGACAGCATTGAGGAACTCATTGGTTCCCAGATGTATGACGAAGACGACCATGACGTGGTTGACGCCGTCATCATGTGGTGGCGGCAGGACGACGGCGACCTCGTCGATGCCCTGGTCGATTCGCTGACAACCCTCGACGAAAGCGGCGTCGTGTGGATCCTCTCGCCCAAGTCGGGCCGCGACGGCTATGTTCCGCCCGCCGAAATCCAGGAGGCTGCGCCCACCGCCGGCCTGCACGTGACCACCACCGCAGGCGTGTCCACGGACTGGGCCGCCACCCGCCTGGTCCCGCGCAAACGCCAGTAATGGACGACGCCGGCACGGGCCCGGGCGTTCGTGCCGGGGACACTGCGCCTGACTTTTCCCTGCCGAACCAGTTCGGCGAGCCGGTTTCCCTCTCCGGGCTGCGCGGAACGCCGGTGGCAGTGGTTTTTTACCCCTTCGCCTTCTCCGGCATTTGCACCGCGGAGCTGTGCGGGCTGCGGGATAATTTTGCCAGCTTTCGCAGCGCGGACGTCCGTCTGCTGGCCGTATCCGTGGACAGCAAGTACACGCTCCGCGCCTACGCGCAGGCGGAGCGGTACGAATTCGACCTGCTGGCCGACTTTTGGCCGCATGGAGAGGCGGCCCGTTCCTATGGCGCCTTTGATGCCGAACGTGGCATGGCCACGCGCAGCACGTTTGTGATCGATGCCGCCGGCATGGTCCGGGATGTCTTCAGCACGCCACCTGGCAAGGCCCGCCCGCTGGAGCGGTACCGCCAGGCGCTGGCGGCGCTGTAGCGATGGATGCCGGGCGTGCGGATCCCGTCCGGCCCGGCATCGGGCTGACCGGACTGGTGCAAAACGGTGCCGCCGGCCAGAAACTTGACGGCGCCGCCCGTGCTGTCCTCGCGACCATGGTCCCGGCCCTGGCTGCCGGCAAGTTCGCACTGCTGACCGGCGCCGGACTGAGCACCGATTCGGGCATCCCCGACTACCGCGGCCCGGACGCTGCCCCCCGTCAGCCGCTGACCTACCAGGAGTTTGTGGGCTCGGAACCACTGCGCCGGCGCTACTGGGCGCGCAACCACATCGGCTGGGCCACCATGCGCCATGCGTCGCCGAACGCAGGCCACCGCGCCGTGGCCGCCATGGAGTCCGCCGGCCACCTGACCGGCGTCGTGACCCAAAACGTGGACCGGCTGCATGAGGACGCCGGTGCCCGCAACGTGGTGGACCTGCACGGTCGCTTTGACGAGGTGGTGTGCCTGCGGTGCGGGGAGGTGTACGCGCGGGCGTTCATCGCCGTCGTCCTGGCGCAACTGAACCCGGGGTTCCTGGAGGAGGTGGCGGCGGCAGGGGGTGCGGGAGCCGCGCCGGACGCCGACGCCGACCTGGACCATGAACGGCTGATCGACGGTTTCCGGGTGGCCTGCTGCCCGCTGTGCGGCGGGATGTTGAAGCCGGACTTTGTCTTCTTTGGCGAAAATGTGCCCAAGGAACGGGTGGAGCGGGCCTACGCCATGGTCGATTCCGCCGCCTCGCTCCTGGTGGCGGGTTCGTCGCTGACGGTCATGAGCGGACTGCGGTTTGTGCGCAAGGCTGCCAGGGACGGGAAGCCCGTGATGATCATCAACCGGGGCGCCACGAGGGGCGACGGACTGGCCGGCGTGAAGCTGGAGGCGGGCGTCAGCGAGTCGCTGGAGTACCTGCTGGACCTGCTGGCGCCCGGATTGGCGCGCCCGGCGGGGCATCGGGTACAGTAGTCTCTCGTTGGTCAGGCCAACGGGCCTTGCCCGTCCGCTTGGGCACTGAATGGGTCTTTAGCTCAGCTGGTAGAGCGCCACGTTTACACCGTGGATGTCATCGGTTCGATCCCGGTAGGACCCACCACAGGAAAACCCCGCCGTTCCGAGGCCCTCAGGCCCAGGAACGGCGGGGTTTTTGTCGCTCAATCCGTGGGGTCGGCTGGTCCGAAGGTCAACTGGCCGGAACGCTCCCTGCCCTTGAGGATGTCCAGGATTTCGCAGCCAATGGCGTGAGCTGCCGCAGCGAGCGGCACGGGCCCCTGGCCTCCGCCGGCATCCCCGAGGTGCTTGAGTTCCTGGCCGAGCAGCTCCAGGTCCCAGAGTTTGTCGCCCGTCTTGGCCGCCAAGGGCAATGTAAACCCCATGTCTGGCACTCTCCTTCTTCCTTGGTGGGAAGAGACTATGGCGCCAAGCTGCGAGCCCGCCGCTAAAATGTCGTAAGAAAGCTGAGTGGACCACGGCTCGCCGGTCACCCGGGGCATTGCCGTCATCTGGCGGGCCAACGGCGCAAGGCGCCGACGGCACCGACGCGCGGCGTCCGGCGTCGTCCTTCAGCGGGACGATGACATCACCGGCGACCCGTCGTCGCCGGCGGCCCGGGAATCGCAAAAATGGAAGGATCCCGGCAGCGCGTATTCGCGTCGCCGGGACCCTGGGTCTGTTGGCCCTTATTCTCCGAGACGTCCCGCACGGGATTCGCTCTGGTCTTGCCCCAGCCCAAGAAACCAACAGATTCGACACTATCGTGCCGGCGAGCGGCTGGCAATGGACGGGCCGTTCCACCACGGCAGGAGCCGGCCCCCGCGCTGCGGCAGGGATGTCAGTGGCTGTCCGTAACGTACGGGGCATGACGTCAATGGTTGAGCATGTCCTGGTCCGCACCGCACCGTCCGGCGAGCCCTTGGTGGTGGAACGTGCCGGGCGGGAATGGCAGGTGGCCGAGGGGCCGCTGCGCTGGTTCGAGAGAACCAACTGGTGGGAGCAGCAGCGGCGGATGCCGCGGGGGCAGGGCCGCATCGATGTCGAGGTCTGGCGGGTGCAGGCACGGCTGGGGCGTAATCCCCGCAGCGACCTGGCCACCATGGATCTGGAACGCGATCCCACGGGAGGCGGCTGGCGGCTGAGACCCGCCGCCTAGGCGGGTGTGCGCGGGTGGCACCTGGCGCCCGCCGCAGCCGGACAGGCGCTTAAGCCGCAGCCGGACAGGCGCTTAAAGTGAAAGGCTCCTCGCCACAGCTATTGGGGGACGCTGTGGAGAGGAGCCAGTAACAAAAATATAACGGTTTCGGACTGCCTAAAGCAAATCGGCCTGCTGGAGCCCACGATGTGCGTCCATGAAGGGCAACTGCAAACTTAAGTTGAGGGACCCTCCACTGTGGCTATTGGGGGACGCCACAGTGGAAGGTCTGCACACGAATATACAACCATCCGCGCCCTTGCACAACACCGGACGTTCTACCTCCCTGAGGGGACAGTATGATGGTGAGTGTTCATTGCAGTGAACAAAAGTGTTCGCTGTACGCACGGGGACCGCGGCCGGACCGCCAGCCACGCCCGTCCAACGTTGAGGAACTGCATGACGGAATCCCAGGCCACCAAGCGCGGCAACGACGCCCGCGGCCACTCCTCGCCGGCACCCGCCGTCACCAGGGCGGCGGCCGTGCTCGACGCGCTGTCCGAGTCGGATTCCGGCAGGCTCACGCTCAGCGACCTGGCCCGAGAACTGGGGATACCCAAGTCCTCCACGTCAAACCTGCTGCAGGCGCTCGAGGACGCGGAACTGATCACCCGGCTCGGCACCGACTACGCCCTGGGCGTGAAACTGGTGGAACTTGGTGCCGCCTACCTGAGCCGACGCGACGAGGTCCGCGAGTTTTACAGCTTCTGCGAGCAGGCCGCGACACTCAAGGGGGAAACGGTGCGCATCGCCATGCTCGACGGCGGGAGCATCATCTACCTTGCCCGCTATGAAGGACATCCGGCGGTCCGCCTCACGTCCAACATCGGCGACAAGATGCCCGTCTCCGTCTGTGCGGTGGGCAAGGCCCTGGTGGCCCGCCTGCACGACCACGACCTTGAACAGCTCTACCCCGACGGACTGGAGTTGCCGGTCATGACCCCAAAATCCCTGAAGACCGGGCGGGCGCTGAAGGATGAAATCGCCCGGATCCGCGAGCAGGGGTATGCCTTCGAGGACGAGGAATCCACGCTGGGTGTGGTCTGCCTTGGCATGGCGGTGCCCACGCGCGGGGCGCACGGGCCCAGCCTTGGCGTGTCCGTGACGGCCTTGAAGGCAACCTTCTCCGATGCCCAGCGCGACGCCATGGTGGGCGAGCTGCGCGAGCTTGTCCGGGTACTTGGCAATCCCATGGGGTGATGGCGCAATAGCCCAACCTTCCTTGGCGGCAGCTAACTTTCCTTGGCGGGGCGTTCACTATGATGTACGCTGTTCATCATAGTGATCGATCTCATGGTCGATGTCGCGTTTTGGACCAACGGTGGTCCGGGAAGTTTCAAGGGAGAACAAGTGACTACACAGCCTTTACATTCGCAGGGCCAGACCCTGGGTGCGGGACAGGACACCGTGCCTGTCGACCCGGAGCAGCTCCGCCGGGCCACGCTTGCCAGCTCCGTCGGCTCGGCACTTGAGTACTACGACTTTTACATCTACGGCCTGGCCACCGCGCTGATCTTCGGCCCGTTGTTCTTTTCGCCGCTGGGCCCCTCTGGCGCACTGATCGCCTCCTTTGCCACCTACGGCGTCGGCTTCGCCGCCCGCCCCTTCGGAGGCCTGATCTTCGGCTATATCGGGGACCGCTTCGGCCGCAAGCAGGTGCTGCTGCTGACCATCGGACTGATGGGAACGGCGTCGTTCTGCATTGGGCTGCTGCCCACGCACGCACAGGCCGGCATGCTTGGTGCCGTGCTGCTGGTGATCCTGCGCATCATCCAGGGGCTGGGAGCCGGAGCCGAACAGGCGGGCGCCACAACCCTGATCTCCGAAGTGGCGCCGCGCAAACGCCGCGGCTTCTTCGCGGCACTGCCGTTTGTGGGCATCCAAGTGGGCACGCTACTGGGCGCCGGCACCTTCGCCCTCATGGGCCTGGCCCATCCGGAAGTACTCACCGGCTGGTTGTGGCGCGTGCCGTTCCTGGCCAGCATCATCCTCATTGCCATTGCCATCTACATCCGCCTGAAGCTGAAGGAAACCCCCGTCTTCCAGGAGCTGGAGAAGCACAAGAGTGTCACCAAGAACCCGGTGGGCGTGCTGTGGCGCTCATCCAAGAAGAACGTGCTGATCGGCATGGGCCTTCGGATGGGCGAGAACGGCAACTCCACCATCTACTCCACGCTTTTGGTTGGCTTCATGGCGGCCAAGGGCGGCGTGTTTGAAGGTGACAAGTTCATCGGCCCCGTCGGGCTGCTGATCGCCGCAGGGTTCTCCGCCATCATGGTGGTCGCCTTCGGTGCGCTCTCGGACCGCATTGGCCGCGTCAAGGTCTACCGCTATGGTGCACTTTTCCAGCTGCTGTTCGCCTTCCCGGCGTTCTACCTGATCTCCCTGGGTAACGTGACCCTGGTCTGGATTGTCATGAGCATCGGCATTGCGCTCGGCGTGCAGTCCATGCTTGGCCCGCAGTGTGCCCTGCTGCCCGAATTGTTCGGCTCCACCCACCGCTTCACCGGCGTGGCCATGAGCCGGGAAATTTCGGCCGTGTTTGCCGGCGGCATTGCCCCGTTCGTGGGCGGCCTGCTGCTGGCCGTCACCCACCAGTCCTGGATGGTGCTGGCCGGCTACTCGCTGGTGCTGGCGGGAATTTCCTTCGCCACCACCTTCTTCACCCCGGAAACGGTGGGCCGCGACCTGCTGCTGGCCGACGACGCCTAGCTTCCCCGCCCGGCGGCGCCTGCCTTGGTAGGCGCCGCTTGGCGTTTAACAGCTACGCACGACGCCGGACGCCGCCCTTCCGCTGTCCGGCCGCATGCCTTTCATGGTACGGACACGACGCCGGCGGTCCCTGCCGGCGGTGGAGTTTGGGCAGGGGCAGGACCGGGCACGAAGGCTCCGCCGGGCGACGGCGCGTTCTGCCGGGCGCAGGACCGGGGGCGGGCCCGGCGTACAACAGTGTCCTGCGCCGTGCACGGGGCGTGCGCGGCACAGAACGGGACGGCAAAAGGGGAGCCTCCCTTCGGAGGCTCCCCTTCTGGCGCACAGCGGTGCGTCACGCTTAATAGAAGTGGACCGGGTCCACCACGTGCAGAAGCGGGCCGCCGGCCTGGAACCGCGACAAGTTCTCGATGAACCGCTCGGCGATCAGGCGGTTCTCGGCAACGCTCAGGGCCGAGGTGTGCGGGGAGACCATGACGCGCGGGTGCTCCCACAGCGCGCTGGAGGCCGGCAGCGGCTCCACAGCGAACACGTCAAGGCAAGCGTAGGAGACCTGGCCGTTGTCCAGGGCCGCCAGCAGTGCGTCCTCGTCGATGACGGTTCCGCGGCCCACGTTGACCACGACGGTGCCGGGCTTCATGGCCGCGAAAACCTCCGCATTGATCAATTTCTCCGTGTAAGGCGTTCCGGGCAGGGTGTTGATGAGGGCGTCGGCGTTGGCGAGCAGCCCGGGTAGCCCAGCGGTGTCGGTGACGGTGTCAACGCCGTCGACCGGTTCGATGGTGCGCTTGGTGCCGCTGACGTTCATGCCCATGGCGCCGGCCAGCCGGGCGGTTGCCATGCCAATTTCACCCAGGCCGGTGATGACCACGTTGGAGCCGCTGACGAGGCGGGTGGGGGTGCGCAGTTCCGGCCAGTGCTTGGCGGCCTGGTCGGCGGCCATCTCCGCCGTGCGCTTGAAGCCGTTGAGCACGCCCATCATGGCGAACTCCGCCAGCGTCAGCCCGTGCACGCCGGCGGAACTGGTGACGGTGACGCTTTGTAGCTGGGCCTCCGACAGATTGGCGGCCTTGACGGCCCCGCCGGCGCCGGCGGCCATGGCCTGGATCCACTGGACCTTGCCGCTGGCGGCGATCTCGGCCAGTCCGGCCGCGTTCTCGTTGGGAAAGCCGTACAGGACGTCCGCGCTGCGCAGCATGTCCCAGTAACGGGACTCCTGATCCGGCGTCCGCTGGAAGGCCGGGTCGCCGCCGTGGTCCGCGGGGTAGCGCTCCGGCGGCAGCAGGTCAGGTTCGTAGAGCACCGACACGGCTGGATGGGCGGCCTTGATGGCCTCCACGTGGTCGGCTTCCAGCGGGACGGCGATCGCAACAATGAGTTTCTGAGGAGTCATGGTGTTCATCATACTGAATTGTGGATAGGATACTGAACAGATGGGGCTACATGACGACAGCGGCCACAAGGCAGTGAGGACTGGTAAATCGATGATGCTTGGTTCAACGCCGGCGGGGAACTCCATGACTGTCGGCTTTGCCGGCCTCGGCCACATGGGCGCGCCCATGGCGGCCAGGCTCCTGGAGGCCGGCTGGCCGCTGGCGGTCTGGAACCGCTCGCCGGCGGCCGTGGATAGGCTGGCCTCCCGGGGCGCCACGCACGCTGACACCGTCGAAGAACTCCGCGACCGGGACGTCATCATCTTCATGCTGCCGGACCTCCCCTTCGTCGAGGCCGCCGTCGAACCCCTTCTCAGCGCATGGGGCACCAATCCGCCCGGGCCCGGCACGGCCGTCGTGGTCATGAGCAGCGTGTCACCCGACGGGGTGCGCGCGTTTGGCGGCCGGGTGGCCGCGGCAAGCGCCGGCAACGCGTCGGTGGTGGACGCCCCCGTCAGCGGCGGGACCGTCGGGGCGGAAAACGGCACACTCGCCATCATGGCCGGCGGCGCCGAGTCCGATTTCCAACGCGTGCGCCCCGTCCTGGAAGCCATGGGCACCACCGTCCGCCGCCTCGGTGACCTGGGCGCGGGATCGCTGGCCAAGGCATGCAACCAGCTGCTGGTGGGAACCACGACGGCGGCACTCGCCGAGGCGGCCGAACTCGCCGAGCGCTCCGGCATGGATGTCGCCGCCCTGTTTGAGGTGCTCGCCGGCGGCCTCGCCGGGAGCCGGGTGCTGGACATCGTGGGGCCGCGGATTGCCGCCAGGGACTACGAGCCCACGGGGCCGGCGAAGTTCATGCACAAGGACCTCGGCTTCATCATCGACAGTGCCGCGGCGGCCGGATCGGCGGTGCCCATGGCCACGGCCGGGCACCGGCTCTACGGCACGCTGAAGGACCAGGGGCTCGGCGAGCTGGACCTGGCCGTGGTCCGTGAGAGCATCGCCCGGCTGCAGCCACGCCGGTAACGGACCCCCGCCGCCGACAGTGAAGCCGCCGACGGCCCGTAAGCGGCCGACAGCGAAGCCCCGGCCAGCAAGCGGTTTGACAAGAAAGAGGAGGATTTTTGAATGAGTGGAATGTTTGACCTGAGTGGCCGGGTGGCCCTCGTGACGGGTTCCAGCCGCGGGATCGGCAACTCGCTGGCCCGCGGCCTGGCCGAGGCCGGTGCGACGGTGGTGCTCAACGGGCTCAATGCCGAACGCCTCGCGGCCGCGGAGGCCGTGATGGCTGACGATTTTGCCGCGGGCCGCATCCGGTCGCTCGACTTTGACGTCACCAGCGACACTGCCGCCGCGGACGGCGTTGCCTGGATCGAGTCCAACGTGGGGCCGCTGGACATCCTGGTCAACAACGCCGGCATCCAGCACCGCGTCCCGCTGCTGGACCTCGACGTGAAGGACTGGGACCGGGTCATCAGCACCGACCTGACCAGCGCCTTTCTCGTCGGCCGCGAAGCCGCCCGCGGCATGCTGGCCCGCGGCCGGGGCAAAATCATCAACATCTGCTCCGTCCAGACGGACCTGGCCCGGCCCACCATCGCCGCCTACACCGCGGCCAAGGGCGGGCTGCGGAACCTGACGCGGGCCATGACGGCCGAATGGGCCTCCGGCGGACTGCAGATCAACGGCATTGCCCCCGGCTACATCCACACCGAGATGACGCAGAACCTGGTCGACGACGACGCGTTCAACTCGTGGATCCTGGGCCGCACCCCGGCCAACCGGTGGGGGACCGTGCAGGACCTGGTGGGGCCTGCCGTGTGGCTGGCCTCCGAGGCGTCCAATTTTGTCAACGGCCAGACTATCTTCATCGATGGCGGCATGACGGTAGTTGTTTAGGAAACAAGGATCATGACACACACCTTTGAACTGCCCGCCAGCGCCCCCGCCGTGGTGGCCCACGGCAAGGACGACCTCCGCATCGAGGACATCGCCTTGAAGCGGCCCGCCGCCGACGAGGCCGTCGTCGAAGTCGCCTACGGCGGCATCTGCGGTTCCGACCTCCACTACTGGCTGCACGGCGCCGCGGGGGAGTCGCGCCTGTTGGAGCCCATGGTGCTGGGCCACGAGGTTGTCGGGGTGGTGGCCCGCGCCGCCGCCGACGGCACCGGACCGGCCGCGGGCACCCCGGTGGCCGTCCACCCGGCCACCCCCGGACCCGGCGCGGCCCGCTACCCGGCGGACCGTCCGAACCTGTCCCCGGGCTGCACCTACCTCGGCAGCGCCGCCCGCCATCCGCACACCGACGGCGCCTTCCTGCGCTACGCAAACCTGCCCGGCAGGATGCTGCGCGTCCTCCCGCCGGAACTGTCCCTGCGCCGGGCGGCCGTCGTCGAGCCGGCCAGCGTGGCCTGGCACGCGGTGTCCCGGGCCGGTGACGTCAAGGGAAAGCGGGCGCTTGTGGTCGGTGCGGGGCCCATCGGCACCCTGGCCGTCGCCGTCCTTAGGCGCGCGGGCGCGGCCCACATTACCGCCGTCGACATGTTTGACAGGCCGCTGGAAATCGCGGCGGCGGTGGGCGCGGACACCGTGCTGAAGGCCGAGGACGCGGAGGCGATCGCGGCCGTGGAGGCCGACATCGTCATTGAATCCTCCGGCAACCGCTTTGGCCTGGCCTCCGCCATCAGCGGCGCCATGCGCGGGGGCCGCGTGGTCATGGTGGGGCTGCTGCCCTCCGGCCCGCAGCCCGTGGCCATCTCGCTGGCCATCACCCGGGAACTGGAACTGGTGGGATCCTTCCGCTTCAACGACGAAATCGACCAGGTCATCGCCGCGCTGGCTGACGGCTCGCTGTTCACCGACCCCGTCACGACCCACGAATTTCCGCTCTCACGGGCGCTGGAAGCCTTCGCCGTGGCACGCGACTCGGCCGTGTCCGGCAAGGTCCTGCTGGACTTCGGGGCCTGAGAGGCACGACGGCGGGTGCCCTCCGGCGTCGTGCCTGGCAAGTTGGCCCGAATCTGCACAGATGTTTCACCTGTGCAACATGGCGGGCCCATTCCGGGCCGGAGTGGGAAGGGCCCCGGTCCGGCGATAAGCTGAGGGAAACCATGTGTTCCCACCTATGGAGGAAAGTATGTCCGCACAAATTGGCGTAACCGGCCTGGCCGTAATGGGTGCCAACCTGGCCCGCAACCTGGCCCGCAACGGATACACCGTGGCACTGCACAACCGCTCCGTTGCCAAGACGGATGCCCTGCTGGAGGCCCACGGCTCGGAGGGCGACTTTGTCCGCACCGAGACGCTGGCGGAGCTGGTCGAGTCCCTGGAAAAGCCGCGCCGCGTGCTGATCATGGTCAAGGCCGGCGGCCCGGTCGATTCCGTGATCGACCAGCTCGTCCCGCTCATGGAGGCCGGCGACATCATCATCGACGGCGGCAATTCCAACTTCCAGGACACCCGCCGCCGCGAAGCGGACCTGGCCAGGAAGGACCTCCACTTTGTGGGGGTCGGCGTCTCCGGCGGCGAAGAGGGCGCACTGCTCGGCCCGTCCATCATGCCCGGCGGCTCCAAGGAATCCTACGCCGCGCTCGGCCCGCTGCTGGAGAAGATATCCGCCAAGGTCGACGGCCAGCCCTGCTGCGCCTGGATCGGCACCGACGGCGCCGGCCACTTCGTGAAGATGGTCCACAACGGCATCGAATACGCGGACATGCAGGTCATCGGCGAGGCCTACGACCTGCTGCGCAGCGCGGCCGGGATCGAACCGGCCGAGCAGTCGGAAATCTTCGCCAAGTGGAACGAAGGCCAGCTCGCCTCCTTCCTGATCGAAATCACCGCCGAGGTCCTGGGCCACGTGGATGCCAAGACCGGCAAGCCGCTGGTTGACGTGATCGTGGACTCCGCCGGCCAAAAGGGCACGGGCCGCTGGACCGTCCAGTCCGCCCTCGATCTGGGCTCGCCCACCTCCGCGATCGCCGAGTCCGTGTTTGCCCGCGGCCTCTCCTCCCAGCGGGACCAGCGCGCCATCGCCCAGGACGTCCTGTCCGGCCACGAAGTTTCCGTGGACCTGGGCGCCGACTTCGTCGAGGACGTCCGCCAGGCGCTCTACGCGTCCAAGCTCATCAGCTACGCGCAGGGCATCGACATGCTCCAGTCGGCCGCCGTCGAATACAACTGGGACCTGAAGCTGGACGAGATCGCGTCCCTGTGGCGCGGCGGCTGCATCATCCGCGCCGAACTGCTCAAGGACATCACGAAGGCCTACGCCGCCGAGGACAAGCCGGCCAACCTGCTGTTCGCCCCGGCGTTCGCCGCCGAAATCGCCGAGGTCCTCCCGGCCTGGCGCCGCGTGGTGGCCGCTGCCGTCCAGCTGGGCATTCCGGTGCCGGTGTTCTCCTCCTCGCTCGCCTACTACGACGGACTGCGCCGCAAGCGCCTGCCCGCAGCCCTGACCCAGGGCCTGCGCGACCTTTTCGGCGCCCACACGTACAACCGTGTCGACGTCGAGGGCACTTTCCACACGCAGTGGAGCGGCGACAAGAGTGAGGTCAGCGCCGTCGACACGCACTGACCCCCAACGTCTGTGTTGCAGTAGTTGGACTGATTTCGGCGATTTCGACCGATTTTCGTCCAACTGGTGCAACATAGTCGCTTAGGGGACGGCCCTTCTAAGGGGACGACGGCGGACGCGTCGCGTCCCAGCGTGCCCGTCAGCCTGGGCAGTCGGTGAGAATTTCCGCCCCGTTTACCGTGATGGCCACGGTGTGCTCCGTGTGGGCGGTGCGCGCGCCGGTGGCGCTGCGGAGCGTCCAGCCGTCGTGGTCCATGACCAGGCTCGCCGTGTCGGCCATGACCCAGGGTTCTATCGCCAGGAGCAGGCCCGGCTGCAGGACGTAGCCCCGGCCGGGGCGGCCGTTGTTGGAAATGTGCGGGTCCTGGTGCATGGTGGAGCCAACCCCGTGACCGCCGAATTCGGTGTTGATGGTGTACCCGGCGGCGGAGAGCACAGTCCCGATGGCATGGGAAATGTCCCCGATCCGCGCCCCCGGCCGGGCTGCTCCAATCCCGGCGGCCAGGGCGGCCCGCGTCGTGTCAATCAGGCGCTGGTCCTCCGGGCCCCGCGGCGTTCCCACAATGAAGCTCACCGCGGCATCGGCAACCAGGCCGCCCAGGGAAACGGCAAAGTCCAGTGTCAGCAGGTCGCCGTCACGCAGTGCGTAGTCGTGCGGCAGGCCGTGCAGCACGGCGTCATTGACGGAGGTGCAGATGACGTGCCCGAAGGGGCCGCGGCCGAACGCCGGCGCGTAGTCCAGGTAGCAGGACGTGGCGCCTGCCTCCGCGATCATGGCGGCAGCCCAGTCATTGATTTCAAGGAGGTTGGTGCCAACCCGAACACGCCCCTGGAGCGTCTTGAGCACGCGGCCAACAAACTGCCCGCTCTTCCTGGCGCGTGCCAGCTCCGCGGGGGTGAGGATTTCGATCAAGACCGTGCCTTCCAGGCATCCAATAGTTATACCGGTAATACTATACCGCTATGATGTAGCCATGGTCCGTTTACCCTTGTCCCCGGAAGAAGTCCTGCGCGGCAAGCTCCTGGGGGAGTTGTTGCGGCGTGCGCGCGGCGGGCGGCCGATGCTCGACGTGGCGCTGGCCGCCGGCATTTCACCGGAGACGTTGCGCAAGATCGAGAGCGGCAGGGTGCCAACGCCGTCGTTCTCCACAGTCGCCATGCTCGCCCTGGCCCTGGACCTGTCGCTGGATAGCCTGTGGCGGACGGTCCAGAAAGGTGCCAGCGCCCCGGGGATGGATGCCCGCCGGGCGTCCTGACCGCCCCGGACCCGCCAAGTGCGGGTCTAGATCCACATGGCCGGGTCGATGTACTCGGCCGGGTCGACGGCGGGCGCCATTTCCTTCTTCGAATCACGGTGCCGCCATGTGGCCGGAATGCCGGTGAGGATGGAGTTGGCGGGCGCATCCTTGACCACGACGGCATTCGCACCCACCGCCGAGTCGTCGCCGATGGTGATGGGGCCCAGGATCTTCGCGCCGGCTCCGATGGTGACCCGGTTGCCGATGGTCGGGTGGCGCTTGACCTTGGCCAGCGACCGGCCGCCGAGCGTCACGCCGTGGTAGATCATGACGTCCTCGCCGATTTCGGCAGTCTCGCCAATGACCACGCCCATGCCGTGGTCGATGAAGAAGCGACGGCCGACGGTGGCACCGGGGTGGATTTCGATGCCAGTGGCAAAGCGGGCCAGCTGCGACAGTGCCCGCGCCGGGAAGCGCAGGTTTGGATTGGCCCACATCCTGTGGGTCAGACGGTGCATCCAGATGGCATGCAGGCCTGAATAGATGAAAAAGTTCTCCGCAGAACCCCGGGCCGCCGGGTCATGTGACCGGGCGGCCTCGAGGTCCTCGCCTAACCTGGTGAAAAATCCCACAGACTTCCTTCAGTGCGCGTGTCAGCCGCGGATGTCGTCGTACAGGACGGTTGAAATGTAGCGTTCGCCGAAGTCGGGGACCACAGCCACAATCAGCTTACCGGCGTTCTCTTCGCGCTTGGCCACTTCCAGCGCGGCCCAAACAGCTGCCCCGGCGGAAATGCCGCCGAGGATCCCTTCCTGGGTGCCCAAGGCGCGGGCCACGGCCACGGAATCCTCCAGCGTCGCGTCCAGGACTTCGTCGTAGATGCCTTGGTCCAGCACCTCGGGGATGAAGTTCGCGCCCAGGCCCTGAATCTTGTGCGGGCCCGGCGCCCCGCCGTTGAGGATCGCCGAATCACTCGGCTCGACGGCGATGATCTGCACGCCGGGCTTGCGGGACTTGAGCAGCTGGCCCGCGCCGGTAATGGTGCCGCCGGTGCCGATGCCTGCCACCAGGATGTCCACGGCGCCGTTGGTGTCTTCCCAGATTTCCTCGCCCGTGGTGGTCCGGTGGATTTCCGGGTTTGCCTTGTTGGCGAACTGCTGGGCCCAAATGGAATTCTCCGTGTTGGCCACAATTTCCTTGGCCTTCTCCACGGCGCCGCGCATGCCTTCGGAGCCGGGGGTGAGCACGATCTCCGCGCCAAAGGCGCGCAGCATGACCCGGCGCTCGGTGGACATGGTCTCCGGCATCGTCAGGATGACCCGGTAGCCGCGGGCAGCACCCACCATGGCCAGCGCGATCCCGGTGTTGCCGGAGGTGCCCTCGACAATGGTGCCGCCCGGGCGGAGCTCGCCGGCCGCCTCGGCGGCGTCGACAATGGCCACGCCGATGCGGTCCTTGACGCTGTTGGCCGGGTTGTAGAATTCCAGCTTCACGGCCACGGTGGCGTTGAGGCCTTCGGAGAGCCTGTTCAGCCTCACAAGCGGTGTGCCGCCCACCAGTTGCGTGACATTGTCATAAATACGTCCCATGGATGGTCCTGTTCCTCAAAGAGTGGGTGGCGGATGGCACGGCCCAATTGTGTTAAACGTCAGCGTAACGGGGCGTCCGATGCGGATTCTACGCGGTCAGCCACTCGGCGTAATGTTTTCTGACTTTGGCAATCTTGGGGTTGATAATGACCTGGCAATATCCCACCCCGGGCCGCTGGGCGTAAAAGTCCTGGTGGTAGTGCTCTGCTTCGTAGAGGCGCCCAAGCGGCGAGACCTCCGTGACGATGGGGTCCCGCCAGTTTGGCTGGTTGCGCACAATCGCCGCCCGGAAGGCGGTTTCCTCGGCGGCGTTCGTGTAGAACATCGAGGACCTGTACTGCGTGCCCGTGTCGTACCCCTGCCGGTTGAGAGTGGTGGGATCGTGCTGGGTAAAAAACATGTCCAAGATGGTGTTTTCCGGGATCACGTTCTCATCAAACGTCACCGAGACCACCTCGGCATGCCCCGTCATGCCGGAGCAAATCTGTTCGTATGTCGGGTTGGGGATGGCGCCGCCGGTGTAACCGGACACCACCGACTCCACCCCCTTGGTCATCTGGTACACGGCGTCAAGGCACCAAAAGCAGCCGCCGCCCAATACAAAGGTCTTCACATCCATCTATAAGCCGACTCCGCCACATTTGATTCCCTGCCGTTGCCGGGCCCCCAACCGCTAAGCTGGAAAGATGAGCAAGGATGCAAATGATGCGACACGCGGTCCGGACGGTGCGGAGCCGGCCGGGGTGCCCGGCGAACACGCTGCGGCCGTTGAGTCAGCGCAAGCCGAAGAGCCGCAAGCTGCTGAACCAGTGGGGCCTGCTGAACCGGCCGTGCCTTTGGAGCCGACCTCGCCCGCTGAACCGGCCGCGCCTGCCGAACCGGTCGTGCAGCCTGCCGAACACATTGAACAGTTCCCCTCCACGACTATGGGGACCATCCCGCCCCTGGCCGCCGTTCCGGTTGACGAATCCGCCGCGCCGTTGCCCGACTGGGGCGGCGCGCGGGCGGCCGGACAAACGGAGGGGGGACAGACATCGGATATGGAGGGCACGGCGGAAGGTGCCGAAGAGCCCGTCACCGCCGTCCTTTCCGAGATACTGCTGGCAGTGGAGGAGCTCTGGCCCGAATCCCTGGCCGAGGAATGGGACAGCGTGGGTCTGGTGGCGGGACGGCCTGACGCTGAGGTGGACAGGATCATGTTCGCCGTGGACCCCACACTGGAGGTTATCGACGAGGCCCTGGAATGGGGCGCCAAGCTGCTCGTCACGCACCATCCTCTGCTGCTCAAGGGTGTGAACTCCGTGGCCGCAACCACTGGCAAGGGACGCGCCCTGCACCGGTTGATCGAGGGCGGCTGCGCACTGCTGACCATCCATACCAACGGCGACAGCGCCGTGGGCGGAGTTTCCGACGTCCTGGCCGACGTCCTGGGCCTGGAGGAAGTCGCCCCGCTGGTGCCCGCCGCGCACGGGCTCGAGGAGGAAGGGATCGGCCGCGTGGGCGTGCTGCCCGATGTCGAAAAGCTCGGCGAGCTGGCGTCGCGGATCTTCCTGACCCTGCCGGCGGTGGCCGGGGGCGTGCGGGTGGCCGGCGACCGCGACGCACTGGTGCGCAAGGTGGCCGTCTGCGGCGGCGCCGGGGATGGCCTGTTCGACGCCGTCCGCGCATCCGACGCGGACGTGTACGTCACGGCGGACCTGCGCCACCACCCGGCGTCGGAGGCCCGCGAATTCAGCAGCGACGGCCGACCGTACCTCATTGACCTCTCCCACTTTGCCAGCGAATGGCTATGGCTGCCGGTGGCCGCGCAGGCGCTCGCCAACGTGCTGGCCGACCAAGGCTTCCAAGCCGAGCTGGCGGTCAGCCAGACCAACACGGACCCTTGGGACTTCATTTTGACGCCCGGCAACTAGTGGTGTGTCTCAGTTTTGCTTGATGGTTTGGAGTGCGACGCGGCCGCGGGCGACTTTTTCCAAGATGGAGTCCGCGGTTGCGACCCAGATCAGGGGTTTCGGGCGCTCGTTGTTGACCTGAATGTATTCCTCAATTTTGCCGATCAAGTCCGGTACTGAGTGGAAGACACCCCGGCGCAGAGCCTTGTCCGTGAGGTCCCTGAACCAGCGCTCGACCAGGTTCAGCCAGGACGATGATGTTGGCGTGAAATGCAGGTGGAACCGGGGATGTTTGCCCAACCAGGACTTCACTTCGGCATGCTTGTGCGTGGCGTAGTTGTCCAGGATCAGATGGATTTCCAGGCCCTGCGGGACCTCCTTTTCGATGGTCTTCAAAAAGGCCAGAAACTCCTCATGGCGGTGCTTGTCAACGCACGAACCGATCACTTTCCCAGTCGCCACCTCCAGCGCTGCGAAGAGCGTGGTGGTGCCGTTGCGCTTGTAGTCGTGCGTCATGGTTTCCCCGCGGCCCTTCTTCATCGGCAACGACGGCTGGGTATGATCCAGGGCCTGGATCGAGGTCTTCTCGTCCAGGCACAAGACGATCGCATTCTCCGGCGGGTCCAGGTACAGTCCGCACACATCGATGAGCTTCTCATCAAAGTGCGGGTCCGTGGAGAGCTTGAATGTCTCCACCCGGTGCGGCTTCAAGCCGCGCGCCGCCCAAATCCTTTGGACCTGAGCCGGGGACACCCCGACCTTGGCCGCCATCGACCGCACGGACCAGTGAGTGGCACCCTCCGGCTTGGAAAACCGCGTCAATTCCACGATCTCGGCGATCTTCGACTCCGGAATCACCTTCTTCCGCCCACGACCGGGCGCCACCGCACCAAGCTTCTTCAAACCGTCAGCAGCGAACCGGTTCCGCCAAGCACGCACCGTTCCCGGCGTCACTCCGACGACCTTGGCAATCCACTCATTGGGAAAACCATCGGCAGCCATCAACAACTGTTAGCTGCAACTTTAAACTGACCATAGACGGCATTTTTGATTGACCGTTCGCGGCAGTGGTTTTGACCAGTGGCTGCAAGTGTTTTGACCAGTAGTTCGCCGCCGTCCGGTGGCTGGGTGTGCTGGGATTCCCTTGTCCATCCCCGTGTCTTTACGGGGAGAGCCCCTTCCTTCGGGGTGAAATGACGATGCCAATCGTTTCAATTTCACCCTTTGCGGGAAGGAAGGGGCTTATTTTGAAGTCTCCAGGAGAGTTCATGGAAATTTTAGCTGCTTATGACATGACCCAGTCGTATCGAGGTGCCGCGGTGGTTTGCGGTGTCTCACACAACACTGTCCGTTCGTATGTGAAAGCACGGGCTGCCGGTGCGCAAGCGCCGATCGCCCGCAAGCGTGGCAGGATCACTGACCCGTACCTGCCGGCGATGACACAGCTGGTGGAGCAGTCCCGCGGAAAGATCCGCGGCGACGTTGTTCACGACAAGCTCGTTGATCTGGGATACGCCGGTTCGATCCGCACGACCCGCTATGTGCTGGCCGGGTTGAAATCGAAGTACCGGGCCCAGAACGCCAGGGTTCACCGGCCCTGGACTGTGGCCCCAGGGCTGTGGCTCCAGTGGGACTACGGAGACGGTCCTGTCGTTGACGGCGCCAAGACCGTGTTGTTCGTCGCGTGGATGGCGTACTCACGCTTCCGTATCGTCATTCCCTTGCGGGATAAGACGATGCCGAGCGTATTCGCGGCCCTTGACAGGTCATTCAGGCTGATTAATGGTGTACCAACGTATGTATTGACCGACAATGAGAAAACAGTCACGGTCGAGCATGTCGCCGGCGTTCCGGTCCGCAACCCGCAGATCGTTGCGTTCGCCCGGCACTACTCCACCGCCGTGCACACGTGCATGCCGGCAGACCCTGCCTCCAAGGGCGGGGTGGAAAACGCGGTGAAGATCGCTAAAGCCGACCTCGTGCCCAAAGACACCAACCTGCGTCCGGAGTACGGCTCCTTCGCCGAGCTGGAGCAGGCCTGTGAGGCGTTTATGGAGGATGTGAATTCCTCCGTGCACCGCGCCACGCTGGAGATCCCCAAGGACATGCTCCGGTTGGTGGAACAGCCTAAGCTTCACCCGGTTCCGGCGGTGCCGGTCACGGCGAGTTTCGGTCAGGTCCGCCAGGTCCCGCCGAACACGCCCATGGTTACGTATGAGCATTCGCGCTATTCCGTCCCGCACACCCTGATGGGGCAACGGGTGTGGGTGCGTGGTACCGACACCCACGTCATCATCGTGCACGTTGACAAGGCCGGGCCGGTGGAAGTCGCTCGCCATAAGCTCACCCGCCCCGGCGTACCAGCGGTCATTGACGCGCATTTCCCACCAGCCTCTGCTGGCGCCCTGGAACGGGTCATCCGCCCCAGCAACAGGGCCGAAGAGGAATTCCTGGCCCTGGGCGCCGGGGCAGCACTCTGGCTCAAGGAGGCCGCGGCAGCCGGCACGAACAAGATCCGCCACAAAATGGAACGGGCTGCCACGCTCGCCAAGGTCATGGGCAACGATGTCGTCGACCAGGGCCTGGGAGCTGCCGCGGTGCACCACCGTTTCACCCATGAGGACCTGGTTTCCATCATCACCAACACCGCTACCGGCGAACCATCCAGCACCATCAACAACACCCGGCATGCCGTGACCGATCAAAGCCAATGGCTGTCCCAAGGCACCAGCGGTTGGGCGAACTTCGGCACCACCAACCCGACCACCACGCCCGGCGAGGAGACCATTCCCGCCGATATCACCGATCTTGAAGGAGCAGCAGAATGAGCGCCGCAACCCTGGCTCCGGCGCCGCTGGCAGACGTGGCAGTAGAACAGGTGATTGCGCTGATGCGCACCACCCGGATGCCCCACGCCCGCGCCGTTGTCGCCGACGTCCTGGCCACCGCGAAAGCCCAGCGTTGGGACCCCACCGAGGTCGTCAGGGTCCTGCTCGAGGCCGAAGCGACCGGGCGGAACCGGTCCATGCTCACCACCCGGCGCAAACGTGCGGGGTTCCCGACCGGGAAAACCTTCGATGTGTGGGAGGAATCCCTCTCCACCCTGCCCGTGGCGACGACCTCGTTCCTGCGAACTCTGGAATGGGTGCGGCGGCGGGAGAACCTGATCGCTTGCGGCCCCTCCGGCACCGGTAAGACCCTGCTGCTGGAATCGTTGGGCCAGCAGGCCATCGATGAAGGCCTCTCCGTGTCTTGGCTGAGCCTGGAGGACCTCGGCGCGCTCGTACGCCGGCACCGCATCGATGACAGCGTCAACAAAGCCATCACCCGCGTCACCAATGTCGATCTGATTTGCATTGACGATATTGGCCTTTTGCCTGTCTCCGGCGACGCCGCCGAAGGCTTCTACCGCGTCGTGGACGCCTCCTACGAGAAACGCTCCCTCGCGATCAGCTCCAACATCCACCCCTCCGGGTTCGATGAGCTCATGCCAAAAACCATCGCCACCGCGACCGTGGACCGGCTCATGCACCACGCGCACCTCTGCCAAACCAGCGGTGAGTCCGTGCGCCTCATGCAAGCCCAAAACGGGAAAGGAACCCACCCGATGAACTAACCGCGCACCATGGTCAGGCGCCGCAACCCCAGCACACCCCCGGCGCCTGGCCACTGGTCAAAAGTACTTGCCGCCCATGGTCAACCGACTGCCGCCACTGGTCAAAACAAACTGCCGCCAGTGGTCAGTTCTAAGTTGCAGTTGACAAACAACACCTTCGCCCGCTGCACCTCCCGATGGGCGGCAACCTGGGACTTCGACAAAGCCTCCAAAACAGGACGCTCAGCCTCTGACAACGACAACGCAGCAGCTGGTCTCGACATAAGACCAGTTTAAACCCACACTCATTGCTTATTTTGGAGACACACCACTAGCGCCGTCGTGCCCTCCCCACCCTCGCTCGCGTCCCCGACGGCTCCCACCCCTCGCCAGCTCGCGGTCGTGGGCCCTCGTGCGGGGCCCCTCGGACGCTAGCGCCGTCGCGTCCTCCCCGCACTCGCTTCGCTCGTGCGGGGCCCCTCGGACGCTAGGCTGTCAGCAGGTATCGACTTATAGCAGGAGGAAACACATGGCGAAGGCAGCACCGGCGGAACAATTGCGTTTGTTGGACATGCAGGTCCTGGACGGCAAGCTGCGGGCGCTGGACGCCCAGGCGAAGGCGCTCAAGGAGGACCCTCGGCTGCCCGACCTCCACGGCGGCGTGACGGTGGCCAAGAGCGACCTGGTCGTCATTGACACGGAGGTCGGAGACTTGTCGCGCAAGCTCACCAAGGCCGAGGACGACGTCGCCCAGGTCACCGCGCGCATCGCCAAGGACGACGCGAAGCTCAACAGCGGAACCGGCCTCTCCAAGGACCTGGTGGCGCTGCAGCATGACATCGAGTCGTTGAGCAGACGCCGCAGCGACCTTGAAGACGTGGAGCTTGAGGCCATGGAGGCGCTCGACGACGCCAAGGGCCGTCAGGCCGCGCAGCAGGCGCTGGTGGACCAGATGCAATCGGTGCTGGACGGCGTGGTGGCGGAAGTGCGCGGCAAGCTCGCGGCCCTGCGCACTGAACGGGATGCCACCGCCGCCGAAAGGGCCGAACTGGCAGCCAGCTTCGATCCGGCCCTGATGGCGATCTACGACCGCACGCTCGCCAAGTACGGCGTGGGCGCGGCCCGGCTGTTCCACGGCACCTCGGAGGGCTCTGGCATGCAGCTGAGCCCGGGCGACCTCGCCGAAATCAAGGGCGCCGCCCCGGACGACGTCGTCTTCTGCCCCGACTCCGGCGCCATCCTGGTCCGCTCGCCCGAGTGGTCGTAGGGCGCGGCCGGCTGCACCACGTCGAAATCTGGGTCCCGGACTATCAACGGGCAAAGTCAACCCTCGGTTGGCTCATGGAAGAGCTCGGCTATGGTCTGGACTCCGAATGGGACAACGGCGGCAGCTGGCAAGGAGCAGGCGAATACATCGTGCTGGAAGCCGGCACCGACGTTTCGGGCCCGCATGACCGCCGCCGCGCGGGACTGAACCATCTCGCCTTTGACGCCGGGCCGGCGTCGGACGTTGATGCCATCACCCAGGCCGCCCTGCGCCAGGGCTGGGTGCTGATGTTCGCCGACAAGCACCCCAACGCGGGTGGATCGGGGCACCATGCGGCGTACCTGGAGAATGCTGACGGCTTTGAGGTGGAACTGGTCGCCCGCGCCGACTAGCCCCGCCGACTATGTTGCTGGTGTTGGACCAAAAATCGCGAAAATCAGGCAAAGGCGTCCAACAAGTGCAACATAGGCGGGGGCGAATGGATGCGGACGAATGGACGGGGGCGAACAGACGCGGGCGGGAGGCCTTGTCAGTCGGCCAGGATGATGTTCAGCGTGTGATGCTTGCGCGGCGTGCCGGACACCAGTTCCACGGCCCACTTCTCGCCGGCGGCCCTGGCCAGCTGCGCGGGGGTCTCAGGGGCCTTGCCGCGTCTGGTGAGCAGGTGCCGGGCCAGTTCGCCACGGGTGTGTTTGGCAAAATGGGAGACCACCTTGCGGGCGCCGTCGCGCTCGGTGAACACGTTCACGGCAACCGTCCGTTCCGGCGCGGGCGTCCACGCCGCAGCGTAGGTGCTTGAGCGGCAGTCAACCAGCAGGTGCCCCTCGGCGTGCCCCTGCAGTGCCGCCGCCAGCTTGGGCTTCCAGTAGCTGGCCAGCTTCCCCAGCCCGGGCAGCCCCACCGACATGGACAGCCGGTAGGCGGGAATGCTGTCGGCAAAGGCCACGGCTCCCCACAATCCCGAGACAACCACGACGCCGGCATCCGCCTTGCGCTTTTGGGCGGCCGTCATGCTGTGGTAACCCAGGGCGTCGTAGAGGACGCCGGTATAGATGCTGTGCGCCGGCGCCGCGGGTTCGGCCGCCAGCCGGGTGTTCCGCAGGACATCGTGGGCCAGGGACGCGCCCACGCCGAGGTGCGCCAGCGCGTCCTCCCGCCCTGACACTTTAGCCAGGGAGGCGGCAACTTCCTGCCGGGCCTGCGTCAGCTCGGGGAAGTGCAGCTGGTCCAAATCCACAGGGCGTCCGGCGTTGGCGGGGGTCTTGCCTTCGGACGGGGGCAGCAAAATCAACACCCTGCGAGCTTACCGGCACCGGGGGCGTGCTTTTTCGGGCACCTGGAACCTCGAACGGACAGATATCGGCGATGTTGCGCCCGGGCACTGCCGTTATCTGCCCGTTCGCGGGAAGAAATGTGACGGGAGGGCGCGGGGATAGACCGGTCTAGTGAGGTGCGGCACTGAACTCGCGGATAACCCGTCGCCCTTGGCTAGAATGATGTTGGCTTGGACCAAGGGTGTTTTAGGCCAGGAAGGTAATTTTTCGTGACGCTCAACAACGCTTCATCGAACAGCGACGCCGCATTGGACACATGGATCCAGCGCGAGACACTGGCGGAATCCATGATTCCGCTCATTGGCCGCCTTTACCGCGAAAACAACGTGATCACCAGCATCCACGGCCGGTCCCTGATCAACCAGTCGGTGATCGACCTGCTCAAGGCGCACCGCTTCGCCCGCCAGATCGACGACGTCGAACTTCCCTTGGCGGAAACGCTTCCCCTGCTGGAAACCCTGGTCACCCTTCAGCTCGGCGCCGCCTCCTTGGACCTGGCCCGCCTCAATGCCGGGTTCAAGGCTTCGGACGAAACGAGCCTTGAGGCTTTTCTGCGCACGGAACTGGCCGACGTCGTCAACCGCTACGGCGCGGACGAGCGCACCAGCACCGACGTGGTCCTCTACGGCTTCGGCCGGATCGGCCGCCTGCTGGCCCGCATTCTCATTGAGCACTCCGGCGGCGGCCACGGCCTGCGCCTGCGGGCCATCGTGGTCCGCAAGGGCGGCGACGCCGATCTCACCAAGCGCGCCAGCCTGCTGCGCCGCGACTCCGTCCACGGCCCGTTCACCGGCACCATCACGGTGGACCAGGAACGCAACGTCATCCAGGCCAACGGCATCGCCATCCAGGTCATCTACTCGGACAGCCCCTCCACGATCGACTACACGAGCTACGGCATCCGCGACGCCCTGGTGGTGGACAACACCGGCCGCTGGCGCGACGAGGCGGGACTCTCCCAGCACCTGCAGAGCACGGGCGTTGCCCGCGTGCTGCTGACAGCCCCGGGCAAGGGCGCGCTGAAGAACATCGTGCACGGCATCAACCACGGCGCGATCCTGCCCGAGGACAAGATCGTCACGGCGGCGTCCTGCACCACCAACGCCATCACGCCCGTGCTGAAGGTCCTCAACGACAAGTACGGCATCGTCCACGGCCACGTGGAAACGGTGCACTCGTTCACGAACGACCAAAACCTGACGGACAACTTCCACAAGGGCGACCGCCGCGGCCGTTCCGCCGCACTGAACATGGTGCTGACGGAAACGGGCGCCGCCAAGGCCGTCGCCAAGGCGCTGCCCGAGCTTGAGGGCAAGCTGACGGGCAACTCCATCCGCGTCCCCACGCCCAACGTGTCCATGGCGATCCTGAACCTGACACTGGAAAAGGGGACCACCAAGGACGAGGTCAACACCTACCTGCGCGACGTGTCGCTGAACTCGGGCCTGCGCAAGCAGATCGACTACATCGACTCCCCGGAAGTGGTCTCCACCGACTTCGTGGGATCGCGCCGGGCCGGCATCGTGGACGGGCTGGCCACCATCAGCACGGAGAAGAACCTGGTGCTCTACGTCTGGTACGACAACGAATTCGGTTACAGCTGCCAGGTGGTGCGCGTCATGGAGGAAATGGCCGGCGTCCACCCGCGCCAGTTCCCCGCGCTCGACGGCGCAGCCCCGGACGCAGGTCTGGCCGAGGCGCGGGATGCGGCTCGGGACGACGCCCAGCCCGCCCCGGCGTCTGCGGCGTCACCGTCGGCACTCGCCTCTGCGTCACTGGCGTAAGGCCAGGCACCCACGCCAGGTTCCGGCGTCGTACATGGTTCGCAGCAGCCAGGTGCGGCGCCGACGCCGTCGCCCCGGCCTGTAGACTGGGACACGGATAGGGCAGCTGGGCAACCGCGCGTCGCGCAAGCGGCTCGAGGAACGTCCGGGCTCCACAGGACGGGGTGGTGGGTAACGCCCACTCGGGGTGACCCGCAGGAAAGTGCCACAGAGAACAGACCGCCCGCACGGCCGCAAGACCGACGCAGGTAAGGGTGAAACGGTGGTGTAAGAGACCACCAGTTCCCCAGGTGACTGGGGAAGCTAGGTAAACCCCACCCGGAGCAAGGCCAGACAGGGCATGATTGAGGGCTGTCCGCCCGAGTGCCTGGGTAGGCCGCTGGAGGGCGTCGGCAACGGCGCTCGTAGATGGATGGTTGCCGCTCCGCCGCGGGCAACTGCGGCGGATGACAAAACCCGGCGTACAGGCTGCCCTATCCATTCACCCCGAGTAACGCCGTTGGGTCCGTTTGCGCTCCGGGTGCGTAGACTTGCGGGCATGTTGATACGCGAGGCAGCCGCCGCCGACTGGCCCGGCATCTGGGCCGTCATCGAGCCGACCGTCCGCGCCGGGGAGACCTACACCTTCCCGCCCGATGCCAGCGAGGAGTCGCTGCGTGCCGAGTGGCTGCCGGAAACCGTGGCTGAACCCACTGCTCCCGCTGCACCCTCTTCTCCCACTTCTCCCACTCCTCCCACGCACGACGCCGGACCCGCCCTCCGCGTACCGCGCACCTATGTGGTCACGGAGGAAACGGGCGGGCAGTCGCCGCCGATGATCGTGGCCACCGCGCAGCTGCACCCCAACCTGCCCGGCGCCGGAAGCCACATCGCCAACGCATCGTTCATGGTCCACCCCGACCACGAGGGCAAGGGCTACGGCCGGCTCCTGGCCCACCATGTGCTCAACGCAAGCATCGCCGACGGCTACCGCGCCATGCAGTTCAACGCGGTGGTTGAATCCAACACCGGTGCAATCTACCTGTGGGAATCGCTCGGCTTCGACATCATGACGACAATCCCCGACGCGTTCGACCACCCTTCGCTCGGACCCGTCGGCCTGCACATCATGTACAAGGCACTGGCGGGCTGATTTCCGCCGACCGTGAAGTGGCGCCGACGCCCTCGCCGAGACGTTCCGCGCATTGCCGTCACGCGCATGGTGCGGAGCAAAATTATGCGTGATGGAGACGAGCGGGGGCTGCGCAGCTTGTTTTCTGGCGCAGCGCCGGCGGCCGGCACTGCGCATGGCGGAAGTGGACCGGGGCCATGCGCCCCCGCGGCGGCCGGCACTGCGCATGGCGGAAGTGGACCGGAGCCATGCGCCCCCGCGGCGGCCGGCACTGCGCACGCTCGAAGCGGTGCAAGCTGAGGCGTATTGCCCGGTACGGGGGTGTGGATAACTTTCGGCGCGGGCGCTGCCGGATGCCTAGACTCGAACCATGGTGAGCCGGCCGTGCCCGCGGCGGCCCTGCCCGGAGGGGGCGTGGGACAGCCGGACAGGCGGAAGGGATGGTCCATGGCCCGGCATGCAGTAGTTGTTGCGGCGCGCCGGTCCGTGCCCCATGCCGGAACCCGTGTGAACGGATGCGGCGACCGGGACAGGCGCCGTGCCCCGGAAACGGACAGCCGCCCGGGCACGGACGCCCGCCCGGAAACGGACAGCCAGGGCACGGACGCCCGCCCGCCAACCCGCCGGTCTCCGGAGCGGGGCCTGCTGCAGGTGGCCGCGGCGCTTTCCGTGCTGCTCACCGCGGCCCTGGGCGGGTGGCTTCATGCCAGCGGCCGGTGGCCGTTTGAGCCCGGTGCCGGCCCGGCTCCCGTCATGTCCACGCCGCCGCCGGGGCTGGGCACCCCTGTCGTACGCGTGGGGCCGGCGTCGGCCCTCGCCGTGCTGGACACGCTGCAGGTCAAGGGGCGGGCGCCGAAGACGAACTACCAGCGGAGCGAATTCGGCGAGGCCTGGCTTGACGCGGATGCCAACGGCTGCGATACCCGCAACGACGTCCTGCGCCGCGACCTGCAACACGCCACCTTTGAAGGCGCGTCGCTGTGCCAGGTCAAGGCCGGCACGCTCGCTGAACCGTATACCGGCCGCACCATCGAGTTCCGGCGCGGTGCCGCCACCAGCGCCGCCGTCCAGATTGACCATGTGGTGGCCCTGGGCAACGCATGGCAGACGGGCGCACAGCGGCTCACGCCCGTGCAGCGCCAAAGCCTGGCGAACGATCCCCTGAACCTGCTGGCCGCTGACGGCCCGGCGAACCAGGAAAAATCGGACGGGGACGCCGCCACGTGGCTGCCGCCGGACAAAAAGTTCCGGTGCCAGTACGTTGCCCGGCAGGTCTCCGTCAAGGCCGCCTACCGGCTCTGGGTCACGCCGCCGGAAAAGGCCGCCATGACCCGGGTGCTGGCCGCCTGCCCGGGCATTCAATCGCTTCCGTCCGGCTACGCGGCACCATCCTGACGGCCACCGGGGACACGCCGCATGACACAAACGGCGCCTTGGTGGCCTGCCGCGGCAAACGGTGCAATGATGCCTTTTATGAGCGAATCAGACTTCAACGACCCGATGCAGCTGGCCCACGACAACCTTGAGGAGGCCAACCGTCAGCTGGCCCGGGCCACCGCCGATTTCAACGCGGGAAAGATCACGCAGCAGCGTCTGGACCAGCTCCATGAGCTGCGTGACATTGCCGCCGCCGACGTCAACCGCGTGGCCAAGGAAAGCTAAGACCAGCCGGCCCGGGGCGGCTACTCCCGGCTGGTGCCGATCTCGGCCAGCGGCAGGTCCGGGTGGTTCTTTTCCACGCGCCGCATGGCCCAGATGTCATTGAAGAGCGCCAGAAACTCACCGTCGCTGCGCTTAAGCACCTCGGCGCCATGGACGGAGCCCAGCACGGCCTCCGCGTCCGCCGTCGTCAGCCGGGCAAGTGAATAGGGGAGGCGCTCCAGGCGCATGGGGGCGTTGAAGTCGTGGTGCATGCGGTCCTCGACCACCTCAAACTGCATGGGCCCGACGGCGGCCAGCACGGGAGCCTGGTCCCCGCGCAGGTCCGAGCGCAGCACCTGGATGACGCCTTCATGTTCCAGCTGCTCGATGCCGCGGCGGAACTGCTTGTACTTGCTGGGGTCCTTGGAGCGGGCCACCTGGAAGTGCTCCGGCGCGAACAACGGGATGGCCGGGTATTCCACCGGCTCCTCCACGTACAGGCTGTCGCCCACGCGCAGCGCGGAGGCATTGACAAGTCCGACGACGTCGCCGGGAAACGCGGTGTCGATCACCTCGCGCTCACGCCCAAACACCTGCTGGGCGTACTTGGTGGCGAAGGATTTGCCGGTGCGTCCCTGCGTGACCACCATGCCGCGTTCAAACATGCCGGAGCAGACGCGGATGAAGGCCACGTGGTCGCGGTGGGCCTGGTTCATCCCGGCCTGGACCTTGAAGACAAAGCCGGAGAACGGCGCGTCCACGGGGCGGGTGCCGCCGGTGACCTCGGGGCGCGGGGCGGCCGGGGGGGCGTAGTCCACCAGTGTGTCCAGGATCTGCTTGACGCCAAAGTTCAAGGCCGCGGAGGAGAACAGCAGCGGCGTGGCCTTGCCGGCGTAGAACGCCTCCAGATCCAGGGGCGCGCCGGCGTCGACCACCAGCGACGCCTCGTCAATGGAGTCCTGCCAGGCGTCGCCCTCCGACGCGGCCGCCTGCTCGGGCGTCAGGTATTCGGTCAGGGCGATGTGGGCGCCGGAGCTGTTGCGGGCAAACTTGGCGAACTCGTTGCGCTGGATGTCCCAGACGCCGCGAAAGTCGCCGGCGATGCCGATGGCCCAGGTCAGCGGCATCGGGGCCAGGCCCGTGCGCTCGGTGATCTCGTCCATCAGCTCCAGCGGGTCCAGGCCGGGGCGGTCCCACTTGTTGATGACGGTGATGATGGGCAGGTTGCGCTGGCGGCACACCTCGAAGAGCTTCATGGTCTGCGTCTCCAGGCCTTTGCCGGCGTCCACGAGCATCACGGCGCAGTCGACGGCGGCCAGCACCCGGTAGGTGTCCTCGGAAAAGTCGGCGTGGCCGGGCGTGTCCAGGAGGTTGATGACGGTATCCCGGTAAGAGAACTGCAGGGCCGCGGAGCTGATGGAGATGCCGCGGTCCTTCTCCATCTGCTGCCAGTCGGAGACGGTGTCCTTGCGGTTCGACTTGCCGTTCGTGGCGCCGGCCGTGCCGATCACCTTCGCATGCAGCGCCAGGGCCTCGGTCAGCGTCGACTTTCCGGCATCCGGGTGGGAGATCACGGCGAAGGTGCGGCGCCGGCCCGCTTGGGCGGTGATTTCCGAGGCACGGACGGGGGACTGGACCTGAGAAGACACAAGACTGCTTTCTGGGGGTGGAGCGCGATGAACGACGGCGTGGCTTGCCCCGGGGCAACCTGCGGGTCGCGGCGCCACGGGTGCGGATCCTGCGGTTCGCGGCGCCACGGGTGCCGGGGCGAAAACGCCAACTCCCAAGTTTACCGCAGCCGGGCCGGAGTTACGGAAGCTGCAGGCAGCCGTACCCGACCTGCCACGTGCCTCCGCCGGCGATGCGGTCAAGGACCAACTGTTGGAGCGCCGTCGTGCGGGGAAGCTCGGAGAGGTTGTCCATGCCGCGGGTGCGGAAGGTGAAGTAGACGGCGTCGGTGGGTTCATCGCGCGGAGTCCCGTACGGGGTGAACAGGGCGGCGAAGCGGGAGATGTTGGACCACTGGTCCATGTGGCCGGACAGGTACGGGTCCAGCAGCCAGGACTCGCAGTTCGCGATCCGGACAGGCCGTTCCGGAAAGTGCGTGGCGAAGAACGGCCCGGCTGCGGCGAGGCTTTCCGCAACGGGCGCCATGCCCAGGGCGCCGTCTTCGGGGATGTGAATGCCCAGGATCCACTCGCCGTCTGCGACACCGGGAATCGTGACCGCGGGCTGGTGGAGCAGGTACTGCAGGCGGCCCAGGGCGAAGAGCCGGCCGGTGAAGTGGTGGGTGAGCCACCTCCAAGTGTCCATTCCGAACCGGCCGTGGACCCGCCGGTTGAGGGCCAGGTTGCGGCCAAAGTCGGCCAACGTGTCCCGCGTGACGACGTCGGGGATGTCCAGTTCGGCGTGCCAATGCTGCAGGGCGGGCACGAAGCGGAGCATGCCCTCCAGCCAGTCGCTCTCTGTGACGGGCAGTTCCGGCGTCCCGGGTTCCGGCACCGCGGCGTCAGTGCTGCCGAGGGCGGCGAAGAGATAATCCAACACCGCCGCCGCCGCCGGACCCGTCTCGCCGTCGAGCAGCTGCAGGCAGCCGTCCCGGTCTTCTTCCGCCACCGCAAGGTAGTCCAAGGACAGTTCTGTGCTCAGCGCGGTGTGCGGGATCATCAAGCCAGCTTACCGAAAATCCCCGTTGAGATCACGACGCCCCGGACCGTTGAGGTTCGAGATGACCACCTGTCCAAGAGTTGAGGTTCGAGATGACGACGCCTCCACGCCGCCGCGGAGGCGTCGTGATCTCGAACCTCGACGGCGGGCTAGGACTTGGCTTTCTTCACGAACAGCGTTTCGGCCTGCTCCAGGGACATGCCATTGGTCTCGGGCACCTTGAACATGACGAAGAAGAACGACGCCGCGGCGAACAGGGCGTACATGCCGTAGGTCAGCGGCAGGGAGGCGGAGGCCATGGCGGGGAAGCTGAGCGTGATCAGGAAGTTGGCGATCCATTGCGCCGCGGCGGCCAGTCCGAGCGCGCGCGCACGGATGCGGGACGGGAAGATCTCGCCCAGCAGCACCCACACCAGTGGTCCCCATGAGGCGCCGAAGCTGATGACGAACACGTTCGCGGCGACGAGGGCGACAGGACCCCAGGCGCCGGGAAGCGTGATGTTGGCGCCCGAGCCCGCGGCGGAGGAGAAGGCCAGCGCCATGGCGCCCAACGAAATGGCCATGCCGGTGGAGCCGGCGAGCAGGATAGGCCGGCGGCCGATCCTGTCCACAAGGGCGATCGCCACCAGCGTGACCAGGATGTTCACGACGGCGGTGACCACGGAGATGGTCAGCGAGTCGCTTTCGTGGAAGCCCACCGCCTTCCACAGCGTGGTGGAGTAGTAGAAAATGACGTTGATGCCAACAAACTGCTGCAGCACGGAGAGGATGATGCCAATCCAGACGACCGGCACCAGCCCAAAGCTCTTGCCGCGCAGCGAGCCTTTCCGTGCCGCGAGGGAGTCTTCCTTCACGGCGTCCTTGATGTCGCGGATGCTCCGGTCCGCGTCCTCGGCGGGGGCAATCGTCAGGAAGACTTCCCTGGCCTTGTCCTCCTTGCCCTTCAGGACCAGGAAGCGCGGTGATTCGGGGAGGACGAACGCGATCCACCCGTAGGCGACGGCGGGCACGGCGCCGGCGAGAAACATCCAACGCCAGGCCGGCAGGCCCAGCCACAGTTCATGGATGGCGCCCCCGGCTGTGGTGGCGAACAGCGCGTCGGAGAGCAGCGCGGCAAAGATGCCCACCGTGATCGCCAGCTGTTGCAGCGAGGCCAGCCGGCCGCGGTGGCGGCGCGGGGAGATCTCCGAGATGTAGGCAGGGGCAATGACAGAGGCCAGCCCGATGCCGAGGCCGCCGATGAGGCGCCAGAAGATCAGGTCCACCACGTTGAACGCCAGGCCTGTCCCGATGGCGCTGGCTAAAAACAACAGGGCGCCCAGCTTCATCGCCGGGATGCGGCCCTTGGCGTCGGCGATCCTGCCTGCCACGTAGGCGCCTGCCGCGCAGCCCAGAAGTGCGACGGCGATTGTGAAGCCCGTGAGTGCCTCACCGAGGTGGAACTGGCCTTGGATGGCGTCGACGGCTCCGTTAACCACTGAGGAATCGAAGCCGAAGAGGAAGCCTCCCAGGGCTCCCGCCACGGCGAGGCCGATCACCTTTTTGGGTATTTTTGCCGCCGCACCTGTGTCGGTGGTCGTGGACTCGGTCATGGTTTCCCCCTTGCCGGCCGTCCAAAAAGGGGGACCGGCCGGCTCATGTGGCGTCTAAAGAATGCTCTACGCCAAGCTACTCCATGACCGCTGCGCAGGCGGAATCCGCGCACCCGCATCGAAGGCGTGCGCCATGGCGAGGTGCTGATCCCGAAGGGGAGATGGAGGTCAGTGCCCGAAGGGGTCCGGGTCCACGCCGGGCATCCAGGTCAGGCCCGGCACGCCCCAGCCGCGTTCCTTGGCCGCCCGCCGGGCCTTGCGGCCGTAGCGGTCGTTGAGGCGGTCCACGTAGAGCTTGCCGTCGAGGTGGTCGTATTCGTGCTGCATGCACCGTGCAAACCATCCGGTCGCCTCAAAGTCCACGGGCCGGCCTTCGGCGTCGAAGCCGCGCACGCGCGCCCACTCGGCGCGCTTGAGCGGGAAGTCGATGCCGGGGACGGAGAGGCAGCCTTCCACCTCGTCGTCCGGGTCGGGTGCCTTACCCGAAATCTTCCCGACCGTCAGTGAGGGGTTCACCAAAACGCCCCGGTCGGGGACGCCGTCGTCGTTCTCCATCTGGTAAGTGAACACGCGCAGGCCCATGCCGATCTGCGGGGCGGCCAGGCCCACGCCGTGGGCGGCGTCCATGGTCTCGAAAAGGTCGGCGACGAGGGATTTCAACTCGCCATCGAAGCTCTTGACCTCCTCCGCCCGGCGGTGCAGCACGGGGTCGCCCAGAATGGTCACGGGATGGATGGTCATGGCGGATCCTTTTATGGGACGACTGGTCTGTGAGTGACCTGTCTGAGGACGACAGGGGAATGAAAAACACCCCGATCGAGTGACCGGGGTGTTTCGGTGTTTCGTAGCCGTTACACCAAGGGGGTGAGATACGGGGGTTGAACCCGCGACCTCCTGGACCACAACCAGGCGCTCTGCCAACTGAGCTAATCCCACCATGCGAAGCCGTCCCGCAGTCACACCGTGACGGTGTGTTCCGCGCTTTGGGCAACGACGACTAGTCTACCCGGTCCCGCGGGTGCTTATGACCAAAACCGGCCGGTTGGGCGAAAATGTGGTTAAGATCCCATTTTTTGGCCTGCAGGTTCCGTGTCGTCAAGCTGTTTTCAGCCCGCGAACTTGGCCGCGATCTTCTTCGCGGTCTCCGAATCGGGGCCCGGCGCCGGCACGAAAACGGCCTCGCGGTAGTACATGAGTTCGTTGATGCTGTCCTTGATGTCGCCGAGAGCGCGGTGTCCTCCCGTTTTCGCGGGCGCCTGAAAGTAGGCGCGGGCGTACCAGCGGCGGGAGAGTTCCTTGATGGTGGAGACGTCGATGACCCGGTAGTGGAGGTGCTCGACGAGCTCGGGCATGTCGCGGGCCAGGAACACCTTGTCGGTGCCGATCGAGTTGCCTGCCAGCGGAGCCTTGTTGGGCACGGGCACGTGTTGTTTGATGTAGGCCAGCACCTGGGCCTGCGCGTCGTCCATGGTGGTGCCGCCGGCCAGCTCGTCGATCAGCTTGGAGGTGGTGTGCATGGTGCGTACGAAGTCGCCCATCTGGGCCAGGGCCTCGTCGGAGGGCTTAATGACCACGTCCACGCCGTCGCCAAGAATGTTCAGCTCGGAGTCGGTCACCAGCACCGCGACCTCGATCAGGGCGTCGTTGACGGCGTCCAGGCCCGTCATCTCGCAGTCAATCCACACAATGCGTTCATTTGTAATAGGCACCTGTCCAATGTACCGCCTCCCGGTCCTGGCTCCCGGGGACGTCCCGGCCCGGGGGACTGGCGCCTCCGGCCCGGACGTCGGCGGCGCTGGTAAAATCAAGGCTTGCCCGCGCCTGGCACGCGGAATCCTCTTTTTGACGTACTTTCAATGGCCGGAGGCTTTGATGGCAGCCCCACCCCGCGCCACCCGTGCCGTCGGCCGGGCAGGTGACCGCCCCCGGATCGCACTGCTGCAGGGCCTTGCGGGGTCGGTGCTGTTGCTGGCCGGGTCGGTGGGCGTGGGGTGGATCGCCAACGGCTCGCCGATGATCCGCCAGCCGCTGGTTATTGCGATGCGGACCGACGGCACCGGCGTTCTGGTTTCCACGGCGCTGTTGGTGGTGGGCGCGATGGTCCTGCTGCGCTCGTGGTTGCGGCTGGGTCAGCGCCTGGCTGGCTGGGGTACCGGGTCGCTGAGGGAGGTGGTGCTGGCAGTGGTCCTGTGGGGCGCGCCCCTGGTGTTGGCCGTTCCCATCTACTCCCGGGACGTCTACGCCTACACAGGCCAGGGGCGGCTCATGTCCGAGGGCCTGAATCCATACAACACCGGCATTTCCGCGCTGAGCAACTGGTTCATGCTGGGCGCGGACCCGTCCTGGGCGGAAAACCGGACACCTTACGGACCGCTGTTCCTGTGGCTGGCCCAGGGCGTGGTGGCCGTGACGGGCGCCCAGCCGGACTTCTCGGTGCTGCTGTTCCGGCTGCTGGCCTGCGTTGGCGTGGCCCTGTGTGTCATTTATGTTCCGAGGCTGTCCGCCCTGCACGGCATCGGGGGCGCCCGCGCCCTGTGGCTTGTGGCGGCGAATCCGTTGTTTTTGATTTCCTTCATAGCCAGTGCCCACAACGACGCGCTGATGGTGGGCCTCGCCGTGGCCGGCACGTACTACGCGGCCGTCCGAAGGCCGCTGCTGGGAATCGTGCTGGTGACGGCGTCCATCGCGGTCAAGCCGATCACCATTGTGCTGCTGCCGTTCATCGGCCTGCTGTGGGCGGGGCACGCCGCGGGATGGGGCCGGAAGTTCCTGTGCTGGGCGGCCACGGCCGTGGTGTCCGGCGGGCTGCTGGTGCTGGCCGGGCTGCCGCACGGGCTCGGCCTGGGCTGGACGTGGGCGCTGACCGACGGCACGCCCGGATACACCGGGTATTCGCCGTCGGGCTTTGGCGGCCAGATGGTGGAGCTGGCGGTGAATGCCGTGGGGCTCGACGGCGGCACGGCCGCGGACATTTTCCGCACGGCGCTGACGCTTGCCAGCATCGCCGCGGCCTGCTGGCTGGTGCTTTTTGGCGACCCGAAGCGTGTGGTGCGGCGCCTCGGACTGGCGTTTGCCGCCGTCGTGCTTCTGGCGCCCATCATCCAGCCCTGGTACGTGCTGTGGTTCCTGCCCTTCCTGGCCGCGACGGGCATCCGGAATAACTGGCAGGTCAAGCTGATGTACGTGGTGGTGGGCTTCTTCGTGGTGTTTGGCGCCCAGGATCAAGTGTTTGTGTGGAACTTCGTGGAACTGCCCGTTTCCGCCCGCGCCCTGGCCTTCGGGGTGGCGCTCGCCGCGGTGGTGTACCTGCTGCTGGTGGACGTGCACACACGGAAGCTCCTGTTGCACCGGCCCGTGCGGTCCTCGCCGAAGTAGCCGCCGGAGTAGATGGCGGGCCCCGAAGCGCTCGGCGGGCCTGGTGCGGCGGGCCTGGTGCCGCGAGGTAGCGGCATGACGTCGAATCGCCCTGAAATTTCAGGCGGCCTCGGCGCGAACCTGCTGCCTCGGCGACCCGGGAGGGGGATGATGCGTGGTTTCGGCGCGGACCGGCTACCTCGGTGATGGAGCGGTGGCAAGACAGGAACTCACCGCCCGCCGCCTTTTCGCAAGGCGGCCATCAAACGGGTTTTGAACAGGTGCTCGTTGAAAAGGTCCGACCAGCCGATCCGGATAACAGTCCAGCCTGCCTCCACCAGGTCGTTTTCGCGGCGGCGTTCGTCACGAACGACCTGTTCAGTGGGCCGGTAGTCGAAATATTTGCCCTCCCCGTCAAATTCCAGGATGACCTTGTATCGGGGCCACGCGAAGTCTGCGCGGTAGTTGCCGTGCCGCGTGCTGAGTTTGAACTGGAGCTCCGGCGGCTCAATTCTGCAGATGCAAATGAGGTCGCGGGTGAGGGACTCACCAGCCGATTCGGAGGAGCCGGACGCGAAGTCGAGTGCGGCACGGAAGATGCGGATTCCACGGTGCCCGTCGAGTGCGGCCGCTTCGTGCTCGAGGGCTGCGCGGGCAACGCCGGTGCGAAGGGCGTGGTCCATGAGGATCAGCGCCTGTTTGTACGTCATGGTGAGAGCGCAATCGACCGTTGTCCGGAGCACGTTCGTCGCCGGCAGCCCGTCGATTTCGGTGCATTGGCCGTCGGGCAACGCCCGGCAGTGGATTTTGACGTCTGCGGCCCGGCCAACTGTCGAAGTCTTCGATCTGCGGGTCAAATGGATGTAGTTGTCCGCACGCCAGAGAGGGAGCCCGTGAAGGCGCGCCGCAGAGGCATGGCTGTAAACGGCTTGTGATGGCGATGACGCAACCGAGGCGTGGGCATGCAGCAGGATTTTCAGCCTTTCCTGGGCCCTGGAGTCGAATTTGTCCCAGTATTCTGCGCGGACATAGCAACCATGCCGGGCCCTGACTAGGACGCGCTCCCGAAGAAGCGTGACAATCGCGGCGGCATTCAGGCCGGCCGCATTCAGCTGGGAGGTCCGCCAGGCGTGTTCGCCATTCGGCAGCCGCGGCGCGAATGGATGTGCAGCAAAATCGCCGGCTGGCAGCTCCCCGCTGCTCTGGGAGACAAGTCTCAAGCCGCCGCCTGATTCGTCGGGCTCGGGCGGCGGGCCGGGGGCGCCAAGCCATGATGAAGTGTTCATGCATCCAGCTTGGACGCTTCCCGCGCCGCTCCAACAGTCTCACTTTGCGTTTTGTGGATAACGGGGCGCCCGTGTGTTGTCCGCGAAGTAGCGGGATCGGATCGAGGCTCGCCGTAATTGTTCGCTGGCTCGGCGTGCACCGGCTACCTCGGCAGAGGTGGGTCGTATGGATCCGCGACCTCGGAGCGAACCAGCTACCTCGGTGCGCTTTCCGCGGCCGACTCGGACGCCCGACGGCCCAGTTCCGCGGTGCGGCGCACGGCCCACACCAGCAGCGTCACCAGGAGCACGTTGCGGACGGTCAGGACGGCGGCCATGACAGGGTTTGCGTGGATCAGCGGCGTGTAGAACAGCGGGTAGATCACAAAGGTGGTGAACGCGATCCCCATGAGCAGCGTGGCCGGAACCTTCCAGCGGTCCCAGTTGTGGACCAGACCGGCAACGACCACCGGCGCCAGCCAGATGATGAATTGCGGCGAGCCGACCTTGTTAAACACGATGAACGCCGTCACCATCAGCAGCGAACCCTCCAGCAGCAGCTCCTCCCGCTCGGCCCCGCGCCGCAACGCCCACACCATGAGCAGAACACCGGCCACGGCGGCGACAATCAGCAGCGGCTGCATGAGCATCGCGGCCAGCGGCGCGCCCGGGCCGTACACCTCCGTGGAGTTGATGGCCACGTTGTCCGCAATCTTCGATCCGCCCAGCCTGAAGACGCTGAGCCACACCCACGGCGTGGAGAACGTGGCCTCGAGCTGCATGCCGCGTTCGCCCTGGTTCACGGCAAAGTCCAGCAGATGGGGCCCGGCCCCAGACGCCGCTGTGGCACCGGCCACCACGGCGCTGACCGCCACGCCGCACAGGAGTACGCGCACCCGCCTGGCGCTGGCGATCAGCAGGGGAAGGACGACGGCGGCCGGCCAGACCTTGACCCACGTCGCCACTGCGAGCAGGACCGCCGCGACGGCGGGACGCTCGGCCGCATAAAGCAGCGCGATGATCACGATCGGCGCGGTGATGCCCTCCACGCGGGCAAAGCTGAGGTAGCCCATGAAGACGGTGAAGAACAGCCAAAACCAGGCCGGCGCAATGCCGCTCCGGGCCCGCCTGCCGCGCGTCAGGAACGCCAGGCCCACTGCGTCCAGGGCCGTGATGACCAGCGTCCAGCCGAGCAGGTACAGGGACTGGCCGAACATGTTGGCCGCGAAGATGGGCACCTGGGCCAGCACCGGGTACACCCAGGGGCTGATGGTGCCGTGGAGCTCGGACGGGTTGTAGCCCAGCAGCGCCCACTGCCGGTACTGCTCGGTGTCGCTGAAGGTTTCGCCGTGGACAAAGAACGTGAACATCCAGCCCAGGAAGAACAGGTGCACGGCGGTGAAGCCCCACCACACGCTGGCGGGCGTTCGGAACCAGGCCAGCACGGCGGGGGAGAGGAACCGGTTCCTCAGCGCGGTGGCACGGTACAGGACCCGGTCGAAAAGTGGCGTGGAAATCTTAGGACTCCTTGGCGCCGGCGGGGGTTCCGGCGTCGTGCTGGGAAGGAACGGAGGAGGGGCGGCGGCCCATCAGGAAAAGCTCGCGCACGGACCACACAAACAACACCACCAGCATCAGGTTGCGCAGCGTCAGCACGGCGGCCATGACGGGGTTGTTGTGGGAGAGGGCGTCGTAAAAGAGGGGGTAGACCACAAAGGTCAGCACGCCGATGGCGATCAGCAGGGTGGCAGGCACGCGCCAGGCCCGCCAGCTGTGCGCCAGTCCCACGGCCACGGCGGGGGAAAGCCACACCATGAACTGCGGCGAACCAACCTTGTTGAACACCACAAACGCGGTGACCAGCGCCAGGGCGCCCAGGAGCAGCAGCTCGGTGCGGTCCGCGCCGCCGTTGCGCTTGCCCGTGTGCAGCGCCCAGAAGATCAGCCCGGCCACCAGCAGCGCGGCGGCGATGAGCAGCGGCTGCATCAGCACGCTCATCACCTCGGTGCCGGGGCCGTCCACCTGCATGGAGTTGATGTCCTGGTTCATGTACATGCGCGCCCCACCCAGCCCCAGCACGCTCATCCACAGCCACGGCGTGGTGAAGGTGGCCTCGAGCTGCATGCCGCGGTCGCCCTGCTGGAGCAGGAAGTTCAGCAGCTTGGGCAGGGCGTGCATGGAGAGCGCCAGGGCAACGACCAGCGCGGTGGCGAGCACGCCGGCGAGCACCACGCGCACCCGCCGCCGGACCACGGTGAAAAGCGCCAGTACGACGGCGGCCGGCCAGACCTTCATCCACGTCGCCAAACTCAGGATGCACGAGGTCAGGAACGGCTGGGCCACGCCGATGGACAGGGCTATCAGCACCACCGGCGCCGTGAACCCGTCCACGCGGGCAAAACCGAGCCAGCCGAGCAGCGCGGTGAACCCCAGCCACCACAGTGCGGCCGGAATGGCGCTGCGCCGGCGGCCCCAGCTCGTGAGCTTGGCCACGGCCAGGAAGTTCAGCGCGCTGATCATCAGCACCCACAGGAACAGGAACGGCGCATTGCCAAACACGTGCGCCACGGCCATGGGGAGCAGCGCCAGGATGGGGTACACCCAGGGGCTGGGGCCGGTGATGCGGCTTTCGTCAAAGCCGGTGGCGGCCCAGGTGCGGTAGATGAAGGTGTCGCTGAACGCCTCGCCGCGCAGGGAAAGCACCGCGGCAAAGATCAGGAAAAAGAGGTGGACGGCGCCGAAAACGCTCCACAGCCCCAGGGGTGTTTTCAACCAGGCCTGGGCAGGTGCCGGCAGGATGCGGTCCCGGAAGCGGGAGAGCGCGGCGAAGAATGAGTCCGTGGAGATGGTTGGGTCCTTCTCAAGCGTGGTTGGGTGGAGCGTGGTTGGGTAGACTGCCAAGATAAGGTGCCCCTCGGCCCCTATCATGTTAGCGCAGCCCGTGTTCCCTCCACTGGTTCGCCCGCGGGCTCGGGGCGGTATAAGCGTGCGAAGGATGTGCCCGCCAGCGATTGTTCAGGAGTGAGTATTTGACCAGCCGGGAAGTTGCCGAGCGCGAGACGAGGAGTCCGGGGCCAGTGAAGGAGCCGGTGGGCAGCTGGACAGTCCGGTCGGCGGTGTGGCAGGGCTTTGCCGGTTCGCTCATGCTGCTGCTGGGTTCCTTTGGCGTCGGCTGGATGGCGACCAGCGTGTCCCCCCTGATCCGCACGCCGCTGTTTATCCTGGCCAGGACCACCCCCGAGGCCGTCATCACGTGCACCGTGCTGCTGTGCATCGGCGCGCTGCTGATGCTTCGCGCGTGGCTGCGGCTGTCCCAGCACTTGGCGGGCTGGGATCCGTCCTGCCGGCCGCTGCTGCTCAAGGCGCTGGCCCTCTGGACCGCCCCCATGATGCTGGCCCTGCCGCTCTTCAGCCGCGACTCCTACGCCTATATCGGCCAGGGGCGCCTGATGCAGCAGGGCCTGGACCCGTACACCAACGGTATTTCCGCGTTGAGCAACTACTACAACCTGGGTCCGGACGTGCTCTGGACGGAGGCTCCCACCCCCTACGGCCCGGTGTGGCTGTGGCTGGAGCAGGCCGCCGTCGGGCTGGCCGGCGGCAGCCCGGAACTGGCGCTGGTCCCGTTCCGGCTGGCGAGCCTGCTCGGCATCGTGCTCCTCGCCATCTACGTGCCCCGGCTGGCCGAGCGGCACGGCTTTAACCCGGACCGCGCCCTGTGGCTGGTGGTCCTGAATCCGGTCCTGCTCATCAACTTCATCGGCAGCGTCCACAACGACTCGCTCATGCTGGGCTTGGTCGTGGCGGGTGTCTATTACGCGTCGGCCAGGCATCCGGTGTGGGGCATTGTGCTGGTCACCCTGTCGATTGCGATCAAGCCCATCACGCTCATCGCCCTGCCGTTCGTGGGCCTGCTGTGGGCCGGATCCCGGTCGGGCTGGCTGCGCAAGTTTGGCTTGTGGGCCGCCACCTTGGCCATCTCCATGGGAATCATGGCCGCCATGGGCCTGGTCAACGGGCTCGGCTTCGGCTGGCTGGCGGCATTGCAGACCCCGGGCACCGTGTGGATCTGGTACGCGCCGGTGGGCATGTTTTCGCACGTGGCCGGCTTCCTGGTGGGGCTGGTGGGGGGCGCCGGGGCGGTGGTGACCGGAGTCATTCAGGCCATCGGCCAGGGCGCGTCGATCCTCATCGTGGTGCTGCTGGCACTGGCCAAGGTGCGTACGACGCCGGATGCAGGCCCGGGCGGCGGCCCCTCCGAGGGCGTCCGGTACAGCCAGGCGGTGCTGCGCCGCATGGCCTGGGCGTTTGCCGCCGTGGTGCTCCTGGCCCCGATGATCCAGCCCTGGTATATGTTGTGGCTGCTGGCGTTGTTCGCGGTCACCGGCATCCGGGACGGCTGGACGCTGCGGGCGGTGTTCTACCTCTCCATGTTCTTCACCCTGATCGCGCTGACGGACCAGCTGAGTGTGTTCCAGTGGATTCCCGTGGTGGCCGTGCGCAGCGTGGCCATCGGGGTAGGCGTGCTCGGTGCGCTGTGGCTCATGCTGGCGGACAGGAAGACGCGCAGGCTCTTCCGCCCCTCGAGGGCTGCAGCGGATGTGGCCCGGGACCCGAGCACGTGACACGTTCTCCGCGCGCGGTCCGCTAACCGAGGTGCTTGAGTGCCTCGCGGCGTGAGAGCGGGCTGAGTCCGCCGGAGTAGCGGTCCACAAAGTCCAGCACCCAGGCCGGGTCGCTCCGTGCGTGTTGGCGCAGCGCCCAGCCGATCGCCTTGCGGATGAAAAACTCCCGGTCTGCCAGGTTGGCGGCGAGGACGTCGTGCAGCAGCACGGTGTCTGTTGCGGACTTGGCCGGGAGCTGGACGATGATGGCCGCCCGCCGGAACCAGAAATTCGCGTGGCGGCTCCACTCACGCAGCAGCGGATCCATCGTGGCCGGATGCGCCAGGAGCAGTTCGCACAGGCGCGGCGCCACGGAATCCACGTAATCCCACCACTGTCCCTCGGCAATGACGGCCGTGTAGAAAGGCAGCAGTCCAAGCTCTCCGCGGGCCAGCCGCGTATCCGTCACCATGATCGCCGCGTAGCGTTCCTCGCGGAATTCGGCCCCGCCCCACAACTGGGCCGCCGTGGAATGCAGCTGCTCTACGTCCGCAAAGGGATGTTCCTTCGCCAGGGCCCGCACGGTCCGGCGCACCCCGGGGGAGCGCACGCCCAGATACGGCAGGGCGGACTTCATGTAGGCGGCCATGCCCTCTGCCCTCCCCGGTTCCGCGATCCGCTCCAGGGCCGGGCGCAGGGAGGCGAGGAAGACAGCGTTGGGGGCAGCGGCGTCGTACTTCATGTCCACAGCGTAGCGGCGGCGGGCGGGCGCCCAAGTAATGTGGGTTCCACAACTGCGGGAAAGGGGCTCGATGAGCCAGATCAAGTCGGTCGAGGAGATCGCGGCCATGCGCGAGGCCGGGCGGGTGGTGGCACAGGCGCTGGCGGCTGTGAAGGCGCACGCGGAGGTGGGCACGGCACTCACGGAGCTCGACGACGTGGCCGCCACGGTGTTTTCCGGCGCCGGCGCCGTGCCCGCGTTCCTGGGCTACCATCCGCGCTGGGCACCCGTGCCGTACCCGGGCGTGATCTGCGCCAGCGTGAACGACGCCATTGTCCACGGCATCGCCAACGGCCTGCGCCTGGCTGATGGCGACGTGGTCAGCATCGACGCCGGCGCCTTCCTGGACGGCTGGTGCGCGGACTCCGCCATCAGCTTCACCGTCGGCACGCCGCGGCCCGAGGACGTGGCCCTCATCGAGGCCACGGAGGCGGCCCTGGCGCGCGGCATCGCGGCGGCCCGGCCCGGCAACACCATCGGTGACATCAGCCACGCCATCGGCCGGGACGCCCGCCGCGCAGGTTACGGAATCCTGGCCGGCCACGGCGGCCACGGCATCGGCCGCGCCATGCACGAGGAACCGCACGTGCCCAACGACGGGCTCCCCGGCCGCGGCATCAAGCTGGCCGAGGGCCTGGTCATCGCGATCGAGCCAATGCTGATCCTGGGCGGCCGCGATGAATACACGCACGACGCCGACGGCTGGACCCTGCGGACACCGAGCGGACGGCGGGCGGCGCATGCCGAGCACACCGTGGCCGTCACGGCCGAGGGGCCGCTTGTCCTGACGCTGCCGTAAATTCCGCGGGCCGGCGAAGTCGGGATCCCGGTGAGCGCACACGTCTGGCGGGTGTCCACCGCCGGGACTGGCGGAATGAGCGGGCCTGCTGAAACCTGCCGCCGCGGCGGCCATCGCGCGCTACTGTTGGACTGATATGGAGTTCTTTCCCGAGTTGACGGCCGCAACGCTCGCAGCCCGGCTGCGCGACGCCGGCTGCGTCTATGCCGAGGATGAGGCTGAAATTCTCCTCGAAGCGGCTCGCAGCGCGCAGGAATTGGACACCATGGTGCAGCGCCGCGTCGAGGGCCTGCCGCTGGAGCACATCGTGGGCTGGGCGGCATTTCACGGCCTGCGGATGAAGGTGGCCCCAGGGGTTTTTGTGCCGCGCCTCCGCACCGAATTTCTGGTCGTGCAGGCCGCCCAGATCCTCCGCCGTCTCCAGCACACAACGGGACGCGGGTTGAACGCCGTCGCGCTTGACCTGTGTTGTGGCAGTGGGGCGATCGCTGCGGCGCTCGGCGTCGAATTTCCGGGGTTGGAAATCCATGCGGCGGACATCGACCAGGCGGCCGTGGAATGCGCGGCGGAAAACCTGGCACACCTTTCCGGTGCCGCCTACTGCGGGGACCTGTTTGCGCCGCTGCCCCCGGACCTGCACGGCCGGATCGGCATCATCACCGCCAATGCGCCGTACGTCCCCACTCAGGACATTGCCTTCATGCCGCAGGAAGCACGGTTCTTTGAACCGGATGCCGCCCTGAACGGCGGTGACGACGGGCTGGACATCCAGCGGCGCATCGCGGCCGATGCCCCGGAGTGGCTGAGTCCAGGCGGGCACCTGATCATGGAAACCAGCCCCACCCAGGCGGCGGAGTCGGTCAGGATCCTGGAACGCAGCGGCTTCCGGGCCTCCAGCGTGCATTCGGAGGTGCTCGATGGAACGGCGGTGGTCGGCCTGTTCAGCGGGGAGATCAGAAGCTAACCTCGTCAGAGGCAACCATGCCTCGAACGACGGAGCCATTCATGAGCCTGCACAAGCACCACGCCCGACCTGACGAGACGGTACTGGACCCTGCCTTCGACGGGGGAGTGGGGGCGATTCCCAAGCACCGGCTGCCGCGCACCACGCAGGACGCGGCGGCTGCCCTGCGGTTTGTCCAGGACGAACTCATGCTCGACGGCAATGCACGGCAGAACCTTGCCACCTTTGTCACCACCTGGATGGAGCCGGAGGCCGCGACGCTGATCCAGGAGTCGTTGGAAAAGAACATCATCGACAAGGATGAATACCCGCAGTCGGCCGAGATTGAGCGCCGCTGCGTCAACATCCTGGCCAACCTGTGGAACGCGCCGCCGCCCACCGGGGGCACGGACGCCGTCGGATGTTCCACCACGGGTTCCTCGGAGGCCGCCATGCTCGCCGGCCTGGCCCTGAAGTGGCGGTGGCGGGCGCGCAGGAAGGCCGAGGGAAAGGACGCCACCAAACCCAACCTCGTGATGGGCGCGAACGTGCAGGTGTGCTGGGAAAAGTTCGCCCGCTACTGGGACGTGGAGGCACGGCTGATCCCGCTCGACGGCGCCACCCACCTGACCGCCGCACAGGCGGTCGCGGCCTGCGACGAAAACACGATCGGCGTCGTCGCCGTTCTTGGCTCCACCTTTGACGGCTCCTACGAGCCGGTGGCACAGATCGCCGCCGCCCTTGACCGGCTGGCACTGGACACGGGGCTGGACGTGCCGGTCCATGTCGATGCCGCGTCCGGCGGGTTCATTGCGCCCTTCCTAGACCCCGAGGTGCCGTGGGACTTCCGGCTGGACCGGGTCAGGTCCATCAACTCCTCCGGGCACAAATACGGGCTCGTCTATCCCGGCGTGGGCTGGGTTCTCTGGCGCAGCACGGATGACCTTCCCTCGGACCTGATCTTCAGCGTCGACTACCTGGGCGGCTCCATGCCGACGTTCGCGCTGAACTTTTCCCGCCCCGCCGCCCAGGTGATCGCGCAATATTACGTTCTGGTGCGCTACGGTTTCGAGGGATACCGGCGCATCCAGCAGCGTTCGCGGGACATCGCCCGGTACATTGCCGGCGGCGTGGAGAAGCTGGGCGTGTTCACACTCCTCAGCCGCGGCGAGGAACTGCCGGTGCTTGCCTTTTCGTTGACGACGCCGGATACCTACTCCGTCTACGACCTTTCCCACGAGTTGCGCAGCTTTGGGTGGATCGTGCCCGCCTATCCCATGCCGGAAGGAATGGCCGGCGTCGACGTGCTGCGCGTGGTGGTGCGCAATGGGTTGACGTTTGACCTGGCGGAGGCCTTCCTGGCTGACCTGGCCAGGTCTGTGGAACGGCTGTCGGGGCTGGCGCCGGCGCGCATCGCGTTCCACCACTGATACGAAAATAGGGTGGGTTAGGCCGCCTGGGTGAGTGTCACCTCGTATCCAAGCTGCTTGAGTGCCCTGAGGGCGTGTTGGCGGGTCCTGTCGTTGTTGGCCTGGTCGTATCGGCGCGGGTGTGGTTCTTCGTAGGCGACGCCGTTGGCGAGCATGTTCCAGATGTCCGTGATGAGTGTGTGTCCGGTGGCGACGATGGCGCGGGGCTTGCCGCGGCGGTTGGCGATTCTTTTGTAGCGTGTGGGCAGGAAGCCGCCCTTTTGCTTGGCGATGTTCAGCGCGGCCTGCCCGAGGGCGGCCTTGAGGTACTTGTCGCCCTTGCTGGTCGCGGCGGGCTTGTGGCGGCCGGCGGATTCGTTGTTGCCGGGCGCGACGCCGGCCCAGGAAGCGAGTTGGGCCGAGGTGGGAAACGCGGCCATGTTCCCGCCTGTTTCGGCGATGATGACTTGGGCGATGGTGGTCTTCACGCCCGGGATCGTGGAGAGCAGTTCGATGTCGGTGCGAAAGGGCGCAAACGCCTCGGTGATCTGCGCATCGAGGGCGGCCAGGCGTGCCTGCTGGGCGTTCAGCTCGTCCAGGTGGAAGGCGACCATGAACGCGTCGTGTGCGGTGAAGCGGATCCCGGTGAGGGCCTGCTCCAGCTCGTCGGTCTTGTTCTTCAGCCGGCCCTTGGCCAGGGCGGCCAGCGCCTTCGGGTCGCGTTCACCGCCGGCCAGGGCGCGCAGGATCAGCGTGGAGGTCACCCCGTCCAGGTCCGAGACCACGGAGGAGAGCTTGCTTCCGGTGCTTTCCAGGTACTTCTCCAGCCGCTGCAGTTCACTGGCGCGCCCGAAGGTGATCGTGCTGCGGGCCCGGGTCAAATCCCGCAACACCCGGATTGGCGGGGGTGGCACGAACGAAGGTGCGAGCATCCCCCACGAGGCGGTCTTCGCCAGCCAGTGGGCATCGGAAACGTCCGTCTTGCGCCCTGGCAGGTTCCGTGCCTGGCGGGCGTTGACCAGCTGCACCGGGACGGTGTCCTCGAGCAGGTAGAAGTACGGCTTCCAATAATCGCTGGTGGACTCCATCACGACCAACTCCAGCTGCGCTTCTTCCAGGAACGCCTTCAGCTTCATGATCTCCGGCACCGTCGCACCCCAGGTCGTGACCTCGGAATGGTACCGGTTGCGCTGGGTCGAGGGCACCCTCACGCAAACCTTCACATCACTCTTGGACACATCCATGCCCGCCACACGGCGGTACACCACATCATTCGGATCCTTGGTTCCCATCACAATCCCTCCAACGGTACAGACATGCTGCGCCCCGGCACGGGGTGCGTGCCCGTGAAGGGGAGGGCGGGATAAAACTAAGGAAACTGATACGCGTGCTCGAAGCAACAATCCACGGTGCCCATGGAAGCCCTCCGCGCCAAGCTAGTCCACAAGCTCAAGGCATCATAGTCGCACCGGCGTCGACGATCACAGACACCACCATCATCACCCCGGCAACACCGCCGGGCAAGGGCACACGGCGCCACGGAAGCGCACACACGGCGCCACGGAAGCGCACACATTTTCGGCACCCACTGGCGCGGCGAAGCCGCCCATTTGCTAGGCCGGGAATATGGGGCAGCGGCCCTGCGGGACACGGCCCGCGCCGAACCGCTGAGGAACTCATGAAAGGCCTTGACGGACGGCCGACGCGGGCTTAACGTTTAATAATCAACCAAGAGGTTGATAAACAAAATGATTGATCATAGGCAGCGGCATATGCAGGACACGGACGTTGAGCACCGGCTGGACAGGGCCTTTCTGGCGCTGGCCGATCCCGTCCGCCGGAGGCTGGTGGCGCGTCTGTCGCGCAGCTCGGCCACGGTGAACGAGCTCGCGGAACCGTTCACGATGAGCAAACAGGCCATCTCCAAGCACATCCAGGTGCTGGAAAAGGCCGGGTTGATCACTCGGACGCGGGATGGCCAGCGCCGCCCGTGCCATCTGGCTCCGGCGGCCCTCGAGGAATTGACCTCCTGGATTGACGGCTACCGGCTGGTTGCGGAAGCGCGCTTTCGGGCGCTGGACCACGTCCTGGCGAGCATGAAAGCTGCCGACAGTCACGACTCTGTTTGAAAGAAGTTGGGAAAGATGACAACAAACAACGCCCTCGTCGTCTCGGCCGAGCCCGGCGTGCCCTTCGTGGACAGTGTCCGCGAGGTGAACGCGCCGGTGGCAGACGTGTTCCGCGCGTACACCGACCCGGAGCTCGTGGCCCAGTGGCTCGGACCGCGGGCAATGGTCATGGACATCAGTTCCTGGGATGCGCGCATTGGCGGCACCTGGGCGTACACGCACACCGACCCGGACGGCAACGTCTACGGATTCCGTGGGGTCTTCCACGACGTTTCCCCCAACCAGGGCATCGTCCAGACCTTCGAATACGACGGTTTCCCCGGCCACGTGAGCCTGGACCGGGTGGCCTTTGAGGACCTGGGTGGGCGGACGCGGATCGTCAATCACACCGCGTTCCAATCCCAGGAGGACCGTGACGGCATGATGGGCTCCGGTATGGAGGGCGGCATGGCCGAAGGATATGATCGCCTGGAGGAACTGCTGGCCAAGAAGTAGCGGGAAGCAGTCGGCCGGGTTGCCGGCCGAACCTGAAGCCCCGATCCAGCTACGCCTTCCCGGACACCGCCTGGGCCAGTCGCGCCAGCCCCTTGTCAAAGTCGCGGCCCACCATCTTGTCCATATTCATGAAGAGCATGAACAACTTGTTGATGCCCCTGCTTTCACCGGACATGGTCCAAGTGACCCGGGTGCCGGCCCCTACGGGCGCGAAGTTAAAGGTGATCTGGTTGACGGACCTCATCGGCCGTGTGAACTCGAGCCGGATGGTAATTTCGGCGGCCGTCGCGCCGGTCAACTCCATGGTGCCGGCGCCGGCCCTGCCGTTGCCCTTCCAGGCATACTTCGCTCCCACGCCGGTGACAGGACCGTCATAGCTGCGTTGCATGGTGGGGTCGATGGTCTCCCACGGCGACCACTTGGTCCACTCGCGGAAGCTCTCAACGAGCGGATAAATCGCTGTGACGGGCGCGGGGATGACGGCGCTGCGTTCAACCGTGAAAGTCGACATGCGCTCATCATATAGTCGAGACCGGCACCGTGGCCGCCGGGTGGCCTGTTCACGGATCCGACGTTCGACGCCGGAGCCCCTACGTGTCCCTGTCCGGCCCCTCCGCGGCGTCCTGGGAGTGCATCCGGATTTCGGCCATCTCCGTGCCGTCGGTTCCCTCGGCGGCGACCTCGCTGTGTTCCCGGGACGGGCCTGCATCGCCTGCCGGCGTGGTTCCGCGGGTGAATGCTGGTGTTTGTGCCATGGCTGTACCTTTCCCTCCACCGCCCGGCGACTTCGGGCCAGGCGGGCTTGCTTCCATTGTCCGCCCGGACCCCCGGCTTTGCCACGCGGCCGCCGGCGCGGCCTGGCCAGGCGGAAGCCCGGAGGCTACCGTTTCCTTCCCTCAAGGGGCAGGATGGTTGCATGAATACATCGCCCGCCGCGCCGGGCGGCATGAGCGGCAACCACCAGGGGCCGGAACAACGCCACCCCTGGCGGCGTTTCGTGGCCCTCGGGGATTCGTTGACTGAGGGCGTGGGAGACCCGGATCCGGGCAGCCCCAACGGCTTCCGTGGCTGGGCGGACAGGGTGGCGGAAGAGCTCAGCGCCGGGGCCACCGGTTTCTCCTACGCCAACCTGGCCGTGCGCGGGCTTCAGCTGCGCGAGGTCATCGACACGGAAGTGCCCAGGGCCTTGGCGCTCCACCCGGACCTGGTCTCCATTCAGGGAGGCGGCAACGACCTCCTGCACGCAGGCGCCGACCCGGACAAGCTTGCCGACGCGCTGGAACGGGCCGTCAGGGAACTGCGCGCGCTCGACGCCACGGTGGTGGTGTTTGTGGGCCCTGATTCCGGCCGGTCGACCATCATGGGCCAGTTCCGGACCAAAATCGCCATCTTCAACGAAAACGTGCGCGGCCTCTGTGAACGCAACGACGCGCTGGTGGCGGACTTGTGGGCCATGACCGAGCTTGCGGACGCGCGCATGTGGAGTCCTGACAGGTTGCATCCTTCGGCGATGGGGCACCACGCCGTGGCTGCGATGGTGCTCACCACGCTTAACGTGCCCCACACGCTGGCCCCGCTCAGCCCCAAGCCGCTGCCGGTCCGCGGCTGGCGCCAGGCGAGGGTGGGGGACCTTGTCTGGGCGCGCGAATATTTCATGCCGTGGGTCCTTGAAGGAATCAAGAACCGTTCCCACAGCAACGGATTTCAGGCCAAGCAGCCCTGGCCGGGCCCCGTCAACTTCGGCAGGGCAGTTCCGCCGCCAGCGGACGACAGCGCGGAGCCGGGTTCCTGACTGGGGCAGAATGGAACCATGGAAAACCTCGTGGCGCGCTGGCGGCGGGAGCTGCGAGGGACCTTCAGCGCCAACTCGCCCACCATCCCGCAATGGGAGCTGGACCTGGAAAAGGGCGACGACGGAGGGTACTTCGCGCCGGACGCGGCGGCCTGGGCGGTCCATGGTTCCATGACGCCGGTCGTTGCCGGCATCCACTCCCTTCTGGTTCAGTCCCTCCACCCCGGCGCCATGGCCGGCGTCCACGACCACTCCGACTATGCGTCCGATCCGCTGTCCCGCCTGGCCGGCACCATCCGCTGGATCTTCACCGTCACATTCGGCGACACCGCTGCGGCGCAGGCGGCATCCACCAAGGTGCTGCGCATCCACACACACATTGCCGGGCGGTACACGGCAAACTCAGGGGAGGAAATCGACTACACGGCGAACGATCCGGACCTGCTGTCCTGGGTTCACCTGGCCTTCACCGAAGCGTTTCTCGCCACGCACCTGGCACTGGGACGGACCCTTCCCGGCGGTCCGGACGCGTACGTGGCTGACTGGGCCGTTGCCGGACGCCTCATGGGCGTGCCGGACCCGCCATTGACCGTGAGGCAACTGCACACGCAACTGGAGGGCTTCCGCGCGGAACTGCGCTGCGACCAACGTGTGCGGGACACGGTGCAATTCCTCAAGCACCCACCGCTGCCGCGTTCGCAGCAGCTCGGCTACAAGGTATTGTTCGCAGCGGCCGTGTCCACGCTTGATCCGCACTACCGCGAGCTGCTGGGCCTATACGCTCCGCGCCTGGGCGCGGTGCCGCTCCCGGTGAGGTGGGCAGCGAAGGCGGTGCTCGGCGTCGTACATCTAGGGCTGGGGAAAGCCGGTCCGAGCGAGCAGGCGGCCAGGGCGCGGCGGCGCCGGCTGGGCCTTGACGGGGTGCTCGGCGGGTAGCGTGGCCGGCGGTGCTGCTCGCGGCTACATGGAGTCGAGCTGGTGCACGGTGCGCGAGAGGTAGATGTGGTTATCGTCCACCCTGTCAATGGCATTCAAGGGTGCGAACCGGCTGCCGGACCACACGCCGTGGCCTGCGATCTTGATGAAGCCGGCGCGGAACAAGCGCGCGGACATCTCCTTGGGGACGCGGGGCGTGGCACCGAAAATGGCCGTAAGGATGAGGTTGATGGCGTCCTGGGTGGAAACGCTTGCCGCCTCCTCAAAGTCGGCGATCTTCTTATTGGCCGGCTCCACATGGCTCACCCGGCCAACGGTGCGCCCCTCCGAGTCAATAACTGTCATGCCCTTGACGACGCGGTCGTAAGTGATCATTTCGACATCCTCCTTGAACCCCTACTTTGAACTATATATCGGCACCGTCAAAAGAATCTGTAAACTTCGTGCCAATCTTCCCACGACGGGAACAGGCGTTCACCGGGCATGTGGGGGCCATCGCGAGGTTCCTCACGCCTCACAGCAGACACACAATTGGCGTGCAGGAACACTTCAGGGCTGTCCTATTTACTGAGGTCGTCAATGGGCCTGCGCGCGTTAAGGAGCTGTTTGTGAACCAAGAAGCATTCAACGGTCGAGGGGTGGATCCACAGGCCGGCGGGCATCCGCCAGCTGAAGGATATCCCTACGGTGCTGCCGGGCATCCGCAGGACGCGGACCATCCGCCGGCGGAGGCGCCCTACCGGAGCCCGCATTATGCGCCGGACAGGCGGCAAGCCGGAATGGGGCAAGCCGGAATGGGGCAAGCCGGAATGGGGTCAGCCCGGTTCGGGCGGGGCAGTTCCGAGAATCGGCCGGGATCGGACAGGCCGTCGCGGTCGCCTTTCAAGCGGCGCTGGTGGAGCATTCCGAAGGTGGTGGTTGCCGGCGTCATTGCCGTCCTGCTGGCCGGGGCCGGCGGGGGTGCCATCGGCTACGGCGTGGGCCAAGCCAGCGCACCCCACCGTGGTGCCGGCCTCTACGGACGCCACCACGGCAGCTTCGGTCCGGGCGGTGGCGCCGGATCGCAGGTGCCCGGCCAGTCCCAGTACGGCTCGGGCAACAGCGCCAACCCGTAGCCAAGGTATGCACCTCCTGCGCGGCAGTGCCTTCCACTGTTCGGCAGGAGGCCGCACGGCTAGGCTTGACCTGGGCCCCGCCCCCCGGCGGGCCACAGCGGCGAGGGAGAAGAACATGTTGGCAAGCAGCAGGGCGTTCAGCGGATTCTCGGTGGACAGCACCGAGTCAGTGCGCGACTTCTACGCCGGCACCCTGGGCCTGGAGGTGAGCGAGGCCAATGGAATGTTGACGCTGCACCTGGCCGGCGGCGGGACAGTCATCGTGTACCCCAAGGGCCGGGCCCACCAGCCGGCGTCGTTCACCGTGCTGAACTTCCCCGTTCCGGAGATCGAGGCCGTGGTGGACTCCCTGTCCGCCGCCGGCGTCGTCTTTGAACACTATGAGGGTTCGCCCATGCAGACCGACGAGAAGGGCATCTTCCGTGGTGGCGGCCCGCTCATCGCGTGGTTCAAGGACCCCGCCGGCAACATTTTCAGCGTCATCCAGGACTGACCGAGTTCAGGCGAGCCCCAGCTCCACCAAGCTTTCGGCCGTGGCAACCAGCGCCTCCTCGTTCGAACGCGGCTCCCAGCCCAGCGTCGCCCGGGCCTTCGCATTGGAAAGATGCTTGACCTTGCCCAGACGCGGCACCACGTCCTCTGCCAGCTGCCTGTTGAACCACCCGCCGATCCGCGCCACCACGTCCGGCATGACCCGCGTGGGCACCTTCGCGGCAGCGGTGCCGATCCGGGCGTGCAGGACCCCCGCCATCTCCGGCAGGCTCATGGCGTCTCCGGCCGAAGCCAAAAAACGCTGCCCCGCGGCAGCCGGACTGGTCATGGCCAGGACGTGCAACGCGGCGACGTCGCGCACGTCGACCACGCCCGTGGACACCTTGGGCACCGCGGGAAGAGCCCCCGACATGAACCGCTGCACGATTTCAATGGAGCTGGACAGTTTCGGCCCCAGCACCGGCCCGAAGATGCCCACGGGATTGACCACCGCCAGTTCCATGCCGCCCGCCCCGGCGATAAAATCCCACGCCGCGCGTTCGGTCAGCGTCTTTGACTTCACATAGGGGCTGACGTTCGCCTCAGGATCGGTCCAGTCCTCCTCCGTATATGGCCGGTCCAGAACGGGGCGGCCGTAACCGATCGCCGCGAACGACGACGTCAGCACCACCCGCCGTACGCCTGCCTCCCGCGCTGCCTTGAGCGCGCGGAGGGCGCCGTCGCGGGCCGGGACGATGAGCTCGTCCGGGTTCCGGGGCTGGACGCTGGGGAACGGGGAGGCCGTGTGGAGCACAAAGGCGACGTCCTCCATGGCGGCCGCCCAGCCGGCGTCGTCAGTCAGGTTGGCGGCCGCAAAGGCGACCCGCGCCTCCGGGCCCACGCCGGCGCGGCGCAGGAGTGCCACGACGTCAGGTTCACGGTCCGGGGACCTGACGGTGGTGCGCACGCGGTAGCCGTCGTGGAGGAGCTGCGCAATGCAGTGGGCGCCGAGGAATCCCGATCCGCCCGTGACCAAAACCAGTTCGCCGCCCATGCCAGCCGCCCCTCTTCCCGTCCCAGCTCCATTCTGCGCGCCCCGGACCCGGAACGCACGGGCGGACCCGGAGGCGTGGTGATCTCGAACTTCGACGGGGTGATTGGTGGTGATCTCGAACTTCGACGGGGTGATCGGTGGTGATCTCGAACCTCGACGGACGGGGCTAGGCGAAGGCGCTCTGGCCCGTGATGTCGCGGCCGATCAGCAGGGTCTGGACGCTTTCCGTGCCCTCGTAGGTGTGGATCGACTCGATGTCCAGCAGGTGGCGGATCACATGGTTTTCCAGCAGGATCCCGTTCCCGCCGAGCATGTCGCGGGCAGTGGAGGCGATCTGCCGGGCCTTGCGGGTGTTGTTGTACTTGGCCATGGACGCCTGCGGGGGCCGCAGCGCGCCGGCCGCCTCCAGCGTGGCGGCCTGCACGCACATGAGCTGCATGCCGGTGAGTTCCGCGAGCATCTGGGTGAGCCGCTCCTGCACGAGCTGGAACTTTGCCAGCGGCTTGCCGAACTGGATGCGCTGGTTGGCGTAGCTCAGCGCAGCCTCGTAGACCGCCGTCGCATGCCCCAGCGCCGACCACGCCACTCCCAGCCGGGTCGCCACCAGCACCTTGGAGGTGTCCTTGAAGGTGTGGCTTCCGGGCAGCACGTTCGACGCCGGAATCCTCACCTCGTTCAGGGTGATGCGGGCCTGGAAGATGGCCCGCAGCGACGCCTTGCCCGTGATGGTCTCCGCCTCGTAGCCCGGCGTGTCCTGCTCGACGAGGAAGCCGCGTACTCCGCCGCTCTCCGACCCGACTGATTCCGACCCGCCGGTTTCCGACCCGCCGCCGAGGACCCTGGCCCACACCACGGTCACACCGCCCACGGAGCCGTTGCCGATCCACTTCTTCTCGCCGTTAAGAACCCATTCATCCCCGTCCAGCCGGGCCGTGGTGGTCAGTCCGACGGAGTCGGAGCCGTGGTCCGGCTCGGTCAGGGCAAACGCACCGTACTCTTCGCCGCGGGCCAGCGGCCCCAGCCAGCGTTCCTTTTGTTCCGCGGAGCCGAAGTAGGCAATGGACCGCAGCGCGAGGCCGCCCTGCACGGCGATGACAGTGCCCAGCGAGCCGTCGATTCGCGACACCTCCATGTTCACCAGTCCGGCCGCCATGGGCGACATGCGCTCCAGCCCGGGCACATCGATGCCGTCGGCCAGCAGGTTCAACTCTCCCATCCGCTTGACCAGGTGCAGCGGGTAGTCCGCCCGGTCCCAGTAGTCGTTCATCTGCGGCAGGGCCTCGGCGCTCAGGCTGCGGGCACGGTCCCACACTTTCCGGTCCTCGGGGGCCAGCTGCGCAAAGGCGGCAAAGTAGTCGGTGTCGAGCGGCAGGCTGACGTCGTAGTCGGGCATGGTGCATCCTTGGCTGGCAGGGTCTTCGTCTGCCGCCAGTCTGTCGTGAAACTGAGTGTCACGTCAAATGAAACTAGGTTTCACGGAGGGGTGTCCAGCATCCGCTGCACCGCGGCCATGACCTCCGAGCGCGCGGCCGAGCGGGGGAACACGGCAACCACGACGTCTTCCTGCCGACCGTCCGGGGAAGGCTCCGCCGGGCCGCCGAAGACACCGAAAAGCCGTCGGACGTCGTCGAGCGCGTCGCGCATCTGCGCCCGTGTCACGGGACGGGCGCCGCGCATGAACTCGCGCAGGAGGTAGTTGTGGGTGGCGATGACGGCGGCGGCGAAGCGGACCGATTCCAGGGGGTCCAGCGCGGGCAGGGTGTAGCGCAGGTGTGCCTCGAAGAGCTTTTCGTAGCGAAACACCGTGACCAGTTCCTTGTCGCGCAGGGCCGGGTGGGCGTTGACCACGGCGTAGCGAAGCTCTGCGAGCCCGTCGTCGGCAGCGAAGTGGTCAAAGACCAGCCCGGCTGCCTCGCAAACGGCCAGCCACGGGTCGTCGTGCGGCCGGGCCAGCAGTTCGCGGGCCTGGTCCAACAGGGCGGTGTGGTCGGCGAAGACCACGTCCTCCTTGGATCCGAACTGCCGGAAGAAAGTGCTGCGTGAGATGCCGGCCGCGGCGGCGATCTGGTCGACGCTGGTCGCGTCAAAGCCCTGTTCGGCAAACAACTCCAGGGCGGAACGGGCCACCGCCAGCCTGAACGGGGCGGGCCCGGCACTGCCGCGGGATGTTGGTTGGTCCATGCCCTACACCTTAGCGCGCAGTGGCCCGCCGGAAGCGGCCCTTGACAGCGGCCCGCGCGCGTAGACACCATGGCATCACCCGTTGCACCCGTTGTGGAGGAGCCAGTCATGGAACAGGATCCCAGTGCCGCCGGACTGCCAGCACCCACACCGGACCAGCTGGCGGCGATGCGACCGTATGTGGTGGAACTGCAGGACGGAAAATTCGCCACCACGGCGCAGCTGAACACCACGCCGGCGGACGTGGACGCCATATTCTCCACCCACCTTCCGGCCTTCGCGGAGGCCCGCGGCGGGGGACCGGTTCCCGTCGTCCTGTGGGCCCATGGCGGGCTCGTGGACGAACGCCTGGCACTGTCCGAGGCGCTGCGGGACATTCCGTGGTGGTTGGCCAACGGGGTCTACCCCATCCACTTTGTCTGGCACACCGGTCTCTGGGAAACGCTGGGTGACCTGCTGGCGCAGCACTACGGGGAACTGGCTGCGGCAGGGGCGGTTCCGGGCCCTGGGCGGGGCCCGCTGCCCGGAGTCCAGGACGCCGCGCTGACCGATTTCACCGACGGAGTCATCGAGGACCTGCTGCGGTGTGTCGGTGGACCGGAGGTCTGGGGCGCCATGAAGGACAACGCTCGGCTTGCGTCGGAGCCTGGCGGCGGGGCCGCCTATATGGCCGGCGCGCTCCGGGCGTATCTGGGGGCACATCCGGGATCGGCGGCCCTCCACGCGGTCGGATTCAGTGCGGGGGCGAACTTCCAGCGCCACTTTGTGCCCGCCGTCGCACGGGCCGGCGGTGCCGCCTTCGACACGTGCAGCCTGCTGGTGCCGGCCCTGAGCACGGAATCCTTCAAGGACGGCCTGGCGCCGCTGCTGGGCACGGGCATCAAGTCGCTGGCGCTCTTCGGGATGCATCAGGAGCTGGCGCTCTCGGACAACTACCTGGGGATTTACCACAAGTCACTGTTGTACCTGATCCGCGGGGGCTTGGACTCAGCGCCGGGGACGCCCCTGCTGGGCCTGCAGCAGTGCATCAGCGGGGACCCCGTGCTGGCGGCGCTGTTCAAGGTGGCGCCCGCCACCGGGGTGGCCGAGGCCGTATGGTCCGTGAGCGCCACAGGGCCCCTGGATGCACGCAGCGCAGCCACCACCCACACCGCGTTCAACGACGACGTCCCCACCATGGACAGCGTGGCCCGCCGGGTCCTGGGCCGGGACCGGATCGTTTCCTTCGGGACCACGGCGCACGCCGGCCTCATTAAGGCGCTCGCCGGAGGGGCGATCTGATGCTGACGGGCCCTTGTCGCCGTCCACCCGCGTGCGGGGGCGGGCAGGCTCCCGCTCGGCGCCGCGGCGCGGCTAGAAGCCAGCGCTCGGCGCCGCGGCGCGGCTAGAAGCCGGGCAGCCTGGGCTTGGCCGCCAACAACTCGGAGGCGTCAAGCGGCGCGTCCTCGAGGATAAGGTTTTCCACGGGCGGCTCGCCCATGGCGACGAGGAGCTCGTTGATCGAGATTTGGCCCTCGATCACTTCGGGAATTTCGCAGTCCATCCACCCAGCTTAAGGTTGCCCGCGGCGCCGCGGCGGCTGGACACGCCCGCACCGGAAGGTGCCGGGCTTGCGGGCGCCGGGACAGCTGGACGTGCTGCGCGCGCCGGGTGGCAACCGGGGGCGCGGACCGCCGTGGCCGGCATTCCGGGTGAGGGGTCCGTCGTCGAACGGCTGGGGAGGGAAGTGCCCCGCGTGGGACACCGAACGGCCCGGCGGATCAGGCATGATGGGTCCATGCCGTCCGCTGTGCCAGGGCCGGCAGCAAGTCCAGCGCGAACCACGCCCAGCCCGACCCGACCCTAGAAGGACCGCGATGCCGAACCCTGCCCCTCCCGCCAACCGTTCCGATGTCCTGAACCTGGACGCCCTCCTGACCGCGGACGAGGTGGCACTGCGGGAGAAGGTGCGGGCGTTTGTGGAGGCCCGGATCCGTCCGAATATTGCAGCGTGGTACGAGGACGCCGTCTTCCCGGCCGACATTGTGCCGGAACTGGGCGCACTCGGCCTGCTCGGCATGCACCTGTCGGGTTACGGCTGCCCCGGCCGCTCCGCCGTCGAATACGGGCTGGCCGCGATGGAGCTGGAGGCCGGGGACTCCGGGCTGCGCACCTTTGTCTCGGTGCAGGGGTCGCTCGCCATGAGCGCCATCCACAAGTGGGGGAGCGAGGAGCAGAAAAACAAGTACCTGCCCGGCATGGCGAAGGGTGAGATCATCGGCTGCTTCGGCCTCACGGAGGCCACGGCGGGCTCGGACCCGTCGTCCATGGCCACTTTTGCCCGCCGTGAGGGCGGTGGCTGGGTGCTCAACGGCGCCAAGCGGTGGATCGGCCTGGCCTCGATTGCCCAGATTGCGGTGATCTGGGCGATGACCGACGACGGCGTCCGCGGCTTCCTGGTGCCCACCGACACTCCCGGCTTCAGCGCCACCGTGATTGAGCCGAAGCTGTCCATGCGCGCCTCCATCCAATGCGAGCTGGCGTTCGACGGCGTCCGGCTGCCGGCGGATGCCGTCCTCCCCGGCGCGAAGGGCCTGCGCGGGCCGTTCTCCTGCCTCAACGAGGCCCGCTACGGCATCATTTGGGGTGCCATGGGCGCTGCCCGGGACAGCTACGAGGCCGCGCTGAAGCATTCCCTGGAGCGGCTGCAGTTCGACAAGCCCTTGGCTGCCTACCAGATCACGCAGCAGAAGCTCGTGGACATGCTGCTGGAGATCCAGAAGGGCACATTGCTGGCGATCCACACAGGCCGGATGAAGGACGCCGGCACGCTGGAGCCCGTGCAGATTTCCGTGGGCAAGCTGAACAACTGCCGGGAGGCCATCCAGATCTGCCGCGACGCCCGGACGATCCTGGGCGGCAATGGCATCACCTTGGAGCATTCCCCACTGCGCCATGCCAACAACCTGGAGTCGGTGCGCACCTACGAGGGGACTGACGAGGTCCACACCCTCCTGCTGGGCAGCCACATCACCGGCATCCCCGCTTTCCGCTGACCGGGCCCATGGCCGCCGGGCGGGGACGCGAAATGGCGGGACGCGTCAGTCCGTGAAGCTGACGTCGTCCGTCGTCGTGACCGCAGCTGTGCGTCCCGGCGCGTCCTGATACTGCCAATAGAGATTTGTATGCGCAATGACCGCTTCCGGCGGAGGGGCACCCCAAGAACTCTGGTCCTCGGTGGTGTGGGCATCGCCCACCAGCGTGACGTCATAGCCGCGCGTAAAGGCGCCGTGGATGGTGGAGCGGATGCAGGCGTCCGTCTGGGCGCCGGCGACCACCAGGCGTCCCACGCCGGCCCTGGCCAGGACCGCCTCGAGGTCGGTCGCTTCGAAGGAATCCCCAAAAGTTTTGTGCACCAACGGTTCCGGTTCGCGGCGGACCAGTTCGGGGACATACTTCCAGGCCTCGCTGCCTTCCTCCAGTTGTTCGTCGGAATGCTGGACCCAGACGACGGGCGTTCCAGCCTCGCGTGCCTTCTCGACCAGGGCTCCGATGTTGGCGACGACGGCGTCTCGCCCGTAGGCTCCGTCCACCACGCCGTTCTGGACGTCGATGACGACGAGGGCTGTGTTGGGCCGGTCCGAAAGTGTTGTCATGATGGCTCTCCCTTGCTCGCGAGGTGAGGTTTTGTTCCACGTCCCAGCCTAGTACTACAGTCGCGTTTGTGGGGTGTGGCCGCGGGCTTTGTAGTGGAATTGTTGGGCGTGGTATTGGTGTCGCCGTCGCCAGAGTGAGCAGCGGATTACGTGGTGTGGGTCCGGTTCCCGGTGCCAGATGATGCGGGTGATGAGGTGCCTGATTTCGGGCAGGGAGAGTCTTACCAGGTGCTCGGCGCCTGGCTGCGGGCCCCCTTTTTAGAGCGGATGACGCTCAGGAAGGCGTGGGCGAACATGGAGAGCGTGATGTGCCGGTACCAGCCGGTGTATTGGCGCACCTGGTAGTGGTCCAGGCCCGTTTCGCCCTTGGAGGTTTGGAAGGTTTCCTCGATGGCCCAGCGGGCCCCGGCGACCCGGGCCAACTCGGCCAGGGTGACGCGCTCGGGCGTAAAGCAGATGAAGTAGGCCAGGCCCGTGGGATCCTTGAGGGAGCGGCGGGCCAGCAGCCAGTGCTCGCCGGTTTCGGCGGGGCCGTTGATGCGGATCCTGGCCCAGGAATACAGCCGGTCGCCCTTGGTCCCGGCGCCGGCGGTGCGGGTGCGCCAGGCGCGCCTGTCCAGGGCGGCGAAGAGCTCATCGGCCCGGCCCTCCCCGCCCACCGAGCCACGGGCCCGGGCGATGGCGCGCTGGTTCATGGGCACGGCCATGACATAGTGCAGGCCCCGGTCTTCCAGACGGCGGCGCAGCCCGGCGTGCTGTCCGTAGACCGCGTCCCCGGTAAGCCATTCGGCCTCGATCCCGGCATCCAGGGCGCGTTCGATCATGTCGGCGGCCAGCACGGGCTTGGTCGCCATCACCCGGCCTTCCGGGATGCCGGCGCGCTTGCACCGGGCAGCGTCATCCATCCATGCCTTGGGCAGGTAGAGTTCCCGGTCCAGGAACGTCCGGCCCGCCGGTGTCGCATAGGACAGGAACACCCCGAGCTGGCAGTTCTCCACCCGCCCCGCGGTGCCCGAGTACTGGCGGGCCACCCCTGCCGATGCGGTCCCCTTCTTCAGGAAACCGGTCTCGTCGATCGCCAGGATCCCCTTCGGGTCCCCCAGATGCTTTTTCACGTAACCGACCAAGGCGTCCCGGACCTTGTCCGGGTCCCAGTCCGTGGTCGAGAGCAGACGCTGCATCCCATCCGGCGTGCCTTGTCCGGCACGTTCGGACAGGGTCCAGGAGTTCTTCCGCTCCTCATCCGACAGCAGGCCGCGGATGTAGCTGACGGCGTTGTTCCGCGGCTCCGTCCGGGCGAACTCACCCCCGATCAGCTCCCGGATTTCCTCCAGGCCATCAGCCCATTCCTGTATCTCTGCCACCCAAATATCATCGCCCACCCACCATGATTAACAGGATTCCGGGCCAAAGTCCGATTAAACCGCCGACACGGCCAGAAAATAAACGCGACTGTAGTACTAGGCAGATCCACCTGGAGGCACCACAGACCACGGGCCTGAATTCGTCCGGCCCGGGGCGCGTCAGAGCTGGGAGAGCAGGCCGTCGAGGGGCGCCGGCACGTAGTCCAGGTCCAGTCCGTCGACAAGGTAGCGGCCATAGCTGATCTTGCGGCCGCTGTGCGTGCCCATGAAGCGCCGCAGCTGGCGCTCCACGGCCCGCTCCCGCTGGGCCGGCTGGTTCTGGAACAGACGAAATGACCGCAGGTCGCCGCGGGCGTCGACAATCCGCGCGACGGCGTCCGCGCCGAGGGCGCGGGTCAGCTCGTCCTCGAGGTCCGCGACGCAAACGAAAAAACCGTGGCACCGCAGCTCGGTGCGGTTGGCGCAGGGTCCTGGGCCCGCCCGCACCAGGCCGCGCATGAAGTAGCGTTCGTCGCCCGTGTCACAGAGGCCGGCCACGCCAAGGCCGAGCCCGGCGGGTCCCAGCAGTTCCAAATGCCTGGCAATGATCGTCGCACCTCCCATGGGCACCGTGGCGACGCCTTCGTCGGCGAACGCGAGGCCTTCATCGCGCGCGTTCGCCTGCCTCCCTGGACGTCCTTGACGACTGGCGGGCGGCATGTGTGAACTGCCCCTGCCGGAGTTTTCCAGAGTTGACCCGCACGGACCCGACCCTCCGCCCGGCGGTTCCTGCTGCTCGGAAAACGCGCGGCACGGCGTGTCTATGACGTGGACTTCACCGTCCAAAAGTCGTTGGCCAGCGACGTGCTCAGGAGGTAGGCGTAAGGCATGGTGGCGTAGCCCGCCTTCCCCCAGCCTTCACCCCAGGAGTTGCGGATGGTGAATCGCTGGTCGGCGTCGTCGTAGCCGACCGCCACCACGCAGTGCCCGCCCAGGACCGCCTCGCCCGCTGCGGGCATCGGGACGGTGCCGGTCTTGGCCACCTCATCGCTTTCAAAACTGTCGTAGACGGTGAAGCCAAACACGACGGGATAGCCGGAGGCCAGGCACCCCTTGAGCTGGCTGAGCGTCTGGCCGACACGTGAATACACGATGGCGCGCTGGCTCTTCGCCGCCTTGTAGCAGGCGGCCGTGGGCTTGGCGGCGAACTTGGCGATGTCATAGGGCCACAGGGATTCGTCGCAGACGCCTGTCTTGGCAACCGACTTGATGCCGTCGCGGATCTGTGCGCCGGAGTCGGACTTCACCGTTCCCTCGATGACGCGCTCGTTGTAGTAGATGAACAGGCGCGACGGCGCGGACGTGTCCGCCAGACCCTCTTTGAGGGCGTCAAACTGGAGCACACCGGCCACGCCGTTGCCGGTACAGGAGCCCAGCTGCCCCTGGTCGTAGACCGGTGGGCACTGGGGTGTGAGGTCGACGGCGGGCGGCAGGCTTGCCTGCACGGCCGCCGTCGCCGCGAAATGAAAATCGCGCTGGTCGGGCAGGTCCGGGACCCATCCGTACCGGGCGTTGGTTCTGGCCATGATCGTGGTTCCTCCTTCACCGCCATGCCGCGGCCACTCGGGCCCCCAAACGACATGGTTGAAATTGACAATCCTCCGGGCCGGGTGGCGTGTCAAGAATTGATTTAGCGTGCATTTTTCATGAGGCACGCGATGTCCGCTTCGGGCGTCCGGACCCGGACATGCTGGAGGTGCACGCGCTCCTCGCCGCCGGGGCGAAAGGGCACTAGCGTAAGTCTGGACAGCCCAAGCGAAGCACGAAAACGGCAGGGAGATGCGGCATGGACAACAACCAGGTGCACCACAGGATCGAGGAACTGGTCAAGGAGGAACAGGAACTGCGGGACTCCGCCCCGGACCAGGCGAAACTGCCCGCAAGGGCTGCCCAGTTGCGGGCCATTGAGGTCCAGCTGGACCAGTGCTGGGACCTGCTGCGCCAGCGCCAGGCGAGGATGCGCGCCGGTGAAAACCCCAACGACGCCCAGCTGCGCCCGGCCGACGAAGTTGAAGGGTACCGGCAATAGCCGCCGTCGACTTTCTGTCCGGCGCGCCCGTCAGGCCCAACCTCGACGTCGACTGGATCCACGGCAGCCGGCGCCGGGCCGCAGCCGGCGAGCCGCTGATCCAGGTCCACCGGCACGACGACCACAGCTTCATCCTGCGCCAAAGCAAGGCGACCAGCTTCGAGGCGCCGTTCCTTTACCTGCTGTTCGGCAACAGCCGGGCCTTGCTGCTGGACACCGGTGCCACCGCCGATCCGGCGCAGTTCCCGCTTCGCGCAACGATGGACTCGATCATGACCGGCTGGCTCGCCGCGCATCCCACGCCCGGCTACGGGCTGCTGGTTGCCCACACCCACGGACACGGCGACCACATCGCCGGGGACGGCCAGTTCGCGGACCGGCCGGACACCGAGTTGGTCGGCGCGGGCGTGGCGGCCGTGCGGGCTTTCTTTGGGTTCGACGACGACGGCGGGCCTGTGCGCGTCGACCTGGGCGGCCGGGTGCTCGAAGCCATCCACACGCCCGGCCACCAGGACGCGGCCATCACCGTGTTCGATCCGTGGACCGGCTGGCTGCTGACGGGGGACACCATCTGCCGCGGCCGGCTCTACGTCGAAGACATGACGGCCTTTACGGCAAGCCTGGACCGGATGGTGGCCGTGGCCCGTGCGCGGCGGGTCGGCTCCGTTCTGGGCTCCCACATCGAGATGACCGCCCGCCGCGGCCGTGACTATCCCGCGGGCACCTTGTACCAGCCGGACGAACCGCCGGTTCACATGTCTGTGGATCAGCTCGCCGAGGTGTGCGCTGCCGCGCATGCCGTGGCGTCCCGCCCCGGTGCGCATGTCTTTGACGATTTCATCATCTTCAACGGACCCTGTAGGGCCGCGTTCAGGCGACAGCGCCTGCGCCGCCTCGCCAACAGGATGCGGGGCCTCTGAGTCCTTCAGGCGGCATGTGCCGCGCCTCGGATGCGTTTGGCGGCTCGATCTTCCTGCGGGTCGCCGACGCCGGCCCGTCAGTGCGCTTCCCGGGCCACCTTCTCAAGCTGGCTGCGGTATGCCTCCCACGAGCTTTCGTCCTGGGCGGGCAGGTTCTCATTGCCCCGGCGCAGGCCGACCGTTCCGTCAATGAGCTCGCGGACAATGTCCGCGTGGCCCGCGTGCCGGTGCGATTCAGCGATCATGTGGACAAGGATCTGGTGCAGGGTGACCTCCTGGCGCCCGGGTGTCCACCACGGCACCTTACCGGCGGCGCCCAGCGGCAGTGCTCCGATCGTGGCGTCGGCGTGTTCGCAGGCCTGGCGATACAGGCCCGTGATGAACTCGCGCGATTCACCGGGTGCGGCCCACATGTCGGCATTGTCGTCGTCGTCCGCCCGAGGCCGGACGATGTCCGGCGTACGGCCAAACACGTCGCCGAAATAGTCCAGCTCGCAGCCGGCCAGGTGCTTGACCAGCCCAAGCAGGTTGGTACCGGTGGGGGTGAGCGGGCGGCGGATCTCGTATTCGTCCAGCCCGTCCAACTTCCACAGGATGGCCTCGCGGGCGGCGTCGAGGTAGCGGTGCAACACTGTTTTCATGTCAGAGTCAGCCATTTGGGCATCCTACCGCCACCGGTTGCCGAGCTTGTCAGGGCGGGGCGTCAGAGCCGGGGTCAGGGCCGGGGTGCGCGACGGGCGCGCCACATTACGCAGGCACTTTACGCGGGGGATCCCGCACCGGTCCGGCGCAAGTGCGCGGTCAGTTCACTCAGGCGCGGGATTCCACGAGCGGTCCGGCGCATGTCAGCACAGCAGGTTGCAGGTGTGCCCAACCGAGCGCGGGTTCTGCGCATGGGCGCTTATGTGCTCGACTTGATCCGGGGGTTGGCGCCCGTGTGAAGCCGCACCGCGTCACACGGCGCGGAAACGACGCGCCGAAGCCCTCGTAATGTCAGGGGACTGGCATTGACGGAACAGCCTGGGGGCGTTCATGGTTGGTAGGACCCCCGGGCCGTGCTGACCTGACTGCGTCGGGCCCGCGGCTGAAGGAAGACCGGTGAGCTTACCCATTCGGAGGCACCATGCAAGCAGGATTCGTGGCGGAAGTCCAGGGCCCGCCGTGCCAGGCAGCGCCGCGTCAGGGCCTTCCGTGCCAGGCCGTGCCGCGGGCGGTCCCTCACGCAAGGCCCCGCCCGTGAGCGCCAAGTCCAGGGCGGGAGCGCTGCTGACCTGGGTGAAGTCCTCGGTGGCCGGCCAGCGCGTGCTGCTCGCGGCCAAGACGGCCCTGGCTGTTGGGCTGTCCTGGTTTCTCGCCTCGCACATGCCGGGCGCCGCGGACAAATACGCCTACTACGCCCCGTTGGGCGCCCTGGTCAGCATGTATCCGACGTTCATGGGTTCGGTGCGTATTGGGCTGCAGACCCTCGTCGGGTTGTTGCTGGGCATCGTGCTGGCGGTGGGGGTGCTCGCGCTGGGCAGTCCCAGCCTCGTCTCCATATCGATCGCCGTGGGGCTGGGCGTGCTGCTGGGCGGGGTGCCCAAGCTCGGCGCGGGCCGCGAATATGTGCCCGTCGCGACGCTGCTGGTGCTGATCATCGGGGGCCGGAATGCTGACGCGTTCTCGTTCGGATATGCAGCGCAGATGGGCCTGGGAGTGCTGGTCGGTCTGCTGGTCAACGTGACCATCTTCCCGCCCCTGACGCTGGACGCCGCGCAGCTGCGCATTTCGCGTGGTCGCAACGTGCTCATCGGCCAGCTTGAGGATGCCGCCAGGGCCCTACGCGAGAAGTGGCCGCCTGAACATGAAGACTGGGCCGACCGCCAGCATGTCCTGTCCGAGACCGTCACAGACGTTCGTGCGGCCGTCCACGGGGCACATGAGAGCCACAAGGCCAACCCGCGCGCCTACCGCGGATCCCGCCACCGCCATGTTGCCGAGAGCTTCGATGACCTGGCCGTGCTGGAAAACGTCACCTTCCACGTGCGCGACCTCACCGAAGTGCTGGCCGGCGCCATCTGGGGCGGGCCCTTTGATGTCGACCTCAAACCCGAGCTGTGCGCCCCGATCAGCGACTGCCTCCAGGCGGTTGCCGACGTGCTGGCGGGGTGGGATCACGGGTCCATCCAGCCGGAAATGTTCGACGGCGCCCTCGAGTCACTCGATCGCCTCACCTCGGCGCTGGGCAAGCACAGCGGAGCCGACGCGTCCTCACTGAGCCCCGGCGCCGCCGTCGCACTTGATGTCCAGCGGATCCTGGTGTCCTTGCGCCGCCGCCTCTTCCCGGAAGCGGCGCGCACATGACTTGCGCGATCCGGGATGCTGGGCAAGGGTTGGACGTACAGGCAGTAATGACAGAAACGAGGTCACCATGAGTATTGGCGCAGGAGTCCTGTTGTTTGTGATCGGCGCGATTTTGCGTTTTGCACTCAATATTGAGGTCAGTTGGATCAACATCCCCTTGGTGGGCAACATCGTCATGGGGGCCGGCGTCGTCGTCTTCGTGCTGGGACTTATCTTTACGTTCCGGCGGCGCCGCACAACCACCGCACGGCGGCAGGTCGTCGACCGTGGGGCCGGCCAGGAAACCGTCCGGCGGACGGAGGCGACCGAAGACACCGGCCTGTGATGGCCGACTGCCGGGGACGTGCCACTGCGCCCCGGTGTGGCTGACGAGGCAGCGGATTTTCGAACCCGGGCCGTGCCCGGAACCGAATTGTTAGCGAGAGGCAGGAACATGCCAAGGGAAAAGAACCCGAGTCTGAAGGATCCCGAACTATACGAGGAATTGCGTGACGACGGTGCGTCCAAGGGAAAGGCGGCCAGAATCTCCAACGCCGCCGCCAAAAAGGGGCGTGCGGCCGTGGGGCGGAAGGGCGGCAAGGCCGGCTCCTACGACGACTGGACCGTTGAGGAACTGCGCGGCAAGGCCAAGGAACTAGGCCTGAAAGGGTACTCCAAACAGCGCAAGCAGGAACTGATAGAATCCCTGCGCAACTCGTAGCTGCGGACGGCATCGCGCGGCCGCGCCGTGGCGGTGACGGCTCTCGGCGCCGTGTTGCCGCGTCATGTTGCCACGCCGTGGCGGCGAGGTGCATTGAGCCCCTCGTGTTGCCGCGCCGTGGCGGCGAGGTGCATTGAGCCCCTCGTGTTGCCGCGCCGTGGCGGCGAGGTGCATTGAGCCTCTCGTGTTGCCGCGCCGTGGCGGCGAGGTGCATTGAGCCTCTCGTGTTGCCGCGCCGTGGACCCAGGTCCGGAACACACACATGCTGATGCAGGAGTTCGGCGTGCGGCTGACGGCGGGTTCCGCCGCGCGTTGCGGACGGCGTCGGCGAAGCGCGCCAACTTGGCTACTCTCCGTTCCTGCGGGGCTGTTTAGGCGCTGATGATCCGTCGGCGTGCCCGGGCGGCGATGCTCGGTGGTCAGTTTCGCGTCCAGGATGACGAAACGGCGAATTGATCCCGATAAATCAGCCTCATAAGTCCGCTTCGTCATCCCGGCGGAGTCACCCGCGCCGGCGCCGTGCCAGCAACTGGGGATCGTCCGGCCTGACTTCCTTGGCGGTGCGGTTTTTGGGCCGGTGCGGCATGGCCGGTTCGAACGCGAACCGCCGCGGGCCGCTCCACATGGACGGCGGGGCGTCGATGGCGTACGCAAGGGCGTAGGCCGCTTTCTCATAGTTGGCGCGCCAGCCCCTGAAGTGCGGCCAGGCCTGCTCGGCGGTCTCTTCCAGGGGGAAGTCGAAGCTGCGCAGCAGTTCCACCGCCGCCTGGAAGTCCGCGAATGTGAGACTCAGAGGGGCATCGGGATCCACGTCCTCGTCGACAGGGATGCGGACCGCCCGCGCCACCTGGTTCAGGCACGTGAACCCCATGCGGATCACCAGCCGCGCGCGGGTGTTCGGGGCGGTCCCAGGGCTCAGGGCAAGTTGCAGCGCGGCGGCGTCCATCACGCTGAGCAGGGAAATGAGCCAGTTCGACTGCGGCGCCGGCGACCGGAACCAGACCAGCGTGAGGTAGGTGCTGTGGGACTCGGCCACCTCGGCAGCCCACCGTTCCCACGTCTGGTACAGCTCGGCCAATTCGTTGGAGCTGTCCTGGGCGGCCCGGCCATACCGTGTGCGGACCAGCAGTTCGGGTCCCCAGGACGGTGATCCGGCCCTCGAAACCAAAAGGGTGACGTCCGCTTCGCGCCGGTTAAACGCCGAGTACAGCGTGGGCAGGTAGCTGATCTGCAGGGCAATGACGGTCAACCCCGTGTAGGCGGCCGCGTAGACCAGTACCGTGTTGCCGACGTTGTTCGGCGCCGCGTAGCCGAGCGTGAACATCGCGGAGCCGGCCTCGCTCGCGGCCCTCCAAATGTCACCGCCGACAAACGGCATGAGGAGGAGGCTGTACGACACATCGAACAGGACCATCCAAGCCAGGAGGCGGAGGAAGAGCGACATCGGAGCCTGCCAGGACAGGACCCGGTCACGCACTTCATAGGTCGATACTGGCCGCAAGAGGGTGAGAAAAGCCTTCATGGCGGCCAGACCGGTCGCTCGGGAGAGGACGCCGTGCAGGGGCCGGGGCACTATCAGCGTCCCGATCACGCTGACCCACGTCAGGAGCACACCGGCGGCGCCGGCGACAAAACACACCCACGCCAGGGCAGTCATGGTGGGCTTTCGCGTTGGTGTGGAGAATTCTGCCGGGCCATCGCTGTCCTCCTTGATGGAGTTGCCTTCTCTTGGCGGCTGCAGGAACAGAATCACGGTCTTGCAGACGCTAGTAAAACTGTAGCCACGGCGCGGGCGCCCGGGAACCCTGCCGGTGTCGGGACCCAAAGCGGCACCGGCGTCGTGCCCCACCCTGGGAACGGGCGGACCCGCCGTCAGGATGACGAAACGGAAATTTGATCACGATAAATCAGGCTCATAAATCCGCCTCGTCATACTCGGTGGGAATTGCGCGTGCCGAAGCGAAGACTGGAGGGCGGAGCAGCCGGGCTGCGGGGCTCAGCCGTCGAAGACGTGCCATAAGATGGCGCTGCGGCGTTGTTGGCCGTCCAGAACCAGTTCACGGACTCCGTCGGGGAGTTGCGACCGTTGCCACCGCCGTTCCCCGGACCGGGCCTCCGGAGCGTCTTCGGCCGGGACGCTGGCACCAGCAGCCCTGATGGCGTACGCCGCGGCGCCCAAGTAATGGGCGGCGACGTGGGCAACCGCAACGGCCTGGCCCGCGGACAGGTCTGCGAACTTTGCGGGATCGGGGATCCCGGGCGCTGCGGCGTTGGCCCGGAATGCTTCCTGGTGGGCGACGCCCATGCGCACCCCGCCTGGATCCAGGCCCGGCCAATCGCCATGGGGTCGCGCGGCCGGCTGTCGTCCGGCTGGTGGTCCTCGAACAAGGGCAGCACGTGCTCGGCGCAGTGAAGTGCCCATTCGGCCAGCAGCCGGTGGTGTCCGTCCGTCAGGGTGCCCCCTCGACGGATGGTGATCAGGCAGGGATCACGGTCTTTCGGCAGGATCGGCATATCTCCAGTCCTAGCATTCCTGCGGCTCAAGCGGATAGGCCCCGACCACGGCGTCCGCAAGCCTTGCCGGTCCATGGAGCGCCCGCGGAGTGCGCTCGCAGGCATCAAAATGATCCAATGACTCGTTGAGGCCAATCAGTGGCGGTCCGGTGGCTCCGGTGGCCGAGCCTGTCGGGGCCCCGGTGGTGCCGGGTGGGGTTCAGGCGGTGGCGCGGGCAGGTGGTGTCCCGGTGGCTCCGGTGGCCGAGCCTGTCGGGGCCCCGGTGGTGCCGGGTGGGGTTCAGGCGGTGGCGCGGGCAGGTGGTGTCCCGGTGGCGGGGGAGCGGGTACGTGTTGGTGGAGGCGAGGTGGTAGGGGCGGTCCGGCAGGCGGATGCTCCGGTCGCACCTGGTCCCTGCCTTCGTCCGCTGCACCAGCCGGCTGGGACTGGTCCGTGGCGAAGGCATCGACCGCCCGGGAGTCGTCCGCGAAGTCGGCATCCGCGGAATGCTTTCCTGCGCCGTCGCCGGTGGTCGTTGCCACCTGAACGGCATTGAGCCCGAAATAGCGGTAAAGCTCCTGTTCCTGAGCGTCGGTGATGGTACCGCGGTCGCTGTCGATGCGGGGACCGTCCTTCACAAAGTCCTTGGTGAAGGCCGCTGTGATGACGGAACCTTCCAAGGTGGCGCCGTCGACCGGGACGAAGGATTCGGACATGCCGAATAGGCCGGTTCGGACGGTCACGAAAACCGGCTCTCCTGATTCGCCGCCGGTAAAGATCTGCTCTACGGAGCCGATTTTCTCCCCGTTCGGAGCGACGACGATGCCGCCGGAGAGGACGATCGCGTCAATGTCCTGCAGGCTGAGCATTGGGCAGGTACTTTCCATGTGAGGGGTGGTTGCTTCTTTTCATCTTCGCCTGATTGTGCGGAAGTGGGAAGGCTCCCCCATTCGTGCATGGAGTCCAGTGCGCCTATACCTGAGCCAGCGCCAGCGCCGCTACGGCGGCGACCACGGTCAGGGGTGCCACGACCAGCCCGAAGAGCGCGTACCCCTTCCAGGTGATCAAGACATTCATGCGCATCAGTCGGTCGTGCCAAAGGAGGGTGGCCAGCGAAGCCCAGGGCGTGATGAGCGCGCCGGCGTTGACTCCGATGAGCAGGGCTGCCAGGCGCTGCGGTGTCCCTGCCACCGGCTCCGACAGTAGGTAGGCAGGCAGGTTGTTGAGCACGTTGGCGCCGACTGCCCCCGTCGCGGCCAGGCGCAGCAGGTCCACGGCTCCATGGCCCGCGCCGGTGAGCTGGCCCAGCAGCACCGGAGCGCCGAGGTGCCTGACCGTTTCCATCACCAGGAAAAGTCCTGAAGCGAACAGGAGCAGCGGCCAAGGTACCAGGGAGAACTTCAGGGACTGCCGCCGTCGTACGGCAAAGACGGCGGCCAGCACGACGGCGGCAGCCGTGGACGGAATCCAGACCGCTACTCCGGACACCAAGGCCGGAAGCAACATCACTAGCACGGCAGCGCAGGTGCCAAACAAAGTCCTGTCCGTGGCGGGAAGCCGGACCATTCCGACGTAGGCGGTCTCCGCCGACCGGATACGCGTCACAGGGATGCGGTCATAGCGCTTTCGGAGCGCTGAGCGGAACACAACGCCGATGAAGAGAAGCGGCACCGCGACTGCGGCCAGGGCTGGCGCCCACATGAGGGCGGCAAACCCGGCCGGGCTGGTGCCGGACATCTCGTGCTCGGCCAGCAGGTTGGTCAGGTTGGATATGGGGAGCAGCAGGCTGGCGGTGTTGGCCAGCCACACCGTGGTCAGGGCAAATGGCAGCGCCGGAAGGCCGGCCTGCCGGGCCACGGTGACAACCACGGGCGTCAGCAGCACTGCCGTCGTGTCGAGTGAGAAGAAGATGGTGCAGACGGTGGCAAATGCGGCGACAAGCAGCCACAACAGGACGGCGTGTCCGCGGCCCCAGCTCCTGAAGCGGCGGGCCACCCACCGGAAAATGCCGGCCTCGCTGGCCAGCTCCGTCACGACGGTCATCGAGACCACAAACAGCAGGATCGGCGCCACCCGCGCCACCAGTGCGGTGACGTCGGCCAAGGGAAGGAGGCCGGTCAGGACGGCGAAGGCGCCGGCCGCCAGCAGAACCGCTCCCGTGATCGACAACCGCATTCAAGGAGTCTATTCCCGGCAGGCTGGGGCCGTGGACCGGAGCGGCGTCATGGTCATGGATTGGGACGGCTGGGCCGTGGACCGGAGCGGCGTCATGGCCGTGAATCAGGGAACGGACCGTGGGCTCGGTTGCGGTGCCGACAGAGAAAGTCACAGCCCCTTCACCCGCAGCACCCGGTCCGCCCGGTGGGCCATGGATTTGATGAGTCTGGCATTGTCCTCGTCGGATCCCAAGGCCCAAGAGCGCGCGTCTTCAGCCGACTTTCCGTAATCCATGTGGCGGGCGATGAGCCAGTTGTGCCTGCATGCCCGGTCCGGGTCGAGGAACCAGGATTCCATGAGGCAGGCGCGGGCCGAGGGCCACGCGCCCGATTCTGCGAGCAGGTAGTTGCCCTCCGTCACCACCAGCGGAACCTCCGCTCGGACCGGAATGCTGCCGGCGATGGGTTCTTCGAGGTCGCGGTTGAAGCTGGGGGCGTAGATGACCTCGCCGGGTCTTTGCCCGCATATGCGCTGGAGCAAGGTGGCGTAACCGGCGTCGTCAAAGGTTTGGATGGCGCCCTTGACCTGTCGGAGGCCCATGGCCAGCAGGACCGAATTTGCCAAGTGGAAGCCGTCCATCGGCACCAGGACGGCGTTCTCCGGACCAAGAGCGTCAACAATTCGGCTCCCCACGGTGGATTTTCCGGCACCGGGCGCGCCAGTGATGCCCAGGACCGCGCGGTGTCTTCCGGCGGTCAGGGCTGCGGCGCTGCTGATCAGGTCACCGAGGTGCACAGCGGTCGTCATGGTCGTTCCGTCCTCAGGTAGTCAAGGGGCCGTTCGCCGGCAACGGAACCCAGCCGTTCCAGTATCCACGGTGTAGGCACGCGGGCTGGCCGGGGTCGTAAGGTCCGCTGCTTCTTGCCGTGCTGGTCGCGGCCTCTTTGCGCTGGTCGTCCTAGTCTGCTGCTTCTAGTCGCGGCACCTGGGTCCCGGTGCCCGGGGCGCAGGCAGGGTTTGAACGGTGGTGGTCAGCTTCCGGTGGTGGGGAGGCCGTGGTGGTAGGGGTTGCGGAGTTTGGTTCGTGTGGGGTCGATCTTGTAGCTGGGGGTGAACCAGGGTGTGCCGTTGATGAGTTCGACGCTCCAGGAGCCGTCGTGGACCGCGTGGTGGTGCACGGTACAGAGCAAGGCGGCATTGGAGATGTTGGTCTCGCCGCCGTCGGCCCAGGGCACGATGTGGTGGGCGTCGGTGGTCATGGCTGTTCTTCGGCAGTGGGGGAAGGTGCAGCCCTTGTCGCGGGCGATGAGGATTTTGCGTTGTGCGGCGGTGAAGAGGCGTTGGGTGCGGCCGACGTTGAGGATGTCCTGGCCGTTGCCCAGGATCATGGTGGTCACGTCGGCGTCGCAGAGTTCTGTGGTGAAGAGGGCCAGGGGCTGGGGTCCGCTGTAGGGCAGGAAGGCGATGCCGCCGGGTTGTCCGCACCGGGTGCGGCGTTGGAGGTCGGTTTCGGTGGTGGAGATGAACAGTTGGGGTTTCAGGCCGCCGTTCATGGGCAGCCTGCCGGTGCGGGCGGCGAGCTTGATGCCGTCGATGGTGCCGTCGAGGAGTTTTTGGGCGCGGGTGCGCCTATCTGCCACGACGGGATTGGTGCAGGCGGGGTCGATCGGGTCCAGTTCGGGAAGTTCCTCATCGGAGCCGGGCTCGGGCACCTGGATGCCGTTGACCAGGTGTGGCCACGGCGCCGCGGTTTCATTGTCCGCGTTGGTTGCACCGCCGTCCGCGTTGGTTGCACCGCCGTCCGCGTTGGTTGCACCGCCGTCCGCGTTGGTTGCACTGCCGTCCGCGTTGGTTGCACTGCCGGTTGCACTGCCGGGTTCCTGGGCCCAGTCCGGGGCCGGGCCCTGGCCTGCCGGTGGCCACGGGGAGGCTGCGCCGCCCGGGTTTTCCCCGCCTTCGCCGCCGCATCCGTCCTGGGTGTCCTGGTCGTCCTGGTTGTCCTGGTTGTCTTGGGTGTCTTGGGTGTCCTGGACTTCAGGCTTTTCGCTGGGGGTGAGGAGGCCGTCCAGGAGCATTTGCCCGGGCATCACGTCATCCCCAGCCCGGGTGGATTCGAAGGTGCCGCCGTTGCCGGATGCGGGGTCCGCGCCGGGGTCGGTGTGTTGGCGGGGGTTGGCGGCGGATCCGATGCCTGCCATCCAGGTCTCGTATTGGGGCACGGTGGCCCAGCCTTCAAAGTGGACCAGGCCGCGGCGTGGCTGGCGGAAGGTGATGCCCTGTTTGGCCAGCAGTTCTCCCTCGGTGGGTTGCTGGCCGTCGGGATCGAGCACGTTCACCACCCGGAGTCCGACCCGGGCGAGGGAGTCGGGGTCCATGGCGCGGGCGTAGCCGGTCAGGGTTTCCTCGACCTCGCTGGCGGTCTGGGCGGGGATCCGGCCGCCGTCGGCGAGGTGGCGGGCTTCCTCGGTGTAGCGCGAAACGGTCAGTGCCCGCTCAAGGGAGAGTTCGCCGGCGAAGAAGGGTGCCGCTGCCACTGGTTGCGCGGCGGGGGTGGTGGCCAGGGTCAGTTCGTCGGTGGCGGGCAGGAACTTCCCGGCCAGGCGCAGCCGCCGCCCCGCTTCGCTGCGGCCCAGCTTCAGGCTGGTGCCGAAAAGGTCCGTGGGGAGCTTGACCCCGTCAAAGCGTCCCGCGCGCACCCGCCCGGCCAGGTCCCCGGCGGCCTGGACCTGCAAAGCGGCCAGGAAGGCGCCCAGGTGCTCCAGTTCCTGCGCCCAGGACACGGCCTGGGCGTCGCTGAGGGACCCCATGTCCATGCCCAGCGGGGCCGTGAGGCGCCGACCGTCAACCGGCGCGCACGCCCCGGGCGCCGCTGCGCCGGACCCGGGCCCGGAGGCCGGCCCGGCGGCCGGCCCGGCAGCGGGCGCGGCCACGTGCCCGGACCCGGACGCAGCGAAGGTGCCCGGGCCGGCTCCCGCAACGCCCGGGCCGGGGGTGGCCGGGTCGGCTCCCGCAACGCCCGGGCCGAAGGTGCCCGGGTCGGCTCCCGCAACGCCCGGGCCGCCGATGGCGGCCGTGGAAGCCGCCGCCGCGGAGCGGGTCAAGGCCTCGGCAAGGGCGATCAGCCGGCGGACATGCCCGCCGGCGTCCCTGCCGTCCTGTGTGGAACCGGGATTGCCCGGCCTCCCCGCCATTGCTTCCATACCCACAACACTAACGGGTGCCACTGACAAAAGTAATGATCATTAGAACATGTGTGCTATTTGGAGTGCAGCCCTGCCTGTGGAGGAAGCAACGCCACTGTCCCGGAGACGGCGGGAACATGCCGGATCACCGCAACCAGCCGGCTCAACCACGGCATGCGACCAGCCCACCCAACGGTTTCGAGGCTCATCATCTGAGGTCCGACGGCCCCGGCCACCGGTCTGCCAGCGCCCATGCGATCTGGACGAGTCTGCCGACGCGAGCGCCGGCGCGGTGGTCACGCTGGTATGGTCGAGTGGAGAAGCAGAAGGGCTCGACCATGGCTGAGAACACTGAGGCTCCGCAGGGCCTGCTCATGCACGCTTTTGGAAAGAGTGGCGAGGAGGTGGCGGGCGTGTTCCGCAGCGCCCTGAATGCCGCCGCCGGCCTGCCCGGCGCCGCGATTGAAATGGTCGTCCAGGGCCCGGCCGTCGCCGGACTGACGGCCGACGGCGGATTGGCCGCCCCCGTTGCCGCCGTCCTGGAACGCGGCGTGGCAGTCCTCGCCTGTGAAAACAGCATGAGGGCCGCGGCCGTGGGCAGCGGCAGTCTGCTGCCGGGAGTCACGCCGGTCCCGTCCGCCGTCGTCCATCTCGCCCGGCGGCAGTGGGATCGCTGGGCCTACGTCCGCCTGTAGCTGCCGCGGTTTCGTCAGGTTCAACCAGCCGACCGCCGCGTCGGGCCCGGAGGACCGCCCAGCCATCCTGCACCGGGCCTGGGTGCCCGAGCCTGCCGCGTTCGGCACGGCCCGGTGGCCTGGATCTGCCTGCCGAGAATGTCGATGGACCACGTGTTGGGGACGTTGCCGCCGGGACCGTGGACGATGGGGCCCGGCGGTCCGTTCACCCTGTCCGGCCCAAACATCCCCCCATCGCGGCGAACGACGGAAGACCAACGTACGGGCCACGTTCCCGGCGCCGAAGATCCCCTTGCCCAGGTAGAGACGGTCCCGCCGGCCCAGACACCGAGGAGGTGCGACGTCGGCCGGCTGGCTCCCAGGGGCCACTCGCCCCGGCCGCGGCGGCCAGTCCCGCCGCCTTGTGATCCTTCCCAAGGAAATACCAGAGCCATTCGGGTGTGGCTTACCATTGGCTACCTGAGGCCCGTGCGGCCAGGCGCGACATACGGAACTGATGTGAGGGAGAACTGATTGGCTGACGCAGACGACGCAAAACAGGGCAGGTATGATGCTCCCAAGGCGATGGTCGAGCGCAGCCGGTTCGGCGTGGAGGAGCGACGCAGGCCGCAGGAGACGGAAGAAAACCGTCCGCCCATTTCCAGCAGCGAGCTGAGCAGGGGTCCGGCCGAGCTCGCCGGTGCCGCCGAACTAGTCGAGGACCGCAAGCCGCGCGTCAACTGGCGCGTCTTCATCATCTCCGCCGCCATCATCCTTGCCTTTTCCGTCTGGGCCATGGTCATGCCCGCGCACGCCAAGGACACCATGCACTCGGTGGTCACCTGGATTGCCACGAACCTGGGCTGGTACTACGTCCTCACCATCACCCTCGTGGTCCTGTTCGTGCTCTGGGTCGCCTTCTCCAAGGAGGGCAGCGTCCGACTGGGCCCGGACCACTCACGTCCGCAGTACAACCTCTTCACGTGGGTGGCGATGCTCTTCGCCGCCGGCGTGGGCATCGACATGCTCTTTTACTCCGTTACGGGGCCCGTCACGCAGTACATGTCGCCGCCGTCGGGCACCGGCCAGACCGCCGCCTCGGCGCAGGACGCGGTCATCTGGACCATGTTCCACTACGGCATTGCCGGCTGGTCGATCTACGCACTGCTTGGCATGGCCATGGGGTACTTCGCCTTCCGCTGGGGCATGCCCCTGTCCATCCGCGCGGCACTCTACCCGCTGCTGGGCAAGCGGGTGCGCGGGGCCGCCGGGGACGTCATCGACATCTTCGCCCTGGTGGGTACCGTGTTCGGCGTGGCCACGTCGATGGGGATCGGGGTGGTCCTGCTCAACGTGGGCTTCGCCTGGCTGTTCGGCCTGCAGGAGGGGCTGGCGCTGCAGATCGCCCTGGTGGTGGTGGCCGTGATCATGACCGTGGCCGCGTGCACGTCCGGGGTGGACAAGGGCATCCGTGTGATTTCCGAGCTGAACCTGTGGGCGGCCGGGGCCATGATGCTGTACATCCTGGTCACCGGCAAGACCTCCTTCCTGCTCAACGCCATGGTGGAAAACATCGGCCGCTTCATTTTCACCCTTCCGGAGCGGACCCTGCAGACCTTCGCCTACGAATCCGGCGGGGCCGATTGGATGGCCGGCTGGACCTTGTTCTTCTGGGCCTTTTGGCTCGCCTGGGGGCCGTTCGTGGGTCTTTTCCTGGCGCGCATCTCCCGCGGCCGCACGCTGCGGGAGTTCGTCATCGCCGCCATCACGGCCCCGGTGCTCTGCGACTTTTTCATTGTCTCGATCTTCGGCAACAGTGCTCTCAGCGAGGTCCTGGGCGGCAACAAGGCCTTCGCCGAGGAGGCCATCAAGAGCCCCGAGCACGGCTGGTATTCGTTGCTGGAAATGTTCCCTGGCGCGCCGTTCCTGATCGGCCTGGCCACGCTGTCCGGACTGCTGTTCTACCTGACCAGCGCCAACTCCGGTGCCATGGTGATGAGCAACTTTTCCTCGTCCATCCCGGATCCTTCCGTCGACGGGGCGAAGTGGCTGCGCATCTTCTGGGCGCTGCTCACGGCCATCCTCACAGTGGCCATGCTGGTGGCCGGTGGCGTGGCAACCATGGAGTATGCCACGCTGATCTTCGCCCTGCCGGTGACCGTCATCGCCTACCTGGTCATGGCCTCCTTCTCCAAGGTGCTGCGCATGGAGCGCGCCGAGCGGGAGGGCCAGGTGATGCGCCGTCGTTCGGTGGCGGCCCATGGAGGGCAGGCGCCGGAGAAAACATGGCGCCAGCGGCTGGCGCGACTGCGCTCCTACCCGTCCAACAAGGCGGTTGCGCAGTTCGTGGACCGCGTTGTGCAGCCGGCGTTGGCGGACGTGGCCAACGAGTTCAAGCAGTTGGGTTACCACGCCGAGCTCGCCGCCACGCCCAACGCGGAGACCGGGATTGACGAGTACACGCTGGTGGTGAACATGGAGGACCACCGCAACTTCCACTACCAGGTGGCCGCCGTGGAGGCGCCGGTGCCGATGTTCGGAGGGCGCAGCATGTCCCGCCAGATCGACGTGTACTATCGGCTGGAAGTCTTCACCCAGACCGGCACCGAGGGCTACGACCTCATGGGCCTGACCGACCAGCAGGTCATCAACGACGTCCTGGACCGCTACGAGGCACACTTGTCCTTCCTGCAGTACTCCAGCGACCACGACTACGCCTCGCTGCTCACACCCCCTCCGCCTCCCACGGAGTCCATCCCCAAGGTGCCAGGCGCGCACCTGAAGGACGACGACGGCGGGCCGGGGGAGGCATAAGCCTCCGGCGGCCCGCCGTCAGCGGCGTCCTAGCTGGCTGCGCGGCGGTACGCTGCCGGGTTCCGGGCTGCGCCCTTCGCCGCGTCCATTCCGGCGGTGATGGGGGAGGGCTTGAATCCCTTGAAGGCCAGCCAGATCCCCAACGAAAGCTCCCATGCCGCCACGGGCAGTGCGGAGAGTCCCGACCAGGCCGAAACCTGCTCGTTGAGGCCGAGGATTGTGGCGAACGTAGAGACGATCAGCAGCGGCGCCCCGATGAATCCCATGATGGGAAGCGCCCGGGGCACCAGGCGGGACTTGTACATCAGGGTGCCGAGCATGAGGGCGTTCGCGGCCGGCATGAGGTTTTGGGCCATGAAGAACCAGTTGTGCAGGGATGCGAGCGCCAGGCCGGTGGGCACCGAACCTGCCCCGAGGCCGGCCTGGCGCAGGGTCACCAGGGCGAGCAGGCACACGACGCCGGCAAACATGGCCGCCGCCTCAAAGACGCGCGCTGCGACAACGCCCAGTGCGAGTCCCTCATTCTGCCGCCTGACCACGGGGAAAAGCGCCACCGCGGTGCCGATGCCGGCCAGGGCAACGATGATCTCCAGGATGCCGCCAATGATGATGGGCGTGTCCGGGCCGGCCCCAGTGATGAAGTTCGGGTCCGACACCGGGCCGTACAGGGCCAGGGTCGGGATGGAAACGAAGGTGAGCAGATATAGCGCGCCGGCGACCAGTGAAATTTTCCTCGTCGGGCTCATGGGGGCGCGTCGTGTCGCGGGGGTGCGGTCGGTGATGGTCATGATGGTTGTCTCCTGGATGGATTGGGGCACTTGGTTGTGTCGCCGGTCAGGGTGTGGCGGCCGATGGCTGTGGGTGGTCGGGGTCGACCGGGATGAGCGAGACGAGCGGCAGGCCGGCGTCGCGCACTTTTTGGAGCAGGCCGTGAAGGGCGGCCTGGTCGGCGACGGGTCCGCGGATCGCCGTGGTCCCGTCGCTGTTGTTGCTCAGGGCCATGCCGTCAAACCAGGCCGACCAGCGCGGATCGAGATGGCCCTCAAAGCGGATCTCGTACCATCCGCCACCGTGGCGGCCGCTGTTTGGCAGGTGGCCCATGGTGCTCCCTTCGCTGTGGCGGCTGGTTGGATCGGTGCCAGGGTGGCTGTTCCTCGATGTGATCCAAAGGTAGAAGCACGAATGGTGAGCGGGCATCACCATGTGTGGTGATTAATGTGGTGACTTGGCCGCGGCCCTGGCCACTGTTGCGGGGCGCCCACCGTTCTCAGGTACGACGGCGGCCTGCCGGACTTTGCCCTACCCGTTGCGGGGCAGCAGGCCAAGCTCGTTGGCCCGCCGGAGCGCTGACCGCCGGCTGTTGACGCCGAGCTTGGCGTAGATGTGGCTGGTGTGGGTGCGCACCGTGTTCAGCGACACCATGAGCTCGCGGGCAATGTCGGGTCCGTCCAGCTCCGTTGCCAGCAGCCGGAGCACGTCCAGCTCCCTGTCACTCAACGGCTCGATCAAGCCCGTTTGCACAGGGGTCTCCTCGGCACCCGCGGCTGCACGGAGCCGGCGGGCGTAGGCCGGAGAAGTTCCCTGCTTGGCTGCCGTCGCGAGCAGGGATGCCATGGGGGCGCCCTCGTTTGCGAAGAGCCGGACATACCCCTCCGGTTCGGCCAGTGCCAGTGCCCGCTGCAGGCAATCCAGCGCCGCCGGAAGGTCGCCGTTGGCCCGCTGCGCCAACGCCTGCAGCACCAGGATTTCCAGGATGCTCCCCGCTCTCCGCCCGTCCTCCGCCGCTTGCAGGAGACGTGCCAGAAGCCTGTCCGATTCCGCCAGTGCGGCGGCACTCCCTTCCGTGGCATGGCGGGCCAGGAGGAGCCTGGCCAGGGTGATGTGCTCGAACTCGCGCAGGTAGCTGGGCTCGTCCCCGGCGGTTATGCCGTGTTCGCGTGCCCAGCCAAACGCCTCGTTGAGCAGGCCCTGGGCGGCCAGGACCCGCGCCCTCAGGGCGGGAATGGGGCGCACCGGCGGGAAGAAGTCGCTGACGTAGACACGGCCCGCTTCATCGAGCAGCTCAAGGGCGCCCCCCAGGTCACCCTCGGCAACCCGGATCCCGGCCATGGCGACCCGCCAGCGGTACGGGTTCTGTGGCAGTCCCCTGTGGTCGCCCAGCTCCCGGCTCCGCTGCAATTCCGCCATGGCTGCGGGCAGGTCGTTGCGCTCAAGGAGGAATGAGCTCATGGCGACGTGCAGGTCCGCCGTTCCCCTGAGGACTTCCCCCTCCGGCCCCGACGCGTCCGCCAAGGCCTGCCGGCAGGTGCGCATGCCTTCGCTGGGGCGGCCCTGTGCCAGCCGGAGGTCGGCCAGGGCGACCGTGCAGCCGAAAGTGTCGGCAATGTGTCCGGCCCGCTTCAGTCCCTCCACACAGATCTCGTAGCCACGGATGCCGGAGGCCAGGTCCCCGCTGGTCCAGGCCGCAAGCCCCAACAATCCGGACGCGGCGGCCCGGCCGAGGTGGTCGTCCAGGGGCGATGCGTCGAGGGCCCGGCTTGCCTGCCACGCCGCGCCTGCCGGGTCGCCCCTCGTCAGGGCCAGCGCGGCGCGGTAAAGGCCAATGGCTGCCGGGAGCCGGTGAAATTCCTCCTCGTCCACCACCACCATTTCCGGGACCGGTGCGAGGGTTTCCGACCGGCCGCCCGCCCCGGGCTTCAGCCACCGCTCGGCGTCCCGCAGCCGGCCTTCGACGCCGGCCGTCTCACCCACGGCGAGCAGCGCCCCGGCAAAGTCGACGCTGAGCACGGGGCGGGTGCGGAACAAGTCCTCCGGGAGCAGCCTGAACCAGCTGACCAGTGCTCCCTCGCTTCGGCTCCGGCGCATGGCCGGGACAGCGCGTTCCACCAGCTCGGCCGCCCGCGCGAAGTCCTTCGCAGCCAGGGCATGGTGGATGGCAGCGCGGGGCCACCCATGCTGTTCCAACCATGCGCTGGCCCTGCGGTGCAGTTCGGGAACGCGGTCCGGCTGTTCGCCGGTCAGGCGGGCCAGCAAAACGTCGGCAAAGAGCTGGTGGTAGCGGTACCAGCTCCGGCGGCCATCCAGGGGTGTCACGAACACGTTCCCCCGCTCCAACCCTTCAAGCGTGGCCTGACCCCCGGTCCGGCCGGTAACGGCGTCGCACAGCGGGCCGCCCAGCCGCTCCAGGATGGAGGTGTCCAGCAAAAAGCCCCGGACGTCCGCCGGCAGCCCGCCCAGCACCTCCTCGGCCAGATAGTCCACAACAAACCGGTCGTCGCCGGTGAATTCCGCAATGAACGCGGCCGCGTCGTTCCGCCCCTGGAGGGTAAGGGCTGCCAGCTGCAGGGCGGCGATCCAGCCCTCGGTCCGCCCGTCCAGGGCCTCAACGCAGTCGGCATCGAGTGCCAGCCCCATCACGCCATTGAGATACTCAGCCGTTTCCCCCTCAGTGAAACGGAGGTCTGCTGCCCGGAGCTCCACCAGGTCGCCGCGCCCGCGCAGGCGTGCAAGCGGCAGGGCCGGGTCTGCGCGGCAGGCGATCATCAGGTGCAGCTGCGGCGGCAGGTTTTGGACGAAGAAGTCCATGCCTTCCTGCACCGCGCGTGAGTGGATGACGTGGTAGTCGTCGAGTATCAGCACCATGTCGCCATCAGTGGACGTCGCGTCGTTGAGCAGCATGGAAAGGACCGACTCGATGGGCGGGGCCGGGGCCTGCAGCAGCGTGATCGCAGTTGCCCCAATTCCCGGTGCCGCCCTCCCCAGTGCGGAGATGACGTAGGTCCAGAACAGGACAGGATCGTTGTCGCGCGGGTCAAGCGAAAGCCACGCGGCGGGCCGTGCACGGTCAGCACGGCCCGCAAGCCACTCCGTGAGCACGGTCGTCTTGCCAAATCCGGCTGGTGCCGAAATGAGGGTCAGGGTCGTTTCAACGGCACGGTCCAGGCGCTCGCCGAGCCTTGGCCGCGCCACCACGGAGCGCCGTCGCAGGGGGACGATCAGCTTGGTCTCAAGCAGCGGGGCTGCCACGGCCCAAGTCCTTGGGTATCCACCGGGCGAGGGCTTCGAGGATGACGTCAAGCCCGATCTCGAATTCATCGCCGAAGTCGTAGCCGGGTTGGAGCACGTGTTCGGCGGCAATTTCAACGAGGTGCGGGTAGTCGCCTGTTGAGAACAGGGCCACGATGGGTTCGGTGACGTCCGACGCCGTGTCCGCACCGTTGAACGGAAGCGACGCCTCCTGCAGCGCGAATCCGTAAATGTAACTGTCGAGCAACGCGTAGGCGTGGGCCGTCAGCGCCACGGAAAATCCGGCATTCCGGAGCACGCCGAGGGTCGCGTCGTGATGGCGCAGCGTCGCCGGCCCGGGCGATGTGCGGGACTCCAGCAGCCCAATGGCCCAGGGGTGGCGGCGCAACGCCTGGCGGACCGAGCCGGCACGCTGCCGCATTGCGGTCTGCCAGTCGACCTCGGTCGAGGGCGTGTCGATCTCGCCAAAGACCATGTCGACAATGGCGTCGAGGATCTCGCCCTTGTTGGCAACGTAGTAGTACAGCGACATGGGCTTCACACCCACGGCCTGGGCAAGTGATCGCATGGTCAGCGCGGCGATTCCGGACTTGTCGGCGACCTCGACAGCGCAGTGGAGCACCCGTTCGCGGCTCAAGGGAGCGCGCTCTGGGGAAAATTCAGCCATCTTTTCTGCCGTCATGGCCCCACACTATCGCATTTTCGTACGCTGTACGATATGCTCTCTTACTAAGTAAGGCTGGGGGCTTGCGAAAACCACCAACTATGGAAGGGGATCGTCATGGCAGGCAAGGCAGGAAGGAACCGGGTTCGGAATGGACAAGCGGCGTGGAATGGAAATGGCGCCGGCCCGGGGGAGGGAGAGGGGCTGATGCTGGCGGTGGTGCGGGACCGCTACGGCGACGCGGACGTCCTGCGCACGACGCACATCAGCCGGCCTCGGATCAAGGACGACGAAGTGCTTGTGCGGGTCCACGCCGCGGGCCTTGACCGGGGCACCTGGCACATGATGACGGGGCGGCCGTATGTGATGCGCCTTTTCACGGGGCTGCGCAGGCCGCGAAACGCAGTGGCCGGCCTGGACCTCGCCGGGACGGTCGCCGCCGTGGGAGCGGCCGTGACCCGGTATTCGGTAGGGGACGAGGTGTTCGGGTTTGGCAAGGGCTCTTTCGCCGACTACGCCAGAGCGCGGGAGGACAAGCTGGCCCTCAAACCGGCAGGTCTGTCCTTTGCGGAAGCGGCGGTCGTTCCGGTCTCGGCGGTCACTGCCCTTCAGGCGCTTCGCGACGCCGGACGCGTCCGGGCCGGGCAGAAGGTCCTGGTCACCGGCGCCTCGGGCGGCGTGGGCAGCTACGCCGTCCAGCTGGCCAAGGCGTTCGGCGCCACCGTCACCGGCACCTGCAGCACGTCAAAAATGGATCTGGTGCGTTCCCTTGGCGCCGACCATGCCATTGACTACACCCTGGAAGACTTTGCCGACGGCAGCCGGCATTACGACCTCATTCTTGACTTCGCCGGCAACCCTTCCCTGTCCCGGCTCCGCAGGGCGCTCACACCGCGGGGAACCGCCGTCGTCGGCGGCGGGGAGCACGGCGGCAAGCTGACCGGCATGGGCCGGCAGCTGCGCGGGCTGGCCCTCTCGCCGTTCATGTCCCAGCGGCTGACCATGGTCGCCGCCAAGCAGCGGGCCGCGGACCTTGAGCAGCTCACGGAACTCATCCGTGCCGGAGCGGTGAAGCCATGCCTGGAGCGGTCCTTCGCGCTGGACCAGGCACAGGAGGCCATGCGCCACCTTGCGGCCGGGCACGCGCGCGGAAAGGTCGCCATCACCATCCTGCCGCCCCAATAGGCCGCCGCCAGGCGCGTCAACAGCCGGGCAACGGCAGCACAACGGCAGTCCTGGCACCGGTTCGTGCCCGCACACCCATCACCCAACACCCCATGAAAGAAGCAAGCCATGTCAACATCAGTTCCGTTTGAAACCCCCTCAAAGCCCGGCCCTCCGGCGGGCCGCATGCCGGGGATGCACATGTTCGCACTCGTTGCCGGCATCCTCCTGGGGACAGCCTCGCTGGGGGCGCTGGGCACGTCCCTTCCCCTTCCCGGGACGCTGGTCGGAATGGCCCTCGGCGCAACCTTGATCCTGCTTGGAGCCGCCGGGCTCGGCCGGGGCATCAGCCCGGGCGCGCCGACGGAGGCAGGAAGGACCGGAAGCGGGGTGTCCATGCCCGCACAACTGACCGGGCAGCTCGACCCGGGGCTGTCCCGGTGGAAGTGGCTGGTCAAGTGGTTCCTGGCGATTCCGCACTATGCCGTTCTGGCCTTTCTCTGGGTTGCCTTCCCGGTGGTGACCGTTGCCGCGGGCGTGGCCATCCTGTTTACCGGGCGCTATCCGGCACCCTTGTTTCAGTTCGCGGTCGGCGTGTTGCGCTGGAACTGGCGCGTCTCCTTTTACGCCTATGGCGTGCTGGGAACGGACGAATACCCGCCATTCACGCTGGCCCGCACGCCCTACCCGGCGGACTTCGACGTCGCCTATCCGGCGAGCCTGTCCCATTGGAAGGTCCTGGTGAAGTCGTGGCTCTTCGCCCTGCCGCAACTGCTGGTCGTCTCGCTGCTGACAGGCGGTGCATGGGCGTCCTCGTCGGCCTCGGGCATCTCGTTGGTGGGCGTTCTGGTCCTGATTGCCGCCGTCATCCTGCTCGTCACGGGCGTATACCGCGTGGGCGTGTTCAACCTGCTCATGGGCATCAACCGGTGGGCGCTGCGCACCATGGCCTATGTGGCGCTGATGACAGACAAGTACCCGCCGTTCCGCCTGGACCAGGGGCCGTTCGATCCTCCGGTCCGCGTGGTGAAGCCCGCATCCGCCTGAGCCGGGCGGAACTGTCAGCAACGGAATCCATGGAGCAAAAGCAAGGGGAGCAATGACATGAAGCAACTGCAGAAAGGGCCCATGGCCGGGCGGACCGTGCTGGTCACCGGGGCGAGCGGGGGGATCGGCCGGGCAACCGCCGTCGGACTGGCCGGGATGGGTGCGCACGTGGCCATTGTGGGGCGGGATCCCGGACGGGTTGAGGGGGCAGCCCGGGAGATTCGCGCCGCGGGCGGCGGGGAGGTGGATGCGTTCGTTGCGGACATGTCCTCGCAGACGGAGGTGCGGCGCCTGGCGGGGGAAGTGCTGGCAGCGCTGCCGCGGATCGAGGTCCTCATCAACAATGCAGGCGGCTGCTGGGACACCCGGCATGTGAGCGCCGACGGACTCGAACGCACTTTTGCGCTCAACCACTTGGCGCCGTTCCTGCTGACGAACCTGCTGATGGAACGGATGCTGGAAGCAGACAAAGCGCGGGTGGTGACGGTGGCGTCGAACGCGCAGGCGCTGGGACGGATTGACTTCGGCGACCTGCAGGGCGAACACGCCTATTCGGGGGCGCGGGCCTACAACCAGTCCAAACTGGCCAATGTGATGTTCAGCCACGAACTGGCCAGAAGGCTCGCCGGCAGCCGCGTCACGGCCAACGTCCTCCACCCTGGCGTGGTGAACACGCGGTTCGGGGCCGAGGATCCCGGCACCATCCAACGTGTGCTGGTTCCCTTCCTGCGGCCCCTGATGAAGTCCCCGGCGCGGGGTGCGGCGACGTCGGTTCTGCTGGCGTCCGCGCCCGAACTGGAGGGGGTGACGGGCTGCTACTTTGCCAACGGAAAGGCCCGCAAGTCCTCCACCCGGTCCTATGACGAGGCTGCGGCGGCGCGGCTTTGGCGAGTCAGCGCGGACCTGGTGGGCCTGGGTGCGCCTGCTTGGGACGCAAAGCCGGGATGACGGTGCGGCGCCGCCGTCGAACCGCCAGGCGCCGGGCCGAGGGCCATGGCGGGGGCGCACCGGTGATCGCACCCGGGTTGGTGTCGCCGGATTTAAAGCTTGCCGCACCGGACTCTTTCATTAACTCGAACACCGTTGTATGATTTATCCATGCCCGCAAGGGGCAAATCGGACGGCATTTCAGCGCGGAGACATCGCACCGCACGCCTAATATCCCCCCACTTCCTGGAGTTCTGTCATGCCATCCCGCTTCCACCGCACCCCTTCGGCCCCCGAACAGCCTCCCCACGCGCGTCCGCGACGCCGAGCCCTGAAGGCGGCAGGGGCACTCGCGCTGTCCCTCGCCGCACTGCTGCTCGCATCCACCGCTGCAAACCTCATTTTGGAAGGGGCCGAGAAGGCACACGCCGCACCCTACGGGGAGAGGGTCCAGATCAAGGAAGGCACCATCAACGTCTCCCGGAGCGGCCACACCGGTCCGACGATAGTGCTCCTCAGCGGGCTGGGGACACCGGCCCCGGCGCTGGACTTCGCCCCGCTGATCCGGGAACTGGGCGGCTTCCAAACAGTGGTTGTCGAAGGGTTCGGCTATGGCTACAGCGGCACGGAGGCCAGGCCGAGGACCGTGGAAAACATCACCGAAGAACTCCACGAAGTGATCTCAAAACTCGCCATCAAAACGCCTTACACCTTGGCCGGCCACTCGATCGGGGGCTTCTACACCCTGTACTACGCCAACAAGTATCCCCGGGAGGTGTCCAGCGTCATCGGCATCGACCCCACCGTTCCGGCCAGCAAAACCACCACAGGCAAAACCCCCGCCGCAACCGTGGCCCCGGCCCGGAACGACTTTTGGGCACATATCCCATCGACCACGGGCCTGGTCCGCTGGGCCACTGCCCTGGGCTATGGAGAGCCCGGGGGCGAGGGCTTTACCAAAACTGAACGTGAACAAATGCGCCGGCTGACCAGTTGGACCTTTGGGAACCAGGCCGTCACCGACGAAACCCTCCGGGTGGGGGAGAATGCCGCGAAACTCCGGGATCTTCGGTATCCCGACAGCCTTCCCGTGCTCGACTTCCTGTCACAGGACAGCATGGACCAAAATTCGGACTGGCTCGGCGCGCACCAACGCCAGCTGGCCACCGTCAAGCACCATGAACTGGTTGTCCTCAAGGGCGGGCATTACCTGCACTGGACGCAGTCCAACGTTATGGCCCACAAGATCCGCGCCTTCCTGGGCCACGGCGGCACAAAGTAGCTCCGTAGGCATGCGCCCCATGGCGGTGGTACAACTTGCAGGACCGTCTGAGAGGAGTTGGAGTCCATGACCGATGAACCGACCGGCCAGAACCGCCGGGCCGACGCCCAACGCAATCGCGCAGCAATTATCGACGCAGCAGTGGCCTGCCTTGCCGCCAATGCGAGGGCCAGCATGACGGAAATCGCGCAGGCGGCGGGGGTGGGCCGGGTGACCCTGTACGGCCACTTCGCTTCGCGCAGGGAACTGCTCGACGCGGCCGCGGCCCAAACGATGCGCCGTGTTGAGGAGGAACTTGGGCCGCTGAACCTCGACGGCGACCCCTCCGAAGCGCTCGACCTGCTCGTTCGCTCCTCATGGCGGATCGTGGACAATTTCCACGGGCTGCTGGCGGCGACCGACGATGAACTGGGATCCGACCGAATTCGCGAGCACCATGACGCCACCCTGCTGCGTGTCAGGGCGTTGATCGAACGGGGCCAGAAGGCCGGCATCTTTCGAACCGACCTCACCTCGCAATGGCTCGCCGGGTGCTTCTTCTCCCTGCTCCACGGCGCGGCGGCAGAAATCCGGGCAGGTCGGCTAACCGAGTCCGACGCGGCCAAGGCTCTTCCCGCAACGATCAAGTCCCTCACCGCCCGAACTCCCGCGTAGTCGCGGCGAAACGCCTTGGTGCCGCCGAGGCGGACACCTCGGCCGCCGACGTGAAGCCAAGCCGCAATTCTCCGGCGTCAGGATCCTGCGTTGAAAGCCTTGACGGCGTCCCTGACGTCTTCGTCGACCAGATCGGAGTTGATGGCGATGGCGGCGGCGGATCCTTCTCCGGCCGCAGAGATGACTTGGGCGCGGGGGTTGCCCACGTTGCCGGCCACCCACACGCCGGAAACGGTCGTCTGCCCGGTGCTGTCCATCACGGGCCACCCGGCATCGTCGACGTTGCAACCGAGGGCTGCAAGAAGCCCGCTGTTCGGGACAAATCGCGGCGGCACGAACAGCACGTCGCGGCCGATGGTCCGGCCGTCCGCCATCTCAACGCCGCACAGCTGGTCATCCAGGACCAGGACTCGAGAGACGGTTCCCTCCACCACCTCGATCGCCCGGGCGGCCAGTTCCGCGCGCTGGGCCGCCGTCAAGGTTCCGGTAGACGTAAGGTAGACGACGTCGGGGGCCCACTGGCGGATGAGCTGGGCGTACTGTACCGAGTCCGGCCCGCTGCCCAGCACGCCAAGCGGCAGCTCGCGCACCTCGTAGCCGTGGCAGTAGGGGCAGTGCAGAACGTCACGTGCCCACCTCTCGCCGAGCCCCGGAATGTTCGGCAATTCATCGCGCAGGCCGGTGGCCACGAGCAGCCGCCGCGCAAGAATTTCCTGGCCGTTGGATGTTTGAACCCGGAACCCTTGGGTTCTGTCCCCTCCAATTTCGGAGGCTGTCCCATCGAGAAAGCGCCCGCCGTAGGCCTTGACGTCCTCTCGACCGGAGGCCAGGAGGTCCCCGGGCGGCAGCCCGTCCCGCGATAGGAAACCATGCATGTGTTTGGCGGGACCATTTCGCGGCATCCCGGAGTCCACCACCAGGACCCTGCGCCGGGCCCGTGACAACACCAGCGCCGCCGACAGTCCGGCCGCCCCTCCGCCGATCACCACGACGTCATACTTGTCCATGTCCTTGAGACTCTCCTGAATTCCCGGCCTTGGGCCGTGCAGTGGTCAGGTGCGCCCCTGGGCGGCCGCCGTCAGCCCTGCTTGACCAGGGCGGCGTCGAGCTCGATCTTGACCTTGTCGCTGACCAGCAGGCCGCCCGCCGCGAGCGCGGCGTTCCAGGTCAGGCCGAATTCCTTGCGGCTGATCACGGTTTCGGCGGTGAACCCGGCGCGCGTGGCGCCGAAAGGGTCCACGGCCACGCCGGTGAATTCCACTTCCAGTTCCACGGGCTTGGTGATGTCGCGGATGGTGAGATCGCCGGTCAGCGTGTACTCCTCGCCGGAGCCTTCGATGCTGGTGGCACGGAACTTCATCTCGGGATACTTTTCGGTGTCGAAAAAGTCGGCGCCGCGGACATGCTCGTCCCGGCTGGCGTCGCCGGAGTCAAAGCTGGCGGTCTTCACCACGGCGTGCAGGGTGGAATTGGCCAGCGAGTCGCCCACCCGGGCCTCGGCTGTGGCTTCGGTGAAGCGGCCACGGACCTTGCTGATGCCTGCATGGCGGACCGTGAAGCCGATCTCGCTATGGGCGAGGTCGAGCGTCCAGGTGCCTTCGGTGAGTTCTGTGGGCAGGGTCATGGGTGTTCTCCTTTGGTGCGGATGGACAAATGCCGGCGCGGTCGGCAAGGGCCAAGACAAGCAAAACACACCGTTCCGCGCAGCACCAGAGCCCGCCGCAATCACAGGGCTGTTTCGGGCACGCTACGCCCCGTGGCCCGCGCCGCCGCCTGCCAGCGCCTTGGCGAGGTACGGCGCGGTCCGGCTGCCGGCGTCGGCGGCCACGTCTTCCGGCGTGCCCGCGGCCATGACCCGGCCCCCGGCCGCGCCACCGGACGGGCCCAGGTCCAGCACCCAGTCGGAAGCGGCCACCACGTCCATGTCATGTTCCACCACCACCACCGTGTTGCCGGCATCGACCAGGCGGTTGAGCTGGTGCAGCAGCAGGCGGACATCGGCCGGGTGGAGCCCGGTGGTCGGTTCGTCCAGAAGGTAGAGGGTGTGGCCGCGGCGGGCCCGTTGGAGTTCCGTTGCCAATTTGATCCTTTGTGCCTCCCCGCCGGACAGCTCCGTGGCAGGCTGGCCGAGGCGCAGGTAGCCAAGGCCCACCTCGCGCAGGGTTGCCAGGCTGCGGGCGGCGGCGGGGATGTCTGCCAGGAAGGCGGAGGCCGCGTCCACGCTCAGGCCCAGCACGTCGGCTATGTTCTTGCCCCGGTATTCCACCTCGAGGGTTTCGTCGTTGAACCGGGCGCCGTGGCAGACCGGGCAGGGCCCGTAGCTTCCCGGCAGGAAGAGCAGCTCCACCGCCACCCATCCGTCGCCAAGGCAGTTTTCGCATCGGCCGCCGGCAACGTTGAAGGAGAACCTGCTGGCCGTGAAGCCGCGGGCACGGGCCGCATCCGTGGCCGCGAACTCGCGGCGGACCGAATCAAACAGGCCAGTGTAGGTGGCCAGGTTTGACCGGGGGGTGCGGCCGATGGGCCGCTGGTCCACCTGGACCAGCCTGTCCACCACCTCGAGCCCGGGCACCCGGGCCACGGGGAGCTGCTGCGCGCCCGCGTCCGGACCGGACGGCTGCCCTGGGCCAGCTGCCGCGCCGGGCCGCGGCCGCGCGTCGACGGCGCGGGAGACCACCTCCAACAGCGTCGACTTCCCTGCACCGGACACCCCCGTCACGGACGTGAGGATGCCCAGCGGGACGGTGACGTCAAGGTCCTGGAGGTTGTGCAGCGTGATGCCGTTGAGTTGGAGGCCGCCGCTGGCGGCCCGGCGGTCACCCTCGGCGCGGCGGTCACCCTCGGCGCGGCGGTCGCCCTCGGCGCGGTGGTGCTGGGAAGGCGGGGTGCCGCCGCCGTCCGTGGCGCCAACGGAAACGGGGGCCGACGGCGTGGCGCCGCCGAGCAGGTAGGGCCGGGTCACGGATTCCTGGACCTCGGCCAGGCCCGCCACCGGCCCGCTGTAGAGGACCTGGCCGCCGTCGTCCCCGGCCCGGGGGCCCACATCCACCAGCCAGTCGGCCCGGCGCACCAAGTCCATGTTGTGCTCGACAAGGAACACGGTGTTGCCGGAGGCCTTGAGCCGGACCAGGACCTCCAACAGGGGCTCGGCGTCGGCGGGGTGGAGTCCGGCCGAGGGCTCGTCCAGTACATAGACCACACCGAAAAGCCCGGAGCGGAGCTGGGTGGCAATGCGCAGGCGCTGCATCTCGCCGGGGGAGAGCGTGGGGGTGGCCCGTCCCAGGCTGAGATAGCCCAGCCCCAGGTCCAGGAGAATACCCACGCGCTGAAGCAGGTCCTTTGAAATGGCGTCGGCAACGGCCTCCCGGGAGCCGTCCGGGTGCGGACCGGCGGTGCCGGACGGTTGCAGCGCGGCCGCGAGCTCCGTCAGCGGCAGCGCATTCATGGCGGCGATGTTGCGGCCGCCGATCGTCACGGCCAGGGCGTCCGGCTTCAGTCCGCTGCCGGCACAGTTGAGGCACGGGCCTGAATGCATGAAGGACAGTGCGCGGTCGCGCATGGCGGCGCTCTTGGAGTCCGCCAGGGTGTGCAGGACGTGGCTGCGGGCACTCCAAAACTGTCCCTTGTAGGGCTTTTCCACCCGGTCGCGCTTTGGCGTGACTTCCACGACGGGTTGTTCCTCGGTGAAAAGGATCCAGTCCCGGTCCTTCTGCGGCAGGTCCCGCCAGGGCACGTCGACGTCGTAGCCAAGGTGGCTGAGGATGTCACGCAGGTTCTTCCCCTGCCAGGCACCCGGCCAGGCGGCGACCGCCCCGTCCCGGATGCTCAGCGCCGGATCCGGCACGAGCGATTGTTCACTGACGGTGTGTGCGGTGCCCAGGCCGTGGCACACCGGGCACGCGCCGGTGGCCGTGTTGGGGGAGAAGGAATCCGAATAGAGGATCCCGGCGCCTTGCGGGTAGTCGCCTGCCCGGGAAAAGAGCATGCGTAGGGAGTTGGACAGCGTGGTCACTGTCCCCACCGAGGAGCGGGCACTCGGCGTGCCGCGGCGCTGCTGCAACGCCACGGCGGGCGGGAGCCCCGTGATCGCTTCCACCCTGGGATTGTTGCCCTGCTGGATCAGCCGGCGCGCGTACGGCGCCACGGACTCGAAATAGCGGCGCTGGGCTTCGGCAAAGATGGTCCCGAAGGCCAGGGAGGACTTGCCGCTGCCGGAAATGCCGGTGAAGGCCACGATGGCATCGCGGGGGACATCGACGTCGACGTTCTTGAGGTTGTTCTCGCGCGCACCCCGCACCCGGACGAATCCGTCCGGGGCGTCCTCGGCGGCCGGTTGTGTGGGCAGGGCGGCGTCAAAAGTGTGCATTGTCCCCACCCTAGGGCACTGGGCGGCTGCGCGTGGTCTTTGCCTCCGGCGGCAACTGCGGTTGACGGTCGGCCGACGGCGTGACTGCGGACTGCGGCGATCCAGCGGCCCAGGCGGCGGACGCCTGCCCGCGCCAAGATTCCACCTGGTCTCCTGAGGGCTGCCGACACGTCCGGGTCCGCAGCCGCGACTCCTGACACGGCCGGGTCCGTGGTGCGATGATCGGAGCATGGAGATCCCGGAGCCCGTCCACGAAAGTGCTGCCGAACCCGTGGTGCTGGTGGTCATGGGCGTTTCAGGCTGCGGCAAAACCACGGTGGCGGCCCTCCTTGCCGGCCGTCTGGGCTGGCCGTTCGAGGAAGGCGATGCCCTGCATCCCCAAGCCAACATCGACAAAATGGCTGCCGGACACCCGCTGAATGACGACGACAGGTGGCCGTGGCTGGAGAAGGTGGCCCACTGGGTTGAGGAGCGCCTCGACCAGGGACAAAGCGGCGTCATTGCGTGTTCGGCGCTTAAACGGTCGTATCGGGCGGTGATCAACCGCCGGGGCTCCGGGGTCGAGTTCGTTTTCCTGGCCGGCTCGCAGGAGACCATTGCGGCACGGCTGGCAACGCGGCACGGCCATTTCATGCCTCCGGAGCTGTTGGCAAGCCAGTTCGCCGACCTCGAGGGGCCGGGCCCGGACGAACCCGGGGCCCGGTTCGACATCGGGCCTGCCCCGGCGGAAATAGCCCGGAATATTGTTGATGCCTTGGGCCTGGCATAGCGAGGCACCGCTCGCGGGATGTCCTGAAGGGGCACCGGGCGCACGGGCTGGTCGGTGGGCCAGGGCGGCATGAGTGCACCAAGGCATGCCTGTCCAAGGTACTGTAGGGTCCGCTCACCGTCGAAGGCGTGCCAACAGATGGCGCTGCGGTTCCGCTGGTCGTCGAGCACAAGGTCACGGATGGCGGTGGGGAGCTGCGCGCGCTGCTACTGCCGCTCCGTGGCCCGCGCCCGCGCGGCGCGATCGGCCGGTACGGACGCCCGGATGGCGTACGCCGCAGCGCCCAGCTCACGGGCGGCCACGTGGGGCACCGCGGCCGCCTGGCCCGCGGACAAGGCGGCATACTTGGCCGGATCCGGACCTCCTCGTCCGGCCGCATTGGCCTGGAAGGCGTTTTGGCGCGACGCCATCACGGACAGCTCGCCTCGGATCCAGGCCCGCTGTCGATGGCACGGCGTGCACATGATCGGTCACCGCTGGAATCGCTCGGATGCCTCAGTGCCCCGGGCGGCCGTGGGCGTGTTCAGGGCTGCCGGTCCACGATACCCCGGCGGACTGTATCGCCAACTATCGCCTGGCGCCCGGACAACTCCAGACTTCACCTCGGAGGGCTATGGATTTCCATGCCACGCCGGACGTATCGTTAACTATCGCTGCGTATCGTTCGCGATTCATAAAGGAGAGCATGATGCACAATTCATTCCCGGGCGGCGCCTTTGGCGGCCCCAATTTCGACGGCCTGTGGCAGGCCGTTGAGGACCTGCGGTCAAAGTTTGAGAAGCGCTCCGGCACCCGGGCGGGGCGGGGCGAGTTGCGGACGGCGGTGCTGGCGCTGCTCGCGGAACAGCCGATGCACGGCTACCAGATCATTCACGAAATCGAGGAGCGCAGCGGCGGCAGCTGGAAGCCCAGTGCGGGTTCTGTCTACCCCACGCTGCAGCTGCTGGCCGACGAGGGTCTCATCACGGCCGAGGAATCCAACGGGCGCAAGGTCTACTCGCTGACGGAGGCCGGCCGGGAGGAAGTGGCCGGTTCCGGTGCCACGGCACCCTGGGAGGCAGCGGGACCGGCGTCGGGCGGCGGCTTCGCGTCGCTGCCGAAGGCCGGCGTCGAACTCGCGCAGGCAGCGGCCCAGGTGGGCCGCACCGGCACGAAGAAGCAGGTCGAGGAGGCAGTGGCCGTGCTCGAAGACGCCCGTCGGCGCCTGTACGCGATCCTCGCCCAGGACTGAAGGGGGTGGAGCCGGACACTGCAGGCGGCGCGGATCCGGGTCTGGCCGCGGGGGACACCAGGGCCCGGTACCGGCGCATCCTGCGGTTCGCCGCGTGGAACCTGGCCGTGACGTGGTGGTATGAGCTGTTCCTCCCGCGGATCGGGCTGGCATGGGTGGCCAACCGCACGCGGTCCGTGAGGATGCGGCGCTTCGCCCAGCGCTTCCATGCGCTGGCGGTGGAACTGGGCGGGTTGATGATCAAGGTGGGCCAGTTCATGTCCTCCCGGCTGGACGTGCTGCCGCCGGAGATCACCGAGGAACTGGCCGGGCTTCAGGACGAGGTGCCGCCGGTTCCGTTCCCCGCCATCCGTGCCCTGGCGGAGGCGGAGCTGGGTGCGCCGCTGGATGCCGTGTTCGCGTCGATCGAGGAGGTGCCCCTTGCCGCCGCCTCCCTGGGGCAGGCGCACCGGGCACGGCTCCGCCCTGTGGACGCTGCGGACACGGGCCTCCAGGGCGTGGTGGTGAAGGTGCAGCGGCCGGGCATCGGCGCGATCGTGGACGTCGACCTCGCCGCGCTGCGCAAGGTGGCAGGCTGGCTGAGCCGCATCCGCTTCGTGTCCACGCGCGCCAACGCGCCCGCGCTGGTGGAGGAGTTCGCGACCACGAGCCTCGAGGAGATTGACTACCAGCACGAGGCCGCCGGAGCCGAGCGCTTCGCCGTCGAATTCGCCCACGACGCGCGGGTGGCGGTGCCCGCCGTCGTCTGGGAACGGACCACCCGCCGCGTGCTCACGCTCGAGGACGTCACGGCCATCAAGATCACCGATGCCCAGGGGCTGCGGGCGGCCGGGATCGACCCGGCGGAGGTGGCGCCGATGTTTGCCTCCGTCATGTTCGACCAGCTGTTTACGAACGGCTTTTTCCACGCCGATCCGCACCCCGGCAACATCTTCGTCACCCCCGCGGTCGATGCATCCTCGGAGCATCCCTGGAAGCTGACCTTCATCGATTTCGGCATGATGGGAGAGGTCCCGCCCAAGACGCGAAGCGGCCTTCGGAGGCTGCTAATCGCCGCCGCCGCGAGGGACGGCAAGGGGCTGGTGGCCGCGATCACCGAGATTGGCGTGCTGGTGCAGTCGGCGGACACGGCCGCGCTGGAGCGGGCCATGACGCGGCTGTTCGGCCGGTTTGGCGGGATGGGCTTTGCCGAACTTCGCGAGGTGGACCCGCGGGAGTTCCGCGACTTCGGGCTGGAGTTCGGCGACGTGATCCGGTCGCTTCCGTTCCAGCTCCCGGAGAATTTTCTGCTCATCATCCGCGCCCTGTCGCTGACCTCCGGGGTCTGCAGTTCGCTGGACGCGCGCTTCAACTTGTGGGACTCGGTGGAACCTTATGCGGCGAAGCTGCTGCGTGATGAGCGAGGCAACTTTGCGCAGGACGCGGCGGCCCAGGCGCTCGACGTCGCATCCGTCGCCTTCCGCCTGCCCAAGCGCCTGGACGGCCTTGTGAGCAGCCTCGAGGACGGCTCGCTGGCGGTGCACGTGCCGCGCCTGGAACGGCAGCTGGCCCGCCTGAACCACGCCACGCAGCGGACCGGCTGGGCGGTGGTCTTCGGCGCCCTCCTCATTGCCGGCGCCGTGCTCCGCGCCAGCGACCCTGTGTTGGGCAGCGTGCTGATGGTGGCGTCAGTGCTCCCGCTCTTGGTGGGCTTGTGGGCGGGCCGCCGTCGGCGGTGATTGGCCCCTCGGGCAAGGGAACCGGCGGTACACCGCACGGCAGGCTCTTCCTTGTGGGCTCCCGGGCTGGTTTTCTTGATGGAGGACACGTTCACCCACGACCAAAGGAACATCCATGCAAAACGTGACACTCAACAACGGCGTCCAGATGCCGATCCTCGGCTTCGGCGTCTACCAGATTCCCGACGTCGAAACCCAGGCCGCCGTCGAAGCCGCGCTTGCTGCCGGGTACCGCCTCCTGGACACGGCGGCCGCCTACGGCAACGAGCAGGCGGTCGGCGCGGCCATCAAGGCCAGCGGCATAGCCCGCGAGGACCTGTTCGTCACCACCAAGCTGTGGATCCAGCACGCCCCCGCCGGCAGCGTTGAGGAGGACACCAGGCTCTCCTTCGAGAACTCCCTGCGCCGGCTGGGCCTGGACTACGTCGACCTGTACCTGATCCACCAGCCCCTGGGCGACTACTACAGCGAGTGGCGGGCCATGCAGAAGCTGAACACGGCAGGACTGGCCCGGGCCATCGGCGTGTCCAACTTCCACCCCGACCGGCTGGTCGACCTCATCGACCACAACGAGATCGCCCCGGCCGTCAACCAGATCGAAACCCACCCGTTCCACCAGCGCGCAGACGACCAGGCCCTGATGGTCGGGCGCGGCGTGCAGATCGAGTCCTGGGGCCCCTTCGCCGAGGGGAGGAACGGCCTGTTCACCAACCCGATCCTTAGCCAAATCGCTGACGCCCATGGCAAGTCCGTTGCCCAGGTGGTGCTGCGCTGGCTCACCCAGCGGAGCGTGGTGGTCATCCCCAAGTCAGTCCGCCCGGACCGCATCGCCCAGAACTTCGACGTCTTCGACTTCACCCTCACCGAGGAGGAAATGGGCCGGATCGCCACCCTGGACACCGGCGCGAGCCTCTTCTTCGACCACCGCGACCCCGCCATGGTCAGCTGGCTGGGCGGGCGCCGGAACAGCTAGCCGGGCGTCAACCGGTCGCGGATGACGTGCGACGGCGGGACCTCCTTTGGTGCCCGGTCGTCCGCGCCGCGCGTCCCGACGACCGAGTGTTATTGCCGCTGGGGAGGTGGACGTAACCGACGGTGTAGGAGTCTTGAACATCGCCTTGTCGGCTGCCGTTCGGCATGCGGATTAGATTTATCGGCACAGATCAGACGGGCCTCTCTCTTTGTTTGGTGTCCTGCCCTGTTACAGTGCTCAAAAGACTGTCCATGTCGCCGATCGAGGTGGACGGTCCGTCGCGGGGAGCTTCTCAACCTTTGAGATGCATATCCAAGAGCTCAGGGGGAAGCGCAATGACCAGCACGACCACACTCGAACCGGAGGAAACGCCGGACGATGTCGCGATTGAATCCCAGGAAATGCCCGGGGAAACCGTCGTTGAGTCTGAGGAATTACCGGAAACCGTGGCAGAAAGGGCGTCCGGGCAGCTCCTGAAACTGGTCGGAAAAGTGATCGACACAGGTGTTGGTCCTTTGTCGGGGTCGATTGCATGGGCAGAGGACCGGTTGTGCCGAGTCCAGGGGCCGCGATACCAGCCCAACTTCGGCCCGACAAGAATGTTTGATTCGGATGAGCGCGCTGATGTTGAAAAGGCAATCAAGAGGCTGATCGTCGAGTCAGTCGAAGCAGCCGGCGTCAACGGTTTCGTGACGGGCCTTGGCGGGTTCATCGCGATGCCGGTGACCATCCCCGCCAACATGGCTGGTGCACTCGTGATTAACGCCAGACTGGCCGCGGCAATAGCCTACCTAAGAGGGTACGACCCGAAGGATCCGCACGTCCGCACGGTAGCGACGCTCATCGCAGTCGGCTCCAACGCACAACAGATCGCCAAGGCAGTCGGCCTTAAAGTCGGCGAGAAGGTTGCACTTCAGGCGATTAAGAGCATTCCAATTGCGGTCATTCGCCAGATCAACAAGAAGGCCGGCTTCATGCTTCTGGCCAAATACGGCAGTAAGCGCTCGCTAGTCACCTTGGCGAAAGGAATACCGCTGGTCGGTGGTGTCATCGGAGGAACGGTTGATGCCACGATGACAGGCGTCATCGGGCGCACCACCAGAACGATGTTCCCCTTCGACTGATCCAGTCGCTGCTGGCTGTGGCCCTGGCCTCGTTGCCGGAATTCTGGGCTTTATGTGTCGGGGTCGGCTGCTTCTGGGCATCCAGCCTCTGCCGAAGGCTCCTTCGGGCGGGTCTCGAAGCGAGGACACAGTATTGTCAGTCTGTGCGTCACTGTGGATCCGACTCTCGTATCGGGGCCTGAATCCGCCGGCCCTACGCCACCAGATTCTCCGCCGCCACGTCCATGTGCCCAAGAACGGCGGACTGTGCGGCCTCGGGGTCGCCGGTCTCAATCGCCTCCACGATCTCGAGGTGCCGGTCAACGTCCATGTTCTTGACGGCCCGTTCCAGCCCGGCAAACATGATCGACATCCGGATGGACCCCTCCAGTGATTCCCAGGAATGGAGCAGGGTCTGGTTGTCGCTGAGCTTGCAGAGCGTCCGGTGGAACTCGAGGTCCGACTCGATCCGGGCCTCCAGCGTGCCCTTGGCGGCCGACTTCATGTGGTTGGCGGCGGCGCGCAGGGACTTGATCACCGCGGACCGGTTGGGCAGTTCACACAGCGTGCGCACGGCGAGGGATTCCAGGGTGGCCCGCACGGCGAAGATGTCGCGGATTTCCTTGGCGTCAAGGTGCCGCACGGAGAGGCGTCCGCGGGCGCCGGCGGAGAGCAGCCCTTCCTGCTCCAGCTGGCGGAGCGCCTCGCGCAACGTGCCCCGGCTGATTTGCAGCATGTCGGAGAGCTCGGTCTCCACCAGGTGCCTGCCGGGCTCCAGGGCGCCGCTGGTGATGGCGGCGCGCAGCGCGGAAACCGCCTGTTCGCGGAGGCTCTTCTTTTCCAACCCGAGGAGGGAGGCAGTGGCTGCTGGCATGGTGTGATCCTTGAAGGTGCGATTGTTTACTGTCAGGTGTTAACAGTTGATGCTACGCCACAGGCGCGGGACCAGTGGGAGGTCCCGCGCCTGCGGCTGCCCGGCGGCGAAAGTCAGCCCAGTTCGGCCAGCACCTTCTCCACGATGCGTGACACGGAGAGGCCGTAGCGCTCGTGGAGCGTCGGCAGGGCACCGGCATCGAGGAACTCGTCCGGCAGGGCGATGGGAACCACCCGCTTGCCGAGCCCGGCGGTGACCACGGCCGAGGCGACGGTCTCGAACAGTCCGCCAACCACCGTGTGGTTCTCCAGCGTCACGGCCAGCCGGTCGCCGGCCAGCTCGGCCAGGACAGTCGCCGAGTCGAAGGGCTTGATGGTGGGGGCATGTACGACGGCGACATCCACCTTGTGTGCCTCCAGGGCCTTGGCTGCCTGGAGGGCGCGCATCGTCATCAGGCCGCTGGAGACCAGGACCACGTCGTTGCCGCCGCGAAGCACCTTGGCCTTGCCGAGTTCAAAGGTGTAGTCGTATTCGTCCAGGACCGTGGGCACGTTCCCGCGCAGGAGTCGCAGGTACGTGGGCCCGTCGCTGGCGGCCAGCTGAGGCACGGCCTGTTCAATGTCAACGGAGTCGCAAGGGTCCACGATGGTCAGGTTGGGCATGCCGCGGAAGATGGCCATGTCCTCGGTGGCCTGGTGGCTGGGGCCGTAGCCGGTCGTCAGCCCCGGCAGGCCGCCAATGATGTTGACGTTGAGGTTGGGCTCGGCAATGTCGAGGCAGAGGAAGTCGTAGGCACGGCGTGCGGCGAAGACCGAGTACGTTGAGGCGAAGGGGATGAGCCCGGTTTGGGCCATGCCGGCCGCGGCGCCGAAGAGGAGCTGTTCGGCCATGCCCATTTGGAAGAAGCGGTCCGGATGCTGCTGGGCAAAGATGTGCATGTCGGTGTATTTGCCCAGGTCCGCGGTCAGGCCCACGATCCGCTCGTCCGCCTCCGCGGCCTTGGCCAGCGCGTGCCCGAACGGGGCGGAAGCGGTCTTCTGCCCCGGGTCGGCAAACGAGGCGATCATGGCGGAGGTCTTCAGTCTTTTGGTCGGTGCCAGCGTGTTGGCCATCAGTGGGCCGTCCCTTCAAAGCCGTTGCTCAGCTGCTCGCGGCAGATCTGCCACTCGTGCTCTTCGATGCGCATGAAATGCGCCTTTTCCCGGTCCTCCAGCAGGGGCACGCCCCTGCCCACCTTGGTGTCGCAGAGGATCACCGAGGGCTGGCCGTGGGTGGCGGCCCGGGCGGCCGCGTTGTCAAAGGCCTCCAGCAGTGCGGCAGTGTCGTTGCCGTCGATGCGCTGGGCGTACCAGCCAAAGGCCGTCCATTTGTCCTTCACGGGCTCGGTGCGCAGGACGGTGTCCGTCTTGCCGTCGGCCTGGAGCGCGTTGATGTCCACCATGGCCGTCAAGTTGCCCAGCTGGTGGTGGTGGGCCCCCATGGCGGCCTCCCAGGTCGAGCCTTCGTCAAGTTCGCCGTCGGAGAGGAAATTGAACACGCGGGCGCTGGATTCCTGGTGGCGCAGGCCCAGGGCCATGCCGACGGCGATGGAGAGCCCGTGGCCGAGGGAGCCGCCGGAGATTTCCATGCCGGGCGTGTAGGTGGACATCCCGGACATCGGCAGGCGCGAGTCGTCCGAGCCGTAGCTTTCCAGTTCCTCGACGGGGACGATTCCGGCCTCGGCCAGGGCGGCGTAGTGGCCGATGGCGTAGTGGCCGGTGGAGAGCAGAAAGCGGTCGCGTCCGGCCCAGTCGGGCTGGCCGGCGCGGTAGGTGAGCTGGCTGGCGTAGACGGTGGCGAAGATGTCCGCCGCGCCGAGGGCCTGGCCGACATAGCCCTGGCCTTGGACCTCGCCCATGTTCAGGGCGTGGTGCCGGATGCGGTAGGCGGCGTCGGAGACAGTCCGACGGCGGTCTTCGAACGTGCCGCCGGCCGTGGGCCGCGTGGTGGTCGTGTCCAGTGTGGACATGTGATTTCTGCCTTTCGTGGGCTTAGGCGTTGACTGTCAGCGGGGTGCTTTTGGTGGCCTCATCCGCCAGCTGGCGTTCGCGCCTGCCCCAGGTTTCCCGGGTGCTGATGGCGGCGGCCAGGCCGATGAGGGCGTAGAGCATGAAGAGTGCGGCGGGGCCGGCCCAGCCGAAGCTGATGAACAGCAGCGTGGTGATGAACGGGGTGAAGCCGGAGACCGTGGCGGAGATCTGGTAGGCCAGGGACGCTCCGGAGGCGCGGGTCTTGGCCTGGAAGAGTTCGGGGAACCATGGGCCCTGGGCACCGGCAAGGGAGTTCTGGCAGACGGCGTAGGAAATGATGACCGTCAGGATGATGAGGATGGACAGGCCGGTGTTGACCAGCAGGAACATGGGGAAGGCGAACAGCACGGCGAACGCGCAGGACCAGATGTAGAGGGGCCGGCGTCCGATCTTGTCGGTGAGGTGGCCCCAGGCGGCGGTGGCGAAGATGCCGATGGCCGCGGCAACGCTCAGGGCAACGAGGGTCTCGGTCTTGCTGGAAAGGCCGGTGGTGTGGAGGTAGGAGATCATGTAGGTGATGGACACGGCGTAGCCGGCCGTCTCGGCGATGCGCAGGCCGATGCCGCGCACAATGTTGCGCCAGTCCGTCTTGATGACTTCCACGATCGGCGACTTGACGATGGTGCCTGAGGCCTTGACCTCGTCAAACACGGGGGACTCGGGCACCTTGGACCGGATGATCAATCCGACAATGACCAGGAAGATGCTGCCCAGGAACGGGATGCGCCAGGCCCACGAATTGCCCAGGTGGACGCTGAAGAGGAAGACGAGGTTCGCCAGCAGCAGGCCGACGGGGAAGCCGGCCTGGACCATGCCGGTGTACTTGCCCTTCTTCTTCCATGGAGCGTGTTCGTAGCTCATGAGGATGGCGCCGCCCCATTCCGCGCCGAAGGCCAGGCCCTGGACAATGCGGACAAACACCAGCAGGGCCGGCGCCAGGAGCCCCACTGTTGCGTAGGTGGGCAGCAGGCCGATGGCGAACGTGGCCAGTCCCATCAGGACCAGCGATGCAACCAGCACTGGCTTGCGTCCCAGCTTGTCGCCGAGGTGGCCGCCAATAATGCCGCCGAGCGGCCGGGCTGCGAAGCCCACCCCCAGGGTGGCGAAGGAGGCCAGGGTGCCGGTGACGGGATCGGCGCCCGGGAAGAACGCGGTGCCGAAGTACAGGGCGGCGGCCGTTCCGAAACCGATGAAGTCGTACGTTTCGATGACGGCGCCCACGCTGGAACCAAGGGCCACGCGCCTGGCGTCCTTGGTGCCGTGGACCGGTCCGCGCATGGTGAGAGCTTCATTGCTCATGGTCGTAATTACCTTTCAAACGGCGACTGATGCTGCGGCATCATGGTGTCGACTGTTAACAGATGATACGCCAGTGTGACCTGAATCATTTCTGTTTGTCAACAGTCAACTTCGAAGGTTGACTGTTGACAGTAAAACGTTCTAGTGTGGTTCTCGTCACCCGGGCTGCGGGTGGCGGTCCCACGTAAGGAGCAACACCAATGTTCAATCCCCGGCTGGGCTGTTCGTCGATCAGCTTCCGTCACCTGGATCTCCCGGACGCCCTGCAGACCATGGCCGGGCTTGGCTTCGAGGAGATCGACCTCGGCGCCCTTCCCGGCGTCTGCGACCACGTTCCCTACGAGCTGGGCGAGGAGGACGTCCGCACCGTTGCCGGGCAAATCGCCGCGTCGGGCCTGAAGGTCCGTTCGGTCAACGGCGACATTGGCGACTTCAATGCCACTCTGGATGCCGGCGCGCAAAGGGACCGGCGCCGCCACCTCGAGATGCTCCTGGCGCTCGCCGTCGAGACCGGGGCCAAGGCGCTCGTCCTTCCCTGCGGCGCCCCCAGCCGGGAGCCGGTCCAGGGCCTGGACGCGGATCTGGACGCGGTCGCTTCCGCCCTCACGAGCGCCCAGCGGCGCGCGGTCGCCATGGGCGTCGAGCTGTGGACGGAGGCGCTGCATTACTTCCGGCTGTGCTCGGACCTGGACCGCGCCGGCCTGCTCATCGGCAGGCTGGCCGGGTCCGGCGTCGGAACCGTCATGGACTTCAGCCACATCGTGGCGTCCGGGGCAGACCCGCTGGATTTCGTGGAACGCTTCCACGCGACCATCACCCACGTCCACCTCCGGGACGCCGTGCCGGGCAACATCAACCTCAGCATAGGCAACGGCGACGCCGACTTCGCCGCCGGCCTCTCCGCCCTGAAGTCCAAGGGCTACACCGGGCACTTTTCGCTCGAACTCGAGACCCGTGACGTGGCCGACGGCGAACGGGCCACCGCTGCCGCACAGGCCGCCACCCATATTTCCACCCTCATTTAGTTCCACCCACCCTTCAAGGAGAATCATGTCCAACGCCATCCAGCGCACCGCCGTCCTCACCGGAGCCACCTCCGAGCGCGGCATCGGCCTCGCCACCGCCCGCCGCTACGCCCGCGAAGGCTGGGCCGTCGTCATCCTGGACCTCGACGGCGAGAAGTCCGCCAAGGTGGCCATGGAGGTCGGCAACGAATTCAACGTCCCCGCCTTCGGCCACGCCATCGACGTCGCCAGCGAGGATTCCGTGGCCACCGCGCACGGCGCCGTCCAGGCCGAGGTGGCCGCGGGCAACCTGCCCACCGTGGGCGCCCTCGTCAACATCGCCGGCATCACCTCGCCGGTGACGTTCCTGGAAACCACCCTGGAACTGTGGAACAAGATCTTCGCCGTCAACGCCACCGGCACCTACCTCGTCACCAAGGCCTTCCTGCCGGGAATGATCGACGCCGGATGGGGCCGCATCGTGAACATGTCCTCCGTGTCCGCCCAGCGCGGCGGCGGCGTCTTCGGCAAGGTTCCCTACTCCTCGGCCAAGGCGGCCATCCTCGGGTTCACCAAGGCCCTGGCCCGCGAAATAGGCGATACAGGAGTCACGGTCAACGCCATCACGCCGGGCGCCGTGGACACCAACATCCGCGTCGGCAGCACCGACGAGCAGGAGGCGGCCATCGCCCGCGACATTCCCGTGGGCCGCACCGCCACCACCGAGGAAATCGCCGCCGTCATCACCTTCCTCTCCTCCGAGGACGCCGCGTACCTGACGGGCACCACGGTGGACATCAACGGCGGCAGCCACCTCCACTAAGCCCCATCCCGGGCCCGAGTCCACAGCAGGAGAGCAGCACCATGACCAAACTATTCAACGACCCGGCAAGGTTTGCCGAGGAGGCCCTGGCAGGGTTTTGCGACGCCAACGCGAACCTGGTCCGGCAGGTCCCCGGCGGTGCCATCCGGCGGCACCGCTCCGCCGCGCCGAAGGTGGCTGTTCTGGCCGGCGGCGGCTCAGGGCACTACCCGGCCTTCGCCGGCTTCATCGGCCCGGGGCTGGTTGACGGCGCCGTGGTCGGCAACATCTTCACGTCCCCGTCGGCGCAGCAGGCGTACGCCGTGGCCAAAGCAGCGGACCAGGGAGCCGGCGTCGTCTTCGCCTACGGGAACTATGCCGGCGACGTCATGAACTTCGGCCTGGCCACGGAGCGGCTGGCGGCAGAGGCCGTCGCCGTTGACAACGTGGTGGTCACGGACGACATCGCCAGCGCGGCACCCGGGGAAAGTGCCAAGCGCCGCGGGATTGCGGGGGACTTTACGGTCTTCAAGGTCATGGGCGCCGCCGCCGAAGCGGGGGCCAGCCTGGCGGAGGTGGTGCGCCTGGGCCGCAAGGCCAACAGCAGCACGCGGACCATCGGCAGCGCCTTCCACGGCTGCACCTTTCCCGGCGCCGACGCCGCGCTCTTCACCCTTGGCGAGATGCAAATGGGGCTCGGGCTGGGCATCCACGGGGAGCCCGGTCTCCTGGACATGGCGCTTCCGACGGCGGACGAACTCGGCCGGGAACTTGTGGCCCGGATCCTGGCGGAAACGCCGTCCGGGTCCGGCCAGCGGATTGCCGTGGTGCTTAACGGCCTGGGCTCCACCAAGTACGAGGAACTGTTTGTGCTGTGGGGGACCGTGGCGCCGTTGCTGCGCGGCGCCGGCTACGAACTCGTCATGCCGGAGGTGGGGGAGCTCGTCACGAGCCTCGACATGGCAGCCGTGTCGCTGACAGTCACGTGGCTCGACGACGAACTCGAGCCGCTCTGGTGCGCTCCGGCGGAGTCGCCGGCGTACAAGCGCGGGAACGTTGCGTCGCCGGCCGGTCAGGACGACTGGATTGAGGCGGGCGGCACCGTCCCCGGCGGTGCCCGTTACTCGGCCGGCGACGACTCGAAGGCCTACGCCCGCCGTTGCGTGGCCGCCCTGGAGGCGGCAGCGCGGGCCGTCCACGACGCGGAAGCGATGCTGGGGGACTTGGACGCCATCGCCGGCGACGGCGACCACGGACGCGGCATGGTCCGCGGAATCGACGCCGCCGTCGCGGCCGCCGTGGGGACCCTCGGACTGGGCGCCGGTGCGGGGACTGTTCTCGCCGAGGCCGGTGACGCCTGGGCGGACAAGGCCGGAGGAACCTCAGGCGTCCTGTGGGGTGCCGGGCTGCGCAGCCTCGGCGAAACGCTGGGGGACAGCACGGCGCCCACCCCGGGCCGGCTGCTCGAAGCCGTGAATGCGTTTGCTGCCCGGATCCAAGGGCTGGGCAAGGCGGAGCCGGGGGACAAGACCATGGTCGACGCCCTGGTCCCCCTCACTGCGGCGTTTGGCCGGCACCTGGCGGAAGGCGTGGACGTGGCGGCCGCCTGGACTGCTGCTGCCGTCGAAGCCACAGCGGCAGCCGCAGCGACGGCAGGGCTGCGCCCCCGGCTGGGCCGGGCCCGGCCGCTCGCCGAAAAGAGCATCGGGACGCCCGATCCGGGCGCCACGTCCCTGGCCATGGTCTTCACCGTGATGGGGCCCCACCTGGCGAACATCAACCAATTGGCCGCGGCCAAGCAATGACGAAGGAAGAGATCACCATGGGAATACGGCTCATCGTGGGCGCCGACGAAGCGGGCGTTGACTACAAGGACCGGGTCCTGGCGGATGCCAGGGCCGATCCCCGGATCAGCGAAGTCATCGACATCGGCGTCAACCGCGGCGACGCGGAGTTCACGCGGCCGTATCCGTACGTCGGCATTGCTGCCGGGGAGATGATCAGGAACGGCCAGGCCGACCGCGCCATACTGTTCTGCGGCACCGGCCTCGGTGTCGCCATCGCGGCCAACAAGGTCGAGGGCATCCGAGCCGCCACAGCGCATGACTCGTTTTCGGTCGAGCGCTCTGTCCTGTCCAACAACTGCCAGGTGCTCACGATGGGCCAGCGCGTCATCGGCGTCGAATTGGCCCGGCGCCTGGCCAGGGAATGGCTGGGTTACTCCTTCGACACCGGCTCGGCTTCGGCCGCCAAGGTGCAGGTCCTGACGGACTTTGAGGGCTGCTGACGAATCTCGCCGGTTGAGGGGCAGTTGGTCCTCGCTGGTGACTGGCTGATGTGGCCAGCTACCCCACCTTGCAACGCCGCTGGTTCGACGATTTGGCATCGACTTCGATGTGCATCTTTACCCTGTGGTGATCTGGGGCGGCAGGAGCCGTCATGGACCACATCACCAGCGAAGCGATGCCTCTTCGAACCGCGCTCCCAAGGGATCTCCTGAAGGCGGACGGTTCGTTCCTCAGCAGCCTTCGGAACCAACTTTTTCTCCGACCACGTCGCCAAAATGCAGAATTTTAGGAATCCTATCCGACATGGAGCGGCGGCTCGACTGGGCGGCAGAGATTGACTCAGAGGGGGAGGGCAGCTTCGGCAGGGAAGACAATTGGCGCACCCGGGAAGCCATGAAATCCATTCTCGTCGACCTCGACACGGCGGCCAGGAGAATCCCCGCGGAGGCACGCCAAAAATTCCCTGCGATTCCTTGGATCTGACATGGAAGGACCGCCGTCGGCCAACCCGCACCAAGACGACACGTAAACTGCCACCCCCGTAGCAGCAGGTCCCTCCCAACCCGACGTCTGGTCTCACCGCCATCCGCCCTCCCGCAGCCATTACCTGGCAGTTTTAGTGGGGTCCCTGATCGCGTGCTCCCATGGCGGAAGTGTTCCCCACGATCTGCAATGGAATTATCCTCGCGAGGAATGTCGACGCACTGTCCACCCAGGGTGATGTGGAGATCTCTCACCGACGCCACATCGCCCGACAGGACCATGCGACCAAATGTCGATTACGTCGGCACGGGTCCTCTGCGACCAGCTGTCCAGCTTCGCCGGTTCACCCTCCATCTCCCAGATGGCAAGCAGGTGGCGCAGGACAATTTCTGTTCGTTGTCGCTAATGAACCCCATGGGGGTACTCCCAGTACCTGCACCAACAGACACTGCCGCGCGGGCCGGCAAGCGTGTTCACTGGAATCTAGGCCGAAGGCAAGGTGCCCACAAAGCGCGCCAAGCTACGGCCCCACGATTCCGACAAGGCCCCAAAACGGGGCCGTGAACCAGAAGGACCCGCGTGCCCAGCACCGCAATCGCCGCCCCACCAGCAACCAAGAGCACCGCCATCCTGGCCATCATCCTGGTCAGCTACTTCATGATCCTGCTCGACAACTCCATCATCTTCACCGGCCTGCCCAGCATCCAGGCGGAGATGGGCTACACCGCCACGGGCCTGGCCTGGGTGCAGGACGCCTACACCCTCGTCTTCGGCGGCCTGCTCCTCCTCGGCGCCCGGGCCGGCGACCTCCTGGGCCGCCGACGCATCTTCATCATCGGCCTGGCCGTGTTCTCCACCGCCTCGCTGCTGATCGGCTTGGCCCCCAGCGGCCAATGGCTCATCGGCGCACGCGCGCTGCAGGGCGTGGGCGCGGCCGTCGTGGCGCCGTCGTCCCTGTCCCTGCTCACCGCCAGCTTCGCCCCCGGCCGCGAACGCACCCGCGCCGTCGCCTGGTACGGTGCCACCGCCGGCATCGGCGCCAGCCTGGGCCTGGTCATCGGCGGAGCACTGGCCCACTGGTTCTCCTGGCGCGCCGGCTTCTTCATCAACGTCCCCATCGGAGCCGCCATGATCCTTTTGGCGCCCCGCTTCATCCCCGAATCCCCGCGTAGCGCCGGCCGCTTCGACGCCGCCGGCGCCATCACCGCCACCCTGGGCATGGGCGCGCTGGTCTTTGGCATCATCAGCTCGGCCGACGCCGGTTGGCTGGCTCCCCAGACCTTCCTCACCCTGGGTGCCGGGGCAGTCCTGCTCGCCGTGTTCATCGCCAATGAGTGGCGGGCCGGCCAGCCCATCATGCCGCTGCGGCTCTTCGCCAGCCGGGAACGCTCCGGCGCCTACCTGGCCCGCATGCTCTACATGGGCGCCATGATCGGCTTCTTCTACTTCACCACCCAGTTCCTGCAGGACGTCCTCGGCTTCAACCCGCTCCAGGCCGGCATGGCGTTCTTCCCCATGACCGTGGTCAACTTCGCCGTCGCCATGGCCATCCCGCGCCTGACCGCCCGCTTCGGCAACGCCGCGCTGCTCGCCGTCGGCGTCGCCGTGACGCTGGCCGGCATGGTGTGGCTCAGCCGCGTCACCGTGGACAGCTCCTACATATCCGGCGTCGCCCTGCCCATGGTGCTGCTGGGCATCGGGCAGGGGCTGGCCTTCGCGCCGCTGACGTCCGCCGGCATTGCCCGGGTCACCGCGGACGACGCCGGTGCCGCCTCGGGCCTGGTCAACACCGCCCACCAGCTCGGCAGCAGCCTGGGCCTGGCCGTCCTTGTCACGGCCGCCGCGGCCACTTCCACCGCAGCAGGCGGCGCGCGGGCGGCCATGGCCGGCCACGTCGGCGCCGCCCTCACCGCCGGCAGCGTCATGCTGGCCCTCTGCCTCACCGCCTCACTCGCCTTGGTCGTGCCAGCGGAAATCGCGGCCCGGTCAGCCAAACTCACCGCCTCCGGAAGGAAGTAACCATGGAATACACGCGCCTGGGAAATTCAGGACTCAAGGTCAGCCGGATCGCGCTCGGCTGCATGAGCTTCGGCGCGCCCGGCACGGGCCGCGACTGGACGCTGGATGACGCCGCCGCGGAGCCCGTCTTCCGTCAGGCAGTGGACCTGGGCATCACCTTCTGGGACACCGCCAACGTCTACGGCCGGGGGAGCTCGGAGGAGATCACCGGCCGCGCCATCCGCAAGTACAGCAGGCGCGAGGACATTGTCCTGGCCACCAAGCTGTTCTGGCCCATGCACGGCGGCCCCGGCGGCTCCGGGCTGTCCCGCAAGGCCATCCTCGAACAAGTGGACGCGTCACTGGCCCGCCTCGGCACCGGCTACATCGACCTCCTCCAAATCCACCGCTTCGACCCCAACGTCCCCGTCGAGGAAACGATGGAGGCCCTCCACGACGTGGTCAAGGCCGGCAAGGTCCGCTACCTCGGCGCCTCCTCGATGTGGGCCTGGCAGTTCGCCAAGCTGCAGCACACGGCCCAGCTCCACGGCTGGACCCGGTTCATCTCCATGCAGGACCAGTACAGCCTGACCCAGCGCGAGGAGGAACGGGAAATGTTCGGCCTCCTCGCCGACCAGGGCGTGGGCAGCATCCCGTGGAGCCCGCTGAACGCCGGCCGCAACGCCCGCCCGTGGGGTGCCCACGGCACCACGCGCGCCGGAAGCAACCCGGACACGGACATGTTCGGCAACCCGCTCTGGCTCAAGAGCGACAAGGCGATCGTCGACGCCGTCGAACACGTCGCCGCCGGGCGCGGCGTGTCCATGGCGCAGGTCGCCCTGGCCTGGGTGCTGCGTAACCCCGTGGTCAGCTCGGTGCTCTCCGGCGCCACCAAGCCGCACCACCTGGACGACGCCGTTGCCGCCCTTGAGCTGCGCCTCACCGAGGACGAGGTCAAGGCGCTGGAGGAGCCATATGTGCCGCGCACGCCCACGTACTTTGCGTAGAACTCCCCACGAAAGGAACATCATGACGGATCAACCCAAGCAGGTGGGCGGCGGACGGAACCTGTTCGGCGACTTTGCCCCGAAGCTGGCCGAGCTCACCGACGACGTGCTCTTCGAGGACGTGTGGAACCGGCCCGAGCTGTCCGCCCGCGACCGCAGCCTGATCACCGTGGCCGTGCTCACCGCCGGCGGAAACACCGGGCAGCTGGGCTTCCACCTGGGACGCGCCGTGGAGAACGGCGTGACCCGGGAGGAACTCATCGAGGCCATCACCCATGTCACCCTCTACGCCGGCTGGCCGAACGGCATGGCGGCCATGGGTGTTGCCAAGGAACTCTTCACCAACAACAAGTAAGGCAGACAATGAACATCGAACCCTCCGTGCCCACCGCCAAGAACCCGCCCGCCCAGTTTGCCGGCGACGTCTGGCTCGACCCCATCGCGCTGCCGCACGAAAGCGGCCAGACCATGGTGGTGGCCACCGTCCGCTTCGCCCCCGGGGCCCGCACGGCCTGGCACTCCCACGAGCACGGCCAGTACATCCGCGTCACCCAGGGCGTGGGCCGCTTCGGCGGCCGGGACGGCACGATCATCGAGGTCCACCCCGGCCAGACGCTGTACACCCCGCCCGGCGAGGAGCACTGGCACGCCGCCGCCCCCGGCTGCTTCATGGAACACATCGCCATGCTGCAGAACGGCGAAGACCCGGCCAAGACCACCACCTGGGCCGAGCACATCACGGACGAGGAGTACAACCGGAAGTAATACCGCTGGCCGCCCGCGCAGGGGGAGGGCCGGCGTCGTGCTTCCGGCGCTGAGTCAGCCGGTCCGCGCCGATACCGCGATAAATTTATGGCGGTATCGGCGCGGACCCGCTGACTCGCCGGCGCGCGGGGGAGACTCGCCGTCGTGCTTCCCAGGCTTACTCGGGGCGCGGATGGTGGCGGTGCAGGAAGCCGTGGAGGCGCCGGTCAAACTCGTCCGGGTCGGACGCAATTCCCTGCCGCGCGTGCCGGGCGGGCTGCACCAGCGGGTTCAGCCCGACATTTACCGCCGCCTTCGAGGCCCGCAGGGATGCGGCGGACAGCCCGTCCCAGTGGGTGAGGAGTTCGGCGAGCGCGGCGTCGACGGTGCCGTCATCCACGACAGTGGTGATGAGGCCCAGCTGGTTTGCTTCCTCCGCGGCCAGCAGCCGTCCGCCGTAGAGCAGGTCCTTGGTCCGCCCGGGGCCGATCCGCAGCGACATCCGGGTGGCGAACGTGGGCGGCACCAGGAGGCCCAGCCGGGCAATCGGCATGCCAATCATGGCGGAGCGGTTCACCAGCTGGAGGTCGCAGGCAAGGGCGAGCTGGCACCCGGCCCCGGTGGCGAACCGTTCAACGGCCGCCACGGTGGGAACCGGGAGGTCCTCGACGGCCTGCAGGGCCGCTTCCATCGCGGCGAAGCTTTCGGTGACCTCCTCCGACGTTGCGCCTTCCCATTCCCCCAGGTCCGATCCCGAGCAGAACACGCCGCCGCGCCCCCGGATTACCACGGCCCGCAGTTCCCCGCGCACGGCCAGGGACGTGGCCGCACGTTCCAGGGCGGCCCAGTCCTCCCGGCGCAGGGCGTTGAGCCGGCGGCCCGTGCCGATGGTCACGGTGGCCACGGAACCGGCGTCCTGGACCATGATGGTGTCCAGGTCAAGCTGGCCAAGGGGCGTCACTGGACTGCCCCGTCCTTGCGCAGGGAAGCGATGCGGCTTTCGTCGAATCCCAGGCCGGCCAGGATGTCCTCCGTGTGCTGGCCCAGCAGGGGCGGGGCGGCCCTGACCTCGGCGGGGGTCCGCGAGAGCCTCACCGGGCAGCCCACCATCCGCAGTTCCCCTTCCGTTGGATGCTGGACCGTGGCCACCATGCCCCGTGCCAGGACCTGCGGATCCGCCAGCGCCTGGTCCACGGTCTGGATGGGCCCCACGGGCACGCCCGCCAGGTCAAGCGCCTCCACCCACTCGTCGGTGGTGCGGGTGAGCATGATCCCCTCGATGAGGGGGACCAGCGTGTCCCGGTGCGCCACCCTGTCCGGGTTGCTCGCGAAACGGGCATCCTGGGTGAGGTCCTCGCGGTCCAGGGCCTTGGTGAAGCGCCGCCACAATCCATCATTGCCCACGGCCACCATGGTGAATCCGTCCGCGGTGGCAAAGGCTTGATAGGGGACGATGGTGGGGTGTGCCGAACCGTAGCGCCTGGGCACGTTCCCGCTGGCAAAATAACCGCTGGAAACGTACGTCAGCCAGGAGACGGAGCCGTCCAGCAGGCTGATGTCCACCCACTGGCCGCGCCCGGTGCGCCCCTTTTCGTGCACAGCGGCCAGGATGCCGATGGTGGCCCACATGCCGGCGGTGAGGTCGGCGCTGCTCACTCCCACCCTGACCGGCGGCCCGCCGGCCTCACCGGTCACGCTCATGATGCCGCTCCGCGCCTGGGCAATGGCGTCGTAGCCGGGACGGTGCGCATCGGGGCCGGTCTGGCCGTAGCCGCTGATGGACGCGTAAACCAGTCCCGGGTTCCGGACGGAGAGTTCCTCATAGCCCAGGCCGAGGCGGGCCGCCGTTCCGGGCCGGAAGTTCTCCACGAGCACGTCGGCCTTCAATGCCAACTGGCGGACGGCGGCCAGGCCCTCTGGCGATTTCAAGTCCACGGCCAGGCTGCGCTTGTTGCGGTTGACGGAGAGGAAGTAGGCTGCCTCCTCGCCTTGGAAGGGCGGGCCCCATTGGCGCGTGTCGTCTCCCCGCCCCGGCTGTTCAACCTTGATCACGTCCGCGCCGAGGTCCGCCAGGGTCATGGTGGCGAACGGGCCGGAGAGGATGCGCGTCAGGTCCAGCACCACCAGGTCGGCCAGCGCGCCACCCCGGTCTTCGGTGTGTTCCTTTTCAGTGCTCATGCGGTTGCCCTTACGGCCTTGGGGGTGGTGCCCGCCGGGGCCTGCGCGGCCCTGGGCAGGAGGATGAGGGCAGCCATGCTGATGACGGCGCAGATGATGATGTAGATCGAGATGGCCGTGGAGTTCCCGTAGTGGGCCAGCAGCGCCGCGGCAATCAGGGGTGCCGGGCCGCCGGCCACCACACTGGCCAGCTGGTATCCCAGGCCGGCGCCCGTGTAGCGGATGTCCGCGTCGAAGCCCTCCGCAATAAGCGCCGCCTGCGGCCCGTACTGCATGTCGTGCAGCGCCAGGCTGATGATGATGGCGATGGCGATCAGCAGCGCATTGCCGGTGTTGAGCAGGCCGAAGTAGGGGAAGGCGAACACGGCGGTGAGCACAATTCCCGTCCCGTACACCTTGCGCCGGCCAAAGCGGTCCGAGAGCCGGCCAAACACGGGGATGCTGATGAGTCCCAGCGCCGCCGCGATGAGGGTGTCGTCCAAAATGGAATTGCTGTCCAGCTTGAGCTGCTTGACCGCATAGGTCAGCACGAACGTGATGAACAGGTAGAACGGCGCCTGCTCGGACGTCCTGACCAGGGCGGAGAGCAGGATCTGCTTTGGCTGGCGCCTGATGGCTTCAAGGACGGGATTCCTGACCACCTTGTTGGCCTTGCGCATGGCCTCGAAATCGGGGCTTTCCACAACGCGCATACGTACCCACAGGCCCACCCCGATCAACACGATGCTGAGGATGAACGGGATTCTCCAGCCGTAGGCGGCAAAACCCTCACTGCCGGTGATTCCGGACGTCAGGCGGACGACGCCGGTGGACAGTACCAGCCCCAGCGGCACTCCCAGCTGGGGCCAGCTGGCGGCGAGGCCGCGCCGTTGCTGGTTTCCCCATTCCATGCTCAGCAGCACTGATCCGCCCCATTCCCCGCCCACGCCGATCCCCTGGATGATGCGCAGGAGCACCAGCAGGATGGGAGCGGCCACGCCGATGCTCTGCCAGGTGGGCAGGAACCCGATCAGGACCGTGCCAATTGCCATCAGGAACAACGTTGCCATCAGCGTCGTCTTACGGCCGATCCGGTCACCGAAGTGGCCAAAGATCGCGGCACCGACAGGACGTGCCACGAAGCCCACAAACTGGGTGCCGAAGGCCGCCAGGATCCCGGCGAAGGCGGACTGGCCCGGGAAGAACAGGTGCGGGAACACGAGGGCTGCCGCGGTTCCGTAAAGGAAAAAGTCGTACCACTCAATGGTTGTGCCGACCACGCTGGCCACGGTCGCACGCCGTGCGGCCTGCGTCCGTGTCACTTCTTGAACTGTCATCGCAACTCCATTGCTCTGAAGATTCGGGCTTGGCCCGGTGGGACTGGTCGATGTGATTTGGATTACTGTCTCACTGGACTAGCCTCTAGTACACCGAGTCACTTTGTCAATACTCCTTCCATGTATTCTTGAGGGCAAAGGACCTATCGAAGGAGGCCCTCGTGGACCAGGTGGAACCCGCGGACCCGCTGGCGCGTGTTGCCAAGCCGCGCCTGTACGAACAACTCGTGACGCTGCTTCTCGGATACATTGAGACATCCCAGCTCGGGCCGGGCGACCTGCTGCCCGCCGAGCGGGAGCTGGCGCAGCGGCTGGGAGTGTCCCGGGCCACGCTGGTCCAGGCCCTGGTGGCGCTGGAGGTTTTGGGCGTCATTGAGGTCCAGCACGGCAACGGCGCGGTGCTGGTGTACCGGCCCAGCATTGCCACGGTCATCAAGGGCCTCAGGGAGCACCGGAACAGGCTTCCCGAGACGGTGGAGGCCAGAAGCACCATCGAGGTGAAGCTCGCCGCGCTTGCGGCGCTCCGGCGCACCGAGGCTGAGATGAGGGCGATCGATTCTGCCCTGGACGTCATGGAGGCCGAGGTCCGCAACGGGGAAAGGGGACTGAACGGCGATGAACTCTTCCATGAGGCCGTGACGGCGGCGGCGCATTCGGCGGTCTTGGCCCAGCTCATGACCTTCATCGCGGAAATGGTCCTCGAAACGCGCATGGAATCGCTGGGCCAGCCCGGGCGGCCCGAGCAGTCGCTGGCTTCCCACCGCAAGATCGCCGAGGCCATCCGGGCCAAGGACCCCAAGGCGGCGGCGAAGGCGATGGAAACGCACATCGAGATGGTCTCGGACGTGGACCTGCTCAAGTAGGGCGCGGGCGGCCCCCGCCCACCGCCGAGGTAGCGGGTCCACGCCGAGACCACAGGAGAACTCCCGTTGTCTCGGCGCGATTCCGCTACCTCAAGTCGCGGGCCGCCGCCCGCCCACGCGGGGGGGGAGTGCCGGCGTCGTGCTTCCCATCCTTCCCAGCAGTGGGGGCGGTGCTTTAGCCTGTGGGGATGGAAGCAATCACGTTCGACCACGTGGGTTTCATCGTGCACGACCTGGACGCGGCCGTGAAGTTCTTCCTTGACCTGGGGTTTGTCCGCCAGGGATCGGCGGAGGTCAGCGGGCGGTGGATGGACAGGATCATCGGGCTGGGCGGCGCCCACGCCAAGATGGTGATGGTGAGCGCGCCGGACGGCAGCGGCCAGCTTGAAATCAGCCAGTTCATCGAGCCGGCGCCCGCCATGAATCATCAGGTGCTTCCTTCCAATGCGCACGGCCTGCGGCACATTGCCTACCAGGTGAAGGACGTGGACGCCGTCGTGGCCAAGGCCGCGGCTGCCGGCTACGGGCTGGTGGGAGAGGTGGTGAACTACGAGGACGTCTTCCGCCTCGGCTACATCCGCGGGCCCGAGGGGCTGATCCTCGAGGTGGCGCAGCCGTTATGGGAGGGCGCGTAGCTGGCGGCCCGCGAACTGTTGGAGGGGCAGCGTCCCCGGCGGGCACAAACAGCGGACGCAAGCCTTGGAAGATGCGGGGCGCCGGCCGGACCCCGACGCGGCCGGGCATGCCGCGGCACGGCTCCACCTCCGGGTCCGCATGGGGGACACTTGAGGTTCACCATGACAAGGCGGCAAGACTATGCTCACCCTCCGGCAGGACACCGACGGCTTCATCCACATGAGCCGGCACTTCCCGCAAAAGATGTCCATCTCCATCGTTTTCACCGACGGCAGCACGGGTGAATATTCCGGCGCCCGGCTCAACGGCCTCTACGACCAGGCCGTGGCCGCGTACCGTCTGGCCAACAACCTGGACGCGAAGGGCTTTGACAGGGCGCCCGCCAAGGTCCACCGCCGCAACGCCGTGGGCCTGGTTCCCGTCAGCGCCGACATGGGAGGCTGACGGGCATGGGAGGGCCGCAAGGGTCCGTGCGCAGAAACATGGCGCGCCGCCTTGAACCGAATAGTTGAAGCTACAAGTCCCTGGTGTACCTTGGAAGTGGCCAACAGCCCGGATTCCCGCTCCCCAGGAGATTGCATGACCCCCACCCTGCGCGATGTGCGCTCGCCAGACTGGACCGCCGCGCCTGTGCCCGGCTCCGTGGTGCTCCTGCTCCACGGCTTCGGCTCCCACGAGCACGACCTGGCCTCCCTGGCCCCGGCGCTGGGCCTGAACCTGCCCTGGGCATCGCTCCGCGCCCCGCTGGACCTCGGCAACGGCGGGGCGGCGTGGTTCCAGATCACCACGCCCGGTGACCCCGACGCCGGCCCGGTGGAGCAGGCAACCGACGCCGTCTGGGCCTGGGTGGAGGCCAATGTGGACCCCGGCACGCGCATTGTGCCCATCGGGTTCTCGCAGGGCGGGCTCGTGGCCACCCAGCTGCTGCGTACCCGGCCCGAACGCGTGCTGGCCCCCGTGGTCCTGGGCGGCTTTGTGCTGGGCGGCCCGCAGCCGGGAGACGATGCCCTGCGCGCCACCCTGCCCGCGCTGTTTTGGGGCCGCGGCGCCGAAGACAGGGTCATTGCCCCCGTGGCCATCGCCCGCACCGTCCAGTACCTGCCGGGCCACACCGCCTTGGTCGAGCGCGTGTACCCGGGCCTGGCGCACGGCATCAACGCCCCCGAGCTCGACGACGTCCGCGGCTTCCTCACGGCCCACGTGGGTGCCGCGGCGGTCGCAGGCGCGTAGGCAGGCCGCCAGCGCGCCGGCCGCCGCTGAGGCCAACAGGTCCTCGCACGCCAGGCCGGATCAGCCCGCCGGCTCCGTCAGGTCTTGCCCTTGCCCTTCTTGTCGTCAATGATCCCGCCGATCAGCCCGCCGATGGCCCCGCCCAGGACGCCGCCGGGAACCCCTCCCAGCAGGGTGCCAATGCCCGCGCCAATCCCGGACAGGCTTGAGCCGTAGCTGACCCGGGCGATCGTGACCGTCGTCGAACCTTCAGGGAAGACGGACACCTCGAACGAGCCCAGGGCCGCGGAGGCGATGACGAGGGCCACCGGGCTGGGCTTGTTCCCGGCGAGCATCTTGGCGTAAATGTCCCGTGTTTCGAAGTAGGCCCGCTGGGGGTTGCCCTTTGGCTCGCCCGCCTCATAGCCGAGCCTGTACAGCCCGAGCAGCGTCTCCGCCTCGTCCTCGCTGATGACCTCGGCTGCCGAGAGCCTGGCAAGCACGGCCCGGTGTTCGGCAACATAGTCCCCCTTGAACTCCTCCATGATGCCCCGCGCCTCGACGCGCGCAGCGTGCATCAAGTCCGGCAATCCAACGACGATGGCTGGTGTTGACTCCATGTGTCCCCCCTCTGGGTTCACGGATCGTTAGGGTGCACGGATAACGCTAGGCCGCTACCGGTTGGTTGTGACCGGTGTCACACCGGATTCCTTGCTGATTTTCAGACGGGTTGCCTGCCGTTCAAGGGAATCGTTTCCTCGCGGGTGTCGATCCGGCCACCGCCCAATCGTCATCCTGGTGAAGCACGGCCACCAGGCAAGCCCGCCGCCGTCGTGCTTGGCACAAGATGCGGCGCCGCCCGTGGACGGCATCGCCCCGATCAAGGAGAATGAACCATGCGTTACACACTGCTTCTGCACTACCCGGAAATGGATGCCGCAGCGCTGGGTGAGGAGGCGCTTGCGGAGGGCCGGCGTGCCTTCAGCAGCTATGCGGCCGCGCTGCACCAGGCGAACGTCCTGATCAGCGCCGAGGTGCTCCAGCCGTCGTCGAACACCACCACGCTGACCAAGCCCGACGGCGCCCTGAGGGTGCAGGACGGCCCGTTCGCCGACACCAAGGAGCAGCTGGGCGGGACGTTCGTGATCGACGTGGCCGATTTGGACGCCGCCATCGAGTGGGTCGGCAAGGCTCCGTCCGTGGAATGGGGCGCCGTGGAGATCCGGCCCGGTGCCACCTACACCGTGGACGGCACCTGGATGCCCAACGCATGACTTCCCCGGAGGCGCGGACCGCGGCCGAACACGCCGCCCGCGCCTCCTACGGTCACCTTGTGGCGCTGCTGGCCGCGTCCACCGGCGACCTCGCCTTGGCCGAAGACGCCCTTTCCGCCGCCTTTGAACAGGCCCTTCTCAGCTGGTCCGCGGGCGGCGTCCCCGCCAACCCTGAAGGCTGGCTGCTCACGGTGGCCCGCAACAGGCAGCGCGACGCCTGGAAGTCAGCCGCGCACAGGACGGCGCTGCCGCTCGAGGAGGCCGGACCGGAAGGAGGCCCCGCCATGGCGGCCCTTGACGAACTCGACGTCGACGCCATTGGCGACAGGCGCCTGGAACTGCTCTTCACCTGCGCGCACCCGGCCATCGACCCCTCGATCCGGACTCCGCTGATGCTGCAGGCGGTCCTGGGCTACGACGCCGCCAGGATCGCCGCCGCCTTTGCGGTGCCGCCCGCGGCCATGGCGCAACGGCTGGTCCGCGCCAAGAAGCGCATCAAGGCAGCGCGGATTCCCTTCACCGTGCCCGGCCGGGACGCCATGCCGGCGCGGCTGCCCGCAGTCCTGGAGGCCATCTACGGCTGCTACGCGCTGTCCTTCGCCGACGCGCCGGAAGTGCGCGGTGAATCGGCCGGCGAGGACCTGGCCGGCGAGGCGCTCTACCTGGCGGTGACCCTGGCCGCGCTGCTGCGCACCGAGCCCGAGGCCTGGGGTCTGGCTGCCCTGATCACGCTCTCGCAGGCCCGCGCACCCGCGCGCGGCGGCCCGTTCGTCCCCCTCGAGGAGCAGGACACCTCACTGTGGGACGCCCGCCTCATCGCGGAAGGCGAGGCCCACCTCCTGCGGGCCTCCGCGGGAAGCACCACCGGGCGGTTCCAGCTGGAGGCCGCCATCCAGGCGGTGCACTGCGACCGGGCCCGGACGGGCCGGACCGACTGGCCGGCGCTGCGCACCCTCTACACGGCGCTCGTCGCCACCGCCCCCAGCTTTGGGTCCCGGGTGGCGCTGGCCGCGGTCATCGGCCGCACGGAATCGCCCGCCGCCGGTCTCTCCGCGCTGGACGCCCTCAGCGAGGGGGACGGACCGGCGGGAGCGTCCGCCGTCGAACGCTTCCAGCCCTACCTGGCCACCCGGGCCGACCTGCTGGCGCGGGACGGCCGACGGCGGGAGGCGGCGGAAGCGTTTGCCGCGGCCGTGGCGGCGACCCCGCAGCCCGCCGTCCGCGAATACCTGGTGCGGCGGGCCGCCGGACTGGCGTGAGCGTACCCGTCCCGGGTGAAACGGGCGTGCCGGGTCTGGCCCCGATGGCGGCCCCGCTGCCACTACGCTGATCCCATGACAGCGTTGAAAGTGTTTGGACTGGACATCGACAAACTGGCCGGCGGGCGGCACGGCCACTACGTGATCGAGGAAGCCGCGCGCGTGCACCCGCGCACCCGCAGTGCCTTCCGCTGGGTCAACTGGATCCTGGGCCTGGAGGTGCTGGTGGGCTTCAGCGCCATCGTCATTGCCCTGGTGCTGGAGACCCGCGGCACGCCGGTGGGCTTCGCGGTGTGGTTCCGCGGCGTTGTGGTCCTGCTCATGACGCTGACGCTGTTCTTCTTCGCGTGGCGGGCCGAGCAGGGCTACTACTGGGGATACCAGCGGCTGCGGCTTTTCAGCCAGATCTTCCCCGTCATCACCCTCGTGGTGGCCACCATCCCGGGCCTGTACCCCTACTGGATGGTGGTGGAGCAGATCATCTTCGCCGTCCTGATGATCGGGGTCGCCGACTTCCTCACCAGCGACCACATGCGCGACGCCTACCCCAGCCCCAAACGACTGGCGGGGCGCCCCCGGCCCTGAGGGCGGGGACGACGCCGGCCCCCGCCGCCAGGTGCGCGGCGCCGTCGTCCGTCCCGTGGACCCGCCGCCCTCGCCCGTCTAGAACGTGGCCGCGTCGATGACGAAGCGGTAGCGCACGTCGGAGGCCAGGACGCGTTCGTAGGCGTCGTTGATCTTGCTGGCCGGGACCACCTCGATCTCGGCGCCGATGCCGTGCTCGGCGCAGAAATCGAGCATCTCCTGCGTCTCGCGGATGCCTCCGATCATGGAGCCGGCGAAGGAACGCCGCCCGGTGATGAGGGAGAACGCCTGCACGGGCAGCGGATCCGCCGGGGCACCCACGTTCACCAGGGCGCCGTCGAGCTTGAGAAGCTGCAGGTAGGCGTTGATGTCGATGGCGGCGCTGACGGTGTTCACGATCAGGTCGAAGCTGCCGGCGAGGTCGGTGAAGGTGGTTTCATCGCTCGTGGCGCGGTAGTGGTCGGCGCCCAGGCGCAGCCCGTCCTCCTGCTTCTTCAGGGACTGCGACAGCACCGTCACCGTGGCTCCCATGGCGTGGGCCAGCTTGACGGCCATGTGGCCCAGCCCGCCCAGGCCGACGATGGCCACGTTCCTCCCCGGACCCGCACCCCAGTGGCGCAGCGGCGAGTAGGTGGTGATGCCGGCGCAGAGCAGGGGAGCGGCGACGTCCAGGTCCAGGCCGTCAGGGATGCGCAGGACGAACGCTTCCGTGACCACGACATGGGTGGAGTACCCGCCCTGGGTGATGGTGCCGTCGCGGTCCACGGCCCCGTACGTGCCCGTGTTCCCGGCCAGGCAGAACTGTTCCTCCCCGGCCTGGCAGTTGGCGCACTCGCCGCAGGAGTTCACCATGCAGCCCACGCCCACCCGGTCGCCGACCCGGTGCCTGGTGACTGCCGACCCCACCTCGGCGACGACGCCGGCAATCTCATGTCCCGGGGCCAGCGGGTAGCTTTGCGGGCCCCAGTCGCCGCGGACCGTGTGGATGTCCGAGTGGCAGATGCCGGCGAACTTGATGTCGATGAGGACGTCGTGCGGGCCGACGTCGCGGCGTTCGATGGTGGTGGGGATGAGGTCGCCCGTGGCGGACGGGGCGGCGTAGGCGTTAACGGTAAGCATTCTGACTCCTGCAATTGACTTGGTGGGTTGGACTGGCTTGACGGGTTGGACTGGGGAGGGACGAGGGCGGGGCGTTGGCTCGTGCGCGCACGCTATGGCGTCGCGGGGAAGGCTGTGCGGCGGCCCGTGACAGCGACCACGAGCGCCAGGGCGGCCAGTCCGGTCATGACGACTGGCAGGGCGTGCCGACCGAGGCGATCGCCAGCGCCCGGCATGGTCGCCGCGATGGTCCCCAACGCGTAGACGCTGACGAGCTGGCCGGCCGTGCCTTCGGTGATGTCCAGGCCGGCGGAGATCTGGGGCAGGAGGCCGGCGGGCATGGTTTCGGTGGCAATGAGGATGAACCCCATGGCGGCCATGACCAGCAGTGCGGCCCGCGGCAGGCGGGGGGCCGGCGTCGTCCTGGGTGAAGGTTCCTGGGCAGCGCACGCCGGGGCGCCGTCGTCCAGAGAGGTGGCTCGGGTCAAAATTGTTCCATTTCGTGGGTGGCGGCCATCAGGCATGGCGACCAGGGGTTTGGGAGTGGGGGACGCGTCTGCCGTGCCTTCATCCATTCAACGGCAGGCGCGGGGCGGCAAACAGTCCCTGCTGTGAGGGGCACTGGCAGGGACCCCCATCATGGCGGCCGGCTGCCGCCTGGCGCGGAGGGGTCCGCCGGTCAGTGGCGCAGTGCGCCGGGAGTGTTGCTGTGCCCGTCACCGTCGGACACTGCCGTGACGGCCTTGTTCGTGGCGGCCCAGCTGGCCAGCAGCCGCAGGCCGTCCTCGGATGGGGTGCCCGGTTCGGCGCTGTAGGTGAACATGGTCAGCCCGGGCGTGGCAGGCAGCTCCAGCGCGTCGAAGTGAACCTCGAGCAGGCCCACCACCGGGTGCCGGAGGGTCTTGACGCCGCTGCGGTGGAGGCGGACGTCGTGCTGGGCCCAGCGACGGCGGAACTCCTCGCTGCGGGTGGACAGTTCCCCGACCAGCTCGGTCAGCGCCTTGTCGAACGGGTTGCGGCCGGCCTCGGCGTGCAGCATGGCGACGCAGGTGTCGGCCGCCAGGTTCCAGTCGGGATACAGCGAACGGGAACGGGCGTTGAAGAAGGCGAACCGGGCAAAATTTGCCGGACGCACAGGGTCCTCGAGCACGTCCGCGTACAGCGCGCGGCCCAAGTTGTTGGCGGCGAGGACGTCCAGCCGGCCGTTCTGCACCAACGCGGGAATGCCGACCATGCCGTCCAGGATGCGCTGCACGCTGGCGTGGATGCCCCGCGCGGCTTGCCGGCGCGGGCGCGCGGCCGGCCCGGCGGCCCGGGCGAGGTTGAACAGGTGGTCGTGCTCCGCCTCGTTCAGGTGCAGGGCCCGGGAGATGGCCTCCAGGACGGAGTCCGAAACGCCCGCCAGGCCGCCGCGCTCCACGCGTGTGTAGTACTCCACGCTCACGCCGGCCAGCAGCGAAACCTCTTCCCGGCGCAGCCCGGGGACGCGCCGGATGCCGCCAAAGGTTGGCAGCCCGGCCTGCTCGGGCGTGAGCCGTGCCCGCCGGGAGGCGAGGAATTCCCGAATTTCGCTGCGGTTGTCCATGGAGACAACGTTACGTGGCCCGGCCCGCCGCGTGGGAGTCCCTGACAGGGCCTGTAAGCGGCGTCACGCCGGACCGTTGCACCGGGCGCTAAACTGGTCCGTGTTGATTCCCAAATTCTCAAGAACGGCATTGCCATCCCGACCTGCACCGTGCCCATGGCGATTAGCCCATGATGTGGCAGACGCTGCTTGGCATCCTGGCCGGGCTGGTGGCCGTCTATGTGGTCCTGCTGCTGGCCTTGTGGATGTATGCCCGCCGCCACCCGGACACCGTGGGCATGAAGGACGCCCTGCGGCTGCTGCCGGACCTGCTGAGGGCGCTCCGCCGCCTGGCCGCGGACAGGACCGTGCCGCGCGGCGTGCGGATCAAGCTGGCCCTGCTGCTGGCCTACCTGCTCTCGCCGCTGGACCTGGTCCCGGACTTCCTGCCCGTGATCGGGTACGCGGACGACGTGATCGTCCTCGCCGTCGTCCTGCGCTCGGTGATCCGCACCGCCGGCCCCGGACCGCTGCGCCGGCACTGGCCCGGCACGCCGGCCGGGCTGCGCATCATTGAACGGCTCGCCGGGATGCCGGGCGGCACCGTTCCTTCGCGCACGACGGAGCACCCTTGAGCTCCTTCGCGCCGGCGGGTCCCTGGGACCGGCCGCATGCCGCCAGCCTCATCGCCAGATCCCTGAACGCCCTGCTGGGCGGTGAACGACACGGTGCCTGAGCGCCCGACGGCGGCGGAAGCCCTGCGCCTGCGCCGCCGCGGCTTCCTCCTCGAGGGGATCACGCTGGGCTGGAACGTCGTTGGCGTCGCGGTCCTGGCGGGTGCCTCGATCGCGGCCGGCTCCGTGGCGCTGGCCGGGTTCGGACTGGACAGCCTGATCGAAATCGGTGCCAGCACCGTGGTGATCTGGGAACTGTCCGGCACCGGCGAACAGCGCCAGCGGTTCTCCTTGAAACTCATCGCGGGCGCGTTCCTGGCCCTGGCCCTGTACCTGTGCATTCAATCCGGCGCCGCGCTTGCGCGGGGGCACCGTGCCGCACCGAGCCCCGTGGGCATTGCCTGGACGGCGGTCACAGCGGCGGCCATGTTTTTGCTGGCAGCCGGGAAGGCCCGCACCGGGAAGGCGCTGGGAAATCCGGTGCTGGAGGCGGAGGGCCGGGTGACGTTCATCGACGGGCTGCTGGCCACGGCGGTTCTGGGCGGCGTCCTGCTCGACGACCTGGCAGGGTGGTGGTGGGCCGATCCCGCGGCCGGCCTGGTCATTGTCTACTACGCGACCCGCGAAGCCTGGCACATCTTCCGCCCTGCGCAGTGAGTGCGTGCTCGATGACGGCGGCGGTCCCATAAGCCGCGCTTCCCTTGTTCCAGTGCAAGCGGTGACAGCTAAAGTTGCACGCATGACAAATACGCAGATCAGCCTTGGAGCCATCAATTTCGAGGCGGCGGACCCCACCGGACTTGCCACGTTCTGGGCAGCAGTCACTGGCGCCACACAGTCAGTCAACGGCGACAGCGTCTACCTGCCGCCGAATGGGCCCGGCGGGTTCGGCATGTTCTTCCAGCCGGGAACCGTTCCCCGATCCAAGCACCAGGTCTCCCACGTGGACCTGACAGTCCCCTGGGGTTCCCGACGGGCCGAGGTGGATCGGCTCATCGGCCTTGGTGCAACGCACAAGTGGGATGTCCTGGAGGAGGTCGCGCACGTGCAGTGGAGTACCATGGCCGATCCTGAAGGGAACCTGTTCTGCGTCGCCGAGCATCCACCCGCTGAACTACAGGACTGATAAATTGCGGGCGGTGCGCACGAGTCGTCGGGGTCCCCGTCTCATGAGTGAGTGTGCCGCAGCCTCAGGCGCGGCTGCATGGCCGCCCGGTCAGCGCGGCAAGGTCCGTGCGATCGGCATGTCGTCGATGCCGGCGTCGGGCATGGTGGCGGCCCAATGGACGCCCGAACGCCGCATCGACACGGTTGAACGGATCATCCCGGTCGCCGACGAGGCCGGGCTGGAGCTGACGCAAAGAGTCGTGGCTTGTGTCATCGCCCGCCCCGGTGTCGCCTCCGCGATCGCCGGCCCGCGCACCGTGGACCAGCTTGAGGACCTCGTCGCCGGCTCCGAGGTGTCCCTGACAGACGGGATCCTGGACCGGATCGACGCCGTCGTGGCACCCGGGACCGACGTCGGCGCGCTGGACATGGCGTACAGGGCTCCCGGGATTCCCAACCCGGCGGTCCAGCGGCGGACATTGGGCTGTCGATCGGCCGTCTGAACCGCCCGCGCACGGTCGGGGAGCCCGGTCTGTTGGCGGCTCCCCGCGCTTAGGATGTCGATATGGACAATTGAGGCTGATATATCGGGATCAAATATCCATCGCGTCATCCCAGGCGTCAAGGACGGCCCGCCAGGCTCCGTGTCCGTAGTGCCAGGTTGACACTGCCCCCGGGGGCAAGGTTTATGTTGTTGGGAGGAGGTAAGAATGCGGATAGGCGAGTTGGCGGCGCGGGCCGGGGTGTCCATCAAGGCCGTGCGCTATTACGAGCAGCTGGGCCTGGTCCTGCCGGGGCGCCTGCCCAACGGCTACCGCGACTATTCGGACCACGACCTGCGCGTCACCAGTGAAATCCGGGCGCTCGCGGGCTTCGGGATCAATCCCGCCCGCGCCGCGCCGTTCATTGAATGCCTCGACGCCGGCCACCGGCACAGCGACGAATGCCCGGCGTCCCTGGCCGCATACCGGGACAGCATCGCCGAGCTGGACCGCACCATCGCATCCCTTGCCTCACGGCGCGGACTCCTGGCCGAACGGCTGGCCCGGGTCGCGTCCCGAACCTTTAGAACGGAACCCACACCCATGATCGATTACTCCAAGGTCCTGCCCGACAACCTGCCGGCCCCCGAGGACGACGGCGCCGCGGACCACCTGCCCGGCCGCGCCATGCCCGCGCTGACACTGGAGGCCACCGACGGCGGCCGGGTCGACCTCGCGGGGCTCGGTTCCGGCCGGACCGTCATCTACCTCTATCCGCTGACCGGCGTCCCCGGCACGGACCTCCCGGACGGGTGGGACGCCATTCCCGGTGCCCGCGGCTGCTCCACGGAGGCATGCGACTTCCGCGACCACTACTCCCTGCTGCGCGAGGCCGGGGTCGCCAACGTGTACGGGTTCTCCAGCCAGGACCCCGGCTACCAGCGCGAGGTGGCGACCAGGCTCGGCCTGCCGTTCACGATGCTGTCCGATCCCGGATTCGCGCTCGCAGCCGCCCTGGACCTCCCCACGTTTCCGGCTCCGGGCCACCCGCGCTTGTACACGCGCCTGACCCTGGTGGTGAAGGACGGCGTCATCGAGCACGTCTTCTACCCGATCTTCCCGCCCAACACGCATGCGCAACAGGTGCTGGACTGGCTGCGGGCGTGAGCGTTTGTCGCGCATGCCCGCCAGGACTCCGACACAGGACGAAGCAGACCAGCTTTGCTTGAAGGGAATCAGCCGCGCCGCATCCGCGTTGGCCCTGACAAGCGACCGCCAGCAGAAAGACGCCACCTCCCATGACATCAGCACTCTTTGAGCCGATCACCGTCCGCGGCGTGACCGTCCGCAACCGGATCTGGGTCACGCCCATGTGCCAATATTCCGCCGAGCAGCAGGACGGGATGCCCACCGACTGGCACCTGGTGCATCTGGGCTCGTTCGCCCGGGGCGGCGCCGGCGCGGTGTTCACGGAGGCCACCGCCGTCCTGCCCGAGGGCCGCATCTCCCCGCAGGACCTCGGCCTGTGGAACGACGCCCAGCGTGACGAATTCGCCCGGATCGTGCGCTTCGTCCACTCGCAGGGGGCTGCGGCCGGCATCCAGCTGGCCCATGCCGGGCGGAAGGGTTCGACGTTCAGGACGTGGGACGAGCGCCGGGGAACCGTTCCCGCGGACGACGGCGGCTGGCCCACCGTGGGCCCCAGCGCCATTGCGTTCCCCGGCTATGAGGCACCCGCGGCCCTCACCACGGACGGGATTCGCGGGGTCGCGGCCGCCTTCGCGGCGGCCGCCGTCCGCGCCCTTGAGGCCGGGTTCGACCTCCTCGAAATCCATGCCGCCCACGGCTACCTCCTCCACGAGTTCCTTTCGCCGCTGAGCAACACCCGGACGGACGCGTACGGCGGAACGCTCGCCAACCGGGCACGGCTCCTGCTGGAGACCATCGACGCCATCCGCGCGGTCGTGGACGAAGGCATCCCCCTGAGCGTGCGGTTCTCCGCCACGGACTGGGTCGACGGCGGCTGGACGTTGGAGGAAACCCAGACCGTGGCCCGCTGGGCGGGTGAACACGGGGCCGACCTCGCCGACATCTCCACCGGCGGCAACGTCCCCGCTGCACACATCCCCGTGGGGCCCGGTTACCAGGTCCCGTTCGCCACCGCGGTCCGTGCCGCGGCGGGCCTGCCGACCATCGCCGTCGGACTGATTGAGGAGCCGCGCCAGGCCGAGCAGATCGTCGCCACCGGCCTGGCCGACGTCGTCATGCTGGGGCGCGCACTCCTGCGCGACCCCAACTTTCCGCTGCGCGCCGCCGCCGCACTGGGAGTGACGGTTGACTACGCGTCCCAGCAGTACCACCGGGCGCCGATCGGGCCCACGACGCCGTAAGGCGCCAACGCGGTTCCCCCGCCCTTGGCGGCAAGGGTGGCGCGGTCCCCACAGCAAACGACGACGGCGGCACCCAAGGCGGGTGCCGCCGTCGTCCGTGGTCGCCCGGGTGGGGCGTTGGGGCCTGGGGGTTACGGTGCCGGGGTGAGCCAGCCGGCGCGGGCGCTGCCCCAGCCGGTCTCGCTGTCCCAGCCGCTGCCGACCGACAGGCTCGTGTGGGTGGTGTTGAAGGAGCGCACCGAGTACGTGTATCCGTTGCTCGCATCCAGCCCGTTCACGAAGTCGACGCGGATGTTGCCCGCATCAATGCCCGCACCGGTCACGTCGTGGAAGCCCGAGTGGTCAGAGTAGATGCCCGGGTTCAGGAGCCCCAAACCGTGGCCGCTGGCCTGGATCTTCAACGCCGTCATGCCCGCGAACAGCGGCGAGGCGAGGCTCGTTCCGCCGATGCGGTAGGTGTCGTAGGCCGCGCCACCGGGGAAGCTCTGCGTCTGGCCCACCAGCATGCCGGTGGTCGGGTCGGCGTCCATCGACACGTCGGGCAGCGCACGGCCGCCGTTGGGGCTGTGGATGCCTGCGGACACCTGGTAATCCGGCTCGGCGAAGTTCGACGAGTAGCCGCCCCCGCCGCCGTACAGGAACGGTACGGACTGCGCCCAGGAACCATTGGCGAGGGAGTACTTGGTGGTCTGCCAGCCGGTCTCGCCGGTCACGCCCGCCGGTGTGATGGCGGTTGAGGTGCCGCCGACGCCGGTGACGTACGGGTCGGACGCCGGGTAGTCGGTCTGCGGCGTGCCGAGGGCCGCCGCATCATCGCCCGAGTCGCCCGTGGAGAACGCGTAGCTGATGCCCTCCACCGCGCCCTGCAGGAAGGCGGTCTCGTAGGCCAGCAGGAGTGAGGTCTTGACCACGTCTCCCACGCCGCCCCACGAGCTCGTCACGATGGTGGCGACGCCCTCATCATTGATGCGGTTGAAGGTGTCCAGCAGGTCGGAATCCTGGCAGCTCTTGCCTGCGTAGTAGCGGATGTTCGCCGCCGGCGCCATGGCGTGCACGGCCTCGACGTCCAGCGTCTCCTCGCCATACCAGCCGGACGCGTCGCACTGCTTCGGCGACTTGTTGCCGTTGACCTGCGTGAAGGCGCGCGGAAGGTTCTGGGTCAACTGCCCTTTGATGAACGGCTTGTCGCCAGTGTCGGTGGCATAGCGGTTGGCGTCGGCCTCGATGGTGGGGGAGGCATAGGCGTCGGTGATGGCCACGGTCACGCCGCGCCCGTCAAGTCCAGCTGCCGCGCCGGCCTCGTAGGCGTTGCGCAGCTGCGGCCCGGTGTATCCGCACGGGGCATACGGCAGCGTGGCGCCGTTGAACTTCGGGAGGGCGGTGCCGTCCGGTGTGGGCAGCGTGGTGGAGTTCTGGTCACCGTACCAATGCGAGCAGACCGGCGCGTTGCGGAAGCCGGCACTGGGCGGCGATGGCTTCTGGGTCCGCGGCTCGACGATCGAGACCGTCGTGTCGAGGCCGGAGACGGCGATGATTGCCGAGGCCACGGAGTCGGGGGCGGTGGCAGGGCCCGTGGGCGCCTGCACGCTCAGGCCGTCATGGCTGAAGTTCGCGATGGTCACGCCAAAGGCCTTGTTGGCCGCGGCGACGCTGCCGCTGACGTCGAGGTAGCCTTGGCCCGCAACTGCCTTCACCTTCAGGCCGGCCCCGTTCAGCCAGCTGGTGACGGCACTGGCGGTCGAAGCCTTGGTGTCGAACTGCGCGTGGTACTGGGCTGGCGTGAGGAAGTGGTGGGAGCTTGAGGCGGCCTTGGCGGCGGCCTGAAGGGCGGCGAGCCCGCCGTTCGGTGCGAGGTAGACGCGCACGCTGACGTGGGCGTTGGGGGAGGCTGCGCCGTGGTTCTTGCCGTGGGCGAGCCAGCTGGGCGACGAGTTGGGGATTGGTTTTGGTGGTGGGGCGGCGTCCGCGGCGCCTGCTCCGGTGACCGCCGCGACGACAGCCGCGACAACCACCATGGACACTCCAAGGAAGGGTTTGCGCATTCCAGGATCTCCAGACATGTTCAGGGGCCGTGTGACGATTGTCGGGGCCCGCTGGGTCAAGGCTAAGACTCAGCGGCCGCCGCGGCAACGGTTTTTTTCTCACGCTGGAGACCACCCGCCGCCCAGGGAACGCGCGGCTGAGCCAAAACGCGGCCCGGCAGCGGTGCGGGAACGGGCCCCTCCTTAATGGCCACCCAACGCAACGGATGCAGCTGGCTGGGTGGACGTCGTCGCACTTTTAGCCGCCAACAGGTGGTTCGGGAGCCTGTTTCCCGGCGCCCGGCCGCGGATTTCGAGCAGTTCCCGGGCATGGGCGTGCAGGCGCTTGTCTTCTTCGGTTACGGGAATCCAGGGGGGAACGGGCACCGAGTTGCCGGCGTCGTCGCGGGCCACCATCACGGTCAGGCAGTAGGTGGTCAGGGCCATCTCCCGTCCCTTCGGATCGCCCGAACGGACGTGGACTGCGATGTGCATGCCCTTCGTCCCCGTGTAGACCAGCCGGGCCTCGACCTCCACCACGTGGCCGATCAGCAGCGGCCGGTAGAAGCGCACGCCGCCGGAGAAGACCGCCACGGTGTCATTTCCGCAATAACGTGATGCGCACACATAGGCGGCTTCATCAATCCACTTCATCACGATCCCGCCGTGCACCTTGCCGCCCCAGTTCACGTCGGCGGGGGCGGCCATGAATCGCAGGACCACGCGTTCGGCCGTTCCCGCGTCAGTGTAGTCCTGGGCCTTCATGGCGGCCACGATCTCTTCCCGCACCTTGACCCGGGCCAGGGCCTGATCGCGCTGTTCAATGTCCTCCGGCGTGGCCGGCTCAAACGGAGTTACCGGGATGGGCTTGCCATCCTCGCCCACGGCCACGAATATCACCAGGCACTGGCTGCGCATCGTGGGGGTTCCGCCCCGGGGGTCCCCCGAGGACACCACGGTGCGGATGTGCATCGACGACCGTCCCGTGTAGACAATGGTTGCCTCCACCTCCACCATGTCGCCGCTGTTGACAGGGTCCGCAAAGTGGATGTTGCCCACATAGGCCGTGACGCAATAGGACTTGGCCCAGCCCACCGCGGCGGCGTACGCCGCCTTGTCCACCCACTCCAGCACGGTGCCGGCGTCCACGGAGCCACTGTGTCCGACGTCGGTGGGGGCCGCAAGGAAGCGAAGGGTCACGGAATTGGCGGCAGTCTCACTCATGGAACGAGTTTATTGAAGTGGCAGTGCGTCCACGGCGTGCGGAGTCTCATATGCCCTTTCACCCGTCATAAAGCGCTCGCCGCGTCCCCCTAGGGAACGTCCGGCAATTGACGACGTTTAGACCACCGGTTTTGCGGCCGAGTGCTGGTACCGGAACGTCTTCAGCTCAGGGGCGCGTGCCGCTGGTCGCCGAACCAGCGGATCAGGTGGCCGGCGAGGGCGGCCTGGTCGTCTCCGGCCCACGCAATGTGTCCGTCGGGGCGCAGGAGCACGGCAGGCGCGTGGAGTTCGTCGACCGTGTCCGCGATCCGGTCGACACGGTCTTCCCAGCCGGACGCCGTAAGCCGGCCGGTCTGGTCCAGCAGCAGCCCGCGGCCGGTGCGCATCCGTGCGTAGAGCCGTCCCCGCGTCAGCTTCACGTCCCGCAGGCGCCGGCCGAGCAGATCATGCCCCTGGCCGACGTCGTACCGGACGGAGATCGCGGTGAGCTTTTCGATCAGGTACCGGTTGACGTCGTCGAAGTCCATGAGGTCGGAGACCAGCTTGCGAACGGCCCGGGGCCCGGGCTCGGTGTCGAGCAGCAGCATGTTCGCGCGGGTGGTCTCCAGAACGTCGGCCGCGACGGGGTGCCGTTCCGTGTGGTAGCTCTCGAGCAGGCCCCCGGGTGCCCAGCCTTGGATGGCGGCCGCCAGTTTCCAGCCCAGGTTGAACGCGTCCTGGATGCCGAGGTTGAGCCCTTGCCCGCCGACGGGAGGATGGATGTGCGCGGCGTCGCCGGCCAGCATCACGCGGCCCACCTGGTAGTGCTCGGCAATGCGCGTGGCGTCACCGAACCGTGAGAGCCACCGTGGCGAATGCACGCCGAAGTCGGTGCCCGCCCAGGCACGAAGCTGCTCCCTGACCTCGTCAAAAGCGGGCGGCACTGCCCGGTCCTCCGCCACGTGTGCGGCGGGCACCACCACCCGGTAAAGGCCCCCGCCGATGGGTCCGGCACCGAAGCGTTTCTGGGTCTTGCGGACTTCGGCGACGACGGCGGCCACCTCCTCCGCCGCCGCCGTCACCTCCATCTCACCCATGAGCGTGTCCACCCGGGACGGTTCGCCGGGAAAGGCCACGCCGAGCAGTCCGCGCACGGTGCTGCGGCCGCCGTCGCAGCCCACGAGATAGCGGGAGCGCAGCCGGGTGCCGTCAGCCAGCTCCACCTCCACCTGGCCATCGCCCTGGGTGAGTGCAACCAGCTCGCAGCCCCGGCGGATTTCCGCCCCCAGCCCGGCGGCATGATCTTCCAGCAGCCGGTCGGTGACCGGCTGGGGAATGCCGAGGACGTAGGGGTGGGCGGTATCGAGGTCAGCGGGGGCCGGCTTGGAGATGCCGGCGAAGAAGCCGTTCAGCGGGTATTTCCGACCGTGGGCCAGGAATTTTTCCAGGAGTCCGCGCTGGTCCATCACTTCGATGCTGCGCACGTGCAGGCCCAGGGACCGGGCGATCCCGGTGGGTTTGGCGTCCTTCTCCAGCACCAGGGTCGACACGCCGTGCAGCCGCAGCTCACCTGCCAGCATCGAGCCCGTGGGACCCGCGCCGACAATGATCACATCGAACATGAGGCCTCCCTGTGTCCGCTCCGTTCCGGCGGGGCGTCCCACCACACTAACGCGTCGGGCGGTGCGGCGGGCCGATCCGGACCGCCCTGAAGTCATTGCAGCCAGACGTTATTGCAAATTGTCGGGAGTGTTGGCCCGCAGTTCACCTGGGGGGTGGTTGGATGGAGGTACATGAGAGGGACGGCAGCCGCCGCATCCACCCGACCATTAAGGCAGTCATGGACCACATCGAGGCCGAGCATCCCCGGCCGCGCCACTTCCTGCTTCACCTGAGCGACACCCACCTGCTGGGCGGCCCGGGCCCCCTGTACGGCGCTGTGGACAGTGAGGAGCGGCTGCGCCAAATCTTCGCCGAGATCGCCACGTCGGGCGCCCGGCCGGAGGCAGTCATTTTTACCGGGGACCTCACCGACAAGGGCGAGCTCGACGCGTATGCCAAGCTGCGCGGGATCGTGGAGCCCGCCTGCAAGGAGATGGGCGCCGAGGTGATCTGGGCCATGGGGAACCACGACCACCGCGGAAACTTCCGCGCGGGCCTGCTAGGGGAGCCGGCGGACAGCGCGCCCGTCGACCACACCCGCTTCTTGAACGGGCTGCGGGTCATCACCCTGGATACCTCGGTGCCGGGCTTCCACCACGGCGAGCTCGGCGCGGACCAGCTGGAGTGGCTGGCCGGGGAACTCGCCACACCTGCCCCGGACGGCACCATCCTGGCACTCCACCACCCGCCGGTGCCCAGCGTGCTGGACCTGTCCGTGCTGGTCGAGCTTCGCCGGCAGTCCGAGCTGGCGGCCGTGTTGCGCGGCTCGGACGTACGCACCATCCTGGCCGGCCACCTGCACTACTCGACCAACGCCATGTTTGCCGGAATCCCCGTGTCCGTCGCCTCGGCCACGTGCTACACCCAGGACCTGAACGTCCCGGTCGGAGGCACCCGCGGCCGCGACGGCGGGCAGGCCTTCAACCTGGTCCATGTCTATGAGCACACGATTGTCCACTCCACCGTTCCGCTGGGCTCCGGCCCGACCGTCGGCGAGCAGGTCAGTGCCGAGGAGACCCAGGCCCGCCTTGACGCGGCCGGGGTACGCATTCCCGACCATGCGGCCCGCACCACGGGCATCCCGGTCCGGGCACGACGGCGCGGGCTGGCGCCGCGCTGAACCTCACGGACCGCGCGGGTCGGCAGGGCCGGCGGGCTACTTTTCCCAGGGCGCCGTGATCGGGAAATACTTCTGCAGAAAGTCCGTCACTACCTCGGCGCGTTCCTCGGCGGGGACCTCCGGGAAGCTGCCGTCGTTGAGGCAGAAGAAGTCCGCATTGCGCTTGGCGAGCAGTTTCGCCAGGTATTTCAAGCCCGCCCGCGCCGTCGTGTCGACGTACTTCACCTTGGCGTCCGTTTGAACGGCGGCCCTGCCCGTGAGCAGCCCGTAGTAGTGGTACAGGGAGTTGGTGACGGAAATGTTCTCCGCCGACCGGAAGGTGCTGGCGGCCGTGGCGCTGAATTCCGCGGGGAACTCGCGCTCCATCTGCGCCATGACGCTGCGGCGCAGCGGCGTGGCCGCATGTTCCAGGTGCCGGGTGGTGATGCGCCCGAAGCGTTCCCACAGCAGTTTCCGGTTCACGCGCGCGGCGTTTTCAAAGCCGCTGCGTTCCGTGTCGTTCTCGCCCAGGCCGATCCTGGTCTCCGCCTCGATGAACTTCGTGATCCCGCCCGGGGTGAAGAACATGTCGGGGCCGACGGGACGGCCAAAGAACATGTCGTCGTTGGAGTACAGGAAGTGCTCCGACAGGCCGTCGATGTGGTGCAGCTGGCACTCCACGGCCTGCGAATTGTGCGTGGGCAGCACCGACGGGTCGGCGAAGAACTCCTCGCTGCGCACCAGCGTCACCGACGGGTGCTCGCCCAGCCAGGACGGGGCGGGGGAGTCCGTGGCGATGAAGATCCGCCGGATCCACGGCGCAAAGGTGTAGACCGAGCGCAGCGCATACTTGAGCTCGTCGATCTGCCGGAACCGGGCCTCGTGGTCGTCCCCTTCGCCCACCACCACGCCTTCCATCCGGGCGCGCCGGGCGGCAATGTATTCCGGTGAGCTGCCGTCCACCCAGGAGAAGACCAGGTCGATGTCGAAGCCGATGTCGGAGGCATGCTCGGCGAACATGTTCTCGATGGTCGGCCACACGTGACCGTACCGTTCCACCGTCCCGCGCACCGCGTCCTGCGCCAGCAGCGTGCGCCGGGTCAGCGAGTTTTCGATGGGCAGCACCAGCTGGTCGCCCTCAAAGCTCCACAGCTCGATCTGGACGCCCAGGGACGCGCCGTAGCTGAGCCCGCCGTCAGGCTCCCACCGCGGTCGGTACAGGCGCAGAATGCGGGACTTGCGGTTCCTGGCCGCCATCCCGTCTGCCACCAGCAGTGCCGACTTCTTGCGGGCATCCACCGTCAGGGCATAAAACGGTTCGTTGGCGCAGGCCTCAACGAGGGCCTTGCGCAGCGCGGCACGGTCGGCCCAGTCGACCGAGATCACGGGCCGTTCGTCGTTGCCGCGCACCAGCAGGTAGTTCAGTCCGGCCGCTTCCAGTGCACCGCGGATGAACAGCAGGTCATCCACCATGGCTTCGTTCGGTGTGCGGTCGCGGTTGATGAGGACATACCTGCCGCGGTGGCGGACGACGTCGGGCCTGTCCTTGAAGCGCGCGACGGCGGACGGCGGGGTTTCCTCCACGAGGTCAATGTCGTCGTCGGTTGCGGGATTGCCATAGTAGACATCATGCGCGGCGGTCACGTCGGTAATGGGGGCTCCAATGCTGTGTCGAAAAATGCTGTGTAAAAAAAGAGGGGGTCTCCTTGAATAATAGTCCGTTGGCGGCACCGGGTGGACCAAAACCGCATGCGGAGCCGGCCCGGCTGTTGCGGCGCCGGGTAGGCCGCCCCTCGCCGTCGTCAGTCATCAGGTGCGCCCCGACTGACTGCCCGATCCGGGCGACCGGCCCACTTCAGGCGCCAAGCGTGTAAAGCGTCCTACGTGGTTGCCGGCTTTGGTGGTTTCGGCGGGTTTTTCCTCACGATCCCGTCTGTGGGGGCGGGAACGGCGGTTCCGTCGAGCGCGGTCAGTGCGGGCATCGGTTGACCGGTGGGCCCCTTCCAGACGTCTGGCGGGACAGGGCTGGGTTCCGGGTCCGGGGGAGCGGGCTGAACGATCGCGGTGCCAGGCGCGGGTGGTTCGGGCCGCACGAGTGCCGGGTCGACGTGCGCCGCGAGGGATGGAGCGCCGTCGACCCTGTCGACGCCCATGGCGGGGAGCCCGAGGAGGTCAATGACGGTTTTGGGGATCGATGCGTGGGAGTGCCATTGGGGGTCGATGCCCTGCCGGACCTTGCCGCCAAACATGATCAGGGGGATCCTGGATCCTCCGATGGCGGCAAAGCCGTCCGGGTGGATGGCGTCGGGCACGGTCTCAATGTCCGGGGTGGGGACGGAATCGGTGTAACCACCCCAGTCGTCCCAGGTGAGGATGAACGTGGTGTCTGCCCAGCCGCCGCCGTCGATGACGGCCTGGACCCTGTCCCAGACGAGGTTTTGACCCTTGGTCACGTAGTCGGGCGTGCTGACGTGCGGAGGGTGTTCGTCGTAACCAGCAGGACTCCATACGTAACAGACCTGCGGGAGGGTGCCGGCCTTGGCCATCGGGATGAAGTCCTTGGGCGGGTAGACCTGTGATGAACCGGGTGCGGTGGCCAGGCTTTTGTAAAACTTGGTGGGATACCCGGACCCGTCGGGGAACGCGCCCCAGGGGACGCCGCCGGCCTCGGCGGCAGTGAAGATGGAGGGCAGGTCCCAGACCGGGTGGGGGCCGGTGAACGGGGGGTTCTTCAGGGTCGGCATCTGGCCGCCGATGGCGAGCATGTGTCCCGGTGTGGAGTTTGATCCCGAGCCGAAGTGGTGGTCGCAGAACAGGAACTGTTTGGCCAGCCAGCTGTAGTAAGGGATGACGGTGTCGTTGTTGACCTGCACGTCCAAGGCAGGGTAGTCGCCCATGGCGTAGTGGACCCAGGCGTTGCGGTCGTGGGGCTGGTCAAAGTTGGGGGGTGCGTCCAGCAACTGGCCGTGGTTGGCGACGGCGGCACCCCAGGAAGCCATGGTGGGGAAGTAGAAGTCAGTGGTCTTGTTCTCCTGGATGAAAACCACCACGCGGTGTCCTGGGATCGCAGCCATGTCACGCCCTTCGCTCCTGGCCCCGGTCCTCTGCCCCCGTGCGCCATGTACTCCATCGAAACACACGCGCCCGTCCGCTGGCCATAGCCGGCCGGATTCCCTTGGCTTGGGGGCGGAATGCTTCTACTCCGACCCAAGGAGCACGTCCAGAATCTCACCGACCGCGACTTCATCCAGTCCTTCTCGGCGGAGCGGCAGTGTCGGATGCAGCTCGTAGAAGTTCCGGCTGCCCACGCGTTGACGCGTCAGGTAGCCGCCCTCCACGCCCCTCAGCCCGTCAAACCCGAGACGCCCAATGCCACGGATGAGAAATCGGCGCCGCCGTCGTTCTGTACCCGGTGGCCAGGCGCGTCAGCCAAACCGCCGCCTTGGGCTTCGTGGCCGCCCGACTGGTGGAAACCTGTCTCATCTTGGTCAGCGTCGTCACCCTGCATGCGACCTGCCCTTGGGCTACGTGCTGTACAAGTAAGCGCTGGTGCCCCGCATCTTCCCGATCGTCGCATTCATCGGTGCCCCGCTGCTCCTGGCTTCTGACATCGCGGTCTTCTTTGGCACCTACGGCCAGGTATCGCCGATCGCCGCGCTCGCAGCCCTGCCCGTCGCCGCCTTCGAGCTGTCCCTCGGCCTCTGGCTGATCGTCAAATGCTTCAGGCAGTCGCCGTTGACCCCCGACGGGCCCGTCGATCCTTCGTCCCGACACCCAGTCAACGGTCCAGCCGTGAACACCCGCACCGTCACGCCACGCGCAGGCTTCCCCACGCCAGAGCCGTCGCCCTTTCGAAGGAACCCGATGCGTGTCAGCCAACCCGATTGCGACGGGAAGCTCATCTGGCGTTCAGCAGTCGCACTGCCGGCGGCCATCGGTGGCGACGTCGACACCGGGGGGTGATCTTCTTCTGCTCAGCGTCGTCGGATGGTCCAGCCCGGCTGCCTTTGCTGGGCGCTATTTGAGCATGTCGCGCATGACGGGTGCATTCCTGTCGTTGTCGGTGAGCGGTGCCAATCCCCACACGCTTTCTATCGTGTGCAGCAGGGAGTAGTGGCTGTACGGCAGGCCGGACTTGTAGCCGCGCCGGGCCGCCGGGCCGGCAAAGATGGTCGAGACGGTGTTGTTACCGTTCTCGCCTTCGTCCCAGGTGACCACCAGCAGGGAGTTTTGCGTCGTGAAAGCTGGTGAGGCCAGGATGCCGGGCACTTCGTGTGAGAGCCAGGTGTCTCCGGTCGCCACCGGACAGTCGTGCATGTCGTTGCAAAGATTGGGACTGATAAACACGTAGCTGGGCAGGCTTCGCGGGTCTTGCAGGTCCTCGCTGAGTTGGGCCAGGGGAACATCGTGCGCCGTGCAGGAGGCGTGGTCGCCGGTGACACTGGGGTAGTACATGAACGGGTTGTGTTTCACCGCGTAGGCGCCGGAGTTCTCAGCCGTACAGGGAGCGGGCATGCCCTCGGCGTACATCTTCCAGGTCCGCCCGGACCGCGCAATTTCACCGGTGATGCTCGGCACCCGTGCCGTGCAGCGTCCGCCCGGGGCGCAGTCGTCCGTGATGCCGGCGGTGGTGCCGCCGGTCAGGGCCAGGTAGTTGGGAAGGCTCGGGTGGGAAATGGCCTGGTAGTTGGTCGCGAGTGCACTTTCGGCGGCCAGTTTGTTGATGTACGGGGCGGAAGCATTACCCATGATGGTTGAGGCCGGCTTGTTTTCCTCGACGATGATGACGACATGGTCGATCCCGGGCGGCGTTCCGCCTTTGGCGGCGGGGCTGGCTGAGAGCCCGCTCGAGGACGACGACGCCGGGGCCGCCGGCGGGAGGGTGGCAACGGGGGCCGGGGAGGCGCATCCCGCCATGAACAGCGCGAGCGCGGTGCAGCCGATCACGAACGCGACGAAAAATATGCTCTTGCGGCTCATCACTCGATGCTATCCGCAGCGGTCTCACCCGGCCATCCCCTGTCACAAAAGTCAGGGCTGACGCCATGGAATGGCCCGTCGACCGCGCCGCCCGCCAGGCAACGGACTCCCGGCATTCGGCCATCCTGCCCCCACCGCGGTGGAGCCGGGCATACCGCCCACTGGACGCGTCGTGGGCAGCCGCGATGACGCAGGGGATATTTTAGGCGATCCCCTCGCGACTGCTGCTTGCCATCCGTCACCGCCAGGTACTGCAGTCCCGACAAGCGGTTGCAAAACCCAAGCGGAAGGAACCCCGTGCTGAGGCAGGTCGCGGAGGGTGTGCTGATCCACGAGAGTGAGTTCTGCCAGAGCAACGCCATTGTCGTGCAGGGCCGGGCCGGCGTGTTGCTCATCGACCCCGGGGTTGGGACGGTCCTCGTGTCCGGATTGTCGAGCATCAAGCGCATGCCCCGGGTCATGCGGCGCTGTTGATTGAGGAAAGCGGCGTTCTCGTTGCCGGCGACATGCTTTCCGATGTCTTGATTCCGATGCTCGACTTGACCGACCCCGCCGACCCGATCGAGGACTATCTGGCCGCGCTGCGGCTGCTCGAGGGCGTGGCGGGCGACGTCGATGTCCTCGTGCCCGGCCACGGGTCCATCGGTGGACCTGACCAGGTGCGTGCACGGATCGACCGGGACCGGGCGTACATGCACGCCTTGCGTGACGCCCAGGTTTCCAGTGACCCGCGGGTAGGCCCGTCGGCCAAGCCCGGGTGGGACTGGGTGGGCGGCGTGCACGCACGGCAACTTCAGGTCCTGGCCCGAAGAAGCGGGCGCGACGGAACACCCGGCTAGTACTGGAATTTGTGCCGACGACTTTGGAAAACGGCCGGCACGTGAACTTGCCGGGCCGACTTCTGCGCCGGTGTTCGTGCTGCCCGCCCGTCAGGTAACTATTCCTGGGCCTCGACGGCCGGGGGCTCACCGGCACCCGCAGGATCGGCAGCCACCGAGGGCGTGCCGGGTGATGGCGCCGCGAGCGTGTTCCGTCCGGTCCAGACCTTGATGATCGACCAGCCGACGGCGGTGAGCGGCACGGCCAGCAGGGCACCGACCAACCCTGCCAGCGTGGTCCCGGCGGCGAGGGCGAGGAGGATGGCCAGGCCGTGGATGCGCAGGACCTTGCCCATCAGCAGGGGCTGAAGGACGTGGTGTTCGAGCTGGTTGGCGCCAACCAGGACAATGACCACCACCAGGGCCGGGACAGGGCCGTTGAAGATCAGCGCCACCACGACGGCCAAGGTTCCGGCGGCGGTGGCTCCCACAATCGGAATGAATCCGCCGATGAACACGAACACGGCCAGCGGCAGCGCCAGGGGCACGCGCATGATGGCCAGGGCCAGGCCGATGATGAGCGCGTCGGTCAACGCCACCAGCGCGGTGCCGCGCACGTATCCGCCCAGCACGACGGCGCCGTGATCCGCCGCTATGTGGGCCTTCGTGCGTTGGGCTGCGGGGAGGAAGCCGAACAGGAAGTCGCGGATCTTTTCCCCGTCCTTGAGGAAGAAGAACAAGATGACGGCCATCAATATCGCCCCGACGGCTACCTCAGCGGCAACGCGGAGCCCGGTCAGCGCTTCGTTCCCAAAGGTGGCGCTGAGGATGAACTTTTGGATGGCGTCACGGATCGAACTTATTTGGGCGTCGCTGACCGGGTAGGGGCCTTGAACGAGCAGCCCGTGCAGGCGGTCGATGCCGATGTCGGCCTGGGCAACCAGGTCCTTTGACTGAGACCGGATGAGAAAGACAACGCCGGTGATGACACCGCCGAACACGGCGAGGATGGCCACGAATGATGTCAGCACCGCCACGGCCCGAGGCCAGCGGTGCCGGGTCAGCCAGTGGACCATCGGGCTGATCGCCGAGGCCAGGATCAGTGAAAGGAGGATCGGGGTGAGGACCAGGGGGACCCGCGTGAGAGCCCAGATGACCACCGCGACAAGGGTCAGGACCAACAGCGCCTGGGCCGATCGGATCGCCGACCGTCCCAGCGCGTCGCTCCAGATCACGGGCAGTCCCCGTGCGAATGTCCCGCCCCGGGCATTTGCCAGTGTCACTGTGGGCAGCGGCTCTGCCGGACCGTTGGTTTCAGTTTGCGCCATGGAGGCCATTCTCGCACCGCGGAGGACCGGATGGTGGCGGAGGTGCACTTAAACGCGCCGGGAATGGGCCTCATGTCCGGTGGATGGCGCAGCAGGCACGCGCCTCGCCAAGGCGCAGGAGGCGCGTGCCGCCGTCGTCGTCCGGTTTCAACAGATCCCGCCCGGATCAAGCTGGCAGAGCAGATAAGATGGTTGTACGTCCTTAGCAGAGTCGCAGGCCCACGGAAATGAAATTACCCCCATCGGGTATTTCTACCCGGGGACGAGCCCGGCAGCGACCATACCCCGGACGTGGGACTGGCATTAGGTCCGCTCCGGGCGTCGCGCATAAGGCAAGTCAAGGCGGGGTCCGGCGACCGGTCCCGCCGCCACCCGAAGGAGCACCATTGGCCACCTGCTGCAGCCCCGAAGGCCGACCAACGCCAGGGCACAGCCTCGCCGGCGTCGCCCCTGATCTCGTCACACCGACTGATCTGCCGCGAGGAGCACGAGCCAAGCATGACGACGTCGCCGTGCCCGCAGGCATTTTCGCCATGGGGGATCCCTTCGACGAAGGCTATCCCGCCGATGGGGAAACACCCGTCCACTGCGTCAGCGTCTCGGCCTTCCGGATAGATGTCACAGCGGTCAGCAATAAGCAGTTCGCCGCCTTCATCGGTGCCACCGGCCACCGTACCGAGTCCGAGATGTACGGCAGCTCGGCTGTGTTCCAACTGGCCGTACGGGCGGACGCAAAAGACATTCTGGGCACGGCGGCAGGCACGCCCTGGTGGCTGAACGTCCGCGGCGCCGACTGGGCACACCCTGCCGGACCGCTGTCGAGCTGGGACGAAATCCCAGACCACCCCGTCACCCAAGTCTCCCACTCCGATGCGCTCGCCTACTGCGCCTGGGCCGGCCGCTCACTGCCCACGGAAGCGCAGTGGGAATACGCGGCCCGCGGCGGCTTGGCGCAGGCCCGCTATCCGTGGGGCGACGAGCTGCACGGCGAGGCCGAAGATGGCTCCACCGTGCACCGCTGCAACATCTGGCAGGGCACCTTCCCCACCGTCAACACGGTCGACGACGGATTCCTCACCACCGCGCCCGTGCGCAGCTTCGAGCCCAACGGTTATGGGCTGTTTCAGACCAGCGGCAATGTGTGGGAATGGTGCGCCGACTGGTTCCTGCCCAAGTACTACAGGTCATGCCAGGCCAAGGGCACCGTGGTGGACCCTCCCGGGCCCACCATCGGCCGCGGGCGCGTCATGCGGGGCGGCTCCTACCTGTGCCACGACTCCTACTGCAACCGCTACCGGCTGGCCGCCCGCAGCTCCAACTCACCCGAATCAGCAAGCGGGAACTGCGGCTTCCGGACCGTCGCTGCGGCCGGTTGACTTTCCGCGGGCGCCGCCGGGGAGATCGCATCCGGGTTAAGCCGCGGCTAGGCTGATGGCAAATGGAGCAACGCGTCCCCGTCTGGGCGGGGCTGGAGGGAAGCAGCGCATGGGCCGGCCCAACGTGGTATTGATTTGTGTCGACGAGTGGCGGGGCGACTGCCTGGGCGCCGAGGGCCATCCGTATGTGCAAACGCCACATCTGGATGAGCTGGCCGGCAAGGGCGCCCGCTTCCGTCATGCCTATTCGGCCACGCCAACGTGTGTTCCGGCCCGGGTTGCTTTGTTTACCGGCCAGTCGCAGGAACGGCACGGCCGGGTCGGCTATCAGGAGGGAATACCCTTCGACAAGGCCCACCCTGTGTCGTTGCAGGGCGAGTTCCGCAAGGCTGGCTATCAGACGCAGGCCATCGGCAAGATGCACGTCTACCCGGAACGCAGCCGGGCGGGGTTTGACGACGTCATCCTCCACGACGGATTCCTGCACGCGGCCCGGGCCGAACACAAACTGAATTTCAAGTACTTTGACGATTATGTGCCGTGGCTGCGCCGCCAGCCGGGGGTCAGTGCCGATGAGGAGTACTTTGACCACGGTGCCGGCTGCAACTCCACGGTGGCCCGCCCCTGGGACAAGGCCGAGCGCCTGCATCCGACGTCGTGGACGGGCTCGCAGGCCGTGGAATGGCTGTACCGCAGGGACCCAACCGTCCCGTTCTTCCTATACCTGTCCTTCCACCGGCCGCACCCGCCCTACGACCCTCCGGCCTGGGCCATGGACATGTATCTGGACCTGCCGGCGTTCAAGCGCCGCCTTGGCGACTGGGAGCACCACTACGAGTCCGTTCGGACGGACGGCTTCCACCAGCTTGCGTTCGGCACCTTGTCCGAGGCTGTCATGCACCGGGCCCGTGCGGGCTACTACGGGCTGATGACTCAGGTTGACCTCCAGCTCATGCGCTTTTTCGAGGCCTTGAACGAGTTTGGCCTGGCTCGGGACACCATCATCGCCTTCACGGCGGACCACGGCGAGATGCTCGGCGACCACGATTTCTACCGCAAGGGCGTCGGCTATGAGGGTTCGGCGCGGGTGCCGTTCATTGTGGCCCCGGCGCCGTCCGACTCCGACGCCGTCCGGGGCGCCGTGGTCGATGAGGTGGTGGAACTGCGCGACCTCATGCCCACATTGCTGGATCTGGCCGGTGTGCCGGTCCCCGACAGTTGCGACGGCCGGTCACTGGTGCCCTTCCTGCGCGACGACACAAGCTCAAAGTCCGCCGGTGCTGCCCCCGCCGAACGGTGGCGTGAGTGGCTGCACGGCGAACACGTCTACTTTGGCCAGTCGCTGCAGTGGGTGACCGACGGCCACGTGAAGTACCTCTGGGCCTCGGAATGGGGCACCGAGGAACTGTTCGACCTTGACGCCGACTCCGGTGAACTCCACAACCTGGCCCCGCTTCCCGAGCACGCCGAATTGCTGGCCCTATGGAAGGGGCGGCTGGTGCAGGACCTCACAGGCCGCGAGGAGGGTTTCGTGCGGGACGGCGAGCTGGTCACCGGGGCGTCCGTGACGGACATCCTTGCGCACACCCTGGCCCTGCTGGACGCCTAGGCGAGTCCTTTTTCACGATGTGCGGCGTCGCATGGTTGTCGTTGAGGAGATCTGCGTCGGTGCGCCCCGCAGGAAGCCTGCCGATCCTCCCTCTGACAGGAGACGGGCCGGCATCAAGACACTACGTTCGTGATCTGCTTTGGAAAGTGACATGGATGATGCCGCTCTCCGCGACCTCGGAACTGACGGCGTAGTTGGACTCGAGTTCCCGGAGGTCGTCCCAGAGGCGGATCCCCCGGCCGAGCAGGATGGGGGTGATTCCGACGTGGAGTTGGTCAATGAGTCCGGCTTTGAGGAAGTCGCGAACTACCGTGGGGCCACCGCCGATCCGCACATCCTTGCTGCCGGCTGCAGCCCGTGCCCGTGCAAGCGCGTCGCCAGGTGCGGCCGTGAGGAATTCAAACGTGGTGCCGCCGGCCATGTTGATCGGCGGTCGCTCAGCGTGCGTGAGTACGAATACGGGGACCCGGAATGGTGGTTCGTCTCCCCACCAGCCGCGCCAGTTGGGGTCGTCCGGGAAGTTGTGGAGTCCAAACATCCCGGCGCCCATGATCTCGGCGCCGACCTCGGCGAAGTAGGCCTGTGCGTACCGGTCGTCGACGCCGGACGTGCCTTCGCCGCTCTCATCGTGCAGGACTCGCTCGCGGAACGTGCGGGTCGCAGTGTAGGCGTGGACGAGCCGGCCCCAATCGTGGCCGAAGGGATGCTCGGGGGTTTGATCGGTGGTGGTGGCGTACCCGTCGAGCGAGATGTTCAGGTCGGCACGGACAGCCATCGTTTCTCCCTCGAGTGTCATTGCAATATGCAATCACTGTAGTTGGTGGGAAGAATCAGTCAAGGAGTGGAGGCGGTGGAACCGAGATCCGGATGCGCGATCACCGCCGCCGTCGAACCGCTCGGCGACGACTGGTACTCACTCTGTCCTGGGCGACATCATCGTCGGCGGTCGGCGATAGCTCCGTGAGTCGCTCGCATGGTCCCGCGAGGGCCGGTTGGTCGGCGTCAGCTAAGTCGGCCTGAATGCTCCGGATAATTGAGGCGAGCAGGCCGGATGCGAGGAGTCCCGGCCCGAGCGGGCCGGCCGAGTCCTTACCGATGGGCGGCAGGCTTTTGAGCGTCGCCCTGGCCTCTGCAGACATGTGGTCCAGTTGCCAGCGGATCTCTTCGCCGACTGCTTCGGGGCGATCGGGCGCGGCCAGACCGGCCGCTTTCGCGGCGTAGGCTGCAGCGCCCAAGGCATGCGCACCCATGTGGGCGACCGCCGCTGCCTGTGCGGCAGCGCGGGCAGCCGCCACCGCGGCAGGAGTCTTCACATCCCGCGCGGCACGGCCAGCGACAAAGCGTTGGCGGATCTCCTCTGCCGCGCCGAGGTCGCCACGAGCAAATGCCCGGGTCCGGGTGATGGCATCGCGAGGCCGAGTATCTTCGGGAGCCTCCGCCTCGAATGCCGCCAGGACGCGCTCCGCACAGTCCGCGGCCCACGTTGCGACGATCCGGCGACCGGTCTCGCTGAGAGCCTGTGGGGAAGCCATATCAGCACCTTCTCACACTTCGCCCACAAGCCGGTGGCACTAATGCCTGGCACCGTTGACGATAGTGGCCGGCCCAGCAGGACGCGCCGGCTTGTCGGTAGATGAGGGTGGGCAACAGCGGCAGCCATCACGCCGGTACCAGGCTGGGCGAGCCGGGCGGGACCGTGCTGCGGACGGCAGTGTCTGGCTCGGCTGCGGCGTCCTGACTGCGTGATCAGCCCTTCTTGCGTTTGGCGGAAGTGTCCCTCTTTCCGGGCCGGGTTCGCTTTGTTGCCGGTGCCGGGTGCTGCCGCTGCTGCACGGGTACGCCGCTGCCGGCCATGGGGTTGTTGGTCCCGGCCTTCAACGGGGCCGTTTTACTGAGCATCTTCGCCGGGGGCGCAGTCAGCGGTTTGACTGCATAGCTGCCTGCGGCGGCGTTCATGACCGCGGCCCAGTTGGAGCCGGCCAGCTGGTTACCGTCAATATTCGGGTAGTAGACGCCGTTGATGGTGAGGTTTTGGTTGTGCCACCGCTCGGCGTTGCCCTGGTAGCTGCCAAACCAGGCCGCCGTGGCCATGCCGGAGTTGGCTCCCACCGTCCAGGTCTGGACGTTCCAGTCAGTGGTGCCCGTTTTGGCGAAGGCAGTGGCCTTGTCATTGAGCGGGATGGCGTAGCCGGAACCGTGCACCAGCATGTACTGCAAGGCGTACGTCACACCGGCGGCAACTTCCTTGGTCATGGTCCGCTGGCAGTTCGCCGTCGGGACGGGGTAGCTCTTTCCCGTCGAGTCGGTGATCGAGGTCAGGGCGATCGGCTCGCAGCGCACGCCGCCGGCGGCAAAGGTGGCATAGGCGGTCGCCATGTCGATCGGCGCCACGTTCTCGGAACCGATGAGGTTGGAAATGTGTGAGACGTCGTAGGGCTTGTTGGTCGCGCCGTTCTTCAAGCCCGCTGCCGTCGCCATCTTTTGGATGTTGCAGAAGTCCAGCTGCGTGGCGGTCTGGAACGTGACGGTGTTGATGGAGATCGCCAGGCCCAGATAGGCGGTCATCGAGTAGTAGTGGTCCGGGTCGTCATTGGGGAGCAGGTAGTGGCCCGGCACCCTCGGGTCGTAGTCGCCGGTGGTGCTTCCGCAGGAGTTCTTCCACGGGTAGCCCACCGGGTAGTCCCGGACGGACCCGTCAATGTTGGTCATCATGGAGTGGCCGCTGTTGAGCCATTCGGCAAACACAAACGGCTTGAACGTGGACCCGATCTGGAAGCCGCCGGACCCGTGCAGGGGCAGGCCGTTGGCGTCCTTGAGGGGAAGGGAAAAGTTGCCCATGTAGTTGCCCGGCTTCGTGGCCGGGTTGTACACGGTGTTTTGGGCCATCGTGAGGACCTTGCCGGTGCCCGGCTGGACACTGACGACGTCGGCCCCGCGCTGCAGGGGATCCGTGGGGCTCATGGTCCCGTTGACCCGCTCCTGCGCCACCTTTTGCAGCTTGGGGTCGAGGGTGGTCTTGATGGTCAGCCCGCCCTGGTACAGGAACTTGGCCCGGTCCTCCGGGGTGGAACCGTAGGCCGCGTTGTTGAGCACCAGCTGCTGGACGTAGTCGCAGAAGTACGGTGCCGTGGCCGCCGCGACACAGCCCTGCGTGGGCTTGTTCAGGTGCAGTTTCAGCGGCGCCTTCACGGCGGCGTCGTGCTCCTTCTGGGTGATCTTCTTTTGGGCCAGCATTTTGCCCAGCACCTCGTTGCGCCGCGTGACCACGTTGGCCGGGTGGGCCACCGGATCGTACACGGAGGGGCTGTTGACGACGCCGGCCAGCGCCGCGGCCTGCGGCAGCGTCAGGTTCTTGGCGTCGGTGTCGAAGTACAGTTTCGAGGCGGCCTGGATGCCGTAGGCGCCGTTGCCAAAGTAGATGAGGTTGAGGTAGCCCTGCAGGATGTCGTCCTTGGACATCTTCTTCTCCAGGGCGATGGCCTGCTTCATCTCGTTGAGCTTGTCGCCCACTGTCTTCTGGGCGCCCAGTTTGGCCTGGTCGGTCTTCCCGGCCGTGACAAGGTTTTCAATGATCACGTTGTTCACGTACTGCTGGGTGATGGTGGAGGCGCCCTCGCGTCCGCCCTGGATCGTGGCCACGACGGCGCGCATGATGCCGGTCGGATCGATGCCACCGTGTTCGTAGAACCGCGCATCCTCAATGGCGACAATGCCGTTCCTTATAAACGGCGACATGTCGGCCAGCGACACATCGTGACGGTTCTCGGCGTAGACCCTCGCTATGACGGAGCCGTCGCTGGCAAGAACCTGTGTGGCCTGGGCGGGCGGGGTCACCTCCAGGCTTGCCGGGAGGTTGTTGAACATGTTTATGGAATCGCTGGCCACCGTGGCCGCCAGGGCCGTTGCCGGGACGAACAGGCAGGCGACAAGTGCCCCGCAGGCAATGCTGGTGACGACCAGGAGGGCCAGCCTGCCCAGGGTGCTCGCTGTGGTGAGGACTGGGTTTCTGCTCGTTTTCATCCGCCTGTGGGCCTTTCAAGATCGGGTCCGCCATGGAGTCGTGCATGGGGTGACGCTACGGGTGTTGTTGTTCCACCGTCGCTGTGGTTGCAGCCTGAAGTGCAGGGCCCGGTTGGGACGGTGACATGAATGCGGTGCCGTCCCATCGCGCGCACGCCCGCTGGTCCGGCACCTCGGCTGTCAGCTGCTGCCCTCCCTCACGCTTTGGAGCACATATTCCAGCTGTTCGGCGGTCATGGCGCCCGGGTGGCGCACCAGCAGCGTCCCGTCCGGGCCGATGACTGCCGTGAACGGCAGCCCGGGCACCTGGTAGGCGCCGGAGGCGGCCCCGGCGGCGTCGCTGAGCAGGGGGTACGTGACGCCGAATTTCGCCGCGAAGGCCGACGCCTCGCGGGGGTTGTCCGCAACGTCGATGCCGACAAAGTTGGCCGTCTTGCCCAGGTCCTTGAAGGACTGTTCCATGGCGGGCATTTCGGCTACGCATGCGGTGCAGGAGCTGGCCCAGAAGTTCACCACCGTCACCTTGCCCTTGAAGGCGCCCAACGGGGTGGTGCGGTCGGGGTCCCCCAGCTGCGGCAGCGAGAACACAGGTGCGGCGGCGTTAATCGAGGCCCCCGCCTGGCTGGCCTTCGCGCTGGGGGACGGGCCGGCGACGTGGATCGAGGCGGCATTGGGCAACAGGTCCACCGCCGCCTGGGCCATGGCGTGGGCGTACAAGTCGGTGCTGGCGGATTCGGTGCCGAACTGGCCCAGGGCCGCTTCCTTGCCGGCCGGGTCGATGTAGAAGAGCTCGGTTCCGTGGACGACTGACTTGGTCTTGGGGTCGAGCTCAATGGGCACGCCGTAGGCCGCGGCTGCGGCGGCCAGCTGCTTCGGTGTGCCCGTGCCAAACACCCAATTGGTGTCCGCGGCCAGTCCGTGGCTGTCCGTCCACTCCTTGACGGCCGATGCCGAGGGGTAGTAGGGATTGGCGTTGACGGAGAGGAACACCACGTCCTTGGCGTTCGCGCCGAGGTCCTTGTTGGCCGCCACCACGTCCTGGGCCAGGAGCGTGCACAGGTCCTCGCACCGGTCGTCGTTGAAGGACAGCACCACGGACCTGCCGCGGTACTGCGAGAGGGTGACGTGCCTGCCGGCCTGGTCGGTCAGCGACAGGGACGGGGCCGCGGGGAGGGGCTCGGACTGCGGGTCGAGCTGGAGCAGGGTGGAAGCGGCCTTATTGATGCCGGGCTCGACGGCGCTGACTCCCACGGCGCCCGTGGCGGCGGAGGTGTGCGGGGCCAGCCCCGAGGCCAGCAGCACGATTGCCACGGCCATCAAGAGCAGGGCGCCCGCCCCGCCCCACAACAGGGCCCTGCCCCGCGGTTTCGGCGCAGCGGTCGGTGTCGGCTTATCAGACATGGGGGATTCCTTCCGAATGTTCAGGCTCCTGGGCGTCCCCGGGGCTTGTCCAGGTTTTGTAAATGACGACGGCGATGCCCCCCAGCACCGCCGCCAGCAGGACCGCCGCGGTGGCCGCCATGTGGCCGGCCATGAATGAGGTCAGGTCTCCCTGCACGGCGCCCACAGCGCCAAAGAGGCCTGCGGCCATCGGGATGCGGAGAAGCTCGGCCACCCAGTAGTAGGCCAGGTATAGCCCGGACACCGCGAGCATGGCGCCGGAGACCGCCGGCAGGATCCGCCCGGCCCTGCGGAAGCGGTGCAGGAGCCCGCTCCCGGCGAGGGCCGTTGCCACGGCCGCTCCCGTCACAAAAAGGCCCATGCCCAGGGCATAAGACAGGTAGCAGGCCAGGCCGGCCCAGAATCCGAGCCGGGTGAAGGAACCGCCCACGGCGGCCAGGAACAGGGGCAGTGCGCAGCTCAGCGATCCGATGGCATAGGCGATGCCGAACATGAACGTCGCTGCGAACGTCCGCCCTCCCGCTGCCAGCCGTGGCGTGGGCAGCCTGAGGTAGAGCGGGCGCCCGCAGAGCGTGGAGACGCCCAGCGCGGCCATCAGGGCCCCTGCCGCCACCATGAACCAGGGCAGCCACCCCGCTGCCAGCGCGGCGCCGGAGACCAGGACCACCCCGAGGGTGCCGAAGACCGCCACGAAACCGCACGTGACTCCGGCGCCGGAGACCAGGCCCCGTCCGGTCCTGGCCGCGCGGTGCCCGCCGGTGCCGCCGGCGAACAGGGCCAGGTAGGCCGGCAGCAGCGGGAACCCGCACGGGTTCACGGCGGCCACCAGGCCCAAGGTGAAGGCATAGCTCGTTGCGGCGGCAACCGCCAGCGGGTTCATCCGCGGGACCCGTCCCGGTCCGAGAGGCCCAGCAGGTAGTCGTTGTACTCATCCAGGTCCACGTCACCAACGCGGGCCGAACGCCGCTCGGCGGCCGCCGTCTTGCGGGCGTCGGAGCGCTGCCACTTGGACACCAGGACCCCGAGCACGAGCAGGGTGGGGAATTCGGTGAAGCCCCAGGCGATGCCGCCGCCGACCCCCTGGTCTGCCAGCGGCATGATGTTCCAGCCCGGCATGGGCGTGGCGTAGAAGTGGACCAACAGGGTGGTGGACATCATGACCACCACGCCAAAGAACGCGTGGAACGGGGTGGTGGCGGCCAGTTCGAGCACGGGAAGCACCTCTCCGGAGATGGATCTGAGCCCCCTGCCCGTCTGGCGCGGGGAGGGGTCCACGCCCAGGATGCCCCAAAAATACAGGAAGCCGATCAGCAGGAAGTGGATGAGCATCAGGTTGTGCCCCCACCAGGTGCCCATCAGGAAATCGAAGGCGGGGGTGAAATACAGTCCGTACAGGCTCATCACGAAGAGCGCGAACGTCACCACGGGATGGGTCAGGATCGACGCGGGCACCGAGTGCAGGGCGTATAACACCCCGCGGCGCACCCTTCCCTTGCGGCCGTGGCCCGCCGGCAGGACGCGGAGCAACAGGGTCACCGGGGCTCCGAGGACCAAAAAGACAGGACAGAGCATGTTCAGCGCCATGTGCTGGATCATGTGGACGCTGAAAAGTTCCATGCCGTAACCGTCGATCCCGGTGCCGGTGACAAACAGGATGCTCGCAATGCCAACGACCCACATGAGGGTGCGGCCCACGGGCCACGCCACGCCGCGGCGCCGGAGCACCAGCACCCCGGCGCCGTAGCCCAGCAGGAGCGCCACGGCCAGGACGGACATCACGGGGACCGGCTGCGGATGCCAGGCCAGCACGTTGGCGACGGTGGGCGGCGCCGTGGGCATCCACATGGGCCCGGACATCACCGCGTGCGGGTCGCCCATGCCGGGCATCGGCGGCATGGCCAATACGCGCACGCTCAAAGTCCCACGATCATCAGGTCCGCCGCGGGCGGTTCCCCGGCGGCACTGGCAAAGATTTCAAAGCCGGTCTTGACAGCCTCCCGCTCCGCCGGCGACAACGTCTCCAGCAGTGCGGCGATTTCAGCCCGGCGGGCCTCCGTCACAGTATGGTGGATGCTCGTGCCCAGCTCAGTGAGGGAGATGATCACTTCACGGCGGTTCGTTGCCGCGGCCCGGCGGGCAATCAGGCCGGCCGTCACCATGCGGTCAGCGAACCGGCTGAAGCTGGACTGGTTGGCTCCGAGCTTCTCGGACAGCTCGCCCATGCGCAGCGGACCGAAGTCCGAGAGCACGACCAGAACCCTGAATTGGGGGAGTGTGACGGTGTCCATGACGCTAGCCAGCGACCTGGCAATCACGCCCAGCAGGGCCCGGGAGGCAGTCAGCGTTTCAACGACGGCGTCGCTGTCCGCCGTGGCCGGGGTGCTAGGATTCATGATTGCAGTATGGCATATATTGCATGAGTGCATAAAATTGTGGTGTAAGCCAGAAGCGAGGAAACCTGCATGTCGGCAACCATCGGCCCCTCCCGGCACGGCCTTGCGGCCCTGTGGCGGACCATCTGGAAGCCCGCCGCGGAAGGCGGCTACCAGCTGGTCGCCGTGGCCTTGGTGGTGGGCGCCGGCGCGGGGTTCGCCGCGGTCGCGTTTCGCTGGATGATCTCCGCCGCCACCGTCTTCTTTTCCGGACATGTCGATTATTCGGCGGTCCAGGGCCACCCGGCGCACCCGTGGCTGCCATGGCTGGGCCCGTTCTTTGTGGTCCTGGCCCCGGCCGTGGGCGGCCTGATCTACGGACCGCTGGTCCACCGCTTTGCCCCCGAAGCCCGCGGGCACGGTGTTCCCGAGGTCATGTACGCCGTGAGCCGGCGCGGCGGGCGGATCAAGGGGCAGGTGGCCGTGGTGAAGGCGCTCGCCTCGGCCATCTGCATTGGCGCCGGTGGATCCGTCGGCAGGGAGGGGCCGATCGTGCAGATCGGCTCCGCCTTGGGATCGTGGCTTGCCAGAGTGTTCCGGATGCCCGATTCCAGGGTCCGCACACTGGTGGCGTGCGGCGCCGCCGGCGGCATTGCTGCCACCTTCAACGCACCCATCGCGGGGGTTTTCTTTGCCTTGGAGCTCCTGCTTTCAGACTTTGAGGCGGGCTCCTTCGGCGCCGTCGTGCTGGCCTCGGTGGCGGCCTCGGTGGTGGGGCGGACGTTCCTGGGGAACCAGGCGTTCCTGCAGCTGCCACCCTTCCACCTGAGCAGCGGATGGGAGTACCCGCTGTTTCTTTTGCTGGGGCTGTTGGCTGCCCTCGTGGGTGTGGGGTTCACCCGGGTCCTGTACGGGATTGAGGACGCAAGCGACTTCGTCGCGCGGCGCATCCCCAACTGGCTTCGGCCCGCCATCGGAGGTCTGCTGCTGGGGCTGCTGCTTCTGGCGCTGCCGCAGATGTACGGGGTGGGCTACCCTGTCCTGCAGGCCGGCGTGGACGGGAAGTATGCCCTTGGATTCCTGCTGTTGCTGATGGCCGGCAAGGTCCTGGCCACGAGCCTGACGATCGGGATTGGGGGTTCGGGCGGCGTCTTCGCGCCGTCCCTGTTCATCGGGGCCATGCTCGGAGCGGCCTTCGGTGACGTTGTCGGAATGATCGACCCCTCGCTGCAAGGCCAGGCCGGAACTTTCGCGCTGGTCGGCATGGGCGCCGTCTTTGCGGGGGCGGCCCGCGCCCCCATCACCGCTGTCATCATCATGTTTGAGCTCACCGGCGAATATTCGATCATCCTGCCCATCATGCTCGCCATCGTGGTGGCCACCGGGGTGTCCAAGCTGATGTCCGCGGACACCATCTACACGCTCAAGTTGAGCCGGCGCGGCGTGGACCTGACCCGGCATCCCGGCACCGAGCTGATGCAGGCCACCCCCGTGGGGGCCGTCATGGACACCAGCCACCGGGCCTTGGACGGCAGCCTCAGTGCCGCCGAGGGTTCGCGGCTGCTGCTGGCCTCCGGCAAACACAGCCTGCCCGTCACCGACGCCGAAGGCCGTTTGGCCGGCGTCGTCACCCTTCAGCTGCTCTCCGCCGAGCTGGCGGGAAGCGAGACCGGACGCGGGCTCCCGCTGTCCGGGGTGGCCGAGCATGTCGCCACCGTTGAGCCCTCGGCGACCCTGGATTCCGTGGTGGAGCTGGTCCTGGACTCCCCGGCCGGAGGCGGCCTGCCCGTCGCGGAGGGCGGGGTCCTGAAGGGGTGGCTGAGCCAGGAGGCGGTCCTGCGACTGCTTTCGAGGGTCCGGCCCCACGGCGGATGACCCCGCCGGAGAATCGATGCCCCCGATAATGCGGCATCGGCCGCGTTGTCCGGGTCCCGTCGGACGTGACTGGACGCAGTCCTCGGCTGCCGGCTTCGCGGCCTCAGCGCGCGCGGGCGGGCGTTGGGCGGACCTTGCCGTGGCGCTCAGGAGGAACTCATCTCGTCGAGCGCCTCCTTGATCTTGGCCACCAGCAGGGAGCTTGACGTCTCGGTGGCGTAGACCAAGCTGATCGTCGAAGTGGCGTTGTCGTCCTCGATGTCCAGATACACCAGTCCGGGGATGGCAAATGCGCGCATCGACTCCGGGACCACCGCGATGCCCAGGTGGGCGGCGACCAGCCCGAGGATGGTGGGGAACTGGACAGCTTCCTGCGCGATGTCAAAGTCCACGCCCACCGCATGCAGCAGGGCGGAAATGTGGTCGAAAAGGGACGAAATGCGGCGTCGCGGGAAGGCGATGAAGGACTCGCCGTGCAAGTCCTTCAAGGAGACCGTGGCGCGCGCGGCGAGCCGGTGGTCAGCGGCGACCGCGACCACCAGGGGTTCGTGCATGATCACCGTGGCGCTGATGCCGGGGACTGTCCGCACTTCCCGGGAGATCCCTGCGTCGAGTGTGCCCGCGGCAATGAGCTCCAGCTGCGCGTCCGTGGTCTCCTCGCGCAGTTGAAGGTCGATGCCCGGCCACGTTGAGCGCATGTGCCGGACCAGGCCCGGAACCAGGCGGATGGCCGCTGAGGAGACAAAGCCGAGCCGCAGCCGGCCCAGTTCGCCGTTCCTGGCATGTAGCAGGGCAGACTCCATGACGGCGTATTGGGCCAGGACCCTGCGTGCGTGTTCCAGCAGCACCTCCCCCTCGGAGGTCAGTTCAACGTTGCGCGAATTGCGCACGAACAGGGCCACCTTGCACTCCTCCTCGAGCTTGCGGATCTGCTGGCTCAACGGTGGTTGCGCCATGTGGAGGCGCTGGGCGGCCCGGTTGAAGTGGAGCTCTTCGGCCACGGCGACGAAAAGTTCAAGGCGTCTCAGGTTCATGCAATCAAGACTAAACGCATATTGAACGCAGTCAAATAGATATTTCTTTATGCAAGGTGTTGCGCCTAACGTTATCCGTGAGAGAAGTCACAGCGTTGAACGTAGCAGAGGATCAAAAAATGCCCGTAATGACCAAGCCTGCCAGCAGCTTCATCAACGGTTCCTGGGTGGAGGGAACAGGCGCATTCGTCTCCCGGTACAACCCGGCGGCGCCGGACCAGGCCGTGACGAGCTACCACCAGGCCGGCTCCGCCGAACTGGCGGACGCGATCCAGGCGGCCGCTGCCGCAAGCACCGCGTGGGACGAGCTGGGCATTCTCGGACGCGGCCGTGTCCTGGCGGCCGCCGCCGCGGCCATCAGGGAACGGGCCGAGGAGATCGCCCTCGTGATGACCGCCGAACATGGCAAGACCATCGCGGAGTCGCGGATGGAGGTTGACGCTTCGGCAGACACCTTTGACTACCATGCCGCCTCGGCCCGCAATCCGGTGGGTACCGAATACCCCTCCAGCCATCCGGAGGAGCGGATCCTGACGGTCCGTCGTCCCCTTGGCGTTGTCGGCGTGATTACCCCGTGGAACTTCCCCCTGCAGATTCCGGCCTGGAAGATCGCCCCGGCCATCCTCCACGGCAACACCGTCGTGTGGAAGTCGGCGAGCAACACCCCCGGTGTCTCCGTGCTGCTCATGGAGGCGCTGGCGGCCGCCGGCGTTCCGGCCGGCGTCGTCAACCTGGTCCTGGGCCCGGGCCAGCTCGGCTCTGAACTGGTCTCCAACCCCCTTGTGGGGGGTGTCACATTTACCGGCTCCGTCCCGGTCGGCCACCACATCCGCGGGATTGTCTGTGGGCGCGGCGCGAAACTGCAACTGGAACTCGGCGGCCACAACGCCACACTCGTCCTTCCCGACGCGGATGTTGAACTTGCGGCCACGAGCGTTGTGAACGCCGCCATGGGATCCACCGGGCAGAAGTGCACAGCCACGCGCCGCGTGATTCTGGTCGGCGGAGGCCACGAGGATTTCCTGGCACGGCTCAAGGAGAAGGTGGCCAAGCTGGTCGTGGGTCCGGGCATGGACCCGGCCGTCCAGATCGGCCCGGTGGTCTCCGAATCCGCCCGTGGGGAAATCAACGCCGCCATCGACCAGGCGGTGGCAGAAGGTGGGGAAATCCTGGCCCAGGCAACCGTGCCGGACGGTGAGGGCAGCTACGTGGCCCCCACCATCCTGACGGGACCCCGCTCGATGGCCATTTGCCAGGAAGAAGTCTTTGGCCCCGTCACCACCGTGCTGCACGCAGACACCTTGGAAGAGGCCATCGGTCTGGCAAACAACACAGCCTTCGGCCTCACCGCAGCCGTCTTCAGCAGCGACGAGCGGTCCATCCGCCGCTGCGTGGCCCAGCTTCAAGCCGGCCTGGTCAAGGTCAACGCCCCGACCACCGGCTCGGAACTCCACGCACCGTTCGGGGGCATGAAGGACTCAACATTTGCCGGCCCCCGCGAACAGAACAGTGCCGCCGCCGCCACGTTCTTCACCCATGAAAAGACCGCCTACCTGCGCCTGGCTCCCAAGAAGGCATGACCATGAACCTCACCGACGAAAAAACCAGGTGTGATCTGCGCACCCCGGATGCCGTGCTCTGCGGCTCGGACATGAACGGCGCATGGGGCACCCGCCACAGCTTCGCCCGCACCATGCTACGCCGCGCGGCATCCCACCAATGGCAGGTGGCCAAGACCCGCCTGGACCTGGATGAGCTCGGACGGGGGACCGTGGTCTTCACCATTGATGCCGAAGGCCATGAGCTGAAATTCATCGCCTTCTGCCAGACCCTGGAAGAAAGCGAACGCACCGACAGGGTCATCGCCAACGCCTGGGACGTCACGGCCGCACTCGTCGAGGGCGAACTGACCCCTGAACGGGAAGCCAGCCTGCGCCGCAACATCCCCGTCCAGGAGAAAGGCCGCACCGACCCGGAAACGATCATCATGACCCGGGCCAACCGCAGCGCCCGCTTCTTTGACTACGTCAGTGACTGCCTGGCCTCCGGCTCCCAGCCAGACGTCGGCACGATCGGTCCCAGCCCCTACCTGATCCGCAGCACCGCCTTCTACGGCAACGGGAAGTTCGGCCTCAAGGAACTGTCCGCCTTCACGGCGGGCCACCCGCTTGCGGTCCCGTACCGTTCACAGATGCTTGCCGCCTGGCTGATGCGCGAGCTCAGCATGGACCTGGTGGAGCATGTTGCCAGGGCCAAGGCCCGGGAGGCCGGCACCGTGGCCGTTCCCCTGGACGACGCCTGGGGCCGCTACCTTGGGCTGGGCAATGCCACCGGGCTGGGCATGGTCCCGTTCTTTGTCAACCACCCCGGCTACCTGGATGCCTGGTGCAAGCTCCGTGAACTGCCGCTGGCAACAGCGCTCGCGGCCGACTACGCCCCGGACCACTCCGACCTGGCCCGGATCGACGGGCTCCTGGAGAAGGCCGACAGGCACCTGGCAGAAAAGTCCGGGCTCAAGACAACGCCGTTCCTCTCCACAGAGGAGATCCGACCCCAGCTTCGCCGTCTCCGCAGCGAACTCCGGGCATTCATGGCCTCTGACCGGAAAGGGGAACCCGTGTTGGCCAGGCTTCATGAACTGGCGGCGGGGCTCAGTCCTGAGGCCCGCGGACTCTTCGCCTCCATTGTCATTGAACTCCGGGAGGATTTCGATGAGGAAGCCGATGCGTTGCTCACGGTTGCCGCCCCCCGGCCCTTCGATCCCGCAATGCCCTGCCGCGAATTGCAGAACCTGGTGAAGGAAAACTACGGATGGTGCGGCAACTACGATTTCGCCGCACCTGAACGATCCTCCTACTACTGGTACTCCTCAGCCGACAGCGAAGAGCCACGCAGGGCGCTTCGTGGGGGGATGGCGGCCGGCACGGTGGAGCACTGCACTGACATTGCACGCCGGATCAACGCCCTGACCGCCGCGTTGGGCGCCGTGCCGGCCCTGACGTGCGTGGGCGAGTTCCTGGTGGCCCATCCAGGCCACAGATTCGCCGCCGAACGTGTCCAGCAGACCAAGGATTACGAGTACGGGGACTTGCAGGACAACCTCCTGGATGCGCAATTTCTACCGCTGAGCACCCAGCGCTTCCAGCTGGCCACCTACGGGATGAACAACTTCAGCCCGCAGTCAACCGACTGGGTGCGTGTCACCCTGTTCAGCGGAGCCCCGCGGGTAGCGGAGGTCATGAACGGAAGAGACGACGACGACTGGCTGTTTCCGCTGGCACCCGAAGGACAAAGCAAATGAACATGCACCAGCAGGCCACGGTCGTGGACGGGCTGCAGATCAGCAACTGGAGCCGTCCGGTCCTTGAAGAACTGCGCACCGGCGGTGTCAGCGCCGTCAACGCCACCTGCGCCGTCTGGGAAAACGCCGCTGAAACCATCCGCTCCATCGCCCAATGGCTCGAACTGGCCAACCGGAACCAGGACCTTTTCTTCCTGGCCAGCCGTGGCGAGGACATCCAGAGGGCCAAGCAGGAAAACAAGATTGCCGTTTTTCTTGGCTTCCAAAACACCAGCCCCTTCGAGGACGACTACCGCTATGTGGAACTCTTCCACCGACTCGGCGTCCGCATCGCCCAATTGACCTACAACAACCAAAACCTGCTCGGCGGGGGCTGCTTCGAGACCGAAGACTCCGGCCTCACCCGCTACGGGCGTGTGGTGGTATCGGAAATGAACCGGGTCGGGATGCTGATTGACCTTTCCCACGTGGGATACCGCACCAGCCGGGACGCGATCGAGGCCTCCACTGTTCCCGTGGCCATCACGCACTCAAACCCGCTCTGGTTCTTCGACACCCCGCGCAACAAGCCCCACGATGTGATCCAGCCGCTGGTGGATCGCGGCGGAGTCATCGGGTGCTGCCTCTACCCGACAGTCAGTGGCGGCGAACACGTGACCATAGAAAGCTTCGCCGCCATGGTTTCGCGCATGGTGGACCACTATGGGCCCTCACATGTGGGCTTGGGCAGCGACTGCACCCGCGGCTGGGACCACGAATTCGTCGGCTGGCTCCGCAACGGACGGTGGCAGCCCACGGCACCGGAAGACTCGCCCCGGTGGCCTGCCTGGCCCAACTGGTTCACCGGGCCCGAAGACTTTCCCCGGCTCACCGACGGACTCGTCACGGCTGGACTCACAGATGACACCATCGCCGCGGTCCTGGGCGGCAACTTCAGCCGCCTTTTTACCGAGGTCATGGACAATGCCAAGGAGAAAGCCCATGTCTGATAACCATGCCAACCTCACGGCGGCCGCCGATCGTGGCGTGGCAGGCGTGTTTGCCTGGGTTCAGCCCCGTGAGATCACCGAATCGGCCTTCCGCGCGCTGTGCGCTGCAGGCGCTGAACCTGCCGAAGCCCGGGAGGGCGGACTTGCCGTACTGCGTGCCGAAGTCGCCGCCCGGAGCGGGCTGGCGCTTTTGGAGCAACTGCTCGCCGCAGACTGGGCGCAGCCCGTGCGGGCCGCCGCGACCAGGTCGACCGGGTGGGGTGGCCTGACGGTCCACGAACTCGACTGTCCGAACCAGCCGGCACTTCGATCGGCGCTTCAGCTCATCGATCTGGCGGTCAGCGGCAGCCCGACGGAAGTCCGCGTCAGCCGCACCACCGTGGCCGGAATTCCGCAAGAACTGTGGAAGGACCTGATCCTGCGGCGCAGCGCCGACCTGCAGCGCACCATCAATGTCGCCATTTCGACGGCAGCCGGCGCGGAATACCTCGCCATCCACAACGGGGGAGTGATCTCGGCCGCCGATCCGCCCAGCGCCTCGATTGCAGCGTCGGTGCTTCCGCGGATGGAAGGGGACAACACGGTCGTCGTCGTGCTGCCCGGCACCGCCGAGCTGGAAAAACTGGACGCCACCATTGCCCCCAAACCCTTGAAAGTAAGTGAACCCGAATGGCTTCGCATGTACCAACTCTCCCGGACCTATCTCATGGCGGACCAGTGAACCCGATCAAGCGCACCCAGTTCTCGGACGGAAAACCCCGCCCCTACTCTGCCACGGCCGCCGTCAACGACATCATCTTTGTCTGCGGGCAGGTCCCCACCCGTGCCGACGGCACCACGCCCGCCGACATTGCCAGTCAAGTGGACCAGGCCTTCGATAACCTGGAAAAGGCCCTGCTGGCAGCCGACTCAGATCTTTCCAGCCTCCTCAAACTCACTGTCTTCCTCGCCGACTTGGACGAGTTCGAGTCCTACAATGCCGCCTACCTCAAAAGGCTCAGCGGCCATCCCCTCCCTCCCCGGACCACGGTGCAGGTTGCCCGGTTCCGGGGGGAGAAGCGCATCGAAATTGATGCCGTCGCCGCCGCAACAGCCTGACCTGCCGGGTCACGGATCTGTTCGGCAACCACCGTCGCTTTGCTTAGCCCAGATCGGAACCATCATGCTCTCTCACGCGCCAGTTCCCGCGCCCACCTCCCAACTCACCATCGATTCCGCGCCGCTGAATTCATTCCACAAGCGCCTGACGCTCTTCAGCTCAGGGGGGCCGTTCCTGGACGGCTACATCCTGGCCATCATTGGCATCGCATTGGTCCAGATCATTCCCCAATGGCAGATGAACGAATGGTGGAACGGACTCATCGGCGCCTCGGCCCTGATCGGGGTCTTCATCGGGGGTCTGGTCTTCGGCAACATCACCGATAAAATCGGGCGGAAGCTCATGTACACGATCGACCTGATCGCGATCATCGTGTTCTCGATTGCCCAGTTCTGGGTCAACGAGCCCTGGCAGTTGTTCACCCTGCGCCTGCTCATCGGCATCGCGGTCGGGGCTGACTATCCGATCGCCACAGCCTTGGTCGCCGAATTTGTGCCGGCAAACTGGCGGGCCCGGCTGCTGGGCGGCTTGAACGCCATGTGGTTTGTCGGGGCCACCGTGGCCGCCTTTGTCGGATACTGGCTGCTGTCCCTGCCCGACGGCTGGCGCTGGATGCTCCTCTCCTCCGCTGTGCCGGCCGTCCTGATCCTCATTGCGCGGGCCACGATCCCGGAATCCCCGCACTGGCTCGTGGGGAAGGGCCGCCACGAGGAGGCCCTTGGCATCCTGAAGAAGACCATCGGCGAGGGTGCGACCCTGGAAGGGATCACAGCCCACGACCCCAACGCAGTCAAGCTCAGCACCAAACAGGCATTCAAGATGGTTCTCACCGGCGGCTACCTCAACCGTGTCATCTTCATCTCCATCTTCTGGACCTGCACGATCGTTACCTTGTTCTCCATCTACGCATTTGGGCCCCAGATCCTGGCCTTGTTCCACCTCCAGTCAGGCGATGCCGCCAACATCGGCTACGGGCTGATCAATCTGTTCTTCCTGGTCGGCAACGTGGTCGCACTCCTCGTCGTGGACAAGCTGGGACGCCGTCCCGTGCTGATCTGGGGGTTCCTCCTCTCCGGCGTAGGCCTGTTGTTTCTGGCGATTTTCCCCACCGCCCCGCTGGGCCTGATCGCACTGGCCTTCGCCTTCTACGCAATCTTCAACGGGGGCCCATCGATCCTGGAATGGATCTACCCCAACGAGCTGTTTCCGACCAAGGTCAGGGCCACCGCCGTGGGCCTGTGCACGGGAACCAGCCGCATCGGAGCCGCCATCGGCACTTTCGCCACACCCCTGGCCCTGACACACCTGGGCCTCTCAGGGACCATGTGGATTGCCGCCGGAATCGCCCTTGTCGGGGCGGTTGCCAGCTACGTCATGGCACCGGAAACCAAGGGGAAAAACCTCGAAGATGCTGCCTCGCTCCAGCACGCCTGAGAGCACCGGTTTCAAGCAATCCACCCTCTGACCCGCAGAGCAGCCCAACGACGACAGTCAGCGGGGCGCTCCTTGACGGCGAGGTCGGTCCTCCGCAGCGGTGCCGCGGGGCGCAAGGATGCCGTCACTGTGTGGTAACCCTTCACGTGGCAGGCGCCGCGATCGCGCGGTGCCGCCCGGGGTTGGGTTCCCGCTTCGGTGACGGCATCCGCCGCGTGACGTTGCGGGATGTCGCCGGTGGCCCACCACCCAAGCGGCCAGGAAGGCCACGAGCCCGACGAGCCAGGCTGTGACGGGGCAGGCGGTGACGGTGCAGGCTGTGACGGTGCAGGCTGTGACCGGCGTCGTCCGGTCCCGCCGGATCCTGCCCGGTCCGGCAGCGCCCTAGGTCAGCGCCCGGACGACCAGGAAAGCAGCGCACCAGGCGATGCAGGGGGTCGGGATGCGCGCCTGCCAGCGCCGGCACATGCTGTCCGGGCCGTTGAAACATGGACGAACCCAGGCCCGGAGTGCGGCACCGAACAGGTCCGCCGTCATGTTTGCCGACCCGGGCCCTTGCCCAGCAGGGGCGGCCAGTGCGCGACCGCATCGCGCACGAAATGAGGGCGGCTACGCGCATACGGGCGGGCCCGGCGGATTCCCCGGTATCCTGCACGTTCGCGTAACCGTGATTCGGCCGGCTGCGAGGCTTCCGAGGATCAGCAGGGCGGGTCCGCCCCTGCCGCGTCCTGTTCGCGTCGAACCATCATTGGCTCTGTCTTCCGCAGGGCGTGACACGGTACCCAACGGCATTTCATGGGCAACCCCGGAATGACGGTCCTTCGGGGAATCCTGGCGGCGCCGCCCGGAGCCCTCCTGGGTCCGGTCGGCGCGCTTCATCCTCGAGGGTTCCGCACTGCCTGATCCCAGGCGGGCTCCCTGCCCTCATCACTGCCCGCGCCCCACGTGGGCGGGACACGCGCGACCGGGTGCTGACCTTTATTTGTAGCCGCGTTTCAGGAGGGTCCTGGCTGACTTCGCGAAGTCGCTTGGGCTGGGGATCTCGAAATCCAACGCATTCGCGTAGCGCGTGACGATGTTGAAGACGGTCGCGACCGCCGCGGCGTCGGCCAGCTGATTCCTGCTGACGCCCGCCAGGGTCGCTGCCCGCGCATCCTCGACCCCCAGCCCTTCCGGGTCGCGGGTCATCTTCTCAATGAAAGTCAGGGCCGCTCGGAGAACGCCGGAAATCGGGGCAGACCGGTAGTCTCTCAAGGCAGCCTCGACAACCCCGGCGCCGAGGCCGTGTGCTGCGACCGCACCGTGGGCACCAACACAGAATGGACACGAGTTGAATCGCGCCACCATCGCCGCCATCAACTCCCGTTCGCCGACCGACCACTCGCTCGGACCGCGCATGACCTGGTGCGTCCACGCATTGAGCACCGGCCCGGCGAAGTCACGGTGATAAAGGGCGACCCGCGCGGCATCCGGGAATCGGCTTCCCGACACGACGGAAATCACTGTGAAGAGTAACCGGCTTGACAGCCGGTCCCCACGCTCGATCTCACGCAGGCGCATCATCAAGACCCCCGATCGCCCGGCAGGCTGCATCCCACCGCATCACCCCGGCGCCAACACTGGCCGCCACAATCACCTCAAACGCACCCTTGTCGCTCCCGGCCGACGTCCGCACAGCCTCCACCTGGTTATCGGTGACCTGATACGAGGCCTCCCCAATCTGGTGGGACAACGCCTCGTACGGCTCCGCAATGGCAGATTCACCTCCGGCACCGCGCGCCATCACGGCAGCCCGGATTCTCGGATCGATGACCCCAAGGTGGGCAACCGTCTCGCCGAGCAACTCACGTTGGCCCTGATACCTCAGTTCGCTTCCGTCCACCTGTTCAGGATAAGTCCGCGACAGGGAACGGCCAAGGTTCGGCCGGCGACCGTCCACTATTCACCACCAGCCTGAGCCGGTACCACTACGCGTCCCGCTCCGCAAAAAGCACCGGCACCGCCATCAGGGATGCCGGTGTCCCCGGGGGGACAGCCGGCGATCCTCAACAGCAGCTCGGCTCCCCGCTGACCACGTGACATGATGCACCCATGACGACAACGAATCCAGGCCCCGAAGGCAGCCAACAGTTGTGTTGGTGCTGTGGCCGAAATTTCCCTGAAGCAGGCATCCTCCGTCTGGGAGCCAGACCCGAGGCCGGCGTGTGCGTCAACTGCACCGTCTCGCTGCGCAGAAGAGCCCGGGAACTGACGTCGGAAGACAAGGGCGCCTGGTCCCGACGGCAGGCACACGCCCTTCGGCGAAGCCGGGAAACCATCATGCAGCGCCGCTGGCACGAACGCCCCGTCCTCGGCCCGGTGCTGCGCTGGATCAACCGCCACATTCCATAGACCTGCCCAACCCTTCGCTTGAACCCCCGTCGCCGTCCCGCCATGCGTTAGGCAGCGGCGGAGTCGCAGCTGGGCGGGCGGACAACCGGCTGAATTCGAGGCCAACAACTTCGCCGCGCGGCCTGCGCTCACCTGTCGGGCCACCGACCTTGGCGGGGTCCAGACGCGGCACCCCCTGTGGGGCGGCGAGGCTCCTCCGGACCTGAATGCTTTGTCCCCGCGAAGGGTCTGTTGCATTTGGCACCGGTCCTCATCACCGGGGTCCGGGTTCCTTTGCTTCGCGGCGGGCCGTCAGTTGGTTTTCGATCACAGGGCGGAGTTGGGCGATGCTGAGACCGAGTGCCTCGAGAGCAGCTTTTTCCGGACCCTCGGCGGCGGCGGAGAGGAGCAGGTGCTCCGTTCCGATGTAGTTGTGAACGTAGTGCAGGGCGACGTCCAGGGCATGCGCGATCATTTTCTTCGCGTCGGTACCGAACTGTAGGGAATGGGCCTGTTCAGTGGTCGCGGTCGGTTCCACGGCGATGATGGGTGGAAGGCGGAGCGCGGCGAACAAGCTCTCCCCGCTCACACCCAGTGTGCGAATGGCCGCGGCCGCAATGCTTTCCGGTTCGCTCAACAGGGCGCCGACGATATGGCGCGGCTCGGTCTCGGTGGCCTGCGCGTCGTCGGCGGCGAGCCGGCGCGAGACGACCAGTGCATGGCGGGCGCGCGGAGCGAACCGCTCGACGATCCTGCCCTGCCCACCAGGGATGGGGTGGGATGGCCGGGCCACAAACCGTTGCTGTGCGGCCTGCTTCGAGACCCCCATGCTTTCGCCGATCTGGCTCCAGGAAGCGCCGGTCCGACGGGCCTGGTCGACAAAGTGGCCGATGAGCGCATCTGCCTGATCTTCGGTGCGGCGCGAGACGCGGATCGCATCGGACAGTGCCTCCAGTGCGTCACCCTCAGGATGGATGGCATGAACAAAAGCAATCAGAGTGTCTAGTGAGACGGGAAAATCTTCCATGCGTCAAGCGTAGATTGACGGTGATCTGTCGTCAAGCATAGGTTGACGGCAGCCCCCAGCAGGCTCGCGAGGCCAAGTCCACCTGATGGTGGACCTGGTCCGGGTTAACGTTGGCACTCGAGTTTAAGTGGTGTGAGCTGGATTTGTTTGGCGAGTGCGTAGGCCGCTCCGTGATCGCCCTCGTCAGCGACGAACACTCGACCGATGAGCAATGCGGCGTGATGCGGCACTTCGATCCGAGTCGTCCCTTCGGGCGTGTGGCCTCCCCACTTGGGTTCGCAGAGAAGGAAGTTGCCGGCCGTGGTGCCGGTGGTGCGTTTGCCGACGTAGGCGAAATTGGCGCCGCTGCCCGGATCGGTGAACTGCACGCTGTAGTAGCGGCCTTCCATCTCGGGCACGTGCAGCACCTGCGGTCCGGCCTTTACATCAAGCCACCCGCCGACGTATAGAACGTCGTCGGTGCCGGTTGCGATGACGCTGCCGGACGAAGCGGACTGCGAGGCGCTCTCGGTCACGGCGTAGACCGTGTTGACGGGGATCGGACCGCCGCCCAAGCCGCGGCTGACGATTATGCGCTTGAAGCCGCCGACCGTGATCCGGGGCCAGAAGTAGATGAGGGCTAAGGTTCCGATCACCCACACTGCCACGGCCGTTACCGCCAGCGGAATGATCGCGTCCAGACCGCCATCGACGATCCGCCGGTAGATGACCCAAGCGAAGAGCGCAAGAATGACGAAAGTGACCGCGGCGCCGTGCTTCAGAATCAGGCGATTCATGACCGGACCTCAACCACCGGCGGTACCTCGTAATTGCCGTCCATGATGGCGGATCCCGGCAGGTAGGCGCGGAGCATGAGCTTGAACCGGCCTGGCGGCGTTGCCAGCCAGTTCCGTGCGGCACCGGATGGCTGGTTGGGCTGCAGCAGGATGTCGACGGAGTCGTCGGCGTTCTTCAGCAGACCGGAATGGCTGTCCACGCTCGATCGGCCGATGGGCGTGCTGATTTTGTAGCCGACGGTGTCCGTGGCTGTGAGCGACCAGAAGGCGTCGGTCGGTGGAAGCTGGCCGGCCGAAAAGCGAAGGCGATAGGCGTGCTCCCCGCTGAGGCGCGCCCCTGCGTCATCGCTGGTCGCCGTCCAGTAGGCGGCCTCTTCGAACACGTTGACAACCGGCAGGGCCTTCTGCAGTGCCGCCCGCACCAGCAGTCCGTTGCCGGGCCGGCCGGCGTGGGGGATCGCGCTCCAGCCGTTGACGGTCTTGGTCTCGGTCTTCGCTATGGCGTTCAAGGCCAGGACCGTGGTCAGGTACGCGAAGGTAAGGCCCATGATCACACCCTGCACGACACCGGAACCCGCGACCCAGGCGAGGAAGCCATTCACGACGGCGGCCGCATCACAGCACCCCGGTTCTGAACAGCACGACAACGGTAACGATCGCGGCGACGGCGACGGCCAGTATCAGCCCGCCCTGCCAGGAACTTGGGTGCCATCCCGGGCCGAACCGGTTCCGTCGGAACCACGGTCTGCCCTTCTTTCCGTTCGGTCCTTCGGAATCCGTTGGCGGTTCCTTTTCATCCTGCGACATTCGTTCCCCTGACTTTACCGTGTCTTTACCGTGTCTTTACCGTGCGTCCCAGCGGAACCAGCGGATGCCGATGAAGGCGCCGATGATGATGTAGCCGGCGGTGGCGATGAGGCCGTTGGTGTCGGTCCAGTCCCAGCCGGAGAGATTCAGCACTCCGGCGTAGAGGTTGATCATGGCCCCGACGGGGGACCAGTCGGCGATGGCGTGGAGGGTGGTGCCGAGGATACCGCTGGCGCCCAGAAGCCCAAGCAGCAGGAAGACGATGTAGAGGATGCGGCCCACGGCGTTGATCACGGCTGCGTTTCTGACGAGGGCAACGAGTCCCTGGGCAATGGCGAGGAACATGGCCCCGCCCAGGATCGACACACACACCAGCAGGAGATATTGGCCTGGGCTGAAGGCTGTCTTGGTGATGATGCCGCCGAGGATGACGACGATGATGGTCATGATGAGGTCGACAATGATCTGCACGGCCAGGCGGCTGGCCATGATCGCCCAGGTGGGGGCCGGGGTGACGCGCAGGCGCTGGAAGACGCCTGCTTCCCGGTCGCGGGCGATCGTGTTGGAGTAGCCGATCAGGCTGGACGCCATCAGCCCGTACGTCAGGGCAAGTGCGACAATGAACCCGGGACCGGCGAATGCGGATGCTCCGCCCTTGGGGGCGCGCAGGCCGATGATGACCAGGATGAAGATTGGGACCGCGAAGTTAAGCAGCAGGGTCCGGCCGCTGCGCAGCAAGACGGTGAAGTCGGCGCGCAGCAACGCCCCGAAAATCAGGCCGATCTCCGGGCGGACGCCCGCGCTGCCGGTGGGGGTGGTGGTTGAATCAGCCACGGATTTCGCTCCCTGTCAGTCCGATGAACACGTCTTCAAGGGTCACGTCGCCGCGGGCGACCTGCACCACCCGCGGGTCGTTCCGGTGCTTGGCGATCAGTCCCGCCGGCGTGTCGAGGGTGAGCAGCCTGCCATGGTCGATGATCGCGACACGATCGCACACTGCCTGCGCTTCTTCCATCGAATGGGTCGTCAGTAGGATGCTGCCGCCGCCGGTGCGCAGCGTCTCGATGCGGTCCCACAACTGGCGTCGTGACTGCGGGTCCAGTCCCGAGGTTGGCTCATCGAGCAGCAACAGGATCGGCTCGTGGATCACGGCGATCAGCAGGGACAACCTTTGTTGCTGCCCGCCGGAGAGTGACTTGAACGTCTTTCCCAGCTCGTCACCGAGCCCGATGCTGCGAATCCGGTCGGCGATGTCCGCCCTGGTGATCCGCAGGCTGTACAGGCCCGCGTACAGCCTCACGATCTGCTCAATGGTCAGCTCCGACTGGAAACTGGAGGCCTGCAGCTGAACGCCCAGGCGTGCCTTCGCCGCGAGCGGGTCGCGCTGGATGTCCACCCCGTCCACCATGACGGTACCGGCAGCCGGCTTCAGAAGGCCTTCGATCGCGCTCAGTGTGCTCGTCTTGCCCGCACCGTTCGGTCCGAGCAGGCCAAAGATCTCACCCCGGCTGATCTGAAGGTTGACCCCTTCAACCGCGGTTTTTGTCCCGTACCGGACCACCAGGCCGTCAACGTCCAGGATCGGTGCAGGATCAGGCGGTGGACTTAATGGATCGTTCATCGTGCCTTCCGGTGCGAACGGGCCCTGACTGGACCGCTCATAGGACAGGCTACGTCAAGGCGCCGCCAAGGACCCGGCCGTATGCTGTGCGTTTCCTATGATTCCGCTGTTAGATGGGGCGGCGGTTGCTCCGGCGTTGCCGGGAAGGCATATTCTTGTGCTGCTGCCCTACCTGCGGCCCCAAAGGATGATGAAATGCACAGTAGCCTGGTCCCCGTGATTGTCATCGTCGTCGTGCTGGCACTCTACGTCGTCGCGCAGGCGGTGCTTAACAGGAACTCGGAGTTCCAGTGCGGGCAATGCGGCGAGACGTTCGCCATTTCCCCCTTCGTGGCCGCACTGACACCGCATAGGTTCAGCCAGAAGCTGGCCACCTGTCCGCACTGCGGCGCCAGGACATGGGTCTCGCGTGTGCCCAAGGACCGGGTTCCAAAAGACTGAGCCTGGGGCTTGGCCCGGTCATCCAGGCGCGGGAGTTGCCTCAATCGGCAGCCCGGCGGCGGGGGATCCAGCTTCCACTGCGTCGGTGGCCCGTTCGTGCCCTGTGTGGTTCCCCAGTGGGCAATTCAACGGGTCAGGGTGCCGATCATTGACCTCCCAACTACCAATTTGGCGCAGGGATCCCTGAACTGAGCCGTCCCCATCTGGATCCGGACCGGGCCCAAGCGGTGGGCACGACTCAACATCCGTGATCGGTGGGGAGTCATCGTTTTCGCCGGCCCTTGAGTGATCAAGCGTTGACGCCTGTCCCGACCACGGGATCTGAGGTTGCGGATCGCTGCGCGGCCCAGGCGTTTGATGAAATTCAGCCTGACCGGGCCGGTGCCCTTTTTTGACGGCTGGCTTGGCGTTCTTGAGCCGCTGGGCCGGACCACCCAGGGGTGGAAACCCAAATGTTGTCCTTTGGCGCAGTCGGGTCCCGTCCGACGCTAAGATGCGGACGCTGGACGTTCCCAGGTGAGCCCGGCGGCTCATGTCCCGCGAACCCCGAAGGTATTCCCTGCAACTCTATGCTGGGCGGGCACGGTGAGCGCGTGCGGCCTCTGCCGACTTTGCGGAGCCAAAATTCGAATAGTCCGCTGACCCTGGTTTTCCCCAGACGATCAGCATTTTGAGCGGCCCGTCGCCGGTGTTGCGCAAGTCGTGGGTCGTCCCCACACGGGCGAGCACCGAATCCCCGGCAGCGATGTCGAAGGTCTCGTCATCCACGCGCATGCGTCCCGCACCTTCGATGACGATGTAG